>JBDRQD010000036.1:0-88794 GCA_043826455.1 Candidatus Bathyarchaeota archaeon
AGGCAACCCCAATAAACCTGAAAAGGATAAATGAAACGAGTAGCCTCAGCCAGATTTAATGTGATTCCTAGCTTTTCGACTCGTCTGTTAACATGCAAAGGCAGCTAAATCCCTGAACCAGGGCGCCCCCGAACCCCTAAATATCTAAACCCGTTTCTTGATGAGGGTGTAGCCGTGGGCGTCGCCGAGTTCCTGAAGCCGAGCATCGTCAAGTTGCTGGTCACCCTCGCCATGCCGGTCCCCGTAGCCTACCTGGTCACGTTCAACGTGGACAGCGTGCTGGACTTCTACGGGTACCTTCTAACGCCCACAGTCAGGGTCTGGGCCGACGTCATGCACACGGAGTTCAACATCTGGGTGCTGGCCTGGGTGCCCATGTACCTGGCCAGCTGCCTCCTGGTGCACCTAATTACGCGGCAAAGATAGTGCTGTAACATCATTACACATTCCTTAAAGGCTCTCGCCCTTGGTTTCCACCGGATGAATCCTTCAGCTAAACTCCTCTACGTCGGCCTGATCCTGCTAACTCTGGGCCTGGGAGGTTTCTACTTCTATTGGGGGGCCCGGGACAGGAGCCTCGTTGAGGAGGCGTCGGGCATGGACCCACGGATAGCGTGTTCTCTCCGGGTGGAGCGGGGCCACGTCTACGAGGTGAGCCTCTCCGCGGAGGACAGCATGGGGCTACCCTGGAACAAGGTGGACGTGGAGGCCAGCGTCCTCTTCGACGGCGAAACCATCTACAGCGACTCCTTCGCCGTATCCGAGTTCCCGGGGAAGAGCGCCAAAGATGGTTTCAGTTTCAGGGCCGATGTGAGGTCTGACGGACTCCTAGAGGTGGACGGCTACATGAGGGAAGGGCAAAGGTGGAAGGTCAGCATGTACCGGGACCTGCCCCCCATCCTAGAGATCGGCCCTTTCGCCTGCGCCATTGTGGGGCTGCTGGGCTTCATCGGCGTGGTTCAGTCAAAAGAGCTCTAGCCATCCATATCTTATCATTTGGAGCCGGGCGAGGGATTCGAACCCCCGTGGAGCCGCTCTGCAGGCGGCCGCCTAAACCGCTCAGCCAACCCGGCGCGCACTGAAACAAGACAAGGCGACGGCTTTAACCTTTACGCAGTGGTGGGACCGCCCGGACTCGAACCGGGGATCACGCGGACCCAAACCGCGTATCTTACCAAGCTTGACCACGGTCCCACGCGGCCAAAGGAAAAGGGGGAATTGGTTACTTAAACCTATCCGAACCTCTGCTTAGACTTCTCCAGGCCCTCTATGACGGGCAGAGTCTCACCGGCCAGCATGCTCAGCATGGCGCCGCCGCCTGTGGACACGTGACTCATCTCCCCGGTGATGCCCAGCATGGAGGCCAATCCGCCCAGGTGGCCCCCGCCCACCACCGTGTAGCCTCCGCACCTGGCCATGCACCGGAGCAGCTCCTTTGTGCCTATGTCGAAGCCGCGGCGCTCGAACATGCCCATGGGGCCCTCCGCCACCACGGTGCCCGAGTTCATGATCCTGTGGCTGAACTGGGCTATGGCGTTGAGGCCTATGTCGTAGATGTTTGTCTCGTCTGTGAGCCTCTCAGCCATGACCTCGACGCGCTCCCTGTTCACGTCCAGGGCCACGTCCACGGGCAGGGTGATCTTGCCAGGGTACTTGTCCATGATGGCCCGGGCCTCCCCCACCTGCTTGAGGCTGTCCTCGTCCAGCTGCTCGCACCGTTTCCTCATGCCGCCCAGGGCCATGTGGAAGCTGTCCCTGACGAGGCCGCCTATGAGGATGGTGTCGGCCACGTCGTCCCGTAGGACGCGGCTGATTACGGGTATCCTGTCCTCCACCTTGGCGCCCCCCAGGAGGTAGACGCTGGGCCTGGCCGGGTTGTCCAGGACCCTGTTGAGGGCCCTGAGCTCGGCCTCCATGAGGCGGCCCGCTACGGTTGGCAGGGTGGCGCAGAGGCCCACGAGGCTGGGCTGGCTCCTGTGGGCGGCTGCGAAGGCGTCGTTGACGAAGAGGTCCATGAGGGGCGTCATGGTCTTGACGAACTCCGTCTCGGCCAGCTTCTCCATGGGGGCCTCCCTGTTCTCCTCGTCCAGCATCCTGACGTTGTTGAGGACCAGGACCTGCCCCGGCTGAAGCTCCTTGATCATCCTCTGAGCCTCCTTGCCGATGATGTCGTCGGTGTACTTCACCTCCTGTTGCTCCAGGTACATCTGCAGCACCTTGGCGTGGAGCTCCAGGCTGGTGAAGTCGTAGCGGCCCGGCCTGCTCTGGTGGGCCCCCACCACCACCTTGGCCCCCTTAAGGTCCTTTATGGTGGGGGCGACGGCCTGGATCCTGCCGGCGTCCAGGATCCTCTTGCTGGCTGGGTCCAGGGGGGCGTTGATGTCTACGCGGAGGAACACCGTCTTCCCGGCGACGTCAACGTCTTCTAGGGTAAGGAAGTCGTAAACCATGGCTCGTCCCGGCGATTCGATGTACTAGGGCCCCGGATATAAAAGCTCTGCCCAGACCTTGGGCCTGGGCTGAATCTTATATCTCGGTGACCCATAGGAGGGTGTCCCCCTGGTTGACGCTGAGGCTGGTCCTGAGGAAGCTGACAGCCCCCTTCAGGGGGCTGGTGGCCACTTGGAGGGTCTCCCCTAGGAGGCTGGACACGGTGCCCAGGAGCTCCCCCTCCTGGACTCTCTGGCCGGCCTCTACCCGCCTCCTCCAGACGCCTCCGTGGGCTGCCCACACCCTCCTGGTGGGCGGGTCCACGGGCGGGTCACCCTGGGCGGCTTCGCCGTCCAGCATGCCCAGGTGGCGCATGAGGTTCTTTACGCCCAGGAAGTGGTAGAGGACGTCGTCCTCCCGGACCGGGTGGGGGGCCCCGGACTCAGTCATTATGCAGGGTATCCCGTAGAGCCTGGCGGCCTCCCCGGTGTTCCCCGCGACGTCGGTGGTCTCTATGAAGTCGCAGTCGAAGCACCTGGCCATGTCCAGCATCAGGTCCCTGAGGAGGGGGTCCTCTGTGCGGTAGATGAACATGCCGTGGGTGGCGTCCTCCCCCAAGTCGGCGCTGTGGAGGTCCACCAGGTGGGTGCTCCTGGCGGCGAAGTGGGTGAAGACGGTGTGGGCCACCCGCCTGGTCATGGAGCCCTCGGGGTCGCCTGGGAAGACCCTGTTCTGGTTCAGGTGGTCTAGGCTGTTCTCGTAGGGTTTCCTTGCGTGGAAGCCCTCGGTGTTCACCACGGGCAGCATGATGAGGGTGCCGCTCAGGTCCGAGGCGTCCAAGCTGTCCGCGAGCCTGAGGACTGCCTCCACCGGGGCGTACTCCACGGCGTGGACGCCGCTGAGGACGGTGAGCGTTGGTCCCTCCCGGGCTCCGTGGGCCACGATGTAGGGGAGCTGCACCTGGTGGGTGGAGGCCTGGGCCACCTGCAGGTAGCCGCGCCTTTTCTCTCCTCTGGGTGTCTCCTGGTCTCCGACCTTGAAGCTCATGGTATCACCATGGACAGGGTCGGTGGAGGGGAAAAAACTTGTTAATAGGTGTAGTTGGCTGTGAAGGGCTCGCGCCAGTCCTTGTACCAGCCCACCACCCGGGCGCCTTCACCGGTGATGATGACTGTGTCCTTGCCCATGAGGAGTTCCCCGCCGGGGGCCCTCACCACAGGGCTGATGGTCAACGCCATGCCCGGCTCCAGCACAGTGTGGTCAGCCGCCGACAGGTAGGGGGGTTCGTGGGTGGTGGCGCCGACGCCGGCCCCCACAGCCAGTTTGGGGGCAAGCTGGACGCCTTTCTCGTCCGCGGCGCTTTTCACGGCCTCGTAGACCTCGCTACACATGGCCCCCGGCTTGATGTGCTGCACGGCCACCTCCCTGAGGGCTATCAGCGAGTTGTAGGCGGCGGTCTGCTCGTCGGTGGGCTCCCCCATGGTGAGCATCCTGGCGCCGTTGCACCAGTACCCGTCCACGGTGGCGGTGAGCTCCAGCCTCATCCACTCGCGGTGCCTGGGGACCCTGTCGAAGCCTACGCCGTACATGGGTGCTCCGGGCCAGAACTTGGCTGCGTGTTCCCCCGTGGTGACCTGTGCGATGGCGTGGTGGCCCACCTCGTCCAGCTCCCTCTCAAGGGCGTGGATTCGGACGTTCTCGGTGTTGCTCATCTCGGTGGTTGCCTGCCTGACCAGGACGTGGTGGGCCTGGCCGGCTATGGCGTGGTCCGTCTTGGCTGCCACCTCCTCCAGGAGCCTCAGCTCGGCTTGGGTCTTCACTATCCTAAGCTCCCGGAGCCACTCGTCGCAGGGCTCCACCTCGAAGTTCTCCAGGGCGGCCTCCAGCCGGCTGTAGAGGGCGACGGAGGCGCGCTCCGCGTCCACACCTATCTTGCCTGTCCTGCGGACCGTGTTCTTGGCCAGGTTGGCGGCGGCCTCCGCCACGTTGCCCGGGTTTCCCGGGTTCTCGGTGTATGTTCTGGTCCTGTTGGCCCAGGCCAGGTTCAGGTAGCTACTCTCCCACTCCTGGGGGAGGATGCAGACGGGGTCCTCGCCCTTGGCCCAGAAGACGGCCATGTACCTGTCGGGGAAGCTGGGGGGGTAGTGGAGGTAGGCGCCGGTGAGGTACTGGACGTTGTCGTAGCCGAATACCAGGACGGCGTCGTAGCTGGACTCCTCCAGGCTCGCCTTGACCTTGCTCATTATCTCTTCCTTCATCCTCGTCCCTCCTAGTGGGTGGCCCTCCACCCGGTCACCGCGTAGAGCCTGTCCCAGCTCCTGTACCAGCTCAGCTTCCTAGCGCCGTCCTCGGTGATGAGGTAAACGTCCTTGCCGTGGATGAGCTCCTGTCTTGGCCCGTAGGTGTATATGTCCAGGGCCAGGGTCATGCCCGGCTGGAGCATTGTGCTGCAGCCTAGGCTCAGGTAGGGGGCCTCGTGGTGGCTGGCGCCCACTCCGTGGCCTATCCCGGGCTCCTTCCAGAGGCCCACGGCCTGCCTCTCGGCTGCTCTGGCCACGTGGGCGTAGACCTCGTTGCAGGCTACGCCGGGCTTCATCATCTCCAGGGCGGCGGCCTTGAGTCGCAGGTTGTCGCTGTAGGCGGCCTCCTGCTCGGAGCTGGGCGTGCCCACCACCCCCATGCGGCCCAGGTTTGCCCAGTAGCCCATGTAGTGGGCGCTGACGTCCATCCTGAAGAGCTCCTCGTCCTTCACCCAGCCCCTCTGGGGCGTGTAGTATATCTGGCCCTCGGTGCCGAAAGCCGTGTTGAGGAGGCCGACGCCGCTGGCACCGTTCTCGTTGATGTGGACCCTGATCCGTTCGGTGAACTCGGCTATGTTGTAGCCGGGAGTCTCCACGGCGCCCTCCAGATGCATGAGGGCCCACACGATGCCCATGTCAGTCTGCTTGCAGGCCCTCTCTATATAGGTGACCTCCTCCGGGGTCTTGACCAGGCGGAGACTAGCCATCATCTGGTCGGCTTGCACCCACTCCGCGCCCGGTGCCTTCCTCTGGAGCCGATCCATGGTGGCCTTGGTGGCCCTGGAGGCGTCGAACCCTATCTTCTTCCTGTCCAGGCTCAGGCTCACCAGGAGCTCCTCCAGGCTGTTGACGAGGGCCTCCGCTCCGACGGCGCTGTTCTCGTCGTAGCTGATGGTCTCCCCTTTCCATCTCTGGTCCTGTATTGCCTGGGACCAGTCCTGGGGGAAGACTATGACGGGTGAGCCCTCCTTGGGTAGCAGGGCGGCTGCCCTCCTGTTGGGGTTGTGGTCGGCGAAGGGGAGGACGGTGCGTGTGAGGTAGTTGAAGTTGTCCGGCCCGAACACCAGGACCGCGTCCAGCTCCGACTCCTGTATAGCGGCCTTGATCTTGGTTTCAAGTTGATCCATGATGGGTACTCCTAGTGTTCATAGAATAACGTGACTAAGAAAGGTGAATTGGTTCAAATATAAGCTACTTTCGATGGCTGGGGCCCGTTACTTATATATGGGGCCTTTCAGGAGCGGAAAAACGGCTGTTTTCACCCTGTTTCCCGGAGTTGAGCGCCGTTTACTCAGCATAATTACGGGAAGGGGGCGTAGAACTTCTGTATCTCTATGACGTAGCCCTCGGGGTCGCGGAGCAGGAATATCCGGAGGTTCAGCTCCTTGTCGTCGTGGGGCTCGTTGATGGTCTCCACGCCGTGCCTCTGGAAGTGCCTGTACCATGCGTCCGGGTCGTCCACCACCACTGTGAGCATCACGGGCTTCGCGTCGCTTGGCTTGTGGTAGCCCACGTTGCCGTCTACGCAGCCCATGTAGGCGTTCTCAGCCACCTGAAATATCTTGGCCCACCTCTGGTCCTGGACCAGCTTGAATCCCATGATCTTCTGGTAGAACTCGGCTGCCTTCTTCAGGTCCTTGTAGTAGAAGAAGGTTAGCAGTCCCTTTGCCTCTGGTTTGGACATGTATCCTGTAGCCGCCTCACCTTTTATGAGGTTTCCTAGATGCTTTACTCGCCTTGGTTGAATCCCCTAGTTTTTATACAAGTACCCGGTTCGGGTTGATGAAGGTGGAAGGGCTTGTTTGAGGGAATGCTGGTCAACGTCGGGGTGCTCGTCGTCGCTCTGCTGCTGCTGGACAAGTTCAGCCACTGGACCATAGTGAACTCGGAGAGAATAGCTAACATAACCGGCTTCGGTTTGACCGCGGTCGGCTTACTCCTCGTCTCGGCGTCCACCACGCTCCCCGAGCTGTCCGTAGCCATCTTCAGCACCGCCAACGAGGAGTCCGTGGGCGTCGCCATCGGCAACGTTCTGGGCAGCAACATAGTGAACGTGTGCCTCATCTTCGGCGTCTGCATCCTGTACGCGAGCTGGAAGAACCCGGCATGCATAGAGGTCATCCCCTTCATCACACGGGAGGACGTTAAGAGTCTACAGCTGGGCCTGTTCGGCGCCAGCCTCATCCCCCTGTCCCTGATCTACCTGGGCTACGCTAGCCGCCTCATAGGCATTGTACTGATTCTGGTCTTCCTCTGGAACTCGTATCAGCTGAGTAAGAATAGGGGTGGCCTGAAAGATGAAGGGTCGCTGGGAGAGGAACGGAAGAAGCTACCCAAGTATGTCTTAATGGTCTTCATAGGCGCCCTAGGCGTCATCGGCTGCGCCTACTTCATAGTGGACACCGCCACCTACATCGCCCTGAGCCTGGGCGTCCCCAAGGTCGTCATCGGCTCCACCATCGTCGCCTTCGGCACCAGCATCCCGGAGCTGGCCACAGGCCTCCAGGCGACCAAGAAAGGGAACATAAACATGGCGTTAGGTAACATCGTGGGGAGCTGCTTCATCAACATCACCTTCATCCTCGGGACCACCCTCGTGCTATCCGACCTCACCGTGAACATCGCCGCCTTCACCAACCTGGCCGTATTCAGCCTCATCGCCAACCTGTTCCTCTGGTACTTCCTCAGCGGAGAGAGGATAAGCAGGCGCGAGGGAGCCGTCCTGGTGTTCCTTTACCTGATGTTTCTGGCCACGAGCCTGAGAGGTTATGGTGTATAGACCCGTCCAGAACTTTACTGCGACCCTGCCCAGCATCTGGGCCAGGCTTACAATCCTCACTATCAAACATTAATCACTGATGATGTAATTGATGAGTTGAGGCTACTGTGATCAACCCCGATTATAATGTGGAGCAGGTCTCTGAGATACTATTACATTACATCTCTGGACAACTGGGAAGAGCACTAGAGTACGAGTGCCCGCCAGTACAGTTCAGTGGAGGCCAAGAGGCGTACCTCTACAGGTTCCAGCTCCGCGGAACGGGAGGGGACCTATCTCGACCTCTCGTCCTGCGGCTTTTCCCCAAGTACTATCCAACGGGGAGAGCATCATGGGACAGCCTCATCCAGAACACCGTGGCTGACTCAGGCTACCCGGCCCCGCGAGTGTACGTGACCTGCACCGATAAGGCTGTCCTTGGGGGCTCCTTCATGGTCATGGAGTATATCGAGGGCGAGCCACTGAGCAACTATGCGCCCCTTAAGATGGCCGCTCTGCTGGGGCGTGCCCAAGCAGAGCTACACAGCATCAACCCACATCCCATCGCTGCGGCGCTCAGGGCTAAGGGCGTCGCGGAGAGTCGGTACCGTCTCAGCGGGCTACTTGATTGGCTTCACGGAAACATCAGTGAACGTTACAGTGGCTGGCTGGGAGAGTGCACCCGGTGGCTGAAGGACAACAGACCAGAGGAGCCTGAGGCCCTGTCCGTGATCCACGGCGACTTCCACCCCCTGAACATCCTAGTGAGGGACGGGGAGGTGGTCGGCGTCCTTGACTGGCCCAACTTCCGGCTTGCTGACCCGAGCATGGACATCGCTTTCACGCTGGTACTGGCTGAGGGCGCATTCGAGTACGTCATGGATGTGGGTCGGGTAGATGACCTCATCGCAACGTACCTGTCAGCCTATCAGCAGGTCCGCCCCATCAACAACCTGAACCTCCCCTACTACAAGGCGCTCAGATGCGTCATGGCCCTTCAGCAGGGAGCCGACGGCCAGGCTGTGTGGACTCAGCCCCAGATAGTGGAGTACCTGATTAACGAGATCCATGAAAACACAGATGTCAAGGTAGAACCGCCTACCGCTGCATAAAGGCTGCTTTTAACTAAAAATATATTAAAATTAACCTTAAAAATTTTTCACATTCTTCCACGCAGTTGTCATCCACCCCCAAAAATCACAAATACCCAACCACTGGGTACAAACACCCGAAAACGCCAAATTACAAGTAGCTTGTAACAAACCACCAACCTATAAAACCCGCGACGCCCCACAGACAAACATGGCCAAACCAGAAGCTGGAGACAGGGCCCCCGAGTTCACCCTCACCAGCCACGACATGAAGCAGGTGAGCCTCAGAGACTATCGAGGCCGCAGGGTGGTCCTCGCCTTCTACCCAGGCGCATTCACGGGCGTCTGCAGGAAGGAGCTGTGCACCCTAAGGGACAGCATAGCCCAGCTAGAGGAACTGGACGCCCAGGTACTCGGCATAAGCGTCAACGACCCCTTCAGCAACAAGGCCTTCCACGAGGAGAACGTCCTCAACTTCCCCCTCCTCAGCGACTACACAAGAGAGGTCGTGAAGAATTACACCGTGATCCACCAAGACTTCGCCGGCCTCAAAGGCTACACGGCTGCCAAGCGCAGCGTCTTCATAGTAGACGGAGAAGGCGTCATCAGGTACAAGTGGGTCTCAGAGGACCCCCGGGTAGAGCCCGACTACACGGAGCTCAGGAAGCAACTGGAGAAAATATAGCCACCCACACAATTTTTTAGGCGCACAGGGGACCTTTCCACGCCAAGTAAATGTTTAATAACCTTCATTCCCCCCAAAACTATGGAGATTTTATGAAAAGCTACGTAAAGATATACGGTCCGCCCCTGCTCAAGGCCATCAAGACCCTGGAGAAGGTCGCCGTCGACATGCCCGAGGTGTGCATCATGGACACAACCATAGCGGCAGGCCTGGGGGTCCCCAAGATGGGCATAAGCGTCATGGGGATGACTGAGCCGACCCTGGACTCTCAGGAGGGTGTCCTGATGTTCTTCGGCGGCGAAGGCGTCATCAGCGAGGAGCGGTGCGACACCATCATCAGCAAGAGTGGCGAGAGCCTCGGAGAGTACGACTTTTTCTTCGAGTGGTTCACCAAGCCCAACATGAAGCAGGTGGAGGGCCTCATTGAGAGGATCGATGAGTCCCTGACGCCCCTGGGCGTCAAGTACACCATCACCACCAAGCCGAGATAACTCTCCTTTTTAAAACCAACAATTTTTTCATAAACAGAGAATCTAGCGGGGCCTATGACGGGCTTGACGGGTAACAGTTGTGGTAGGCGTACTCAGCCAGCGGCTTCCTCGGCGGCCTCGTCCTTTCAGCCTTCGCCTGCTCCTCCGAAAGGTAGGGGTGGACCGCCTCCGACTTCCTGCCCACGTTGGCCAGGGTTATTACCTGGTACTCCTCGGGTATGCCCAGGACCTCCTTCACCTTCTTGGGGCTGAAGCCCGCTATGGGGTGAGCGACTAGGCCCAGCTCCGTGGCCCTTAGGATAAGGAAGGCCGTGGCCATCCCTGCGTCGAACTGGTGGTACACCCTGTCTCTGATCTGGCAGTCATCCTCTGGCTTGCTGAACACGGCCACTATCATGGAGGCCAGCTCCACCCATTTGTTGCCCCGGCTTAAGGCGACCCACATGGCCTCCAGCGCATCCTTATCGTAGACGAAGACGAACCTCCAGGGCTGGTTGTTGAAGCAGCTGGCGGAGAGGCCGGCGTGGGTGGCTAGGTCGTCCACCAGCTCGGGGGTCACCTCCACGGGCCCCAGGCTCCGGTAGGCGCGCCTGGCGTGGATCGCGTCCGTGACGTTCATTAACCATCCTCAGCTCCAGAAACAGTTGACGGTGGGGTGCCGGCCTAATATAAACCTCTAGTGGGTGTGATCGTGGCCAGGCTTCCTCAGATTATATATGGCCCTCTGCACCACCTCGGGGAGTGCAGGGTGGATGTGCATGGCGTCAGCTATGGGGTACACGGAGCCGTCACCCGCGTACATGACGTTGACCACCTCCTGGATGAGGATGGGCGCGTGAGCCCCCACGATGTGGGCCCCCAGCAACCGGTAGGACTCCTCCTCGAGGATAACCTTGACGAGGCCGTCCTCCTCCTCCATGGCCGCACCCTTAGCGGTGTCGATGTAGTTGTACTCCCCCACCAGGACGCTCAGCCCCCTGCTGATGGCCTCCTCCTCGGTGAGGCCCACGCTGGCCACCTGGGGCCAGGTAAACACAGCGTAGGGTACCTTATCGTAGTCCACGGGGTGGAAGTGGCCCTCCCTGAAGCCGTGCCAGACCACCTCGGCCTCCTTGTTGGCCACATGCTTGTACATGGCTCTGCCTATGGCGTCACCGAAGGCCCAGATGCGCTTCTTGGTGGTCTCGTAGTTCTCGTTGACCTTTATGTAGCCCCTGGGGTCCAGCTGGATCCCCGTCTTCTCCGGCTTGAGGAGGTCCGCGTTGCTGGTCCGCCCCGCGGCTATGAGCAGCTTCTCTGCCGTGAAGGTCTTTTTCTCTCCGCCCGTCTCGGCCTTGACCTCCACCTGGTCTTCGACCTTTCTGGCCTCGGTGGCCTCTATGCCTGTCTCCACGCGCATCCTCTGCCTCAGGTTGGCTGTGAGGACCTCGCTCACCTCGGGCTCCGCGTTCTTAAGGAGCCTGGGGCTGCGGCTGAGGACCGTGGTCTCGGAGCCCATGGCCGAGAAGAAGTGAGCCATCTCGCAGGCTATGAGGCCGCCCCCGACGACGATTATGCTCCTGGGCCTGTGCCTCAGGTCCCAGACGTTGTCGCTGGTGAGGTAGTCCACGCCGCCCAGTCCCTCTATGGGGGGAATCAGTGGCCTGCTGCCGGTGACTAGGAATATGTTCTCAGCCTTTATGGTCCTGTCGCTCACCCTCATGGTGTGGTCGCCGGTGAACTCCCCGCGGCCCGGGATGAACGTGAGGCCCTCCACGGCGCCTACGGTCTCCTCCATGGGCCGCCTGTCGTGGTCCACGAAACGCCTAGTGCGCTCCATGATGCCCTCGAAGTCCACGCTCTCGATCCTGGCATGGACACCCAGCCGCTCGGCGTGCTTGATGATGTTCACAACGTCTGCCGGGTATATCACCATCTTGCTTGGTATACAGCCCGTGTTGAGGCAGGTGCCCCCCAGCCTACCCATCTCGACGAGGCACGTCTTGAGGCCGCTCTTGACGGCGGCCTCGGCTATCATCATGCCGCTGCCGCTGCCCACCACCAATACGTCGTACTTCTCCATGGGTTGGGATTGGGGAATGGCGTAAAATAAAGGGGGTGGCCTACTCTAGCTTGACGACGCCGTACTTCTCGTAGTAGTCCAGCCACAGGGCCTTGAGGTCCGGTGTGAGGCTGTCCTTTATGAGGCCGTATATGCTCTGTATGTTCTGGATGCTGTGGATCCTTACACCCAGCTCCTCCTCCATGTACTGAGTGGCGCTCCTCGGCTCCACGTTGTCCTTGTCCCCCATGGCCTCCTGCCTGTCCACGGCTATCACCATGCCCGCCACCTTGTGGTCCCCCAGGAGCCTCAGCTTCTCGATGGTCTCTATCTTGGTTATGCCGGTTGTGATGGTGTCGTCCACCACCAGGAGCCTCTGGCCGGGCTTGAAGTATCCTGCGCCCACCAGGACCTGGTCGCTGCTCAGGTCCCCGTACTCCTTGGCCTCCTTCCTGTCGTACATGTAGCGTTTGCCCATTCCGTAGAGCTCGTTGAGGCCCTCGCAGGTGAGGGCGGCCAGGCTGATGCCCTTGTAGCTGGGCCCGAACACGTAGTCGAAGTCGGATAGCTCCCCGGTCTCCATGAGGAGGGCTATGTAGCTGGCGAAGGCCCACTTGAGCTTGGCGAGGCTCTCCCCGTCGGTGAGGGCCCCCAGGTTGATGAAGTAGGGGCTGGGCCGCCCGCTCTTGAGGGTGAAGGGCTTGTCGGGGCTGGTCTGGAGCCGTAGGGCGCCGCCCTTCAGCAGGACATCCAGGAAGACCTGCTCTATCTTGCCTCTGCTCACTAGGCCGCGGCGCTCCATCCTGAACCTCTCGTTCTGGATGTTTTCCTTGATGGTGCCGTAGTAGGTGACGCTGCCACAGTAGTCGCAGTGGAGCCTGGTCTCCTCGAGCCGGGCGCCCTTCTCGACGCGGAACCTGGTGTTGGGGGCTCTGTACACGGCGTTGGTGGGGCACAGGGTGTTAGGGCAGTTGAAGGCGTCCTCCAGGGTCTCTGGGAGGGCGATCCTGCGCTTCTCCTTGACCTGCCAGTCGCTGATGACGTTGAGGGTGGAGTCGGGGGCCACGAAGGCTATTATGTCTATCTCGTTGCTGGTGAGGTAGGTGCCCTCTATCTTGATGAGGTCCTTGCTGCCCAGGGTGCGGCTGTCCACGTTCTGGGCTATGAGGGCGCGGGCGTCGGCGGGGAGCTTCAGCAGCTTCAGGACCTGGAAGGCTCTCCCGGCGGGGATGTGGTCTATGACTATACCGTTCTCTATCTTGCTGACCAGCAGCTGCCTCTCAGACAAATGATTACCCAAAGTGATTGGATGGGTTACCTGAAAAACCTTGTCATAAAAAGAAAGGGGGGTTAGGGGTTTACGGGTCCGGGTGGACCTGTCCGCAGAAGCCTATGTCCACAAGCTTGTAGCATAGGCCGAGTTCGGCTGCTTCCTCTTCGATCTCGATGGTTCCGCAGTTCACGTTGCTGTAGTAGTCGTCGGTCTTGAAGTTGGTGTAGGCGCCCGTGCACTCCGTGAAGCCTCCGAGGAACTCTTTCACGTGGAACTGGACGGGATGTAGCTCCTCGTACTTGATCTCCAGAAGCACTGTGGTGACGCCCTCCTGTACGAGCTGCAGCCAGGGTAGGCCGCCGCCCCGCAGGGCGTAGCAGGCGTAGTAGGTGTCCTCGGCGGTGTAGCCGTAGACTATGAAGCCCACGGTCTCGTTGAGGTCCTTGTACGTGGATATGATGGCGTAGCCCACGGTGTCGTTGACGGTTGTGCTGTCGTACCAGAGCTTGTCGCCGACCACATCGACCTTGGCCTTGTCCTGCCAGTGGTCCTGGGTGGTCCGCGCCCAGCATCCGGGTGCGTAGAATCCGTCGCCGTACTCGGTGAAGACGAGGGCGTCCGTGAAGTCGTTGAAGTACTCGGCCGCCAGGTTGACCAGTGGTCCTCCGACCACTATCATGTTGCTGCTGCTGATGGCGTAGGGGTAGATGGTTGATCCGCCCACGTAGCCGTCAGGCGTGCACCAGTCGTCCTTGAAGGCTGACCTGTAGTCGCCGCCGGCGTGGTCGTAGTGGAAGTCGAACCTGCCCTCGAGGCCGGTGGTGAACCGCCTCATGGTGTAGGGCATGGTGGGTCCGAAGACCTCTGCCTGGATGTCCAGTCCGCTGAGCCACGTCTCCTTGTTCTTCCAGTCGCTCCACGCGGCCGCTATCATGCCTGTGCCTATGGAGTCTGAGGCGAGGGAGGGCTCTCCCACGACTATCCACTCCCAGCGGCCTGTATGCCATGGGCTCGACTCGTTCACCAGCTTGGTGGAGTACAGCACCTTGTAGTACTCGTAGCCGCTGAGCGACACCTTGATGGTTATGGTGTCGCCGCTTATGGTGTAGTCCGTCGGCCTCTCTAGGAGCTTGTCGGGCTTCACGTTGTCCGTGTCGTATAGGATGACCTTCTCGGAGTCGTTACAGTAGTATCCCCACTTGTCGGGGACGTAGACCTCGTGCTGGCCTTCAAGGCAGTCTCTGTCGTTGCCGTACTTGTCGTGGAGGTGCGCGTCGAGCGTTATGGTGGTAGCTACGGGGCCCTTCTGAGCCCACCGGAAGGTGTCCTTGTTGGCTGCGTCCTTCAGGTCCCATGGGTTGAAGACCTCGTCGAGCTGGTACATGATCTCCTTGTCGATCCTGTACTGGTTAGCGGGGGGCGCCGTGGGGCTTGGCCTCATGTTGGGGTCCACTGCGTTGTTATAGTCTGTCAGTCCGTAGACCGATACGCATCTGAACTGGTGGGTGCTGTTCTCGGGGTGCTCATAGTCTAGGTCGAAGTCCCACTCCGCGAACACGTAGGGGACCTTGGGCTCCGCCAGCATCCCGTACGTCACGGGGTCGGCGATGAACCCGTCGGTCATGCAATCCAACGGCGTCGGCTGGTGAGGCTCGTGTCCGGTCATCTCCCTCTTGTAGACGAGGCAGAACTCGCTGCTTGGTAACCAGTAGTCGCGGTTTATGATCACGTAGGGGGCTTGCCACGTCCAGTGGATGCCCTTTATGAGTTTCGCGAACTTGCCCGTGTAGTCCTTCTTAAAGACCCAGGGCTCGTCGCTCCACTCTCCGGCTCCCCTCGGGTAGCACACGAGGGGGTCCATGATCTCTATGCTCAAGTCATTGTTGCCGACTATCTTCAGATAGTTGGGCCAAAGCACGTAGGGTGGCAGCGCGTTAGGCACTGTGATGTACTTTTCCTCGGTCTCCATGGTCACCAGTTTGCCGGGCACATCGTCTCCGCCCACCGGTGTCAAGCTGTCCACGTTGGTGACCCACTTGCTTATCAGGTTGGGCCAGTACGCCGCGAAGCCGACTATCTGCTTGTTCTTGTCGATCATCTGGCATAGGTCATAGGTTACCGGCATCGGCTGGTGCTGGCTGTCTGAGCAGTATGCCTCGGGCCAGTAGAAGGGGTGTTTCCAGTACTTGGTGTCGAGGCCGTTGTAGAACTCGGCCCAGGCCTCGTTGTTGGACTCCATGCCGATGTCCCACTCGCCTCTCTGGCTGAACTCTATCTGGAAGGGGCCCTCGAACTTGTTGTCGTCGATGCGCTTGATGTCCTTGATCTCCATGACGTACTTCTTGACCTTGTCGAACACCAGCTGGATGGTTATCTCAACCAGTGGCTTACCCATCTGGGCCGGGTCCTTGTCGTATATGGTGGTCTTGAGGAGGTAGATGGCCTTGCGTGGGCCGTCGTATATGAGCCGGATGTCGTCCGTCTCCGCCCACCCGTTTGTCCTTCTGCCGCCGTGGGCGTCTCCCACCGCGCTAGCGTCTACTGATTTCTGCATCTGCCTCCAGTCGCCGTCTATCCCCGACGGGCCGCTGTTGTCAGAGAACAAGGCGTAGGCCCACACGTTCTTCAGGTAGTTCTGGTCGGTGTAGTGGATGCTTATGACCCACCCGTTACTCCACTTGTACTTCTCCACGGCTGGGTTGGCGAACACCTCGTAGCCGCTGTACTTCAGCCCGACTCCGGCGTCGTCGTCGATGAGCTCACCGTACTTGCTGAAGCCGATGCTCAGGCTCTTCTCCTCGTAAGGGTATAGGCTGTATGTGTCGCTGTGGAGCACCCCCTCGTCGTTCATGTACGTGCCGCCTACCGGCGGAGGCGTTACCGCCGCCACCATGGGCACCAACATGGAGAGCAGGAGCACTCCTATTGTCAGTATGGAAGCAACTTTACGATCTGTATGTGTTGATCTCATTGCGTTTCCCAACATACAGTTTTTTTTATGTTTAATAAAGAATAATACTACAACGTTGTCTCTGTTAAGGGACAGATAATATAATACACCTTCAGATCAAGCCCGTTATCGTCTTCTCGAGGATGTCACAATGGTTGCGCCAAGTAAAGTTCTTTGACACATGCTCACACGCCGCCTTCCCCATCCGGTCCCTCTTCGCCGGGTCATCAAGTAACTCAACGTGCTTCTCCACCATCTCATGGAGGTCGTACGGCTTGACCCGGAACCCTGTGACCTGGTTTATCACTGTCTCCCTTGGCCCAGCGTAATCCCACACTATCGCCGGTGTCCCGCATGCGCCTGCCTCAATGGGGCCTAGCCCGAAGTCTTCCTCGGGGGAGGTGTAGGTGTACACGTATGCGTTCCTGTACATCTCTACGAGCTGAGCTTCACTGAGGCTCCCCGTAAATTTTACGATTTCCTCTAACCCGTTCTTCGCAACGATCTTTTTCAGGACATTGGTATGTCCCGTGAACTCCCCTGTTATCACGCACCTCACGTCCTCATGCCCGACAATAATGTCCTTCATACATTGCAGGAGGTAATCGATCCTCTTCTGGGGGTAGTGCCTATTGGTTGTCAGAACATATCTTGTCGACTTCCCTCTGTCAGAACTTTGAACGAAGTTGGCGTTGACTCCCGGATAGCACACGGCAGGGTCCACGCCGTAATACTCCTTTACCTGTCTTTGAATCCACTGGGAGTTAGTGAGCACAGCATCGGCGCACTTTACTGATAATCGATCTAGCCCCTGCAGAACAAGGTTGTTTTTATGTAGCATGTTGAGAAGCATCAGGTTCTTCTCCGTACCCCAGCTCGTTTTATCCACCTTCCTTTGTTTGAAGAACCTGTTGACCTGGTGAAGGTATGAGATGTAGGGGGTTCCGCATTTTCTCTTCAACCTCATACCTATCCAGTTACTTGGCTGCCCATGAGCGATCACAACATCGTGTTCACCTAGTTCTCGTAAAGGTGAGACCAGGCTTGAGAGAATCATGCCTGCCGCGTTTCTGAATGGAAAGGACTGGGGAACACCTCTCGCAATTTCAACGGTGTGAAGCCCCTTAATTAGGTCAGGAAAGCAATCGTTTGTGATTACTGGGGCAAATATACTTACATTGAACCCCCGCCTCTCCAATTCGGCGGCTTGACATAGGACTGTCCTTTCTCCTCCTCCACTGTAAAAAAAACCCATATGAATGAGAGCGACTCGTATGCCTGATACCCTTAGAAAACTCGTTAAAGCAACGGGTAGGTTTTCTGTGCCCCCTCCTCCCGGTAGCTAGACTCACTTGGACTTTATGTAAAATCCATCTGTAACTGTAAATCTCAGTTGCCCGAAACTGTAACCCTAAATTAATTTTAACCAGCTATCATACCCGTGGGAAGTTTTCATGGCCTGCAAGGTCTCCGTGATAACACCAGTCTACAATGAAAGCAAGACTTTGGAGAAAAACATCCAAAGGATCAGACAGGCCTTGAAACATGTTACCCACGAGATCATCATAGTCGACGACAACAGCCCAGATGGGAGCGGAATAATAGCTGATCGACTATCAGAAACCGACCCAAACATCAAAGTACTCCACAGGCCACGAAAACTTGGTCTAGGAACAGCGTACAAGGACGGCTTCAGACTAGCCACTGGGCAGAACATCGTGTCTATGGACAGCGACCTAAGCCACGACCCCAGATACATACCCTCCATGATCCAGGCCCTTTCAGACCATGACATAATAATAGGCAGCCGCCTCGTCCACGGTGGCAGAATCATCGGTAGAAGCCTCACGAGAGACCTCCTAAGCGTATCAGTGAACAACGTGATCAGATTACTACTGAGAGTAAAGGTCTGTGACTGGACCAGCGGCCTCAGAGCATACCGAAGAGAAGTGTGGGAAGAAATTATGCCCGAAGTCCACTGCGATAAATGGGATTTCCAGTTCGAGAGCCTATACAAAGCCGTTAGGAGAGACTACACCGTTAAGGAGCACCCCATAACATTCTACGAGCGGGCTGAAGGCGAGAGCAAGTTCAGTCTAAGAGAGGGACTGGTCTTCATAAAATCGTTTATAAAAATAGTCCTGAACCTAAAGTGACTAGGCTCAGGTTTCTTCCTCTAGGAGCTCTATGATATATAGTAGGGCGTTGGCCATCACCGCGTTTTCCCAGTTCTCCGTCTCCGAGACCATCTTCAGCCCGAGCTTTATGGCCTCGTCCCCCCTCTCCGGGGGCTCCACCGGGTCCACGATTATGTAGTTCTGGGCAATGAAGCTGACCTTGGCCTTAACCGTCATGCCCGGCTCAAGTTCGTTGAATAAAACGTTCTCGCGGTTGAATAAAATGACGCGGCCATCCTTCATTCGGCTAATGATGCTATCCCCTTTTCCCTTTAGCACTAATACCGTTAATTCGTCTCCCAGACTTATGTCTGGATTTGAATCCATTTGATACAATTCAAATCGCCTATAGTTTATCTCGCAGATATATATTTAGATTGGTTTTAGTACATTTTTCATATTTTCGGGCTCTAATTTTTGCCAGGTTTTTACACCGCCTCCATTGTGTAAACACAGAAACAATATCTCTAGCGACATATTTATATCTCCGGCACCAAATTATATCGCAAGCGATACGAACGGTGGTTTGATGGCTAAAATAACAGGCAACGTCCCAAGGGGCTTCACCCGTTTCTATGTGCTCTACCTACTCACAGAAAAACCCATGACAGGTAAAGAGATCATAGACGAGGCCGTTAAAAGAAGTGAAGGAGACTGGGCGCCCTCCCCTGGGCTGATATACCCTTTGCTCGGTAGGCTTGTCCGTGATGGACTAATATCCGAGACGAAGAGCGGGGGCTTCATGATAACGGAGGAGGGGGTAAAAACTCTAAAACAGTACTCTAAGCTCCAGGATCAGATCGACAAACAGTTCCAATTGGTAAACCGTCTGGGGGTCTCCATGTACGCTGCGGGCAAGTTCATCGCTGAGGAGGCCATGGACAGGATCGGTGTTGTGACCTCGAGTGTGAAGGATCGTGTGGGAAAGAAGTCCAAGGAAGCGCAACAGCGTTTCGACGAGATGTACGAGGAGTTCCTCTTAGGTGAGCTGGAACGTCTGAAAACACAGAAAACCCCAGAACCGGATGAAAACTAGGGCGCCCGAAGACTGAAAGGCGTCACCAGCTGAGCCCTGGTAACCCTACTTTTCCGTTAAGCTGTTTTTATAATGTCTCAGCTAGAAGTAACAAAAAATACATAAAAAATGGGGTGTGCGGGACTCCTCGAGCCATTAAAGGCTTCCGCCCCCTAAAACATAACGTTTTTATTTACACGTTGAGCAAAGGGTGGTGCGAGCAATCGCACCCGCTATAAGACGGCGGCTACGATCGGACTGAGGCTAGCTGGCCTCCGGATGATTGATCGACCTCCTGAGGCGGGGACATGAATGAAGACTCGAGTAAAGGCGGAGACGTCTTCGAGTCTGATAAGGGTCGAGCAGGATGTTTTCCTCGCTTTATTCTATATAGTTTGACTTTGCGGTCAACTTCATTCCGATTGATCCCGTCGGACCTCACTGCTATCGAGGTGGGACTAAGCCATGCTAGTCGTACGCCCAGAACCATGTCTGGGAGTGGCGTACTGCTCAGTAACACGTAGCTAACCTGCCCTTAGGACGGGTACAACCCCGAGAAATTGGGGCTAATACCCGATAGGTGTGATGTCCTGGAATGGTATCACGCCCAAAGGTCCCAACAACATGTTGTTGTTACGCCTAAGGATGGGGCTGCGGCCGATCAGGCAGTTGGTGAGGTAATGGCTCACCAAACCTTTGACCGGTACGGGCCATGAGAGTGGTAGCCCGGAGATGGATACTGAGACAAGGATCCAGGCCCTACGGGGCGCAGCAGGCGCGAAACCTCCTCAATGCACTCACGTGCGAAGGGGTTACCTCGAGTGCCGTCTGAAGAAGGCGGCTTTTCCTTGGTCTAAATAGCCTTGGGAATAAGAGGGGGGCAAGACTGGTGTCAGCCGCCGCGGTAACACCAGCCCCTCGAGTGGTGGGGATGATTATTTGGCCTAAAGCGTCCGTAGCCGGCCGAGTAAGTTTCCCGTTAAATCCAGCGTCTCAAGCGTTGGACTGCGGGAAATACTGCCCGGCTAGAGAGTGGGAGAGGTAAGCGGTATTCTGGGGGTAGGGGCGAAATCCTTTGATCCCCGGAGGACCACCAGTGGCGAAGGCTGCTTACTAGAACACGTCTGACGGTCAGGGACGAAAGCTGGGGTAGCGAACCGGATTAGATACCCGGGTAGTCCCAGCCGTAAACGATGCACGCTAGGTGTTGGGTCGGCCACGCGCCGCCCCAGTGCCGCAGGGAAGCCGTTAAGCGTGCCGCCTGGGGAGTACGGCCGCAAGGCTGAAACTTAAAGGAATTGGCGTGGGAGCACCACCAGGCGAGAAGCCTGCGGTTTAATTGGAGTCAACGCCGGGAATCTTACCGGGACCGACAGCAGAGTGAAGGCCAGGTTGAAGACCTTGCCAGACAAGCTGAGAGGAGGTGCATGGCCGTCGCCAGTTCGTGCCGTGAGGTGTTCTCTTAAGTGAGATAACGAACGAGACCCGTGCCCCATGTTGCCATCAGAACCTAAAGGGTTGCTGGGCACTCTTGGGGGACCGAAGCCGATAAGGCTTAGGAAGGTGCGGGCCACGGCAGGTCAGTATGCCCCGAATGTTCCGGGCCACACGCGGGCTGCAATGGTATGGACAGAGGGCTGCCACCCCGAGAGGGGGAGCCAACCCCTAAACCATACCTCAGTTGGGATTGAGGGCTGCAACCCGCCCTCATGAACATGGAATGCCTAGTAACCGCCGGTCAT
The DNA here is from genome assembly GCA_043826455.1 of Candidatus Bathyarchaeota archaeon. GTDB lineage: Archaea > Thermoproteota > Bathyarchaeia > TCS64 > TCS64 > RBG-16-57-9. Next base: position 20,954 of record JBDRQD010000036.1, read on the forward strand.
CATCCGGCGGTGAATACGTCCCTGCTCCTTGCACACACTGCCCGTCGAACCACCCGAGTGAGGTTTGGATGAGGCATGGTCGAATGTTGGCCGTGTCGAATCTGGGCCTCGCAAGGAGGGTTAAGTCGTAACAAGGTGGCCGTAGGGGAACCTGCGGCCGGATCACCTCCTTAGAAAAGACAGGATAGGCGAGGAAGCACATGCTCGACCCTAAACAATGCTCAACTGATGCAACTCCCGAAAGAAATGTCGGGGGTGAAGGGCATAGCCGCTACGGGTTGGACTCCGGACGCGGCGATGACGCCGTGTATAGGCTTCGACTCCAGCTGTGGGACCGGTAATAATTTGCTGGTTACTACGCTGTGTGATGGATGACTAGGCTTGAGTGCCGATGAAGGGCGTGGCAAGCTGCGATAAGCTCCGGGTAGACGCACGCAGTCTCTGATCCGGAGATACCCGAATGGGACTTCCTCATTGTGCTCCTTATGGAGCGGGAACCCCCCGAACTGAAACATCTTAGTAGGGGGAGGAAGAGAAAACAATCGTGATTTCCTCAGTAGCGGCGAGCGAAGAGGAAACAGCCCAAACTGAATACGCGGGGAAACCCGTCGTAGATGTGGTGTTCGGGCCAGGATTGTCCCTCCTCAACGAAGTTAAAGTGCTCTGGAAAGCTCTGCCGTAGAGGGTGATAGCCCCGTAGACGTATGTTGAGTGGGATGTTCCTGGTACCTGAGTAGCACTGCTTGGTATTGCAGTGTGAAAGTGGGAGGCATTAACTTCCAAGGCTAAATACAACTCAAGACCGATAGCGTATTAGTACGGTGACGGAAAGTTGAAAAGTCCCCCGGGAGGGGCGTTAAAAGAGCCTGAAGTCACACAGTTACAGACGATTGGGGCCCGGAAGGGTCGAAGCACCAGAACGATGGCGCGGTGACGCGCCGGTAGGATGGTGTGGACCAGGGTTCCATGTTCCGTTTAGAATCACGGACTGGGGAGTTCTCTCATGTGGCGAGCCTAAGACTTGATCGTAAGCGAAGGGAAACCGAAGCGCGGGCAGCCGCAAGGCGAGCCGCTGGGTCTGAATAGGGCCCGGAGTCACGTGGGTGAGACTAGAAACCAGGTGATCTATCCCTGGGCAGGGTGAAGTCAGGCGAAAGCCTGATGGAGGCCCGCAATGGTTTTGATATGCAATTCAATCATCTGACCTGGGGATAGGGGCAATAGACCAATCTAACTTGGTGATAGCTAGTTCCCTCCGAAGTATGTCGCAGCATAGCCTCCGGGGAGGCTGCACGCGGGGTAGAGCACTAATCGGGTGTCACGGAAGGGAAACCTTTCAGCAGCCTTTTAAACTCCGAATACGCGTGCGCCGTAGAACCGGGGAGACGGGATGGTCTGGTTAAGCTAGATCTCCGTGAGGGGGACAACCCGGACTAAGGTTAAGGCCCCCAAGTCCTGGCTAAGTGACAAACATAAGGGCGTCGTAATCCTAAAACAGCGGGGAGGTAAGCTTAGAAGCAGCTAACCTTTAAAGAAATCGTAACAGATCACCCGCCGAGGATTGGGGCCCCGAAGATGGACGGGTCTTAAGCCAGGCGCCGATACCTTAGGCTTATTAAATGTGGTAGGAGGGCGTCCCGCATGGGTAGAAGTGAGGCCGTGAGGTCTTGTGGACCGTGCAGGGATTGCAAATCCCAGTGGTAGTAACAGCATAGTCGGGTGAGAATCCCGATCGCCGAAAGAGCAAGGGTTTCCCGGCAATGCGTCGTCAGCCGGGAGTTAGCCGATCCTAAGTGCAGCGTTAACATGACTGCTCGAAAGGGAAACTGGTTAACATTCCAGTGCCGTGGAGGTACTCGAGGTGACTCTAAGCCCACTGGCCGACGATTCGGGGGAAGCTGAGCAGAGCCGTCGCTCTGTTTAACTGTATAACTCTGGGGAGTACCGTAATGGTGAGAACCAGAGGAAGGCAGGAATAGCGCTCCGTTAGGGGCGTTCAGCTGTGCCCTGGATCCCATGAAAAGGCCCGTGGGAGGAATCCTCCACGTTCGTACCCAGAACCAACACTGGTGCTCAGGGTGAGTAGCCCAAGGCGTGTCGGGGGCAATCCTGGCGAGGGAATTCGGCAAATTAGCCCCGTATCTTTGGTATAAGGGGTGCCTACGGCCTTCACGAAAGTGGGGGCGGTAGGTCGCAGTGACTAGGGGGTTCCGGCTGTTTAATAAAAACATAGGTAGCCGCAAGAGCGTAAGCTTGTGTACGGCTATTGAATCCTGTCCAGTGGTGATACCTGAAACCTGATTTCAACCGGGCTAAGGGTCGCTAAACGACGGGAGTAACTCTGACTCTCTCAAGGTAGCCAAATGCCTTGTCGTGTAAGTTACGACGTGCATGAATGGATCCACGAGGACCCCGCTGTCCCCGCCAGGACCCCGGTGAACCCACCTGCTGGACGAACAGTCCAGCGACTTCCAGTGGAACAAGAAGACCCCGTGGAGCTTTACTGCAGTCTGTCGCTGGGAATCGGTTGCTTTTGCAGAGCGTATGTGGGAGCCAGTGAGTACGCATCTCTGGGTGCGTAGGAGGCGACAATGGAACACCACACATTTGTGACTGCTTCCCTGACCAAGACCATTGATGTCTGGAACAACGGCTGATGGGCAGTTCGGCTGGGGCGGCACCCCCTTGAAAAGGAATCGAGGGGGCCCAAAGACTAGCTCAGGGGGGACAGGAACCCTCCGTAGAGTGTAAAGGCAAAAGCTAGTTTGATCGGACCTCTAACAATAGGAGGTCCGAAGGTGAAAGCCAGGCTTAACGAGCTATCATGTCCTTATTAATGAGGGCTGGTAGTGTCAGAAAAGTTACCCCGGGGATAACAGGCTTGTCGCGGGCGAGAGTTCGCATCGACCTCGCGGTTCGGTACCTCGATGTCGGCTCTTCCTATCCTGGCCTTGCATAAGGGGCCAAGGGTGAGGCTGCTCGCCTATTAAAAGGGATCGTGAGCTGGGTTTAGACCGTCGCGAGACAGGTCGGATTTTATTTACTGGGAGTGTTGGATGTCTGAGGGGAAAGGGCGATTAGTACGAGAGGAACATCGCGCTGTGGCCTCTGGTGTACCGGTTGTCTGATAAGGCACCGCCGGGCAGCTACGCCGCGTCGGATAAGGGCTGAAAGCATCTAAGCCCGAAGCCGCTCCTAAAAATAGACATCCGTGCCTTCGGGCTGGAGGGCTCCCGTAGAAGACGGGTTCGATGGAGACGGGGTGTAAGTGCCGAGGCTTCGGCCGAGGTACTCAGCCCGCGTCCCCCAACCGCCCAAGATTCCAGCTTGATATTGCTGGTCCCGCAGGAGATATCGAAGCCGTACACGGCGTTCAAACATTGTTTGGCTTAGCGGATGCTGGGCTTGTTACAAGCTACAAGTAATTTGGCGTTTTTCGAGGTCTGTACCAGTGGCTGGGTATTCATATTTTTTGGGGGGTGGATGACAGCTGCGTGGAAGAATGTGATATTTTTTGGGTTAGTTTTAGCATATTTTTAGCTAATTATTTTTCTTCGTCTATGCCCGGTGCCGAGGTACGTGCCTGTGTGTTGTCATCGTCTGGTGGCTTGTCTCACTCGTTGACTGTGGGTAGCCTGATGGTCTTCTGTTGATTCAGGCGCCCGTCTCCAGCATCTTTTCCAGCAGGTGCTCGGCGCGGGTGGTGTTAAAGACGGCGCACTCGCAGCACTTGCCCATGATCTTCACGGCCTCCCTGGGGGTCAGCCGCCGCAGCTTCACGTACTCCATCATTTTGCGGATGAGGTTGAACGAGACCATGCCGTGGCCGCAGAGGGTGTTGAACTCAAGTATCTCTCTCTCGGGGAGACGGTCACGGGCCCCCCAGAAGCCGAGGGAGTGCTCGACGCTGTGCCGCTCGATGCCGTCTCGGTGGCAGCACTCGTGGACTCCGTCCAGTAGCCCGCTGACGTTTATCGAGATCCCCAGGTCTGCCTCGATGAGCTCCGCTATCACCTTCTGCAGGGTGTCGAGGTCCGTGAAGACGGCGGCGGAGGTTGCTCCGTCCTTCAGGTTGGCGATGAGGTCGTGGAACTCTACGTCGTCTTGGAGGACGCTGCCCAGCTTGCTGCTCCCGATGTTGACGGGGTTGTGTTTTTGGCATATGCGTAGGAACTCGTGTATCTTGGGGGCCGAGCCCTCCCGGTTGATCCCCTTGGCCATTGTGACGAAGATGACGTAGTCCCCCTTCAGGTTCTCGACGGTTCCCTGCCTGTGTAGCGTGTTGGTCACTGGTGAGCCTCCTGGAACAAGGGCCTGCCTAGCCCAAGGTTCGTTTTACCGTTAGGGCTTAGGGTGTAGCCGGCCTCCTTGACCCACTTTTCGTGGGGGACTGATCCGTCGGGGAGGCACCTGGACGCGACGCCAACAGAGTACACTGCGTCAGTGCCCTGGATTGTTTGCAGGGTGCGTAGATAGTCGGGGATCTTCTCCAACCTGGTTTTGATCTCGATGATGGCTGAGAGGACCTTCTCGTCTAGGACCTCTTCCTTCATCTTGCCTGTCTTTGGGTCCTCCATCAACTGGGTCACCGGGTTGAACGGCTCGAACACGGGCTGGAGTGGCGCCAATGCCATGGCTACCTTCTCGACGTCGCGTAGATGGGCGCCGGTTCCGGGTCGGCCCAGTTCTACAACGATTCCCGCCTCTCCATGCCTCAGCCTGCCCGTCACGTCGTTGGTCTTGATCTCCTCTGTGCCCCGGCCGCCCACGCCGGTGCCCGGGTGAACCACGGTGGGGTCGCTGAACGCTGCGCGTAGGCTCCTGGGCCAGGTCAACTCGGGGGGCGTTAGGGCGCCGGTGGGGCAGACGTTCACCGGTGCCAGGTATTGCAGGTGCAGGAGGGATAGGGCCTTTCGTATGGCTCTTATCAGTGGAGGCCAGTACCCTTCATTTCCCAGCACCCGGTGGCAGGTGGAGCACTCCACGCACTCGTCTTGGTCTACTATGGATTTCCCGTCCACGTCCAAGGTGATGGCACCCATCGGGCAGATGGTGTGGCAGTTACCGCACCCGACGCACTTTGTCTTATCTATTTCCATGGTTTACTACTCCAATGCTGTATGATGAGATACACCGTCTCAACCCGGTCCATTTAAAATCACAGGGTGGATTAGCCTCGGATGAGGATAAAATTATGGATTAAGTTGTATCGATGAATCCTACATTAGAACGAACGTGAAGATTATTACGTCCTGCAGGAAGTGGATGAGCCAGGCCTAGGCGAAGCCTCCCGTCTCCTGCATGCTCTTACCCAGGAACCAGCTTAGGAACCCCAGGGTGCCGGCGCAGAAGATGGCCGCGAAGGTGGCGCCCACCTTGGTCTAAGGCTCAGGCCTCTCAATGACCATGAGCCGGGACGGAGCGGAAACGTCATGAAGGAGCATGGTCGGAACGAGTCAACCCCATGTGCCAAGTATTAAAACTGACGTGGATGCATCCAAATTAGGTGAGTGAAATGCCTGCGAAAGGTAAGGTTGTCAGACTTGAGGACATTCCCTGGAGGAGGAACGACGACCCCAGGGACTGGCTTAACTATAAGCGCCTCCTCTGGGAGGAGACGGGGTCCAAGGAGCTCTGCGTGGGCCTCGGCGAGTTGCCCCCGGGCCGTGCACTCGGCCTCCACCACCATGTGGGGGACGCCGAGTTCTACTACGTGCTCAGCGGCAGGGCTAAGGTGACTGTGGAGGATATGGAGGTGGACGCCACCCCCGGCACCGCCATCTACATCCCGCCCTCGGCCAAGCACAGCATCGTGAACGACGGCACCGAGAACTTCGTCATGGTGTACGGGCTCGATGCCCCCACACGCCGGTTCGTGTGGGACGAGCCCCTCACGGAGTAGTTGGCGGCAGAGTCGTCGAGTCTAAGCCATCGGCGCTTGATAGTTTATTATCTATGCCGACATCATCAATGTGGTGATAGATATGGGCATGAGGTCCTCCAAGAAGAAGCCGCTGACCAAGAAGGAGAGAGAGGAGAAAAGAAAGAAGCATAAAGAGAAAAAAGCGGAGAAGTAATTCTCCCTAACCATTTATCTTATTTTACCTGAAGCGTTCCCCGTGAACGACTATTAATTAATAATAATCAATGTTTTAAACGCCGGGCAGCCAAACCATACCCATGCAGGATAAGGTTAAGGCCGCGGTATCCCAGGTGAGCCCCGTTTTCATGGACAAGGAGGCCACCGTCGAGAAAACCGTCAAAGCCATGGAGGAGGCCGCCCGCAGCAAGGCCCAGATCATAGTGTTCAGCGAGACCCACATCCCCGGGTACCCCTACTGGAGGGGCGCCAACCCCATCAGCAGGTGGAGCGCCAACCAGGTCGAGTACATGAAGAACGCTGTAAGTATTCCCAGTGATGAAACCGACATCCTCTGCCAGGCAGCAAGAGACAACGAGATAGTGGCCGTCGTCGGCTGCACCGAGATGAGCGACATCCCCGGCAGCAACACCCTCTACAACACGGTCCTCTTCATAGACGCCGACGGCACCCTCCTGGGCCGCCACAGGAAGCTCATGCCCACCCACGGAGAGCGCACCGTCTGGGGCATGGGGGACAGCCGCGACCTCAAAGTATTCAAGACAAGCGTAGGCACGGTGGGCGGCCTCATCTGCTACGAGCACCACATGACCCTCACCAAGGCGGCCATGGCGTACCTGGGCGAGGAGGTCCACTGCGCCCTCTGGGACGGTTACTGGGTCATGGACTGGCACCCCGGAAAGAAGCGCAGGTTCAGGGACGGCGACAACCCCTACCTCTGCGACATCGACTACGCGGTCCGGGAGTACGCCATAGAGACCCAGAGCTTCGTCCTCAGCGCCTGCCAGTACATCCCCGACGATGAGATGCCCGAGGACACCAAGGACTTCAACATAGCCAGCGGAGGCAGCAGCATCGTGAACCCAGCGGGCGTCTACCTGGTTGAGCCCACCTTCAACAAGGAGACCATCCTATACGCTGAGCTGGACCAGGACGACAGGCGTCACACCAAGGCGTACCTGGACGCCCTGGGCCACTACGCCAGGTGGGACCTCCTCCGCTTGGACATGAGGGGGGAGGCCAGCCAGCCCTTCACAAAACATGAGATACCCTACAGCAGGGTCAAGCAGGTGGCCGAGAGGCACGGCGTGGACCCGGACAAGCTGGAGAAGATGCTGAGGGACCTAGAGTAGGCGCTTCTCAGGAGGCTTGGCCAGGTACGCGGTGACGGTGGCCAGGGCCATGCCTGCGCCCAGGAACATGAGGGTCCCGTAGTAGCCCCCCGTCTGGTCCACCAACCAGCCACCGATGAGGGGAAACAGACCGCCCCCCAGCCCACCGGCCAGGGTGAGGACACCGAACAGGCTCGTGTTGTACTTCCTACCGAAGTAATCCGTTATTACCGCTGCGTACTGCTCGGGGGCGCCACCGTAGGAGATGCCGTAGAGGACGGCCCACCCGTAGAGGAGGGTGAGGTCAGCCGGGATCATCGTGGCCACGAGGAAGGCGGCAGCCATCCCCAGGGTCGTGGCAAGGATGGTGACCTTCCTCCCGTATCGGTCGGAGACGATGCCGAAGAGGAAGCTCCCAGCGGCGCTCATCAGCCCTATGACGCCAAAGGCGCCGCTCGCCTGCACCGGGGGGATGCCTATCCTGATCATGTGGGGCACCACGAAGGTGAGGATGCTGATGATTCCGCCCACGGCGAAGAAGTAGGAGACCGCGATCAGCCGAAACGTGGGGGTCTTCACGGCGTCCCCCGGGAGCCAGTTGTCGTCAGAGGAGGCCGAGGCTTCTTCCGCGGTGGGGTTGCTGTCGCCGTCGGGGTGCAGCCCCAGGCTCTCAGGGTCCTCCCGCATGAACAGGAACCCTATGAGACTGGTCACGGCCAGCACCGTCAGCCCCAGGGCCTGTATGGTTGCCCTCCAGCCCAGGATGGGAATGATCGAAGCCACCACGGGTATGATGACAGCCTGGCCGACGCTCACCCCTATGCTGCTCCAGCCCACGGTGATGCCCCGCTTCCTGTGGAAGAACTTGGAAAGCGCCATGGTGGGCACCACGTAGAGGGCCGCCGCCCCGGCGGCGGCCATGACGCCCCAGAACAGGTACAGCATCCAGAGCTCCTGGACCAGGGAGACCAGGGCGCCGCCTCCTCCCATCAGCAGGCCGCCTATGAGAACCGTCTTCCGGACGCCCACCCTCTCGGCTAGGCGCCCCACGAAGGGCGCAGCGAAGGCGTAGACCCAGAAGAAGATGGTGACTCCGCTGGCCGTGGCCGCGGTGCTCCACCCGAACTCCTCCTGGATGGGGGTGAAGAAGATGCCGACGCTGTACCTGAGGCCGTACATGAACATGTATATGAGGAAGGTGATGGCGAAGATGACCCACCCGTAGTAGAAGGGCAGCCGCGCCTCCCAGCGGTCGTCCATGGCACAAGTCACACGGCTTTGACGATAAAAGGTTTCCAGCAGCAACCCTAAACACTGCCGAGCGTCATTTAGTGTATGCGTAGCTGCGCCCTCTTCGACGTGGACGGCACCCTCCTCAGGGGCTTCATAGTACAGAGCTTCCCCCGATACCTAGCAGACCAGGGTGTGATCAGCAAAGGCTTCTCCGACAGGATAGACGAAATCGTCCGCAACTACAGCAGGGGCGCCGCCGACTACAGGCACGCAGCCGAGACGGTGCCAGCCATATACGCGGAGGCCATCACTGGGGTCGAGGAGGTCACCGTCAGGAGGCACGCCGAGGACTACATGAGGGGACACGTGCCGGCGTCCATCCACCCCTACGCCAGTGAGCTGGTCAGGGCGGTCCGGGGGAAGGTGGACCTGGTCATCGCCTTGTCCGGTTCACCCACGGAGCCCATACAATGTGTGAAGGTTCTAGGCTTCGACTATGCCTACGGCAGCGTCTTCGAGGCCAGGGACGGCGTCTACACGGGAAAGATAGACTGGAACCTGATACTGGGGGAGAGGAAGGCAGAGTACGCCGGAATCATAGCGGAGAAGCACGGCTTCAGCCTCCGCAGGACGGCGGGCTTCGGGGACTCGGACCAGGACGCCCAGACCTTGCAAGCCACAGGTCTGCCCATAGCTCTGAACCCCAGTGACGCGATGCGGGAGATATGCCGGGGCCGGGGCTGGAGGATGTACACCACGGAGACCGTCAACGTCCCAGAGATAGTGGAGCTGGTCTCCGGCCTCTGAGAAGCCTCTTAACCCCAAGGAGTCATGGTGGGAGTAATGAAAGGGCTGAGGGGCGTCACCAGGGACGTGGCGCTGGTGAGCGTCGCAATATTCTTCCTAGACGCCAGCCACAGCACCGTGATACCTCTCTTCCCGGGCTTCGCCCGAGGCATAGGCGCATCACTCAGCGTGCTGGGCAGCTACGACTCCGTCTCGGCCGTCTTCATGTTCCTCCTGGCCATACCCCTGGGGAGGCTGTCCGACAGGCTGGGCAGGAAACGCATGATCATACCCGGCACGCTTCTCTTCATCCTGGTGCCCCTCTCCTACATCCTGGCCACGGGGCCCCTCCAACTGTACCCGATAAGGGTGGGCCTCGGCCTCGGGCTGGGCCTCGTCTTCGGCAACGGGTTCCTCCTCATGTCCGAGGTGGCGGAGCCGGGTTTCAGGAACACGGCCCAGGGGATATATATGACCTCCATGGGCCTGGGCTTCACCCTGGGTCCCCTCATAGGTGGGTTCACGGCCAAGCTGTATGGGGCCGAGACCAGCTTCTTCATCAGCAGTGCCCTGGGCGTCGCCGGGCTCCTGGTCCTCAGCCTTGTCAGGGAGAGGAGAAGAGCGGTGGCTGGGCCTGAGAGGAAGGCGCCCCGGCTCAGAGACCTACTAGCGGATGCGAGGATACTGGCGTCCGGCGTCGCCAACTACGTGAACAGCCTCATGTACATAGCCGTCACCCTCTTCTTCCCCGTCTACGGCGTCAACATTGGCTTCGATGAGGCCGAGGTGGGCATAGGGCTGACCTCCAGGGGCCTGGCCAGCACACTGGTCCGGCTCCCGGTGGGCGCCCTCACCAGGCACGTGAGGGCGCTGAACCTGATGCTTCTGGGTCTGGCTTTCAGCGCTGCCACCGTCTACGGCGTCTCGGGGGCCACGACCCTGGTCATGGTCACGGTGCTCATGGGGCTCCAGGGGGTGGCCTACGGCATATACCTGACCTCGGGCAACGTCTACGTGTCGGAGGAGGCGCCGGAGGAGCTGAGGGGCACCGCCATGGCCGTCTACTCCATGTTCGGCAACGTCAGCGGCATGGTTAACCCCCTGCTCCTGGGTGTCATCGCGGAGAGCTACGGTGGCAGGGGGGCGATGCGGTTCGCCGCGGGCTTCACAATGTTAGGGATAGCCGCGGTCTACGCCCTGGCCGGAATAAGGACGAGGGTAGCTGAGAAGAGGGACGCCTAAGGCTGTTGGTCACCGGGTCTGGCTCCTCAGAGCCTCGAAGGCCTTGGACGCGTCTTCCTCGTGGATGACGAGGCTTATCTCGTCGCCGGTGAAGAAGGCGTCCACCATGTGAACACCGTTCCTGAAGAGGAGGTCCGTCAGCAGAGCTATCCTGTCGTACCTGTCGTCCCCCGGCGCTGTGGTTATGTTCAGCTCAGCGTAGCCCTCGGAGAGGGCCGGCTCGTACTGCCACAGGTCCTGCATGAGCTGGGTCATGGCGTCGCCCGTGGTCAGCACCTTGAGGCTGCCCGGGAACTGGTGAAACCGGACGGGGAAGCCCTGCTTCTGGTGCTCCATCAACGTCTCGATGATCTCCGTCTGCTCCCTGCGGCTCACCTTGAGGCTCAGCTCCTTGACGTCCGTCACCAGGTTGAGCCTTGACCCGTGGAGGGCGCCCCTGGTCTCCGAGGGTGCCTCGTCCAAGGCCTCCCTGCTGAACCTCATGATGGCGGTGACTATGGTGTTGGGGTCCACCTGGTTGCCTGCCAGGTCTTCTACGTCTTCCTGGATGTACCTGGCCGCGGCGCTGTAGTTGATGACCTGCATCCTGATGCCCCGGTACAGGTAGGGGTTCTGGGTGATGATGACCCGTACCGCTTCCTGGACTGAGCGCCGCCTGATTGACATCACTTCATGATGAAACCAGCGTAATATAAAAATTTATGACATGTAGTCATGTTTTCTGGGGAATCCGGTGTTGTTGACGGAAACCCACATAATATGTCAGAAACATGACATTTTGACATAAGATTTATATTCTGGGCCTCAGCAGACACCCCCAGTGAAATAACATGTCATGGATAAACGACGACTTCGAGAGGTTCATGGAAAAAATCTTCAGACAGTGGGGAATAAACCCGGAGCTTAACGCGGGCCCCGGCGACCCCAACGTCAAGACGTGGACCTACGGGTACGCCATGACCATGGGGCCGGACGGAAAACCCGTCATCAGAGAGTGGGGCACAGGCCTACCCGGCCAGGAGACCCCCCTAGGCACGCCCCAGCCAGCCATACCTCAGGCAGTTGAACCCCTCACACAGGTGGACTGCGACGCGGCCCATATGAAGGCCCGGGTCCTAGTGGAGATGCCGGGGGTAACCAAAGAGTCCATTAAGGTGAAGGCTACCGAGACCGCGGTGCGGGTCACCGCCAGCCACGGCGGCAAAGACTACGACGTGGAAGTGCCCATCAACGCCAAGGTAGACCCCAACTCGGCTAAAGCCACGTACAACAACGGGGTGCTGGACCTGTCCTTCGACCTAGTGGAGGCCCCCCGAGAGGACGGAGTGGACGTCCCAGTCAACTAGACACGATAGGAGATTATCAGAATGGAAAAGATCACACTCAGAGTAGCGGAGGCCCCGTCGAACCTAGTCGGCAGAGGCATAGCCGTAGTAGACCCCAAGATCATACAGGAGAACGGGTGGCAGTCCGGCGAGGTGCTGGAGATCACCGGCTCCCAGAAGACCTACGCCAAGGTCTGGCCCGGCCAGACGGCCGAGTACGGCAAAGGCCTCATCAGGGTCGACGGCCTCACCAGGAACAACGCCGGCGTAGGCATAGACGACAGGGTCACCGTGAGGCGGGCTGAGGCCCGACCAGCCACACAGCTCACCCTGTACCCCACGGAGCCCCTGCGCATCGTTGGCGGGGAACGGTACCTGGCCCAGCTCCTGGAAGGCAGGGTCATCAGCCAGGGCACGGTCATCACCATCAACATAATGGGCCGCAGGGTGGACCTGGTGGTCACCCAGGCCCAGCCGAGGGCCGACGTCGTCATAGTGAACCAGGGCACCCAGATAGTGTTCACAGACAAGGCGCCCCGGCAGGCCATGGGCAACATACCCAAGGTCAGCTACGAGGACATAGGCGGCCTGGACAGGGAGATAGCCAAGGTCAGGGAGATGATAGAGCTACCCCTGAAGCACCCGGAGCTCTTCGAGCGCCTCGGCGTTGAGGCCCCCAAGGGCGTGCTGCTGCACGGCCCCCCGGGCACAGGCAAAACCCTGCTGGCCAAGGCGGTGGCCAACGAGACCAACGCCAGCTTCTACCACATAGGCGGCCCCGAGATCATGAGCAAGTTCTACGGCGAGTCCGAGGAGAGGCTCAGGGAGATATTCAAGGAGGCCCAGGAGAACGCCCCCAGCATCATATTCATAGACGAGATCGACAGCATAGCGCCGAAGCGTGAGGAGGTCTCGGGCGACGTGGAGAAGCGCATCGTCTCGCAGCTCCTCACCATCATGGACGGCCTGGAGAGCCGCGGCAAGATAGTGGTCATAGGAGCCACCAACAGGGTCAACGCCCTGGACCCGGCCCTCAGGAGGCCCGGCCGCTTCGACAGGGAGATCGAGATCGGGCTGCCCGACAGGACTGGCAGGCTGCAGGTGCTCCACATCCACACCAGGGGCATGCCCCTCTCAGAGGACGTGAAGCTGGAGGCCATCGCCGACAGGACCCACGGCTTCGTGGGCGCCGACCTGGAGGCACTGGCCAAGGAGGCCGCCATGGGCGCCCTGCGGCGGGTGCTCCCGGAGATCAACATGGAGGAGAGCAGCGTCCCCGCCGAGATACTGGACAAGATAGACGTCACCATGAAGGACTTCTGGGACGCCCTCCGCGAGGTGCCGCCCAGCACCCTGAGGGAGGTCCTGGTGGAGAACCCCAACGTGAAGTGGGAGGACGTGGGAGGCCTGGAGGAGGCTAAGGCTGAGCTCAGGCAGGCCGTGGAGTGGCCCCTCAAGTACAGGGCCGTCTTCGAGTACGCGGAAGTGAAGCCCCCTAAGGGCATAATGCTCTACGGTCCCCCCGGCACGGGCAAGACGCTGCTGGCCAAGGCCGTGGCCACGGAGAGTGAGGTGAACTTCATCAGCGTCAAGGGCCCCGAGCTCCTCAGCAAGTGGGTGGGCGAGTCCGAGAGAGGCGTCAGGGAGGTCTTCAGGAAGGCCAGGCAGGCGGCCCCCTGCATCATCTTCTTCGACGAGATAGACAGCATAGTGCCCCCCCGAGGAAGGGACCTGGGCACCAACGTCACCGAGCGGGTGGTCAGCCAGATACTCAGTGAGCTGGACGGCTTGGACGCCCTGAAGGACGTGGTGGTGGTCGCGGCCACCAACAGGCCCGACATGGTTGACCCGGCTCTCATGCGGCCCGGCAGGATCGACAGGATGCTGTACATCCCTGAGCCGGACCTGGAGGCGCGGAAGGCCATCATCAGGATACACACGCGGGGCAAGCCCCTCGGCCCGGACCTGGACATTGACAGGCTGGCCGAGCAGATGGAGGGCTACAACGGGGCTGACATAGCTGCGACGTGCAGCGCGGCCAGCATGGCGGCCATCAACGAGCATCTGTCCAAGTACGGGGACCCCGAGGAGGCCGCGGAGCACAAGGGTGAGCTGGTAGTCACCATGAGCCACTTTACGAGGGCCTTCGAGAAGGTGAAGACCAGCAGCTACCAGAGGGCCACCATATACTGGGACGGCCAGAAGAGCAGCAACGTCGTCTAAGCCTGGGCTGGTTTCCAGCCTACTTCTTTTTTCGTTTCTACGCTAAGAGCAGTATCAGCAGAACCGACATCAGCCCAGTTAGGTAGACGCCGTCGAAGGTTCCCGCACCGCCGATGCTAACCACGGGACCGATACCGGCGACCCTCCCCAGGTTCAGTATGTCCGCCCCTATTAGGGCCCCCAGGGTTCCCCCGATGTAAGCGACTTGAGTGGCGCAGTGGATGGGGCTGAAGTAGTTTATGAGCACCATTATGAAGGCCGTCATGGTGGGCGGCCCCCACGCCGGGGTGGCTATGCCCAGGCCCTCCACTATCTGGGCGCTCTGATATGTGGTCGTGGTGACCACCACCAGCACTATAACGGTCTTCACGTAGGTCATCAGAGGGTCCGGGGAGCAGGAGGGTATGGAGACCAGTAGCAGGTACAGGGATATGATGGCCGGTATTATGGCTCCCCCCACGTTGATCATGAGTAGGGTCCGCCTCCGGTCCATACCAACGTCGGGCACCATCCACTTGACTCCGAAGCTGTCCACCTGTTCCACGTAGGCCACGGGCTCATCGCTCTCAAGCACGGCCAGGGGTAGGTTTATCCAGCTACCCACCAGGCTGAGGAGGATGACGGCCCAGAAGTACTCCTGGGGTATCCCCACGGCCTCCACCAGCAGGCCCCTGAAGAAGCCTAGGAACCAGGAGGCCAGGGTGAACAGTAGGAAGAAGAGGAACCCCATATAGAGGAGGCTGAATGGCTTGTAGATCAGGCTCCGAACATTCTTGATCATTCAGGGTAATATCCGCTTCAACACAGAAAAATGGTTCCCTTCGGTCCAAGTCCCCGCTGTGAGATAGGTATATTAGGTGTCTCAGTGTCAAAATAGCCGGTGTCAACATGCCGATGAGACAGCCCATAGTGTGCATGCTGGGCCACGTGGACACTGGCAAGACCAGCCTCCTGGACAAGATCAGGGGCACGGCCGTCCAGCTCCGGGAGGCCGGGGGCCTCACCCAGCAGATAGGGGCCAGCTTCTTCCCCCTCGACACTCTGGTGGCCATAACCCAGCAGCTTGTGAAGAACTTCAAGGTCAACATAAAGGTGCCCGGGCTGCTCGTCGTAGACACCCCAGGCCACGAGGCCTTCGCCAACCTCAGGAGCAGGGGCGGCAGCGTCGCGGACATAGCCATCCTGGTGGTGGACGTGATGCACGGCTTCGAGAACCAGACCTTCGAGAGCCTCAGTATCCTCAAGTCCAGGAAGGTGCCCTTCATTGTGGCCGCCAACAAGATAGACCGGATCGAGGGCTGGCGGTCCACCCAGAACGCGCCCTTCATGGAGGCCTACAAGGCCCAGAATGAGTGGGTCCAGAGAGACATGGACGACAGGATATACAACATGATGGGCACCCTCAGCAGGGAGGGATTCAGCAGCGACCGCTTCGACAGGGTCCGGGACTTCACCAAGAACATCGCCATAGTGCCTGTGAGCGCCAAGACCGGTGAGGGACTGGGGGATCTCCTGGCCGTCCTCATCGGCCTCACCCAGCAGTTCCTGGAGACGAAGCTCCAGGTCACAGAGGGTCCAGCCTTGGGCACCGTCCTGGAGGTCCGGGAGGAGGTGGGTCTCGGCGTCACCCTGAACGCCATCATCTACGACGGCGTCCTCAGGGCCGACGACACCATAGTCATAGGCGGCAAGGAGGGCCCCATATCCACCAAGATACGTGCCATCTTGGTCCCGCAGCCCCTGGACGAGATAAGGGACCCCCGGAAGAAGTTCAGCAGCATCACAGAGGCCCACGCGGCCGCGGGCATCAAGATAGCGGCCCCGGGAATCAACGACGCCATACCCGGCTCACCCCTGATAGCCGTGGGTGGCGAGATGACGGAGGAGAGGGCCCTGGAGGAGGTGGCCTCGGAGATTGACCGCCTCAGGATCCAGACCGACCACACGGGCATCATCCTCAAGACGGACACCCTGGGCAGCCTGGAGGCCATCGTGGAGAGCCTGAAGCAGAAGGGCGTGCCCATCAGGCTCGCCGACATAGGCGATGTCAGCCGCAGGGACATCATGGAGGCGCTGAGCGTCAAGCACGAGGAGCCCCTCTACGGGGCGGTGCTGGCCTTCAACGTGAAGCCCCTCCCTGACGCGGAGCAGGAGGCCCAGAACAACAAGATACCCATCTTCTGGAACGACATCATCTACAACCTCATGGACGAGTACGTCCGGTGGATGGAGGCCGAGAGGGAGGCCAAGGCCCGGAAGGAGTTTGACCCCCTGGTGAAGCCGGGCAAGATAGATGTCATGGAGGGCTACGTGTTCCGGCGGGCCAAGCCCGCAATATTCGGGTCAACGGTCCTGGCAGGCCAGATCACCCCAAACGTTAACATGGTTAATAGCCAGGGGGAGCGACTGGGCAGGATAAGCCAGATCCAGGACAGCGGGAAGGCCATACCCAGGGCCGACGCTGGCATGGAGGTGGCCGTAGCCATGCCCCAACCCATTTTAGGTAGACATATAAAAGAGCGTGATGTCCTGTATGTGGACATTCCAGAGCGTGACGCCAAGCTGCTCCGCACCAAGTTCGCGGCCAGGCTCACGGAGACCGAGCTTCAGGCCCTCATGGAGTTGGTGGAGATGAAGCGCAGGACGGACGTGCTCTGGGCAGTGTAGGAGAGAAGAATGATGCCGATACTCATCGTCTCGGACCCCGCCGCAGGGACAAGCCAGAGGGTAGAGATAGACTCAGCTAGGATGGGCCCCCTCGTAGGAACCAGGATAGGTCAGACCATCGACGGCTCACTGGCGGGGATGCAGGGATACAAGCTCAAGCTAACAGGCGGCACCGACAAGGACGGCATACCCATGCGCCCAGACGTCCACGGAAGCGCCAAGGCCAGGATAGTTCTCAGCGGAGGCGTGGGCTACACCCCCAAGAACAGGGGAGAGCAGAAACGCAAGGTAGTCCGCGGCAACACCGTCAGCCAGGAGACTACGTTCCTCAACTTCGTAGTGGCGGAGGCCCCCAAGGGCCGCAAGAAGAAGGAGGCCAAGGCTGAGGCCGAGGCCCCCGCCGAGGAGAAGCCTGCCCAGGAGTAGGCCCCTACTCTTCTTCCTCTGAATTTTTACCCGTCAGAAGGCGCTTGAAGTCTTCCTCTCCCTCAGAGTAACCTGAGGCTATCACCACATCCCCGGCCATGAGCACGGTGTCAGGCCTGGGCCTTATCCACTTGTTGTCGCGGCGGATCACCAGGACCCACATGCCCGTCTCGTCGGCTATTGCGGCCTCCTTGATGGTCTTGCCCGCCACGGGCGAGTCGCCGCTCACGATCACTCTCTCCACGGTCTCCTCGGCGTCCTGGATGACCATCTGGAGGATGGGGTGAGGCTCTATGCCCCTCAGCACCACCTCCGCGATCTCGGCGGCGGCGTCGGCGATCCTCTCGGTGACGTTACTCATCCTGATGATGCCCAAGAGGTCCCGGGGGTCCACCTCCTCCTCCGTGCGGCTCAGGGCCCTGCACTGAGCGTCTATGTGGAGCTGGTCCATCTGCTCCTCCAGGAGCTGCACCTCCTCTGCTAGGTACCTGCTGTTGAGTAGCACCGCCGAGTAGGCCAGGTCCATCATCATCTCGCTGGTGTTCTTCAGCTTCACCAGGTCCCGGGTGACCCGCTGCCAGTGCTCCATGTCGGCCTTACTCAAAGTCTTCCACCTCCCCCTTGGCCGCGGCCACTAGGCTTTGCAGGCCCTCCTCGGTGCCCCTGGCCACCAGGATGTCTCCAGGCATCACCAGCTCCTTGTCTGGGTTGATGTGCCACACCTGGCCCCTGCGCACGGCTATGATGTCCACGCCAATCTCCGAGGCCAGGTCCAGGTCGTCCACGGTCTTGCCACATAGGAAGCTGGTGTCGCTGACCACCACCCTGCCCAGGTGCTCTTCGGCCCTCTGGAAGACCTCCCGGACGGCGGGGTGGACCCCTATGTCGTGGAGGACCAGGCTGGCTATGTCGGCTGCGGCGTCGCTGATGGCGTTGGTGAGGGACCCTATCTTGGCTACCCCCGCCAGGGTCTCGGCGTCGTGCCTGTCCCTGGCCGCCAGCATCAGGTTCATGTTGAGCAGGTAGACCAGGTCGTCCACCTTGGCCTCCAGCTCCATAACCTCCTCGGCCAGCTCCTTGTTGTGGAAGAGGGCCGCGCTGTAGGCCAGGTCTATCATGAGCTCTGAGATGTCCTTCATCTGTATGAGGGTCTCCCGCACGGGGGCGGGCCTGTACTCCGTCTTACGTATCTTTATCATAGAAGTGGGTCAACCTGATCGGAGGAGGCATCTACAACATGCACCCGGCGAATCACTATAGGAGTGCTGGGTCGGCTCTTAACCTTTACTGAGGGGCCTACTGTGGGTAGTGGATCTTGTAGATGAGGACGTAGCCGTTGGGAGAAGCGTAGGCTTGGGTGAAGTACTGGGGGTCGGTGGCGTGGTACATGAGCCTGGCTATGGTGGTCTCGTAGAAGAGGGGCTTCTCGGCGCCGTAGTTGGAGTAGTCCACGTAGTCGGCGATGTTGAAGCCCCCTATGAGCACCATCTGGGGCCACTTGCTGTTGTCGCCCAGGGGCCACTCCTGGTTGGGGTTGTTGGGGTTGAAGGTGAAGAACACCACTATGTAGTCGGCTCCGTACCTCCTCAGTATCTGTATGGACTCGTTCTGGGGCCTTATCATGATGTTGGCTATGTTCTTGATCTGGTGCTCGCTCTGGGTGGCTCCGTCCGCCATGGTGGTCTTCTCGGCCATGGCTGCTATCCAGTAACCGTAGTCCCACCAGCTGCATATCACCTCGTCGTCGCGTACGTTGTTCTTCATCCACTCCAGGGCTAGGGGCCAGTCGTTGGGGTACGCCCCGTTGAACATGTAGGGGATGGCGCTGCTGGCAAGACTGGTGGGGCCGTCGGCCGACGTGACCCCGCTCCATATGTTAGGGGTGAGGCTCAGGGTCACTAGGACGATGAAGGCTGCCCCCATGGTCTTGTTGACGCCGAAGACGGTCCTCCTCTTCCTCTTGCCCCTGCTCTCCTCCTCCGGTACGGAGGCGCCTATGAAGGGTCTGGCGATCTCAACGAGGCCGTAGGCCCCCATGACGCATGCGGGGGCCGCCAGCACCTGGCTGAGCCTGGCCATGACGCCGGCGAAGTAGAGGGCCGTGAGGAAGAACACCGACGCGTAGATGTTCTTGTCGCTCTGGCTCTTGACGCTGAAGTATGTGCCCACAACGGCCAGGATGGTGATGGTGCCGAAGTCATTGAACAGGCTGGCCCAGGCTATCACCTTGTTCTCGGCCACCGACAGGTATAGGGCGTTGTCGGTGGAGGTGAAGGGGTTCAGCACCTTCAGGAACTTGTAGGTCATGGGTATCTCGATGCCCACGGCGGGTAGCAGGAACAGGGCCACGATGCCCAGGATGACCAGGCCTCCCGCCAGGTTGGCCACCATCTTGACGTCGATCCTGTCCCGGACGAACTGGTAGACCAGCATCATGGGCACGAGGCCGAAGGCGGCCAGGTGGTCTATGGTCATCAGGGAGTTGGCGCCCAGCCTAGGCACGAAGATGACAATGAGGTACCCTACGCCTATGGTGAGGCAGTAGGAGACGAGGTGCCTGAACTGGAACCTCTCCGAGTACAGCATAATGAGCATGTAAAGAGCCAGAAGCCCTGTCATATACCTGGCCGCGCCCCAGGACGCGTACAGGTAGCCCAGGGAGAGGCCTGAGAGCACCCCGTAGGCGGCTCTGTGTTCCAGGGTTCTTGCCTCGTCCAGGGACCTGAGGAAGAAGAGGCTAATGGCCACCATGGCGAAGATGCCTATGTTCTCTGTGTCGTAGAACCCAAAGGTGGACCTGGCTATGAAGGCGGGGTTTATGGCCATGAAGAGGGCCGTGAAGAGGCCCGCGGCTCTGCCGCTCAACTCCTTTCCCAGGTAGTAGCTCAGTATGCATGTGAGGCATGCCATGAGTATGGGGAAGTATAGTCCGACCGTGAAGACGGAGACGTCCAGGCCCACGGCGTTCGCCAGCATGTATACGAAGGCCCCTGAGAAGGGTATCCCGGGGTACGCTGAGGTGGCCACGTTCCTCCCCATGGGGTACCAGCTCATGGCGTCGTGCCACGTCCACCAGGACGCGAACCCGTTCTCGGCCACGTACTTGGTGGCCCTATACTGGAAGTCGGGGTCGTAGGCCGTGAAGTAGGCTCCGTACTGGAGGGGCTGGACCCTGATGAGGATGGCTATGACTATGATTATGGATAGGACGCCCACCTCCATGGCCCTGATCCTTGAGAGTCTAACCTTCTCTAGTATGTCCATCTGTGCGCCGCTGGCCGCTGGCTCGTTCTCTGTCAAGTGTCTCGGACTCCGCTAACTAGGATATGCGAGGCTTTTATTTAAATTGCGATAACCATTCACCTGCTACATATGTTGCTGGGATTGATAATCAACCCCATAGCGGGGATGGGTGGCAGAGTGGGCCTGAAGGGAACGGACGGCGAGGACACCCTGAGGCTGGCAGTGGAGAGAGGGGCCGAGCCCAGGGCCTATGACAGGGCGCTCCAGGCACTGAAGCCTCTCAAATCCCTGGACGCGGAGTGGGTTACGTGGGGCGGGGACATGGGGGAAAGCCTCCTGGCTGAGCTGGGCTTCAACTACCAGGTCCTGGGGAACCCAACAGACGCCTTGACGTCTGCTGAGGACACCAGGAGGGCGGCGGCCGCCATGGAGGAGGCCGGAGTATCCCTGCTTGTCTTCGTGGGGGGAGACGGCACCGCGGTGGACGTGGTGGAGGCCGTGGACATGAGGGTCCCGGTTCTGGGGGTGCCCTCGGGCGTCAAGATGTACAGCGCCGTCTTCGCGGCCACGCCCAGGGCCGCGGCGGAGCTCATCAAGGCTTATGTGGCGGGGGATGCGCCCCTGGCCGAGAGAGAGGTCATGGACATCGATGAGGAGGCTTACAGGGGTGGCAGGCTGGACGCGTCCCTCAGGGGCTACGTGAGGACCCCCTTCAAGGCGTCCCTGGTCCTAGGCGAGAAGGTGGCGGCCTCAGGCCTCGACGAGGAGGTGATGAAGGACAGCGTCGCGGAGAGGGTTATTGAGGACATGCGTCCCGGTGCCCTCTACATCCTGGGGCCTGGGTCCACGGTGAGCCGGGTGGCCGAGAGGCTTGGCCTGGAGAAGACGCTGCTGGGGGTGGACCTGGTCCTGGACGGAGAGCTGGTGGGGAGGGACGTGGACGAGGCAGCCATCCTGGATGGCCTGGTCGAGGAGAACTGGATCATCGTTAGCCCCCTGGGGGGCCAGGGCTCAGTGCTGGGCAGGGGCAACCAGCAGATAAGCCCCGAGGTGGTGAGGCGTGTCGGCCTGGACCACCTGGTCATAGTGTCCACGCCGGCGAAGCTGCAGGGCTTGAGGAGTCTGGCTGTGGACACGGGGGACCCGGACCTTGACCAGGAGATGAGGGGCTTCAGGAGGGTGGTGACCAGCCTCCACGAGTCCAGGCTCATGAGGGTGGCCTAGGGATAGGCTTTTCCGTCGCAACGAGTCAGAAACTACGATGAGCGTCCAGTGGTCGAACGAGTCCCTGGAACACGGGGATAGGGTCATCCACGGCGCCTTGACCGAGATGAGTAACGCCGTGCTGGCCGTCTTCTGGGTCGGGGACAAGCCCAGGCTGGGGACCCTGACGGCCACGATGCCGGACGGGACCAGCAGCCCCATCATGGGGGAACGGGACGAGGTTCTATCCAAGATCATTGGGGGGCGGCTGGCCTCCGTGAGGGGCAAGCTAGCCTTGGTCTCGGTGAACCTTCCCCCGGACATGGAGGACGGCAGGCCGCTGATGGAGCTCACTAAGAGGTTGATGGGTGAAAGCGATGAGTGACCTTCGAGGTTTCCTCAAGGAGATAGAGGATGATGTGGTTCGGATCAAGGAGCCGCTGTCGACGCGGTACGAGGTGGCCGCGGCCCTCAGCAAATGGGATGGAAACAAGATCGTGGCCGTGGACAAGGTCAAGGAGACGGGGACCCGGCTCGTGGGCAACGTTTGTGGAACCCGGAGACACATACTCAAGGCGCTGAATGTGGAGCCAGAGAAGCTTTACCCCCGCCTCATCGAGGCCACCAAGAACCCCCAGAAATGCAGTGGCGGGGACGGACCCGTGAAGGAGGTGGTGGAGAAGGGCTCACTGAAGGACATCCCGGTGCTGACCCACTTCAAGGGGGACCCAGGGCCCTACATTACCTCAGGCATCGTCTACGTTAGGAGCCACGACGGCTCAATGGAGAACGTGAGCTTCCACAGGCTGCTGGTGCTGGATGAGAGGCGGATGGCCATAAGGATCGTGCCGCGCCACCTCTACAGATTGACTCAGATGGCAAAGAAGGCGGGGGTAAATAGTCTAGATGTGAGCGTAAGCATCGGGCTTCACCCCACAGTGATGCTGGCCGGGTCGCTGACAGCCCCCTTCGGCGTCAGCGAGTTCGACGTAGTCAACAACCTCCTCGGAGGAAAACTGAAGCTAACTGAGTGCGAGCACGTGGAGGCTCTGGCTCCCGCGGACGCCGAGCTGGTGCTGGAGGGCAAGCTGATGCTTGATAAGCAGGTGACGGAGGGGCCCTTCGTGGATCTGTCAGGCACCTTTGACGTTCAGAGGCAGCAGCCAATAATAGAGTTGGTGGGGGTCATGCACCGTGAGGACTACATCTACCAGGGGCTGCTCCCCGCCGGCTCGGAGCACAGGCTCATGATGGGGATGCCCCAGGAGCCCCGCATCTGGGAGTATGTGAGGGGTGTGGTGCCCAACGTCCGGGGCGTCAACATGACCACCGGCGGCATGGGGTGGCTCCACTGCGTGGTGAGCTTCGAGAAGGTGCGGGACGGGGACCCCAAGAACGTCTTGATGGCCATGTTCGCGGCTCACCCCAGCCTCAAGCACGCCGTGGTGGTGGACAGCGACATCGACCCCTTCGACATGGAGCAGGTGGAGTGGGCCATAGCCACCAGGTTCAGGGGAGACGAGGACCTGCTGGTGGTGCCCAACGTGAGGGTGTCGAGCCTGGACCCTGCCAGCGACCAGGAGAAGGAGCTGGGCTGCAAGGTGGGAGTGGACGCCACCAGGCCCCTGTACAAGGACCCTGAGGGCTTCAAACGGGCTGAGATCGTTGTCTCCGAGGAGCTCCGGAAGATACTGGACAAGTATTAAATCTTCCACTTGGCCAAGTTTTTCTCCGCAACCTTCTCGAACTATCTCCCAGCGAGGTTCATGTGCTTTATATTCGCCGGGGAGCCTGTTTCACTGATTTCATGTACCTGACACCCGAGCAGGAACGGATGATGGGCGGAGAGGCCGGCGACGCAGTGAGGAAGTCCATGGAGCTCCTGGTTGCCCTGGGGGACGTATTCGGGGCCGAGAGGCTGGTGCCGGTGGACTCGGCTCACATCAGCGGCGTCAGCTACGCCAACCTGGGGAACGCCGGCACCGAGTGGCTGGAGGAGCAGGCCGATATGGGGGCCAGGTGCAGGGTCAGGGCGACGCTGAACCCGGCGGGCATGGACATGGACCGGTGGAGGGAGATGAACGTGCCACCGGAGTTCGCTGAGGGGCAGCGCAGGGTCATCGACGCCTTCACCAGGATGGGCGTGGAGCCCACCTGCACCTGCACCCCCTACCTCATAGGCCATGTCCCTCGGCGCGGCGCCCAGATCGCGTGGGCAGAGAGCAACGCCATCTGCTACAGCAACAGCGTCCTGGGGGCCCGCACCAACCGCGAGTCGGGGCCCACCACCCTGGCCTCGGCCGTCACCGGCCTCACATCCCTCTACGGGGTCAGGCTGGACGAGAACAGGGTCCCGGGGAAGGTGGTGGAGGTGGAGGCTGTGCTGAGGACCCGCCTCGACTACAGCGCTCTGGGCTACGTGACAGGTAAGCTCGTGGGCAGCGGCGTCCCATACTTCAGGGGCCTGGGGAAGCCCGACGTGGAGAGCATGAAGACCCTGGGGGCCGCGTGCGCTACCAGCGGAGGCGTGGCCCTGTGGCACGGGGAGGGAGTGACCCCCGAGGCCGGTTGGGCCTCCAAATACCTGGACGGCGTGGAGACCGTTACCGTGGAGCGCCGAGACCTGGAGGAGGCCAGGGCTAAGCTGAGCTGCGAACCCGACAGCCCCACCTACTGCATAGGGTGTCCCCACTGCAGCCTCAGGGAGATGGCTGAGGCCGCCAAGCTGTCCAAGAACAGGAAGCTGGGGGGCAGGCTATGGGTGTTCACCAGCCGCGGCGTCTACGCCCAGGCAGCGGAGGCGGGCTACGTCAAGACCATAGAGGACGCCGGGGGCAAGGTCTACAGGGATACATGCATGGTGGTGGCGCCCCTCCACGAGATGGGTTGGCACGGGGTAGCCACCAACAGCTTCAAGGGCGCCCACTACAGCGTCAGCCACGGGTTCCAGACTAAGATAGCCGAGGTGGAGCAGCTGGTGGAGGAGGCGTCGAGATGATCCTCAGAGGCAGGAAGGTCATGGGAGGCGTAGCCGAGGCCGAGGCCCTGGTGAGCCCTGAGCCCGTGAGCTTCTACGGCGGCGTGGACCCCGTCACCGGGTGCATCACAGAGCCAGGCCACTGCTGCTGCGGCGAGAACATCACCGGCAAGGTCTTCGTGTTCCCCCAGGGCAAGGGCAGCACCGTTGGCAGCTACGTCATATACCGGATGAAGAAGCTGGGCACGGCCCCCGCAGCCATAGTCAACGCCGAGACCGAGGCCATCATAGCCACAGGCTGCGTCATCAGCGACATACCCCTGGTGGACAAGCTGGACCGAGACCCGCTGCAAGTCATAGAGACAGGGATGAGGGTCCGCGTAGACGCAGATCAGGGCACAGTCGAGACCCTGTAAAAACGGGAATTCCCAGCCACTGGATCGCATAGGGGCATATCCCTAAGGGTACAGACCGGTGAGTCATAAATGATTTAATTGGTGAAGAGAACTTCATCACATGGCTGATTACAGGCGCAGACTCAGAGGCCTCCAAGCCAAGATGGAGGAGCGAGGCCTGGACCTCGTGGTCCTGGGGGCCGGCCCCGACTTCCAGTACCTCACAGGCACAGACGTGGAGTGGAGACGAGGAAGAGACCTCACAAACCCGGCCGACTCAGTGTTCGTCCCAGCCGACGGCGACCCACTCATCCTGGCGGGCGCAGGCTCAGCGGGCAAGGCCAAGGGCGGCTGGATCGAGGACATCCGTGGCCTAGGCATGTTCGAGGACCATGCGCCGGCCGTCAAACAGATAGTCAGCGAACTGGCCCCTGAGCCCGTGAAGGTGGGCCTAGGAGAGTACACCTGGGGCAGCCTGGTCCTGACCCTGGCCACCGCCTGCAAGGGAGCCAAGTTCAGCAGCGCCGAGGGCTTCATGGACGAGCTCCGCATGATAAAGGAGAAGGAGGAGATCGGTAGGCTCAGGAAGGCGGCCAAGCTCACAGAGAACGTCATGGGCCGCATCATAGACCAGGTGGAGGCGGGGGATACCATGAGGGGCCTAGGCCTCAAGATAGAGATGATGGGCCGCATGATCGGGGCCAGCGACGTCAGCTTCCCCAGCACCGCCGGCCTATGCAGGAGCGGGAGCGAGCCCACGGACGCCGTGTTCAACTACGGCCCCGAGGAGCCCCTGGAGCCTGGCAGCAGCATAGCTTTCGACGTGGGCTTCGTATTGGACGGGTATTGCAGCGACTGGGGCCGCAGCTTCTACTTGGGGGAGCCAGAGGAGCACGTATCCAAGGCCTACGCCGCGCTGCAGATGGCGGTGGTGGAGACCCTGGACGCCGTAGGCGACGTGGTCCTCAAGACCAACGAGGTATTCCCCAGCATAGAGAGCGTCCTCGACAGGGAGGGCTACGGCGACTACCTGAGGGCGCGGCTGCCCAACGGCATGGTGGGCCACCAGATAGGCGTCGAGGTCCACGAGGACCCCTGGCTTAAACCCGAGAACCGCGTAGAGCTGGTGGACGGCATGGTTTTCTGCGTCGAGCCCAAGCTATGGCACAGGGGAGAGTACTATCTCCGGGTGGAGGACATGGTCCTCATCAAGAACGGTAAGGCTGAGAGCCTCACCACCTACGACCGTGAGAGGTTCACCCTCTAACTTTCCCTGAAGCTGGAGGGCTTATATTACCAGACCCCATACATGACTAGAGCAGCGCACGTGGCCTAGCATGAGTAAGGGTTGCTTCATAGTATTCGAGGGCATAGACGGCTCAGGCAAGTCCGAGCAGTACCGCAGGCTCACAAGGAACCTGGAGAAGAAGAAGTACCCCGTGGTCCAGACCAAGGAGCCCACGGTGGACCTCCCCGTCGGCAAACTCATACGCTCCATACTCTACCAGGAGCAGCAGGTGGCCGAGGAAGCCCTGGCCCTCCTCTTTGCCGCGGACCGCGTGGACCACACCGAGAAGAAGATCAAGCCGGCCCTTGAGCAGGGCAGCGTAGTGGTGTCGGACAGGTACGTCTACAGCAGCCTGGCCTACCAGAGCGGGGGCATGAAGAAGGAGCTGAGCCTCGAATGGGTTCGAGAAATAAACTCCCACGCCCTCATGCCCGACATCGTAGTCTTCTTGGATATAACGCCGGAGGTGGGTCAGAGCAGGCTGGCCAACGGCCAGGTGAGGGTGAAGGACCACACCTACTTTGAGAGCCTGAGTCAGCAGGAGAGGATCAGGTCGGCCTACTACAAGGTCTTTAACTTCGGCAACGTGAGCCTCACCAAGTTCACAGGCGCCGAGAAAGGGGAGGACCGAGTGCTGTTAAGCAGAATCGAAGATACCGTCGTCCTGAGGGTGGACGGCACCCTGCCCGTGGAGGAGATCGAGAAGATCGTGCTGAAGCACGTGTTGAAGGCTCTGAGGGAAAACTGTGTGAGGACGCGGGACAAGAAGATGGGGGTCACCAAGTCCCTCGAGCAGTTCACCGCGTGAGGGACTCATTCAGCCACCGGAACTATTTTTCAGGCTCCTAGCTTCTTGACCCTCTCGAGGGCGCCGAGCAGAGCCATGAGAGTGTCGGTGAGTTCCCTGATGGTGGTGTGGTCCCTCTCCCCCTCGATCATGGTCTGGACCTCTGTGATCTTTTTGCGGAGCGTAGCCTCCAGGCTGCCCTGCTGGGCCAGGGACTCCTGGGTCTCGTCCCCCTTAACCACCTTAACCGGCCTGTTGCAGCTGGGGCAAACTATCTCCCCTCCTTTCAACTTGAAAAGGGGAGTCCCGCACTCGGGGCAGGCCTCGCTCATCATCCTGGCCCCCTTCCTGAGGAGCTCCCCCATCTCCTTCATACTGCCTTCCGACATGTTTCACATGAGTGTGGGCTTCAAAACTTAAAGACTTGATCACAGTATTGCTCGCCATGGCGCCCAGGTTCATCCACGGGTACGAGCTGGACCGGTTCCAGGATTACTACAGGGGCATCGCGGGGGAGCTGGGGGAAACCGAGTACAAGCTGGTAACCGAGGACCCCGACCAGCTCATCGTCTGGCTCGACGGCGACGAAATAGTGGGCCACGCCATATGGCACCCATCCAACACGGCCGCCCACCCTGGCGGCGAGCCCAGAGAGGATGAAGACAGGCGCATCCTGGAAGATGACCTAGGGGTGAAGGGAGACTTCGTGGAGCTCCACGAGGTGTGGCTCATGGAGACCAGCCGCGGCAGAGGCCACGGCTCAGCCTTCTTCGCCTACTTCGAGTCCATGGCCAAGAGCAGGGGCTTCAAGCGGATCGTCTACTACGCTGACCACCCCGCGGCCCTGGCCATATGCAAGGACAGGGGCTACAGGGAGGCCTGGGGGGTGGAGCTAGACGGGATCAAGGGTCAGGGTGGAAGGTTCTACGTCCTGGCCAAGGAACTGATTTAAGGGGTTAAACATCAATCAATGGTGATGCATCTCATCAGCCGCCTCAACCCTGTGATGGGGCTCATCATAGGGATCACCCTGGGGGGTGTCACTGGTCTATTGCTTGATAACTTCGCCCTGTGGCTGGTGATCGGCGCCTCCGTGGGGCTCCTCATGGGCCAATATTGCAGAAACAGGGTGAAGAAAAACAATAGAGAGGTTTCCGATTAACCGTGTTCTCTGGGGCTCCGAAGCCGAGGACGAGGAGAGACCTCATCGCTGTAAAAGCATGAGGAAGGAGATGGCTTTTTCCGCCTTATCCCGTGCCGGCTGGGATAAGCCGTCCGCAGCCTCAGCCACGAAGGGGGAGGGGGTAGAGCAAGATGAACCGGAAACGGCCGCCTCGCGCCAAAAGGAGCCGCAGAACCTGTCCGATGCGACACAATTCTACGCAGAAACGCCGTCCACTCCACACAAAAACACGGCACACTCAACACACAAGACAGCGCAGCAGAGGCCCTCACACACAAAACCTCAACGGCGACGACGACCACCACCAACCTCCGCCACCACCAGAGAACCCCTAAAAAGCCTCTAAAACCGAAAACAAACCCGAAAACAGGGAAAAGTGGTGGCGGTGATGTGACCCCCCCTCCCCCCCACACGCACACACAAAGGATCAAACCAGACGAGGCCAACCACCGGCCACCAAACAGAAGAAGACAACCAACCCCCCCCAGAAACATGAACCACCCCACACCGGCAACTCCCTTTAAATGAGCCCGAACCCAAGTATCAGCGAGCACATTGATCCAGCTGGAAGGACGCAACCCGGTTCAAGAAGCCCTCAAAGAAGGCATAGTCACCCTGATTCGGGTGGAGAAGGGAAAAGAAAACGACCCCAAACTCAAAGAGCTCCTAGACGACGCCAGGAAGAAGAAGGTACCCGTGGAAGCGGTGCCCAAACCCAAGCTAGACGCCATGAGCCACACAGGCCACCACCAAGGAATCATCGCCATAGCCCAGCCCAAGCCCAACTGGAGCCTAGAGAAGGTGCTGGAGGAGACCGGCCGCGACGTCTGCGTCATCGTCCTCGACCAGGTCCAGGACCCCCACAACCTGGGCGCCATCCTCAGGACAGCTGAGGCCGCAGGCGTGGACGGCGTCGTGATCCCCAAGAAGGAGACAGCCAGCCTAGGCCCCACCGTCCACAGGGTGAGCATGGGCGGAAGCCTCCACGTACCCGTGTGGCAGCAGAGCCTCTACACGGCCCTGAAGACGTTATCCGGTGAAGGCGTGACCGTGATAGGGGTGGACGCCTCAGGAGCCACAGCCTACTACGAGGAGAACCTCACCGGCCCCGTGGCCTTCGTCATAGGAGGCGAGGACAGGGGGGCTAACCCCACCCTCACCGCCAAATGCGACAAGGTGGTGCGAATACCCATGAGAGGCCACCTCGAGTCCCTCAACGTGAGCGTGGCCACAGGAATAGTACTCTACGAGCGCCTCAGGCAGCAGGAAACAAAATAGGGTAGGTTAGCTAACGCCTCAAGGCGTTGCTGACAACGAGGACGCCAATGGCTATGATTAGCAGAGGCCACAGGTTATCGAAGCTGGCCCACCAGAAGGTGTCCTCCAGCAGACTAGATAAGCCCAGCAGGATCAGGAAGGCACCTATGATGATGGGCCACGTAGTCCTGCCGCGGCCGCCGAAGCAGTCGTCCTCAGGGTCCCAGCTCCTCCTCCTGACCCTGTAGGCGGGGGGACTGAGGCTTGCTCCGCAGTTCTTACAGTTCTCGGCGTTTTCCTCGTTCTCGGTTCCGCACTTGGTGCAGTAAACCATTGTTCACACCTTATGACAGGATACGGGTCCCCTTATAGAAACATTACTCTAATTTTGGTTAAAGCCGTGACCACACCCGAGGCCGCACGACGCGCAAACCAGAACGTGCTCCTCCTGGCTCACCCTGATCCGGGAAGCCACCCAGAAAACCACCAGCCCCAGGTGGTAGGCCTCAACGTAGAAGCTGACCCCCATGGCGTTCAGGGACGCAGCGAGCATGAAAGACCCGCACACCAGGGCCACGTTGAGGGCTAGGTGAAGGTGGGGGCTGCCGAGGTCAACGAAGTGCTGGACCAGGCCCAGAGCAACCATGGAGGCCCCGAGCCAGAACGCTACCTCGGGGTCCAGCAGAAACACGCCGAAGAAAAAGTATAGAACCGAGCCCAGCACCGACAGGGCCGCGCCAAGGGCCAGGCCTGTGCAGCCTGCGCAGTACGGCCTCCCCCTGATCCACACCACGTGGTTGCTGAACTTTTCACAGTCCGGGTGGTGGCCCCTCATAAGGGAGTTAGACCCTGAGCCGTGTCCGAGCCCGCGCAGGCTGCTGGGGGACAAAGCCGCGACGAGTCCGAAGAGGCAGACAGCTATGAAGACGGCGCCCGTAAGGCGCATCTGCCCGGAGAAGAAGACCTGGGGTACGTCTATGAAGGCCAGCCTCGTGAGGATGATGAGCCCCGCCAGCGAGAGGCCGAGATAGAGCAGCTGGGCTCCTCTTCCCTCAACTGAAGACAGCAGCGACCTGTACAAGGCCCCTGGGCGGGGGACTAGGAAAGGCGTCCTCTCCCTGTAACGGAGGTACTCCTCGCCGAACCTTGCCACCAGGTTAGGCTCCTCCACCAGCTTAACTATCAACACGTTAGCCACCAGCACAAAGGGGCTGATAGACAACGCCATACCAGGCGACTGAAACATCACCCCCATGCCGAAGGGCAGCAGAGTATAGCCTATGATCATGGGGTTACGGGTGTAGACGTAGACCCCGGACGTCACCAGCCTACTCGTCTTAGCCTCCGCCCTGGCCTCCCCCCAGGGTAGGCCACCCCCTAGGCTGTAGAGGAGCCTTGTGGACTTCAGGCCCAGCCAGAGCCCCCCCAGGAACACCCCCAGCCCCACGACCAGGTTCCATGGTAGCGGAGGGTACCTTGGTAGGCCCAGGTGGCTGTCCACGGCTCTTCCAATCAGGAAAGTCACCGAGGGCATGACGATGAAAATGGCCAGGTACGGGACGAGCTGGGCGGCTTTAACCTGTACGTGAACCCGTCTCTCGTCACCCAACCTTGTCACCCTATGAGGTTCTTGAGGCCCATCAGGAGCGCCTGCTTGGCCAGGTAGCCGTAGGTGCGGCGGGTTATGGGGTTGCCGCTGGTTATCCCCCGGTACCTGCGGGGCCAGGAGCCGAAGAAGCTCTCGTAGCAGTCGTATAGCTCCTGCTGGACCTCCGCCCGGGTCAGGTGCTCCGTGGGCATTACGGCGTGAACCATGTCGTAATTAGCCCAGTTTTGGTCCTCGATCCAGCCGCCCTGCACGGCCTCCTCGTACACCTCGGTCCCGGGGAAGGGCGTGAGGACGAAGAAGCTGGCTATGTCCGGGTCCAGCTCGTCGGCGTACCTCCGTACAGCCTCCACGCTCTCATGGCTGTCGCTCCTGTGGCCTATTATGAATGTGCCCTGGCTGAAGACGCTGTTCTCCCTCAGCAGCTCCACGGCTCTCCTGCTACGAGGCTCAGTGACTCCGCTCCGCCTGTACGAGTCAAGTATCTCAACGCTAGGGTTGTCGAAGCCCACCAGCATCCACGTGGCCCCCGCCCTCCGCATCTTGGCCAGGACGTCGGGGTGCTCAACTATGTCGTCCACCCTGACCTGGCAGAACCACTCTATCTCGTCCCCAAGGCCCCTCTCCATGAGGCCGTCACAGATGGCCTCGGTCCGGGGCCCCATGCCGAAGTTGTCGTCGCTGAACCAGAAGAACCTGCTACCGTACTCCGTGTAGAGGTGCTCGAACTCGTCCACCACCCTCTGAGGGGACTTGGCCCTGTGGCTGCGCCTCCAGAACCTCCACTGGCTGCAGTAGCTGCAGTTGTGGCGGCACCCCCTCGAGCCCTCAACTATGGCGAAGGGCTTGCCCTCACCGCCCATCAACGAGAAGTAGTAATCCTTCATGTGGGGCGCGAGGTGATCGTAGGCGGGGTAGGGCAGCGTGTCCAGATCGCATATGAGGCTCCTGTCCCGGTTGTGGAGTATAGAGCCGCCACGTCTGTAGGAGACGCCGGCCACATCGCCCAGGTCGCCGTCCGAATCTAGGGCCCTCGCCAGCTCGGCGAGCGTGGCCTCTCCCTCCCCCCTAACAACAAAGTCCACCGATTGGTAGCCGGCTAGAGTCTCCTGCGCCAGGGCTGTGAAGTGCTGCCCACCGAGAACCGAGCGTGAATCGGGGGCCACCTTCTTCGCCAACTCAGCTACCCTGACGGCGTAGTAGGCGTTAGCCGTAGCCATCCCAGATGGGGCCACCAAGTCAGGCGCGTACTCCTCCACCCTACTCTCGAGGCCGTCCCAGTCCAGGCCCTCCGCCTGGGAGTCCACCACCTCCACCTCGGCCCCTGGGCAAGCCTTCTCCAGGTACCCGGCCAGGCAGAGCAGGCCGAAGGGGGGCGGGACATACTCTCCCATTATGAACCAAAAGTCCTTAGGGGGCTCAACGAACATCACACGCATGGCGGCAGCGCCTCAGAGGCAAGCATCCTTTATTCATGTTTCATGAAACTTTAAAATGGCTGGTGGAAGCATGAAGAATGGAGGGCGTACACCATAGGCCAACCAGACAACACCACCATTAGGGTACTCTACGTGGACGACGAGGAAGACAAGCTACTCAGAATTTTCTTAAAGGATTCCGATCCTGCCTTCCACGTCGACACTGTGAACTCGGCCAAGAAAGCTTTGAGCTTACTGGAGTCAAAAGAATACGACTGCATAGTCTGCGACTACCAGATGCCAGAGGTCACGGGTATCCAGTTTGCCCGGCAGCTGAAAAAGAGGAAAGACCTACCGTTCATCATATACACGGGTCAGGGAAGCGAGGAGGTGGCCCAGGCGGCCTTCGCCGCAGGAGTGGACGATTACGTCCGCAAGGAGACCTCTCCGAGCCATTACAGTGTGCTTGTAAACAGTATTCGGCAGGCGGTTGAGAAGAGGCGAGCCGAACACGAGTTAAGGGACTCCTTGGAGACATCGAGCCTGGTGTTCGAGCACATGCCCAGCGGCGTGTTTCTGTACAGGCACGAGGAGCCTGACAGGCTCGTCCTCACCAACTGCAACCCCGAGGCTCTGAGGCAGACAAAGCTGACCCGAGATGCGATTATCGGTAAGGAGTTTAACGAGATATGGGGCCCGAAGGGAGATGCTCTCAAGCAGGAGTACCTTAAGGCCATAACGGAGGGGCGCCAGGTCAAATACGAGAGGCTGTTCTGGGACGACCAGAAAGTATCGGGTTTCTTCAGGTTGTCTGCTCTCCCCATCCCCGGCAAGAGGTTCGCCGTCGCCTTCGAGAACATCAGTGACAAGGTGGGGTTGAAGGAAAACGCCAAGGCTCAGGAAAGCAGGAAACCGGCTTCCCTTGTCCTCTCCAAGGACGATCCGGAAGAGGCTCACATTGAGAAAGCCTTGCCAGAGTCGGAGGGCTGGTTCAGCAACATATACCACGAGTCACCTATAGGCATCGAGATATACGACAAGGAGGGCACCCTCATCGAAGCCAACGCCACGGCCCTCAGCTACTTCGGCGTAGACAAGGTCGAGGACTTCAGAGGCTGGAACATCTTCAGGGACAGCAGTCTAACGGACGAGCAGAAGGAGAAACTGAGAAAAGGAACAGAGGTCAGCGTCGAGACTCAGAGAGACTTCGACAGGGTCAAGTACAAGACCAGGAAGAGGGGGGTTCATTACTTTGAGACCACCTTCAAGGCTGTGTCTACGAACGGCGAGGAGCCTAGAGCCGGATACATGGGGCTAGTTAGAGATGTCACGGACATCAAACGCTCCGAGGCCCAGGTGAGGGAGTACACGGAGCAGTTGGAGAAGACCATCTTGGAGAGAAGCAGCGAGCTCCTGGAGGCTGAGAGGATGGCTACGGCGGGCCGGGTTGCCTCCATGGTAGGGCACGACCTCCGCAGCCCCCTCCAGTCGGTGAAGAACGCTGTGTACATGATCAGACAGAGGCCCGAGTACACCGGGAGGATGCTTGACGTCATCGAGGGTGCCGTTGACAGGTCTCTCAAGATGCTGGACGAGCTGCGGCAGAGGACCCGGGAGGAGCCCCTCGTCTTGGAGCCTACCGACATGAAGGCTCTGGTGGAGGAGGTGGCCAGAGAGACGCCTCACCCGCCCAAGATCATCATAATGGTTGAGGCGGAGGAGGTCGCCACCATACACGCCGACCCTCTGAGAGTGAGGAGAGCCTTGGAGAATCTTATCAACAACGCCATAGAGTCCATACATGTGGAGGGGGAGGTCAAAGTGACCCTCCGCAGAGAAGAGGACGCCATTGTGCTTAGGGTGAGCGACCAGGGGCGGGGCATGTCCCCCGAAGTGATGAGCCAGCTCTTCAAACCCTTCTTCACCACCAAGCCCGGGGGCATGGGCCTCGGGCTGGCCTTCTGCAAGAGAACTGTTGAGGCCCACGGCGGCACCATAAAGGTGGAGTCTGAGGAGGGGAAGGGGACCACGGTGACCATCGCCCTCCCTGTCATTGAGCATATTCAGTCTTAGGCTACTCATTTTCGTTACCATCAATATTAATTGCATGGGGCGCATCTTGTCCCGCCCCACCATGAAGATAGCGTTAATCGGGTTCGGCACAGTAGGCCAGAGCCTCGTCAGGGTCTTACACGAGAAAAAGGGTCATCTGAAGGCAAGGTACGGCTTCGACGCCCAGCTTGTGGCCATCAGCGACATCCTGAAGGGCAGCGTCATGGACCCGGAGGGCCTTGACCTGGTCCAGCTACTCAGACTGGTGAAGGAAACGGGGAAGATCGATGACTACTCGGGTGGCGTCAAGGGCCTCGACAGTCTGGAGACCATCAAGCGTTGCGGCGCAGACACGATGGTCGAAGCGGCTTGGACCAACCTGGAGACGGGGGAGCCCGGCATCACTCACATAAGGGAGGCTTTGAGGGCCGGGAGACACGTGGTGACCAGCAACAAGGGCCCCATAGCCTTGGAGTGTCACAAGCTCAGGCAGTTGGCCGAGGAGAGAGGCGTGGAGCTCAGGTTCGAGTGCACCGTCATGAGTGGCACCCCCGTCATCGCCTTAGGATTGGAAAATCTGGCGGGCCACAGAGTATCCGAGATCAGGGGGATTGTGAACGGCACCACCAACTATATCCTCACTAGGATGGAGAAGGGGATCGATTACTCTGACGCCCTTAGAGAGGCTCAGAGGCTTGGCATCGCTGAGGTGGACCCCGCTACGGATGTGGAGGGCTGGGACGCCGTCGGCAAGATAGTCATTTTAGCCAACACGGTGATGGGCGCCCACATTAAACCCTGCGATGTGAGGCGCGAAGGCGTCACAGAGATATCTTCCAGGGATATGAAGGACGCGCTTAGGGAGGGTAAACGCATCAAGCTCATCGCCCGCGCCTGGGGCGATGAGGGCGAGGTTCAAGCAAGTGTTGGCCCCGAGAAGATCAGTCTCAATGATCCTTTAGCCCACGTGGCTGGAAGCTTGAACGCCCTAACCTATGTTACCGATGGCCTCAAGGAAGTCACCCTCATGGGCCCAGGAGCAGGAGGAGTAGAGACCGGCCACGGTGTGCTAAGTGATCTGCTGGCCATCCACAGAGAAATGAGCAGAGGATTAGGCGGACAGTAAACCTGGTTCACGTCTCAGCGCTCAACTCTCAGCCAATGTATCCGTCTAGTAGCCGAGAGCGACTCCCAGTCGGCGTGGATCGGCTGTTCCGCTGAGGACGTCCCCCTTCCGCCAGACGCATTGCATGCTGCCCATGGGCCAGTGGTAGTCCCCCAGGGGCCTGGTCATGAAGCCCATTCTCTTCAGGTCCTTCACCACCTTCAAGGGCAATCTGCTCTCCACCTCGATGGTCCAGTCGTCCCTCAGGGGCCAGAATCTCGGGGCGTCTATTGCCTGGTAGGGGTCCCAACTGTACTCCAGGATGCTTAGTAGAACCTGGGGCACAGTGAATATACAGTCCCCCGGGCTGCCTATGGTCATCCAGGGCTCACCGCCCCTGGCCACGATGGTGTTGGCGATGGCGTGCTGGGTACGGCCCCCTGGCTCCACCATGGCGTACCTCTCCCACTCTATGCCGCTCCCCGGGACGCCGTCCACCACGACTCCGGGTATGCCGCCGCCCCCCGTTTCCATCATCTGGACCCAGTTGCCGTGCTCGTC
This sequence comes from Candidatus Bathyarchaeota archaeon, assembly GCA_043826455.1. GTDB lineage: Archaea > Thermoproteota > Bathyarchaeia > TCS64 > TCS64 > RBG-16-57-9. Next base: position 57,143 of record JBDRQD010000036.1, read on the forward strand.
TAGGATGCTGAGCTCGCAGCTGTCATGGGGCGTGTGGCCTGTGGAGGGTAGGCTGCCTTGGTGAGCGGATTTGCTGTGAGTCAGGTCAAGATACTCCGATAGGTCCCCCCTGGGGCGGCTCCTCTTCCAGAGCTCCGACGTTACCCGGTGATAGTCCTCGGACAGGAGGATATCCAGCGGGTCGTGGTAGTACTCGGCGTCGTGGATGAGGCTTCTGTCGTTGTGGGCCCTGCTCAGGGTCCAGGCCGTCAGGGCGAGGGTCTCAGCGGACTCGGTGTATTGGCCCATGGACTCTAGGTCAAAGTTGCCGAGCACCCCCAGCAGGAACCCCGTGTAGAAGCCTCCCCTCTGGGGCGGAGGGATGCCTATGACAGTGTCCTCCTTGTAGCTGATCTCCACCGGGTCTACCCAGACTGGCTCGTAGCCGGCCACGTGCTCAAGGGTGATGCCCCACCCCATGGCGTTGGCTTCCTCTACCAGGCGCTTGGCCCAGCGGCCCGACGTGAAGTAGTCTGGGCCCTCCTCTGCCGAGCGCATCAGGGTGTCAGCTAGGTCGGGGCGCCTCCAAACCCTTCCAGCGGGGACCTGGAATCCGCCTGGGGCGAAGTGTCTCCTTCCGCTGGGAAAATACGTTCTGCCCTCCAGGGTGCTGCTTCTGCCTCCTGCTCCGCCGTACAGGAGTGCATACTCCCAGCTGGTAACGAGGTGGCCGTCCCTGGCGGCCTTCACCGCCGGCTCCACTAGGTCTCTCCACTCCATGGAGCCGAACCTGTGAAGCATGGCCCTGAGGCCAGCAACTGAACCGGGGATAGCTGCCGCCGTCTCCTTGGCGAAGGGGTGAGGGCAGAAGGGGGCCTGGCCCTCCGGTAGGATTGGGGACGCGTCCATGAAGTGGCTGCGCTCTGTGTCGGCGTCCCAGTAGAGGAAGCTGACTGTGCCGCTGTGGGTGGTCATATGGGGCTCGTACACCGGCCCCGCAAGGCTACCCGCCACAGCCGCGTCCACGGCGTTGCCCCCCCTCCTCAGGACCTCCACCATAATCCTGCTGACCTCAGGGTGGCTGCTGCTCACCACCCCGTGCTTGGCTGTCACCACCTCCTTGGGTCCCTGCCTCGGCTCCATGTGCATCATCCCTACGTGGGTTAACCCCCTATATGAAAACGAGGAGCCGCCCAAATCTTCAATACTGTCTCCACCCAAGGCATACCCATGCCGGACGAGCGGACTCCCCCCAAGTGGGTGTACAAGGGAAGAAGGCCGCCGTCAGACGACGCATACTTCGAGAACATGAGCCGCTGCGTCTTCCAGGCGGGCCTCAGTTGGAGGCTCATGGCAGACAAGTGGCCCAACTTCCAGAGGACCTTCGACGGGTTCGAGGTACGGAAGGTGGCTGGGTACGGGGCGGACGACATCAGGAGGCTGAGCGAGGACTCGGGTATCATCCGGAACAGGTCCAAGATCGTGGCCACCATCGAGAACGCTAGGGAGTTCGAGAGGGTGGCGGCTGAGGCCGGGAGCTTCCAGAGGTGGCTTGATGGGATAGACAAGGCCAACAACTATGATCTGGTGGTGAAGCGGCTGAAGGCCAGGTTCCGGAGGGTGGGCCCCAGCACCGCCCACATCTTCCTGTGGAGCGTGGGTGAGCCCATAGAGTACGAGCCCGAAGTATTCACCAGACGACCCAAGAAGATGGTCTGACCCGAACACTGTTCTCTTTCACGGTTCTCTCATATCTTTTCTTATCACGGAACCCTATCCAGTTTCCAGTGCAGGCCTAGGTAATATGTCTCCGGAAACCCCTTTATATCAGCCAGCTTGCTCTACCTGAGCCCGGGAGCGGCGGAGCTGTTTAAAGAAGGGGAAGGAGACGCCGCTCCACGGCTACCTCCTTCACCCCGTGAGGGGTGACTTGAGGGAGAGGTAGTCCTCCACGACTGCCTCTCCTAGGTTCTCGGGGTTCACGTAGGCTACCCTGCCTAGGTTCTCCCTAGCCACCCTCTGGGCCATCTCCCTGAGTTGGGGGTCGTCGTCCAGCATTATGACGTTAAGGACTATGCCGTGCATCCTATAGAGGCGGGCCTCGTCGATAACGGCCGCCATGGCCCTGGTGAAGCCCACGAACTCGCCGTCCAGGAAGTTGGGGGCCGTGTCGGTGACGAGGTGGCACTGCTTATTCCCTGGCTCGTAGATGACGCGGCTCCTGAAGGCCCTGAGGGCGGCCCTGATGTCGGTGAACTTCATGGGGACCGTGGCGGCTGTCAGCATCCAGGGCTCCACCTCCCGGACCTCCTCGCTGAAGGCTATCACCCTGAGCCTGTCCTCCGGGTACAGGGTCATCATGAGCTCGGAGAGGGCCAGCGCCGTCTCCACGGCCGCCTCCAGTTTTCTCTTCTTCCTCATGCTGGCGCTCTGGTCCACCAGCACCCCGAAGTGGAGCTCGGTGCTGTGGAGGGGTTCCCAGACCCTGAAGTCGCCCGCGGTGAAGCTGCTCATGGGTGCGCCGCGCTCTAGGGCGGCTAGGAGCGTCCTCTCGATGTTGATCCTGTGGTAGGGGTCTCCGGGCTCGTAGGGGCGCACCGTGGCCCCGGTCCAGGCTCCGGCTCCAATGTCTTCTATCTTGTGGGGGCCCAGGCCTCTTCGCTCCAAGTTGAGCAGTATTCTTGTGAGGAAGCCTTGGCCCATGACTCTGGCGCCTCTGGATGTGAGCCTGACGGTGTGGGGGCCCTTCTCCACGAGTCCCTTCTCCTCCAGGTCCCGGAGGGTCTCGTTGTAGTCTCTCTTGGAGACGCCTTGAGGCTCCTTCCTGAGCTCCTCTATCTCGTCCTCCAGGCCCTGCATCTCGGCTGTTAGCCCGGCGTCACCCAAGACCTTCTCCAGATCGCCGGAGTCCAGGAGGCTCTCCACGCTTCTCTGCATCTGTTCCGCCTTCAGCCGCTTCAGCTCCTCGGTGAGCTGGCTGATCCTCTCCTGGGCCTCCCTGAACCTTTCCTCGGCCCTCTCCCTGGCCCTCTCCATGAACTCGCTGTCATGGTCCAGCCCCTGCCCCATCTGCATCCTGGCGGCGTCCCTGAGCAGCTCCAGCAGGCTGTCCTGGAAGTCGCTGCACGGGTGGCTCCTGGGGCTCATCAAGGCTACGTCATCCTTCTGGGCACGTACAGCCTGTCCTGGGCTGCGAATCCCTGGGTCACCTTCTCGGCCAGCATGGCGTTGGCCAGGAGCTCCACGGCTGAGGCCTGGTACTCGGCCACGGCCTCGGGCTCGGCGGCCGCGGGGTTCTCCCTGAGCACCTGCTCCAGGCCGTTCACCAGTGCTGGGCTCTCCCAGGTCTTCAGCTCCCTCATGAGGTTGACGGCGGTGTCGAGGAGCGGGTACTCCTCCAGGCTCACAGGGGCGGGCGTCGCTGAGAGGAACCTGTCCACCTCCTCAGCCATGTCTCTGACGTTGATGTCGCCGGAGAGGACGGCCAGCACATGCTTACCCACGTCCCTGGCAGCGTACCAGATGATGTCTTCCACCACCTCGTTGTTCCTGGCCATGAAGGCGCTGGGGCTGTCGTCGAAGCCCACCAGGTCGGCCCTGAGCCTGATCCTGCCCCTAAGACCCAGCATGAGGCCGTCGGCGGCGTCCCGGAGGCAGGCTACCTTGGCGCCCCGTAGCTCGGCGCTGCTGTAGGTGTGGTCTAGGCTCTTGATGCTGCCCCTGATGCTGCTGCCCCTGTCGATGTTGGGGCAGTCCCTGGTGTAGCGGGCGGCCTTGGTTACCACGTCCACGATCCACCAGGGCACCGCGGCCTGCCGCTTCAGGTCCGTGGGTTTGGCGGAGATGGGTTCCTGGGGCCTGTCTTGGGCAGGGTCGGTGAAGAAGTCGTCCATGACCTTGAACCCCTCCTTGAACATGATCTCCCTCTCCACGGCCTCCTCGGGCAGCCCCATGGGTATCAGCTCCAGGCGGTCAAGGAGGGGCTCGGGCACCCGGTTCACGTGGCTGAACCCCGCGGGGTTGCCGGTGGCTACGAAGAATATGTCTATGGGTCGGACCCAGTTATACTCCTCGAGCACTATCCGCCGCTCCTGGAGCATGGGGTGGAAAAGCACCTGCACCTTGGTGGGTATTGCCGGCAGCTCGTCCACGCAGACGACGCCCCTGTTGCCCCGGAGCACGCCGGTGCCTATGAAGGCCCGGGGGTCGGTGGGGCTGTCCCCCTGGACGATGGCCTGGAGGTCCTTGACGCCCAGTATCTTGGCCTCGTTGGTGTACTCGTTGCCTTGGATGCGGCTGTACCGCTGCCTGCCGCTGATGAACTCGATCTCTGGGTTCTCCTCGCCCTGGCAGACGGGGCACTTCCACTCCTCGGGCCACTTGGGGTCGCAGTTGTAGGGACAGCCCTTGATCTTGGGTACTGGTGGCAGGAGCTTGGCGAGGCTCTCGGCTAGGCGGGTCTTGCCGGTGCCCTCCCGGCTCACCAGGTATGGGTAGCCGCCGCTGAGTACCGCCCTTATAACATCGTTTTTAGTCTCGTCGCGTCCCTCTATGTCCGGGAGGGGATCCTCCCCCGCCCGGAGTTTCCTGAGCATCATGTACCTGAGCTCGTAGGCGACGGGCATGGGCTGGTAGGTGTCTATGTTGAACTCCATGGTGGGCTCCTCCTTTTATCTGCTGATACAGCCATGCCCGGGGAATTAAACAATATCTTCCTGTGGCTGGAATGTTTTTTTGTTGATCTACGGATCACAACCTTTATAAGGTAAATCTTTACCAAAAGAATGTAAAGATATACCGGTGTCTGTATGGCGCCGGGTATCCCGAGGAATCAACATGGGGCTACTGTCAAACCACGAAGCCGTTGTCTGGGGCGAGTTCCAGGAGGGGAAGAGCACCAGTGAGATCGCTGACGGTCACCGGGCTGAGGGGTGGACCCCCAGCTACGCCAGCAGGGTCCTGAATAGGGCCCGGGAGAAGATCGCGGGGGCTCTGCGGGGTCACGCAGACAGCCATAGGTTGGACGTGGAGAGTCTGCAGGACTATAAGGGGCTGCTGATGGGGTTTGACTACCAGGCTAACAGCCAGGTCTACATGGTGTACACTGAGTCGCTGGGGGTGGTGGTGTGGTACATGCACAGCAGCTACGCGGGTAAGCTGTGCCCCGAGTGCCCCAAGGAGGAGGAGTGTAGGGAGGCTCTGGACGCCGTGCTTGAGGAGTACGGCTTGGAGCTGCGGCCCGACGAGGAGGCTCTGCCGATGACGAGGCAGAGCACGGCCGTCTTCCATAAGCTGGCGGCCAAGGAGGTTCCACGGTACAGGAGGAAATGAGAATGGGTAAAGAGGTTGAGTCTAAGGTGATTAAGCCGCCGGTCCAGAAGGTGGTCAGCGGCAAGATTTTCAGGCCTGCGAGGGCCTACGTGTACAAGCTGTGGGTGAAGAACACGGCGATAGCGGTCTGCATCTGGCTGGGCACGATTCTTTTCATCGTGGCCTCGCTGTACTTCATCAACGCGGTGGACCCGGGGGAGATGGAGAACGCCATGCGGACCATGGGGACGTGGCTGTGGACGCTGAGCAACTGGTTGATACTGGGTAACCTGCTGTGGCTTGTGCCGGCCCTGGCCCTCATCCCCTACTACGTGAACAGGATCGAGTACAGTGTCATCTCCGAGTCCGGTGAGAGCATGCCGGAGGTGTACGTCAAGAAGGGCATCTTCACCATCACTAGGAAGCATGTGCCTTTCAGAACCATCACTAACATCGCCAGTAACGCGGGGCCCTTCGACAGGATCTTCAGCTTGGGTAACGTGAGCATAGAGACGGCGGGGTTCAGCGGCCAGCAGACGGGGCCGGAGGAGAGGCTGGAAGGCATCGTCTTCTACGAGGAGGTCCGGGACTTCATCCTCAATGAGCTGCGGAAGTTCAGGGCGCCCTACGCCACCATGACGGAGGTGGTTTCGCCCCTGGAGGAGCCTGTGCCCAGGGGGCCGGGCCTGGACGACGAGATACTGATTACTCTCAGGGAGATCAGGGACCATCTGAGGGCCCAGAGGAAGGCTCCGGGTGCCTAGGGGCGCCCTTTTCTCATTTTTTGGGTTGCTCGGGTTGGGGGAACATGCGGCGGGTCTCTCCCATGAACTTCCTTATGGGGAGCTGCTGGGGGCACTGTTCCTCGCACTTGGCGCAGGAGACGCAGTTGGTTGAGTGGGTCTCGGGGGTGACCAGCTGCCAGTACCTGTTCTTGACCTCGTCGCTTTGGCCGCTCATGTAGTACTCGTTGTAGAGGCCGAGGATGGTGGGGATGTCTACGCCTTGGGGGCAGGGCATGCAGTACCTGCAGGCGGTGCAGCCGATGAAGCCTAGGCTGTTGTAGGCCTTCTTTGCTTCGTCGTAGAGGGCCAGCTCGTATCTGGTTAGTGAGCCCACACCGGACCTGTTCGCGTACTCCAGGTTCTCCTCAACGTGCCTCATCTCGCTCATACCGCTGAGGACGACGCTCACCTCCGGCAGGTTCCAGACCCACTGGAGAGCCCACTCGGCTGGTGTCCGTTTCCTCTTGGACTTGGCCCAGACCTCCTGGACGTCCTTGGGGGGCGTGACTGCCAGCTTGCCTCCTTTGATGGGCTCCATTACTACTACGGCGAGGCCTTTGCCTGCGGCGTATCTGAGGCCTTCGAGGCCGGCCTGGTACTCTGTGTCCATGTAGTTGAGCTGTATCTGGCAGAAGGTCCAGCTGTAGGTGTCAACGATCTCCTTGAATAGGGTAAGGTCGTCGTGGAAGCTGAAGCCCAGGTGCCCTATCTTGCCTTCCTTCTTCTTTTCCTCGGCCCATGTGAAGACGTCCAGCTGTTTGATGGTGGGCCACCGCTCCTTGCGTAGGCCATGGAGGAGGTAAAAGTCGATGCGGTCTGTCTGGAGCTTCTCTAGCTGCTCGTCCAGGTACTTGTCGAAGTCGCTGTGCTGGTTGACTAGCCAGGTGGGCATCTTGGTGGCTAGTTTGACTTTCTCCCTGTAGCCGTCCCGGAGTGCTTTGCCTACGAGTTTCTCGCTTTCGCCGCCGTGGTAGGGGTAGGCGGTGTCCACGTAGTTGACGCCTTGGTCGATGGCGTGTCTGATCATCTTGATGGCGTGGGGTTCGTCGATCTTGGATGGGTCTCCGCCTATGGTGGGTAGCCTCATGGCTCCGAAGCCGAGGGCTGAGGCCTTCCAGTCGAGTTCTCCAAATTTGCGGTACTTCATGTCTCTTCACTTAAAATGGATGTGATTGGAACGGAAGCATCACATATAGAAGTTACTGCGTCCTTGGGCAACCATTTTCTACTCTGAGAGCTATAATGAGGGCGATGATTATGGATTCTGATAGGTTCGAGCGCGTCATGGCGGTCATGCGCCGCGAGGTGCCTGATAGGGTGCCTTGGAGTATCTGGGGCCACTTTCCGGCGGTGGACTGGCTGGAGTATTATAGCTGGGAGTTGGCCACTCGGAGCGGTGAGGAGTCGGCGAGGGCGCACATGGCGTTGCTGCGTGAGCTGGACTATGCCATGGACTTGTTGAAAGTGACGCCCTACTACAGGTTCATGGCTATGAAGTGGGGTAGCCGTTTCGAGTTCAAGGATAATGAGGAGGAGGCGCCCACGGTTAGTACCGTCGTGGAGGAGGCGGAGGACTGGGGTAGGCTGTGGGTGCTGGATCCCAGGAAGGAGCTGCAGGAGTATGTGCGGTGCAACGAGATATTGGCTAGGGACGTGCGTACGATGCCCTTCATCTACACGATCCCGAGTCCGCTGATCCAGGCCATGAATGGTGTGGGTACGCCGGAGCGGGTGATGGAGGACATGAAGAAGAACCCTGATGCCTTAAAGCAGGGACTGGAGACCATCACGGAGACCACCATAGACTTCGCCAAGGCATGTGTTGACGCGGGTGCCTCTGGTATATTCTTCGGTATCGGTGGCGGTGGCCGGGTGTGGCGTGAGCTTTCGAAGGATCAGCTGGAGAGGTACGCGCTGGGCTACGACAGGCGGGTGCTTGAGGCGGTGGATTGTCCGATTAAGTTGATGCACATCTGCAGCACGCCTCAGGGGAACCCCCAGGACAAGAACCTCATGGTGTCGGGCTGGTTCAAGAAGTACCCTGTGGACTGCATCAACTGGGACGCCCACGAGTACACGTGGCTGGACGAGGCTAAGAGGTTGTACGGGGACAGGTTCGCCATCTGTGGGGGCTTGAACAGGGTGACGACTCTGAGGACGGGTACGCCTGATGATGTGGAGGCGGAGGTGAGGAAAGCTATCGTGGACGCTGGTGAGGGTGGGGGCTTCATGCTGGGGCCGGGGTGTACGGTGTACCAGGATATGCCTCGGGCGAACTTTAACGCTGTTGGGCGGGCGGTCTCTAAGTTTGGGTGGTACAGGAGGTAGCCTTCTCCTTTTTTTGTTACAAACTACTTGTAATTTGGCGTTTTAGGGGGGTTGTACCTGTGGCTGGGTATTCACGTTTTTTAGGATGGATGACAGTTGCGTGGAAGAATGTGATATTTTTGAGTTGCATTTAGCTAAATTTTATGTGTTTGCTTGAACGTGAAAACTGTTCCAGGAGGAGTGAACTGTGTGGTGTGTGTCTCCGTCTAACCTCCTTCGGCTTTAAGTATTTTCCACGCGTAGACCCTGATCTGGGAGTACAGGGCGTCGTCGCTCATGCGCTTTACATGTATGTACGGCCCATAATTCTTCCACGTCACACCCTCCTCGCGCATGTCTCCCGTCTGGTTGTACTTCTCGGAGCCCATATAGATCTGATGCGTGAAGGGGGTAGGGTACTTCCCCAGAATGTACACGAACACGTCCAGTCCCAGACCGTGCTGCAGGCGCACTGTGTCCCCCTTGTTCACAGTAATCCATCCGCTGTCATAGTCAGGAGCCCCCCAGCCCCCGGCGGGACCCACCTCCCCCTGAGGCCCCACCACCCCCTGTGGCCCCTCCGGCCCCTCAGGCCCCACGGGCCCCTCCGGCCCAGGTACCCCCATGATCCCTTGGACACCCGGCGACCCCTTCAACCCCCTCGGCCCCTCCGGCCCCTCGGGCCCAGGTGGCCCCTTCAACTGGTCTCGGAGGGAAGGCACAAACATGATGGACCCTAAGGTCAACGACACGGATAGCACAACGGTTACCGCTGCGACCATGATCAACTCTCTTGATTCATAAGACATTGAACATCTGTTTATTGGCTAGAGCAAGATAACTATAAAAACAGGTTCCAGCGTGACGCCCCGGGCTTCCCGCTGAAGCCTCGTACAAGCCGCTGAATAGCCCCTAAAGTGAAAAGTTTGGGGGGCTACCAGTTGCGCAGGACGTCCAGTATGAGCCTCACGGCCGGCCCTTTGCTCCCCTTAGGGTTGTAGCCCTTGTTGCTCTTCTGCTCCATGAGGCCCGCTATGTCGAAGTGAGCCCACGGGGTCTCACCCACGAACTTGCTGAGGAACCTGGCAGCCGTGATAGCCCCACCCGGCCTGCCGCCCGTGTGCTTCCAGTCGGCCACGTCGCTCTTCAGCTGCTCGTCGTAGACGTCCCAGAGGGGCATCCTCCAAACCATCTCTCCGCTGGTGTGGCTCGCATCCTCTATCCGCTTAGCCACCCCGTCGTCGTTGGCGAAGTAGCCTATCGCATGCTCCCCTAGAGCTATCTGCATGGCCCCCGTGAGGGTGGCGAAGTCGAACATGGCCTTCGGCTTATAGTTCTTAGAGGCATAAGCCAGGGCGTCGTTGAGGATCATCCTGCCCTCCGCGTCGGTGCTGATCACCTCCACCGTCAGCCCCGCGTAGGTGTCCACCACGTCCCCCGGGTGGTAGGCGCTCCCCGAGGGCATGTTGTCCGTCGCAGGCACCAAGCCAACCACATGCAAGGGCAGCTTCAGCTGGGCTACGGCCCTCATGGCGGAGATGACTATGGCTCCGCCGGTCATATCCGTCTTCATGAGCTCCATCCCGTCCCTGCCCTTCATGCTGATGCCCCCAGTGTCGAAGGTAATCGCCTTACCGACCAGCGCCACCGTGTCCTTCTTCTTGTCCCCCCACTCCATAATGATGAACTTGGGGGGCTCCAGGGTGCCCCGGGCCACGGCCAGGAAGCTCTTAAGCCCCAGCCTCTCAGCGTCATCCCGGTCCAGCACCTTCACCTTGACGCCCAGCTCTTGGAGCCTCAGCGCCTCCTCCGCCAACTTGCTCGGCGTCACGTGGTTAGCTGGACCCCAGCTGAGCCTCCTACACATGTTCACGGCCTCCCCCAGGACCCTGCCCTGGAAGGCGCCGTTCGCCGGCTCCTCGTCCGCGTAGGGGCTGTAGAGGTGGAGCTCCTTCACCTGCTTGAACTTGTCCAGACCCTGGGTCTTATGGAAGGGGTCGTGGAAGCTCCCCATCAGGAAGGACTCCACCGCCGCCTCGGCCGCGTCGTCGGGGCTCAGCCCCCCAAGGGTCAACTGGGTGAGGCTCACCCCCACGGCCTCCACCCCCAGCTCCCTGGCCCTCCTGGCGGCCTCGCCCAGGCTCTCCCTCACCCTCTCCGCCGTCAACTCGGCCTTCTTACCGAAGCCCACGAACATGACGCGCTCAGCGTACACTCTCCCCAGGCTGTAGATGAGCGCCACCTCGTCCTTGGCTCCCTTGAAGTCCCCCAGCTCCATGACGCTCTCAGCCATATCCGCGAGAGGCCCCGTGAGCCTCATGTTACTGAGGTTACCCTTCGCCTCCTCTACGAGGCCGATGACCATGAGGGGCAGCCGCGCCTCCATGGGCGTCGTCTTGTGTAACATTATTTCCATGGCTGAAGCTTTGGTGCGGACGTATATAAAAGAGGCTGAGGCACCCAGAGTTGTGCACACTTTCCTCTAATTATTCACCCATACGATTAACTTCAGGGGCCAGCAGCCCACCATATTCAAACCTTGAGACAATCCTAGTGGTTGTGTCGCCGGAAACGTATCCCCGAATGATTCCAATGCAGAGATACGATTTTATAATATTATACCCCCATTATTGGTGAAACCCCCGCACGGTGCAGAAATGGCCATAGAAGACAAGTTCCAAGGCGTAGTCAGCCACGTGGGCCTGGAAAGGGACGAGGCCGAGTTCCTCAACTTCAACCTCACCCTGGGCATACTGGTAAAGACAGAGAAGAAGCTCACCTACAACGAGGGGGAGCGCCTCATCAAGCGGCTTCAGAAGGAGCTCCTGGGCAAGAACATAGAGCTGGAGGCCGTGGCCGTGCCCTGCCCCGTCTGCGGCAAGACCTTCAACACCGAGACGGGCATGAGGCAGCACCTCAGGAAGCAGCACGAGGGCGAGGAGGAGAAGCCCAAGAAGAGGACGAGGAAGGCACCCGAGAAGAAGGCTCAGCCCAAGAAGACTGGCTCCAAGAAGGGCTCCTCGAAGAAGAAGACCACCAGGTAAATTGTTTGAATCATATAACAATCGTATACTACTATAAACGCTTATATTTTCCACGCCCACACCACAAATAAGGCGGACACACAATGGGGCAGAAGAACGACAGGCTAGTCCTCCCAACCCTGATTCTGGCCGTCTCATCCATCGACCAGCCGTCCCTCATCGTCAACATAAGCCTCATAGAGATAGCCCTCTTCCACGGCGTCACCCTTAGTGTAGCCGGGCAGATACAGAGCATCACCTCCAACCGTCGGCCTCCTCACAGCTCTGGCCGCCGGCGCCCTCAGCGTCCGGTACAGCTACAAGTCCCTGCTCCTAGCCGGGCTGAGCATATGCGTAGCCTCCGCCGCCCTCTGCTCCCTGGCCCCCAGCTTCCCGACGCTGGCCGCCGTCTACGCCGCCATGGGCCTGGTGACGGGGCTGGTGACCCCCATGGTGTTCGCCATCCTGGGCGAGTGCTACCCCTCGGAGCGGCGCCCACGCATGGTGGGCATCCTGCCCTCGTCCCGGACCACCGTGTACCTTGTCATGGTTCAGCTCATAGGGCTGGTGGTGGGTACACTGGGCTGGCGCACCGCGTTCCTGTTGCTCGTCACGCCGCTTGCCAGCCTTGGGCTCATCTCCTCAAGGCTGGCTCTACCGGACGTCAAAGGCTCATCCAACGCGAGCCGGGGCGGCGTCCTGGACGGATATAGGAGCGTCCTGGGCTCACGCCAAACCCAGGCCTGCCTAGCGGGCATCACCCTGGCCGCAGGGTCCTGGCTGGGCGTAGTCATCTACTCCGTCTCCTACCTGAGGGACAGGTTCACCCTGACCAGACAAGATGCGTCTCTCATCTTCAGCGGCCTCGTCGTAGGCGTCCTGGTGGGCAACTACGTGGGCGGCCTCCTGGCCTCCAGGTACGGCCGGAGGAGGGTGCTGATGCTCAGCAGCATGGCCACGGGCATGCTCATCGCATGCTACATGAACACCCCCAGCGTGGCACTTACCATCGCCGCCGTGCCCATCATGAGCGTCATGGGCGGGGTCGTCCTAACCTCTGCCAACAGCCTGGCCCTGGAGCAGAGCTCAACCTACAGGGGAACCATAATGTCCTTGGCCTCGGCTGCGGGCCAGCTCGGCGGGGCCCTGGGGGCCGCTGCCGGGGGCCTCGCCCTCAGCGTAAGTGGATGGAGCCTAGTCGGCCTCACACTTGCCTCCTTCAGCCTTGTCGCCTCAGCCATAATCCGCCTATGGACCCGCGAGCCCGGTCAGGGCACGTGACCGGTATAGAAATGGAGCCTCGGGCGGGATTCGAACCCGCGGCCAACAGCTTACAAGGCTGCCGCTCTACCCCTGAGCTACCAAGGCACGCGCACCACAATAGACAGGAAACGCCAAATAAACTTTTATCTATCCCCCGCCGCGCCGGTGATACAGGTTTATTATTCCCCGGTAAAATGTTTAACGGGGGAAGATGGGGGAGAAACACTTCAACGCGAGGAGCATGGCGCCGCCGCTAGGCATCGCCCTGGCCAACATAGTGCTCACCGCCGCGGCCTACGGCTCGCTCCCAGACCGCATCATCATCCACTGGAACGCGGCTGGGGCCCCGGACGGCTACTCGGGGAAGCTCGGAGTGATGATAATGCCCGTAGCCTCTCTGATATTCCTCGGCCTGTTCCTAGTCATTCCCCGGATCGACCCCAGCGGCAACATAGGCCGGTTCGGAGGCGCATACGTTGGCCTCATGAGCATGATGCAGCTCTACATGCTCTTCTTCAACGGCGTCTTCATCGCCCAAAACCTGGGATACACCTTCAACATGGGCGCGGCGCTGGCCCTGGCAATGGGCGCCATGTTCTACTACTTGGGCACGGTTCTCGAGAAGGCTAAGCAGAACTGGTTCGTGGGGATTCGCACCCCTTGGACGCTGAGCGACGAGGAGGTCTGGGACAGGACCCACCGTGTCGGTGGACAGCTCTTCAGAGCCAGCGGAGCGGTGACCGTGCTCGGGGCCCTCATTCCAGACATCAGCATCTGGCTCATCATCGTACCCGTGGTCTTCTCCAGCCTGTACCTCGTGTGGTACTCCTACTCTGAGTACCAGAAGAAGAGACGGTGAAGGGACTAAGGACGCTCAGTGCCTCAACCGCGTCGCTGAACCGCCTAGGCCCGGGCGCCGAGTTCAAATAAATTTTTGTCTAACCACGCGCCCACCTATAATGCATGAGGTTGAAAGCGGCGGCCGCGTACCTGCTCATCTATCTAGCCCTGGCAGCCGCTCACCCCCACGCCCAGGGCCTCACCCCCAGCGCAGGGGACGCGGTCCTCATCGACAGCAACGGCAGCGTCACGGCCCGCATCTACAACGCCACCAGGGTCACCGAGGACATCCTCACCGAGGTGAACGCTACACTCAGGGACGGGCTCCCCGTGGTCTTCATCGGCGAGGGCGCGGAGAGGCTGCTGGAGGTCGCAGGCGCCCCTATAACCCTTGAGGATTTAGATGGCGTGGCGGCGGCGGGCGTGTGGCTGCACCCCGGCCAGCCGGGGGCCCCCATAAGCGTCCTGCTGGTGCGGGACTCCTTCTACTCCCCGGAGTGCCTGGAGGCCGCCTACAGGTGGCTGGAAGAACCCGTCGAGGCCCCCTCCGGGAACCTGTCAGACCTTTACAGGCTCGTCGCCGTCCTGACCGAGGTGGACCGCCAACTGCCCCTAGGCGTCCTGGAGACCAGGACCGAGGTACTGAGGGTGCTGGACGCGTCCGGGTTTAACCTCATCGACTTAACGGTGAACCAGATGCTGACCCCCGGCTCAGCCGCCGGCGTCTCCGGGTGGATGTGGAGCAGCCTGGAGTACGCCGTGGATGGCTCCGCTGCCGGCGCCAACGTAACCCTGTCCAGCTACGACGAGCCACCCAGGGAGCCCCCAGTGGGCATCTTCACCCTCCTCTGGAGGATCGTGACCCTCAGGTGGGCTGACATCATCCCCTGGCTGTGGGGCCAGGGCCAGGGCGTAGCCTGGACCGACATGAGCGACTACGGCAGACAACTGTACCAGGTGAGGATCGAGGCGCCGGACGGCTCCGCGGAGGCCGGTGAGCCCCTGGAGGCCCGCCACCACGTGGTGTTGAAGGCGGCGGAGGGGGCGGACCCCGTTTACCTCCGCTGGACTCAGGTGAGGTACGTGAAGGGCGGAGCCCTCAGCGCCGAGAGGTACACCGCGCCCGCCACGGGCGGCCTCATACGGGTTCACACGTAACCCATTTAACCTGCGGGGCCGGTGGATACTGAAATGTCAGTCAAGGTCACCCAGATCGAAGGAATGAAGCTGAAGGCCGAGTACGAGGGCCTAGAGGTCGTCAGCGGCCGTGTAGACGAGAACACGCAGACCGAGGGCATGAGCCCGGGCAAGCTCATGGCTGCCGCCCTCGGCCTTTGCAACGGGATGCACGTCGCAGGCTACCTGAAGCGAAACAGCATACCCAACGAAGGCTTCGAGGTCACCGTGGAGCAGGCTAACGCCGAGAACCCCCGCAGGAGCGGCGGCTTCACCACCACCATCCATGTGAAGGCGGAGCTCACCGAAGCGCAGAGGGAAGCACTACTGGCGGACGCCAACAAGTGCTACGTGGGCAACACCCTGCGCAGCAGCGCCACGGTCAGCGTAACCCTGAAGACTGAGCCCTAGAGGCTTCTGCCCAGCTCCCGGGCTTTCTTCAGCAGCTCCTTGTTCTCTGCCACCGGCAGGTTCCCAGTGCCGTAGGCCCTCAACCCGCCGACTATCTTCATCTTCCAGTAGTTCCTCATGCGGCCGTCCATCCACTCCAGGACCTCGTCGTAGGCGTTGGGGTTGTCCCAGCCGCAGGTTATCAGGTTGATGCACTTGACGCCGTCTGGGAACTTTTTCCTGTACTCGTCGCCGTGGCTCTTGCTGTAGTAGTAGAGGCGGTCTATGAAGAGCTTGGTGCGGCTGCTCACGTGGTCGTAGTATATGGGGGTGCCTATGACGATGCCGCCCATGGTCTCCAGGTGGGGCATGATGGATTTGAAGTCGTCCTCGGGATACACGTACTTCTCGCCGTCGTGGTCCAGGGGTCTTATCTCCATCTCCCCCAGGTAGAATATGTGGGTCTCGTGGCCCGCTTCCCGGGCCCCCGCCAGGGCCTCCTCCACGAGCCTGGCCGTGTTCCCGGTCTTCCTCGGGCCGCCGACTACGCCTATAATCTTCATACCGTTGGAGGGTGGACGGTGGATTATGAAGGTAACTGGGCGGTCAGCCCGGCTTCAAGCTGGTACATAAAAAATTGGGGGGTTACTTGAGGGACTTGATGAGCTTGTCTATGGTCACCGCGGGCATGCTGAGAATCTTTATGGTGCCTCTGCTGCCCAGCTCTACGCTCATCCTGAAGACCGCGTCGTTGTCCGGCGCCTCCACGATGTTGACGAAGTCGTAGGGGCCCAGGACGGCGTACTGCTCCAGCACCTTGACGCCGTAGGCCTCTATCTCCTTGTTGACCTCCTTGATACGCTCAGGTTTCTCCTTCAGGGTCCTCTGGCCCTCGGGTGTCAGCGTTGATAGCAGGATGTACTTGGCCACTGTTTCACCAAGGTGAAGTTAAAATCAGCCTTAAAATGAGTATCGGTCATGGTTAAGGTGAGGCCTCGGACCCGCGGCCTACAACTTACGAGGCTGCGGCACTACCCCTTAGTAGAGATGCGGGGGGCTGTGCCCCCTGAACGCTCTCACGCCTCCTATGTCGATCTCTTGTAGTTGTAGTACAGGTCGATGAAGGCCAGGCCGATTACCACGTTGAGGGCCGAGTTGAGAAGCCCCGACACCAGGGGAACGAAGCTGATGACGAAGGAGCCGAGGATACTCACGAGCAGGATGAGCAGGACGTCGGACAGGTCGGACCCCAGGACGCTGAAGGCTTTGGAGATGGCGTTGGTTAACCCCGTCTCGTCGATGACCATGATGCTGAACATGAGGACGACCACCGGGATCAGTATTATGGTTATGGACATTATTCCCCCCACTATGGCGGCCACGATGAACGTCAGGAGCCTGCCTGAGACGTAGCTCATGCTCTCACCGAGGTCCAGGGGCTGCCGGTTATAGGCGTCCCTGGACATGTCAAGAGAAGCGAAGGAGAGCATGAAGGATATTATCGCTGCGGCTATGGATAACAGGAGGCCTATTTGTTCAGGGTTTCCTTGGCTCAGCCAGTTTATGCCGGATGAGATTATTCCAGCTAGTATCGCTGGCACGAACACCGTGGGGTTCTGGTTCGCGACGTTGTACCCGATCCTGAGGTGCTCTGTGAAGCCTCTCCTTGTCTCTACGGGTGCCTCTGCGCCACTCACTTCACCCTGCTTCATGTTGTACCCACAGTGTGGGCAATAGGCGGCGTCTTCTCTGACCTCGCCTTCACAATGAGGACACTTGACCATAAGCTGACTATAGATTGGGGATATTAAAAGGAGTCCTAAAACCCCTTCAGGAAAGGGGGATCATGGAAAAATTAAACCTGGGTGGAGCCCCGAGCGGGATTCGAACCCGCGACCTACAACTTACGAGGCTGCCGCTCTGACCGCTGAGCTACCGGGGCGCTATGAACCATAGATAAGAATAGGGATTTAAGAGATGCTGTCAGGCTACCCGGGGTAGCTGATGACTCCCTTGGAGACCAGCTCCTTGATCTTCTCATCGCTGAACCCCATGAGCCTGCCCAGTATCTCGTTGTTGTTCTGCCCCAGGACGGGTGCAGGCGTCTTCATCTGGGCCGGCGTCTCCGAGAACTTGACGGGGAAAGTGATGAGCTTGATCCGCCCCGCCTTGGGGTGATCCATCTCTATGAACATGTCCCTAGCGTTGATGTGTGGGTCAGCCACCGTCTCGTCCACGTGGAGGATGGGGGCGCAGGGAAGCTCCATGCCCGTATAGTAGGCCACGGCCTCGTCTCGCGTCATGGTGGCCGTCTTCTCCCTCAGCATCTCCTCTGTGACCTGGTCGTGCTCGACTCCCATGTGCTTCACTATCCTGTCCATAGCCCTGGGCCCGAAGGCCGTCATCCTTATCCACTTCTCGTCCTTGGTCTTGAATATCCCTCCGGCTCCCCTACCCCGCGGGTACTTCTCCCGGAGCTCCAGGGGCTTCAGGCCGGAGAGGAGGTACCCGGTGATGGCTGTGTTGTAGGCCACCATGCAGTCCAGCTGGGCCACGTCGATCATCTGGCCTATGCCTGTCTTGTCCCTGTACCTCAACGCCATTAGGATGGCCATGACGGCCATGGTGCCCGGACCCAGGTCCCCGTAGGCCTGAGCCATCTCTATAGGCGGTCCCTTGGGGTCATGGTTCTCTCCTGTCAGCATGGTGTGGCCGCTCATGGCCTCAGCGATCATGGCGTAGCTCCTCCACTCCCTGTAGGGCCCGTACTGGCCGAAGCCGCTGAGGGCCGCGTAGATGATACCCGGGTTCAGCTCCTTCAGCACCTCGTAGCCCAGGCCCAGGTCCTCCATGGTGCCGGGGCTGAAGTTCTGGACCACCACGTCGCTCTTCTTCACCAGCTCCTTGAATATGGCCAGGCCCTCAGGGTCCTTCAGGTTGAGAGTCAGGTCCTTCTTGTTCAGGTTCAGGTGGTGGAACGTGTAGCTGGCTCCGCCGAAGAGGGCGCCCTCGGCGAGCCTGTCTATGGCGCCCCAGGGGGGCTCGACTCTTATGACTTCAGCGCCCATGTCGGCCATCATCATGGTACACCAGGGGCCAAACCATACGTGGGTCAGGTCCAGGACCCTGATGTCTTCAAGCGGCATCTTCATTTCAGGCAAAGCAATCACAGTACATGTCCAACCCACATATATGACGTTTACCAAACGGCTGAAAGCTTAAACCCGGGGCAACGGAAACCTATCTGGATGCGGATGGCCACTGTAAGGGACATAGGGGAGCGGGAGCTCATCACCCGGATTATGCGGCACCTCACCAGGATGCCCGGGATGCCCATACCCTTCTGGGACGACGCCAGCGCCCTCAGCTTGGGCGACGGAAGGGCCCTGGTCATCAACACGGACATGCTGGTGTGGAGCACCGATGTCCCCGCCGGTATGACCCCCTTCCAGGCGGCCCGGAAGGCGGTGGTCATGAACGTGAGCGACCTGGGCGCTAAGGGGGTTCCGCCCCTGGCATTCATGGCTGACCTAGCCGTCCCCGGTGACACCCCGGTTGAGACGGTGGAGGAGCTGGCCAGGGGCTTCGAGGCCGGGGCCAGGCTCTACGGGGCCCACGTGGTGGGGGGCGACACCAACGAGGCCTGCGACATAATCGTCTCAGGAATAGCCCTCGGCCTGGTGGTGGAGAAGAGGATCATGAGGAGGGCGGGAGGCGCACAGCCCGGTGACCTCCTGGCCACCACGGGTCTCTTCGGCCTCACATCCGCCGGCTTCAAACACCTATTGGATGGGTACGAGCTGCCGGAGGACATCAGGAAGCCCATCCTGGACTCCATATACATGCCCGTGGCTCGGGTCTGGGAAGGCGTGGCCCTATCCATGACGGGGGCCGTCACGGGGTGCATGGACAGCAGCGACGGCCTGGGGGTGAGCCTCCACGACCTGTCCCGGAGCACAGGCCTCGGGTACAGGGTCACCGATCCCCCGGTCCACCCGGCCGCCGAGAGGTTCGCGGAGCATAACAGGCTGGACCCCTTGGAGCTGGCCCTCTACGGGGGCGAGGAGTACGAGCTGGTCTTCTCATTCAAGCGGGAGGAGCGGGGCAAGGTCCTGTCGGCCCTCGCCGGGGTGGGCTGCGGCCTTTACGTCATCGGCGAGGTCACCGAGGGGAAGGAGATAACGCTTGAGCACGGCGGAGAGACCAAGCCTATAAGGCCCGGCGGCTGGATCCACTTCACCAAGTAGTGTCAAAGCTTTATTACGGCGAGCCCAAAATACACTCATGCAGGCTTCCACGTCATCCAAACCCCTAGCACTTGTACTCATCGGCCTCGTCCTGGGCGCCAGCCTGGGGCTGGGCTCAGGCTACGCCGTTTTCTACCCCCAGATGGTAAGGGACAGCAACAAGAGCATAGAGGACCGCCTCCAGGAGATGGAGGAGGGGCTAGACCAGATGAACGCCCAGATGACCCGCCTCAACACCAGCATCGGGGACATCCAGAGAAGCCTAGGCTCCATCATGGGCCTCACCGATTCCATGACCACCCTGGGGAACAGGATACTGGCCCTGGAGGTTAGCCTGAGCCAGGTGAACGGGAAGATCAGCGGCATCGAGGGCAGGGTGAACGCCCTCACGGGCGACTACTCTGACCTAGAAGCGGATCTAGGCGATCTCCAGGAGGACATTGATGCGCTTCAAGCAGACTGGGCCCAGGCCCTAGCAGGCTTCGGCAGTGTCCAGGAGCAGTTCCAGGCCGTGGACGCCAAGGTGGTGGATGTCCAGGAGAAGGTTTCCCAGTCCACAGCCTTCGAGAGGTTCAGGGCGTGGATGGGTAACCCCAGCCAGGCTAACGTGGCCAGCCTCACGGACATGGTTCACAGCGTCCTCATGGCTGAGAACACCGCCTACTCTGGCTGGGCTAAGGCCTACGGGGAGACCACAGCCAAGATACTGTTGACGCCTTTTCTGGACGGCAAGATGGGTAAGATGATCTGGAACAAGGTCTCCGTGGCCAAGGTGAGCGGCAGCGTCTACCAGGTCCGGCTGGAGACCTACACGAACCTGGAGTTCACGGCCGCCTCGGTGACGGTGCCCAAGCTGAAGCTGGAGGCCAGGGCCAACGTGAACGCCGTGACGGGCGAGGTCACGTCCTTCAGCTGGACCATAGTGGACATAATTTAGAAGGGTGGCGCCGCCATTCGGCGGTTGAACTCAGGTTAACTACACTCATTTTGATACGCTCCTGTGAAAGGTATACAGTATCGATACTTCCTTCCCTTCTAATAGGTTTACTTATTTGCACTATAATCATCCTCTACGTCGGTTTTGACATAACTCGTCCATCCCTTATGACCCACCCCTTCGCACGGAGAGGTTCCACCACCTTGGGAAGGCTCAATGCGAATCTGATATGTTCGCAGTCGGCCTCCTCGCATGCCTC
Source organism: Candidatus Bathyarchaeota archaeon (assembly GCA_043826455.1). Lineage (GTDB taxonomy): Archaea > Thermoproteota > Bathyarchaeia > TCS64 > TCS64 > RBG-16-57-9. The sequence goes on from JBDRQD010000036.1 coordinate 77,659, forward strand.
GCAGTAGGGGCCTTCTCTGAAGTAGACGTCCACGATCCGCTTCCTCAGGTTATCGTAGATGGTGGCGTGGTCGTCGTATACGTTGTAGTGGGTGAACCGGGGGTACTCGTCCTGGTACACCTTCATGAGGCAGTAGTCTACCGCGTGCTGGTAGTTGTGGAAGACCCGTTCACCTATCTTCTGGTCAATCCACTCCAGGACCTCGCCCTGGACGGTGATAGTTACCCTCTTCTTATCCTCCTCGGCCACTTACACTCACCTCTCTGCATCAATTTTAATCAGTACACAGATATATGTTTTATGCCTCACGTTGATGCATTTAGCATCACGAATATATTTAAATAGATTCTTAGGGTCTAGATCTGATGAGGATTGATGATTTTGGTGAGGGTTACGGTGAGCGTGGATGACACCCTCATGGCCCAGATCCAGCGGCTGGCGGAGGCCGAGATGCGCAGCAAGGCCAACATGATGAAGATTCTCATCATGGAGGCCGTGGAGGCCAGAGACGGCCAGAAGACTGGAGCACACCGGGAGGGAGCGAAGCGTGGAAAGCAATGTTAGAAGCGATAAAAACATGGGCGGCGCCGAGTCGCCGAGTGGCCGCGAGGAGGCCCTGACGCGGCTAACAGGATGGGAGAGAGCCTTCTGGGAGATGCTTCAAGAACGGAAGACGGTGCGCAGCGCCCAAGAGAACCAGGCTGAGAGCCTGGGCGGGGAGCCTGAGCCAGGGCAAGCGGTGGAGTGGTCTACGAGGTGACTGGAGTGAGAGACGGCTGATAAAAGCATGGGAGGGCGTGGAGCCTCGGGGGGTTGAAGCGTTTTGAAGGACCCCTCAGCCACCCGGGAGCTCCGCCATGAAGAGCGTCCTACGAGATTTAGAGGTATCGAAAAAGCGGGGATGAGGCGTTTCATACTCACAGCCCTGGCCCCGCTCGGGGACAGCTTGGCTACTGCATGCACCCTATTAATGTTGAATGGGCTGGCCTGGATCGGCGCAGGAGTCTACTTGAACGCACCTTTCGGCCTGGTGGTGACCTACGCCGCCATGGCCATCCTAGCGGTCCCCACCCTCGCCACCTACGCCCTGATACTGCTGACCTTATCGCTGGCATACAGGGTGCCCCTGAGCCTCGCGTTCCTCTACCCTGACAGGAGGGCCGAGTACCTTGAGGAGGCGTTGCCGTGAGGACCCCAAACCCCATGATTCTGCGCTACAGGGTGCACATCAACATCGCCGCCATGGCTCTCATCGCCCTAGGCCTCCTGACCGCTTTTGACACCCGATACCAGAATGCGGGGGCAGTGCTCCTCTTCGGCACCTTCCTAGCGTGGATACACCTGCGCGGCAGGATCAGGCCCCAGGTATCCGACTACACAGAATACCTAGAAGCCCTAGCCAAGGAGGAGGGACACGATAACTGGCTGCATAGCGCAAACCAGCGGTTCATGACGCTATGGGACATCGAGGACCTGAAGGAGGTTGACCAGGGTGTCTGAACAGACTCCAAGCCTGAGGTGGCTGGCCACCCTGATCGACGAGAAGAGTGGGTCTACGGCTCCTGCCAAGGCGGCAGCTACGGCTGGGCTCTTCACAGGAATTGGAGGGAGCTAGCCTGACCCGACGGATAACCCTCACAGCCAAGCAGCTGAAGCAGGTCCCCGGCTACAAGACCACCCTCACCGTGGACCGGCTCAAGGGCATGGTGGCTGGGCTGCTAACGGAGGCGGGCCTGGACTACGCCATGGTGAAGCGGGACGGATCCGACATGGTGCTCATCGAGATGGTCCTGGACACCGGGGACACGGGCACCAAGCGGGTGGTCCATTTCAAGCTGGAGGTGCCCCAGGTCTATCAGGAGATGAGGCGGGGACCGGTTAAGCCATTGCCTGAGGCGGGGTGGCGGTTCTTCTACGACTACCTGGAGCGCCGCATACAGGCCGTGAAGCTCGGCATCACAGACCTCGTGGAGGAGTTCACCGCTAACATCGTCATGCAGCTCCCCGACGGCAGGCAGGGCACCCTGGGCGACTCCATCAAGCTGAGCATAGTGGACCCGAGCCAGGCCATGCTACCCTTCATCCAGCAACGGGAGGCCCAAGCATGACGCCGCTACCAAGCTATTACTCAATGACTGTGAAAGAGCTTTACCAGCGCATCCGAGACCTCTACCCCGGCATAGACTCACGGCCCCTCGTCATCAGTGTGCCCCCGAACAGCTACCGTAAGGCTGACTACATCTACATAGACCACCACGGGAGCCCCCCCAAGGGAGGAGCGATCTACGACAAGGCCCGCCGACACCTGTACTTGCTGAGTGTGGGGCTGGACCGTAAGTACCGCGTCGGATCAAACGTGCAGCTACCGGAGCTTGACGCCCTAGAGGTAGGATTCTATCTCTGGACAATTGAGGACAGCGTGACACCCTATAGGGAGGCCGAGGTATGAGTGAGCAGCCAATCGTTGTCGAGGCTAGGTGTCGGGTGTGCGGGCGCCGACTCACCAAGCTTGAGAGCGTGAAGATTGAGATCGGCCCCGTCTGCAAGAGGAGGCTGGAAAGCATCCAGCTTCTCGACCAGTTCACGGAGGATGCCATGAAGAGCCAGGAAACGCCTGTCTTCGAGGATGAGGCTCCGCCCACCTGTCCCCGGTGCGGCCAGGTTAGCCCTAACCCCAACCGCTGCCCATCATGTGGCTCACCAATCAAGGCCAGGCCCCGGGAGGTGGCGGCGTGAACCTGTGGAGGCGCATCAGGATGAGGCTAAACGGCCACATCTACGTCGGCGACAGGCAGAAGCCCGGGTGGAGAGGCCCACTGCCCCACTACGCGTTCCGGTGTCCCATCCACGGCCCCGTGGAGAGCTATCCTCACGGCTACGAGGGGAGACTGGAGTGCCCCATCTGCATGGAGGAAACGGTGTGAGCCAGATACGTAGACAGATACGGGACGCGGTGGCGGGGCTCCGAGGAGACTTCAAGAGCCTCACCAAGGCCGTGTTCTGGACCACCCTCGGCAGCCTAGCCACACTATACGCGGCTGCCCCCGAGGCCCAGCTAACCAGGCAGGTGCTGCCCCTAGAGGTTGGCCTGCTCATCGGCATGGCCCTGGGTTACCTCAGCTTCGGGAGAGAAGAACCATGACGCAGGAGAAGATCAACAGCGAGGACAGGTGCCCCCCAGCCTTCACCGAAGCATGCGTGCTGGAGGACGGGACCCGGTGCCCCTACTACCACGACGGCGAGTGCGTCAAAGCCCCAGAGGAGGCTGATGGGCAGTGACGCAGGAAACCAGCATAGTTGAGGCTTCCAAGGCCCCGGCGGGTGACCTTCTGCCCATCCTGGACCCGAAGGCCGCCAAGGCGGCGTACCAGGCGTACCTGGAGCTGTGCCAGGCCATCCTTGTGCCCTACGACAAGCGCATCGTCAGAGACGGCGTGGTGATCCAGGAGAGCGACTACGCCCGTATACCCGTCAGGCGCCAGGTGGGCGGCAGGTGGATCACGGAGTACGTGGACGCCCCCAAGAAGTCGGCTTGGCGTAAGCTGGCCAGGTTCTACGGCGTCAGCACCGAGATCGTGGAGAAGAGCAAGGAGGTCCACAAGGACGGCAGCTTCACGTACCACTACTCGGTGCGGGCCTCTGCCTGCGGGGTGAACATGGAGGGTGAGGGCAGCTGCACCAGCACCGAGAAGGGAGGCAGGAGCGAACACGAGACCCGAGCCACCGCCCACACCCGGGCCAAGAGCCGGGCCATCAGCGACCTGATAGGCTTCGGCCAGGTGAGCGCCGAGGAGTACAGCACATACGAGGATGATCCGCCGCCCAAGCCGGTGGAGGCAGAGACCCACGTCGTGGAGCCCACACCCAGGGCAAAGGCGGAAACCAGTGCCGAGAAGCCCGTCGTTGACACTGCTGAGAAGACGGTTAGAGACACCCTCACGGTTAACGGCCTGGGGGCTGATTACGTTCTCATCTACAGGTACGGGGACATTGTGCGTGTCGAGCCTCAGCCGGGGTTCCCTGATAGGTGGGGGGACTTCAACAGGGTTCTGAGGCTCCTGAAGGCAGTGTGGATCGACGAGTCTTTATGGTGGGAGGTGCCCGCAGGCGACCTTGAACACCTCACCGACAGCGAGGACGAGGAGTTGGTGTACGGTATCTGGGGTGTGGACTGGAAGCTTAAGGGAGGTGAACCCGCCTTACGGGACTCTTCGTGGGCGTGGGCTTTCGCCTACACCCAAGACGGAGATTACGTGCAGGAGCTCAAGCCCCTCGTACAGTACCTGGAGCAGTACGGCAGCCTGGAGACCCAGGGCTACACCGTCACCCTGGGAGGCCGAGACAAGAGCCTCCTGCAGCTGAAGAAGAACAAGGAGGCGAAGACCGGGTGACAGAGCCCGAGACTAGGACAGCTGACCTCTGCCCCGAGTGCGGCGCCTCCCTCCTCCAGGACGATGTCGCCGGCGAGGCGGTGTGCCCGGTGTGCGGCCTAGTGGCCTCAACCCTTATGCTCAGCAGGGGGGCCGAGTGGAGCCTACACGAGCCCAGCGACCATGACAGCCTGCCCAGGGCCTCGCCCCTCCTAGTCCCAGCGCTGGCAGCCGACACCACCACCATAAGCAGGTTCTGGAGCCACCCCGACCCCGAGACCCGAGCCACCATGCACCGCATCACCCGGATCCAACGCAAGCTCATGGACTCCCAGGACCGCAACTATCACGAGGCCCGAAACATCCTCATGGCCCTGGCGGACAGGGCAGACACCCCATGGAGGCTGCGCCAACACGCCGCAGCCCTCTACCGCAGAGCACACGTACGCGGCCTGGCTAAGGGCCGCGCCATCCACAGCATGGTGGCGGGCTGCATATACGCGGCATACCGCCTAGGCGCCCACACACGAACCCTCACCGAGCTGGCGGAAGCCATGGACGTGGACCCCAAGGACCTGGCCCTCACTTACCGCCTCCTGTGCACCGGTTTAGGACTCCGCCCGGGTAAGCAGCTGGCCGAGGACCACGCAGCCAGGCTGGCCGAGGCCCTGCACCTGACGCCTGAGGAGACGCGGGCAGCCCAGGATATGCTGGTGGAGGCCCGCCGCCTGAAGCTCACCGCAGGTCAGCACCCCAGGGGGCTGGCCGCAGCAGCCGTCTACCTGGCCACGGTGAACACCAGGCCGCATGGGAAGAGGATCAGCCAGAAGATGATAGCCGAGGCAGCCGGTGTCACCGAGGTCACCGTCAGGAACCAGTACAAGAAGCTCGAAAAAGTCCTCCCCTGTTTTACCAGTTTTACCATCCTTACCGTTTACCAACAAATCGAAGGATGATCTCTTGACACCGCACCCCTGGGCTCTACCCGTCTCCCCCACGGATTTTTTTCCCGAGGAAAAAGCGGTAAACAGTAAAAACGGTAAAACCAGTAAAAATCCGAGTCGTCTTTTACCAATTTTACCAGCCTTACCGTTTACCAGTCATCCGGGAGGCTACCGGGCTGGGTGAGTGGAGCCGCTACATGAACCCGGTGCTAAGGTTCTACGTCGTTGAGCACCTGTTCACCAAGGTCCAGGCCACCCACAGCAACCGCCTACAGGGCATAGAGCCCCTGTGGAGCATCTACGCGGCCAAGATGGAGAACGAGTACCCGCCCATCCTGATATTCGACAAGGAGCGCCGGCTGCGTCCTCAGAGCAGGGAGCTGTGCCTTGCGCCCATAGACGAGTCCGACGGCCTCCTGGAGTACGTAGGCGGGCTCTCGCCGGCAGCCTACAAGCAGCTAGTCTCGGCCATCAAGGAGAACGGCGTCTACGTTGAGACGGGTGAGGACGCCCCCACCCTGGACCAGCTTCTAGCCCGCAGCGGCATATGCTACCGGCCCGTATCACGCATCAGGGACATCTACGAGATTGAGACCCTGGAGTGGGAGCCCTTCGTGGACAGGCTGATCCGGTGGGACGCCGAGGAGAAGGACCCCCGCCTCTGCCTGGCCCACAAGGCCCAGCTACTCAGGGGCATCGAGCCCAGGCTTAACGCCCACGCCCTCATAGTCACCAACGCCGGCACCGGGAAGAGCATCCACTACCAGGTGAACGGCATCCCCATAGACAAGGCCACCAAGAACGCCTTCCTGGGCTACGCTAAGAGCCCCCGCGAGGTTTACAAGGGCACCGTGGACGGCGAGGAGCTTCCCATCGGGGTGGACCAGATCGAGATCGGGGCCTGGGGTATCATGGACTATATGTTCAACATCATGGAGTATGGGGAGGCCACGGTGAGCAGCGGGGCCACAAAGTTCCCCGTGAAGAGCTGGTCGCCTTATGCCTTCATGGCGAACCCGCTGACGGACGTCGTGAACGTGGAGAAGAGCTTCGGCATCCTCATGGACCACATAAGCAGGAACCCCGCCATAGGTCGACGCTTCGGCGTCCTCATCTACGGCACCGACTACGCCATCATCAAGACTAGGAGCACCCCTGAGAGCCTGGATCAGTGGAGGCGTCAGACGGCCTTCTTCCGGGCCATAGAGGAGGCCGCCAGGCCGGAGCTCCAGAGGATCATGTGGAGCCAGGAGGTGTGGGACTGGATCAATCGTGAGATTCAGGGTTATGCGGAGCGCATGGATCGCATCGCCAAGGGCTGCAACGACGACACTATACGGGTCTTTTTCATGGAGCATGGGCGGGCTGGGCAGTCGAGGGTAAGGGCGGCGGCCCTTCAGGTGAGCCTAGTGGATTATCTTCAGGACATAGCCCTTGGCCGGTATAGCTTAGAGGCTATCCTTGACCACGCCGAAGAGGTTCTGCCGGGCTTCACCAGGCTCAACTTGGAGTCGGCTATCAACATCGTCCGGAACATCGGGGACGAGAGGCGGTTCATGGCGGAGCACTGGCTGGAGATGTGCCCAGAGTACATGAAGGAGATCGTGTACGCCGTCGAATACGCACGGCGAAGCAGTGTGTTGGGCAGCTTCTTCAACCTGGGTGACATAGATTACAGGCCTGCCGCTGAGGGTTACAGCCACCTGAGCGTCTGCATAAGCAAGCTGGTCAAGCGCAAGCGGGGCCTGGTGGAGTGGAACCAGAGGTGCCGGGAGTACTTCGGGTTCAGCTTTCAGCCCCAGGGCAGCCAGCTACAAGTCATCCTGGAGAGCCGCACCCCCGTCGAGTGGTTAAGCCTACCCGGCTACGACAAGCCTAAGGTAGAAGAAGGGGAGGCCGAGACGCCCCACGCGTCCAACATCCAGGACCTCTACCGTAAGGCGGAGGAGGCGCTAGGGGAGAAAGGCTGGATGTGGGCCGGAGAGTTCTGGGACACCCTGGAGAAGCTAGGCCATCCGCGGAAGTACGCGGAGTACCCGCTGAAGAACCCTGATAGCCCCGTTGAGTTCGTTGGGTTCAAGGTTCGGCTCAAGGAGGTGAGGCAGTGAGCTTTCCCAGGACCCTGTGGAGCAGCGAAAAGTCTGATTGGGGCACACCACTGGAGCTTTACCATGCTCTGGACAGCCACTTCAGGTTCACTCTTGACCCCTGCACCACGCCTGACAACCCTCTGGGGACGCCGAAGTACTACACAGTGGAGGACGACGGGCTGGCCAGGAGCTGGGCTGGGGAGCGGGTGTTCGTTAACCCGCCTTACAGTAGGCGCAGAGACGAGCCGGCCGCATGGGTTAGAAAAGCCTATCTTGAGGCACTTAACGGCGGAGCGGTGTGTGTACTGCTGCTGGCGGCCCGCACCGACACCGCCTGGTTCCACGACTACTGCAGCCACGGGCTCATCGGCTTCATCCGGGGCCGCCTCAGGTTCCGTGGGGCCAGGAGCAGCGCGCCCTTCCCCAGCATGATCGTTGTCTTCGGGGAGGGCTACTGGAGGCTGGAAAGGTGATCCGCAGCTTCGAGGCAGCCGTTGGATGGATCCCTGAGAGGATATGCGGAGAGTGTAGTTGGATACGTGACTATTGTGGTCGGCAAGTGTGTTATCACGGAGGCCAGGTGGGTAGAACCGTCCGGGGAGACGAGGACGCTACTTTCTGCGAGGGCTTCGAGGAGGCGGATCTGTGAGAGACTTGGACATGGAGCTGGTTGAGGTCTACCGGGAGCAGCTTCTCAGGGTGGCCGAGTCCAGAGACCTTTCAGCCTTAGGCAAGGAGGACATGGCCATACTGAGGGAAGCCGGAATCCTCGTCGATTACCTTGACTGGAGGAGTGGCGCCACCTACACTGGGCTAAGCCCATGGGCCCGCCGCCAGGTGCTAGGGCTCCCCAAGGCTAGGATCATGAAGTGGAGGGCGGGATGATTAGCAGGCTGTCGGGCAGGGTGTTCATGGAGATCAGGGTCGAGCTGCCTGACGGGAAGCGTGACCTGTACAGTCTCATTAGTAGCTTGGAACGTTACGATGTGGAGATATGGGATGAGATCTATCGGAGGAGGCCGGATAGCCGGGGCCGTATGGCTTACCGGGAAGCGGAGATCACACTGTGGGTGGACTCCGAAGACTACAAGGCCTTATGCATCACGCTGGGCAAGTTGGCTGGAAACGTAGAGTACACAACAGTCAAACCAAGAAACAGGTGATCTGTGGGTAAAATTAGAGTCTTTACGGTTTGAAAAAAGACATATGTAAACGCATGTGTTCTATCAGGCTTCATAAATCAATATGAGAACTGTTAATGCTTTATCCGAAACGAATTGTGCGAAGTACATTATTTAGTTAATTAGATATTAACTTGTCTATTTTGAAACTTTATTTTATCTCATTGAGTCGCGAGGAATGTATGGAGAAATTGTTAGAGGTTCAAGTTTCTTCTTTTTAGTTATCATGTCTTCTCGTAAAATCTCAACACCAAAGTAATTATCCAATTTACGCTGAATTGCACCTACCTTCTCCAATCTTCTGAGGATCTGGTTTAAACGCATTGGGTTAATATTTCTGCCATAATATTTTTTATATGAATCAGCTATTGAGGGTTTATTCCTGTAAACAGGCTCCTCCATCTCTAATTCTGGAAGATATATAACACTATCAACCCCAACTGTTTTTTCCAATATAGTAAGGCCAAATTCATCTCTAAGGGTTGGATACCTAATCTTAATTATATGTGAAAGAAGACTTTTCAGTAACTCCTCATCGGATTTAGATGCTTTTTCAGTAGAAATGTAAACGTTAGCTGGTACAAAATATGGTTCTTCATATCTAACAATGCCTAGGCTTTCCATTAAATTTACATATCGTCTGATTTTCAGTTTTTGTTCTTGGGGCTCATACCTTGTCAGATCAGCCTCATGAATTTTATTGTTCTCCATTAAATATTCGAGAATCAACTCAATTTTGTTGAAATGGTTTCTAAATGACTCAATTTGAATTAATTGATCTGACGAGGCGGAAACCACTATGTTCTCAGCTTGTTGTTTCCAATACTCAAGCATCATTTTAAGATTTTTCAAACATTCAGTTCCGTAGGTCGTTCGTGTCGGAATTATCTGGAATTGATCATTAAGTGTAATTTGTCCTAGATGCTCTATTTTTAAAACTCGAACTTTATAATCAGCTGGTTCTCGATCATCAAAGATGTAGACAGGGTAGTTAGCTCTGATATTTGACAAGTAATAGTTGCCTTTATTGATATACATGGGTGGATCTACCTTTATGACCTGGCCATATTCTTTAAAGGCAAACCTTTCAACGACTGATTGAGCATCCAATATACTTGTCATGTCTCATTCCTCCCCCAAGTTAATCAATGTTTGTTGACCGGTACCACCTATTATTAACTTTATCAACATACCTTTAGGCCCCAACCGTTCTTCCATAAAATGACTTGACTCAGCTTCTCTTTGCCAATACTCTTCTTTTTTATAAAGTGGATCTACAAAAAAAATTTTTCTTAGATCTGGGTCATACCCATTAATTACAACCACATGCCAGACATCATCATTGACGATTTTCTGGGGATCAATCCAAGCTATAATAGGTCTTTCGTCATCAATTTCAGCAGTGATTTCCGTATATCTCCCTGATATTTGTCTCTGAAATTGCATTTTAGGCCTGGATTTATCTAATAAATTATTGATGAATTCTACATTCCCCGGAACAGTGCCCCAATCTCTTTCTGTACCAATGGTTTTAGCAATTTTACGCATCGATAATTTTTTTTGTTTAATATGAAATTTGTCAATTGTATAATTTGTTACAATTTTATAACATGTTGGTTGGCAATACATTTCTTCTGGTTGATGAAAATAGGGTAGTTTTATCAGCGGCAAAGACCTGAATCACATCTTAATAATTTATAATGCATGTTTTTACTATTAATTTATTTTGTCATTGAAACGTATGTGGAAAGCTAGCTGATCCTGGTTCCAACCTAGGCCTTTTGGCGGGTGGTGCTGAGAAACTGGCCTGTGTGTTGGGTAGTGGCTACACGGGGGGGTACGGTTTGGTATGGTATGTGGGGTCGGGAAGCTGGGGGTCTTGTGACTACTTTTTCTTTTAGCTTTTCTCAGTTGAACTAAGATAGTTAACGTGTTTTCAATAAGTTGTCCATTTTTTTATTTATCTCTGATTTTTGTTCTTTCGCGATTTTGAGGTAACTTCGTTTAAATCTTTATAAGGTGTGCAGGGCAGCCGCCCTCGATTCGGTTGACCGCGGCGAGCCGTACAAGAGTAGCTTCTTCCTACCCAACATCTTCGCTGTTAGCAGCTCATCGCGGCCAGCTTGAACACAAGGAGGAAAAATGGAATTGAATGAAACACGCCAAGCCCATGTAAAGCGCATACTCACAGTTGCATTCATACTCGGCCTAGTGTTCGCATCCCTAGGCTTCAGCGGAGTCATAACGATACCCCTTGCCGAGGGTGCAGCAGCCAGGGTCTTCTTCTCGGCGGTGAGCCCCGACGCAAGCGGCTACCCCGTAGACGGGGCGGTGGGCATCAACGTCAAGTTCAAGTGGGAGGGCCTATCCGCCAACACCACAGTGAACATACAGCTCTGGAACGCCACCAACATGATGGAGGACCTGGGCAACTACACCGCCAACGGAGACGCCTCAGCCAGCGGCACCGAGACCGTCCAGTACACGCCCACCGTGGAACTCACAGAGGAGACCGGCACCACAAGCTACACCCTGAAGATGCTCAGCGGCG
>JBDRQD010000037.1:0-8090 GCA_043826455.1 Candidatus Bathyarchaeota archaeon
ACCACGCCAGCACCGGAGCCCCCAGACAGAGGGGGGAGGGGGGGTAGAGCAGAAAAACCGGAAACGGACGCCCCACGCCAAAAGGAGCCACGGAAACACGCCTTCACGATCCCATTCTATGCAGAAACACCGTCCATTCCACACAGAAACACGGGCCACTCAGCGAATCAAATACGCTGCATCAGAGAGCCGATGTGAAAAAAAGGTAGGGGGGTATCAATTAATGGCGAATTTTTCTATTATTAGATGGGATGCCCGCCCAGCTGAGGCTGGCGACACGGCACCGCGCCAAAGAAAAAAGCCTATAAACCCCGATCTTAAGAACACGGGTTGTTTAAAAGGTGGGCCACCAGCTTTCAGGGTTTCGCGAAGCCGAAGACATCACTAGTGCCCTAAACGGAGCGTGGTTTAACTTCCGAGTTCGGAATGGGATCGGGTGGGTCCCACGCCCTTTGGCCGGTTACCCAGCTATGATGCACCGGTCCTTTCTTTAAACATTTCGGTAGGCGCCTTCCAGCCTAAACTCGACCACATACACGGTCTGCTCAGGCACCCAGGACCCGTATATGCTGACCCACGCCTCCCTGAACTCGCCCAGCGTCGAGAACCCCTCGGCCGCCGCCTCCTCCGGAGATATGTCGCCGAGCCTCTGAGTGCAGACCCGGGTCACCGTTATTGAGCGGTCTGTCGGCTTGTTACCGTCCCTCAGCCTGTAGGTTCCCCCCTCCTTGACGCTGGGTCGGGTTAGCCGCCGGGTCTGGGTCTTGGCCCCGGCCAGGATCATGGGGACGAACCGTCTGCTGAAGAGGAGAGTCAAACACCATCCCCTCTAGCGTGAATTAGTTTATGGGTTGTGTGGCTGGGGGTAGATTTATATGGTGAAAAAGGGTGCAGTGTCTTTGGCGGGGCCGTGGTCCAGCCTGGTAAGACGTTGGGCTCCAGAAATTACAAGAAGCTTAACTGATCCGCGAGGAGATGAGGAGTTTCTGGAGCGGAGAAACCCAAATATCGAGGGTTCGAATCCTTCCGGCCCCACCATATCTAAATGGAAGAAAAGTGTTTATTAGGGACTTAATACAACTTTTCCTTGATCTGCTTGGGTAGGAGGGGCGAGTATAGGCCGCCTAACGGTGGTGCAGGGGACGGGTTCACTGATATTAAGAGTCTATTCTCCGACCCCAATATCGCTTGGCCGAAGAGGGCTCACTGGTGGCATTACGTTGAGGAGAATGAGACCTTTGCTCTCTGGCTGCTGAATTCTGGGGCTGGCAGCTACACTACTGCGATAGAGCAGGCTAGAGCTTTGGCCCGATTCCTGGATGTGAATGGTTGGTCTCTGGATGAGTTTACCGACCAAGGGTTAAATAATAAACGGGTGCTGGAGCGGAAGCTTGAGGTCTTCGCCAGGAGGATGGAGTCCCAGGGCTACAAGAGGGGAACCATTAATAACTATTTCAAGGCTGTGAGAAGCTGGCTCAGGTATAATGACGTGGAGCTTACACGCAGGATCAAGTTGAGCAGGTCAGAGTCGCGCCGTGAGATGGTTCCCTCCCCTGACGATGTCGCGTTGATTCTTAGGGGCTCGGGTTTAAGGCAGGCTGTCTGCGTCGGGTGTGTAGCTTATGGAGGGCTGCGGACTGAGGTGCTTGGGCAGCCTAAGGTGTATGATGGGTTAAGGCTGGATGCTTTCCCCGATCTTGATCTCGGGAGGTTAGAGTTCACTCAGGTTCCCGCGATGATATTCGTTAGAACGAGTCTGAGTAAGATCAGGCTACCCTACCGCACGTTCATACCTGAGACCACGTGCCGCTCAATCGTGGAGTACCTCAGGATCAGGAGGAATAAACACGGGGAGGAGCTTTCACCAGAAAGCCCGTTGATCGCTGTCGAGGAGGGATGGGTTGAGCGCGGCTTCAGAAACAGCACCTCCAACAGACACGTGCGCAGCAAGACCATAAGCGAGGACATCAGAAACGCGATAGGCAGCCTGGGGAACTGGAGGCCCTACGATCTCAGGCACTTCTTCCTGACCTGGCTCAAGATGGCCGTAGCCCGAGGAACATGCAGCGAAGGATACAGGATCTACTGGGCTGGGCAGCGAGGAAAGACCGCGGACGTCTATGACCTTTACAAGGACAACATACCTGAAGCTATTGTTGATGATATGAGGGAACAGTACAGGCAGGCTCAGAGCTATCTACTGCCCAAGGAGGAAAGCCCCGACATGAATAAGATGAGGCTACAGTTATTGGTAGACTTTGCTAAGCTTCAGGGGTTTCCAGAGGACAAGATAGCTTTACTTAAGGAACAAATGAATCGATCAAAATCTTTCGAGGAGGGCTTACAGACTTTTAGGAGGATGGAGGAGACTCATGAACGGCGTCGAAAACATCCATGAGAGACTCTATGAAACTGTCCTTTTCGTGGTCTGCGATCTCCTGGTAGCCCTCAATCAGCTTATTCACTAACACTCTATATGGTCTAAGGGCTGAGCGCATCTTTATCTCAACTACTTCGTGGACGAATGTGCCCCATGCCTCAGCCTCATTAACGTCGTAGACTTCGATTGACATGGTTTCAGGGTCAGCCTTGCCTCTAATCCTTTTTGTTGAATCGGGAAGCCATCTCGCACTCCATAGTCCCAGACCCAGCCTGTTGAGAGTAATTCTCATATTATTTTGGATGCCATCGTGGGCTTCCTTCAGGGGGAGATCAGGGCAAGTGACGACATTATGAGGCAGATCTTCATCCGCATGAGGCCCTTCAAGGGCCTCTCCAGTGACAATGAACTCTACCTTAAGCTTCGGAGAATCACTGAACCTGAACCCACAGTCCCGACAAACATACCTCTGGACAGGCTTTAACCCCTCCTTACGGAACCCATCCTTCCAAACTCGTACGCCCTGGCATCTGGGGCAGCATGCAACTGTAACCTTATCCCCAGACCTTAGAGCCATTTCATCACATCACAGTCTTTGTGTCCCCGGCCAGCCATCCAACACGAGCCAAGAGAACTCAGGGTAGGATACACGAGTGCCGCCCGTCGTCACATTCCTGGTTTGCCCTCGCCCCACCAGTGTGTTTATCCTACACATAGTACAGGGTTTTGCGTTAGCCCGTATAAACAGGTATCCTACATGGAGGACAATATGGAGCACCCTATTCTGTGTACACTGTACACAACCCCCTAAACAATACTTACCATAAACCAGTCAAACACCACCCCAACCAACGGAAACTATTAAAAAAATACGTAAACATGGGAGGCAACCCAGACGCCGCCCACCTTTACCCGACTCCCTGAAAACGAAACCTGTTACACCCCTTAAATACCCGAGAAAAGGCATCCAATTCAAGACTGATGGGTGAAGATACGACACCAGCCCCCCGTTCACCACACGCTGGGAAACACTAAACCCCAGAAATAGCCAAGTCACATCCGAGCAACGCCAACGGATAAGCAACAGGATATTCGAGTCGGCCCTCCACGAAGGCAGCAGGGCTTGAGCCTCCACATGGAACGAGCTTAGACCCCAACGCGTCTTCACACATCTATACCATACGAGGCGTGACGAGATGGGTACGAAGCTGAAGAACATCATGGTCCAAATACCGGAACGGTTTCTACAGGAGTTCGACAGCGAAACAAAAGGCCTCTACGCCAGCAGAAACGAGGCCATCCGGGCCGGCATGATGCTCATCCTGGAAACCCACAGAAAGAACAGGGAAAAAAGCTAGCCCTTGATCTTCTCAGGCCACCGCCCATACAGGATGTTCCTTATGGCGTCCCTGTAGGCCTCGTCCACGCTCACGTAGGGAGCCTCACCACTGTCCACCCAACGCTTAACAAGCAGATACTCCCCCGCCGGGACGCTGACGCTCTTATAGAATCTTCTATGGCTCCTCTGTCTGGACATACCTCTCCCTCAACCCGTGATGATCCACTAGCATTCTGCCCGCCTCCCTGCAAAACTCAGCCACAGAGGCGTATTCCCCGTTTTCAATGTACTTGATAATCTCGTCGTGCAGCGGCTTCGGCATGTGTATTCTCCTGTAAACTCCGCTCGTCTCATTTACCCCCAGTGTACACAGAATACCCCATTCAATACTGTCCTACATGTAGTATCTGTATTTATCTGTTTCCAACTCCACCTTATCCTAAGCATAGGATAAAAGGGTGTTTTTGGTGAAAGCGAGACGCTTAACCGGGATCATGGTATACGTGCCCAGGGCCTTCCTGGAACGATTCGACGAGTCCATCCTGGGCCTGTACCCTACCAGAAGCGAGGCCGTCAGGAGAGGTATGAGCCTCATCCTCAAAGAGATCCAGGGCTATGAGAAGCCTAAAAGAGAGGCTGAACCTGGGTCGATCCTCAACCCATGCGGAGATGTAGGCTCAGCGAGCAGGCAGGCCTGTGAGGCTGTGCCCCTGGGTGAAGGAACGGCGTCCAGTTGGAGGGCGGCCCCATGAGCGACCCCCTCGTCTTCCTGTTTGTGGGCTACGTTGTGGGAGTGGTCCTGGGGCTCCTAGCGGGGTGGGACGCCCTTCTACGGGCCGGGAAAGCCGGAGTAATAGTCACCACCAGACGGGATGCTGCTAGGTGGCTGCTGGGCAACCCCGGGGAGGATGAGGCATGAGTGTGCAGATCCTTAGCCTGGAGAGGCTGGCCGCCCTGATAGATGAGAAACGACCACGCTGCATCTGTGGCGCCACCCTCCAGAGTAGTCACATACGCCACTATGGGCCACATGAAGGCGGCATCCATGTTGAGGGCTTCGAGGAGAAGCGATGGGTGTACGTCAAGTGCAGCACCTGTGGCTACGACGTGGCTCTGCATAAGATTTGGAGGGAGCTAGCGTGACTCGGAAGATCATCCTCACCGCCCAGCAGTTGAAGAGCGTCCCCGGCCACGGGACCCACAAGACCGTGGACCAGCTCAGGGGCATGGTGGCTGGCCTCCTCACCGAGGCGGGCCTGGACTACGGCCTAATGAAGCGCGACGGCGCCGACATGGTGCTAATCGAGATGGTCCTGGACACCGACGACGCCAGCATAAAGCGGGTGATCCACTTCAAGCTAGAGGTGCCCCAGGTCTACCAACAGATGAAGAAGGGCGACCCCAAGCCTCTTCCCGAGGTGGGGTGGCGCTTCTTCTTCGACTACCTGGACCGCCGCATACAGGCGGTGAAGCTGGGTATAACCGACCTGGTGGAGGAGTTCACAGCCAACATCGTCATGCCGCTACCCGACGGCAGGCAGAGCACCCTGGGCGACTCCATCAAGCAGAGCATAGCGGACCCGGGTCAGGCTATGCTGCCCTTCATCCAAACCAGGGAGGCGACAACCCCATGACGCAGCCCTACGATCCCACCCTGGCCGAGTACACCAGCCGACATGCGCGGCACATGCTCGTACAGCTATGCCATGAAGCCGTTACAGCGCAGCAGGCAGCAGTGAAGCCCCGCCCCAAGACAAGCCCGACCACCGCCCTGGCCCGACGCCTGGGAGTCCACGTCAGAACCGTTCAACGGTGGCTGCGTCCAGACCAGATACAGAGCTGCAACGTGAACGCCGACGCCATCATAACGCTGGCCCTTCAACTGGACCCGGAGGGCGCCGAGAAGGCTCTGACCAAGGACCTGGAGCGGCACAGCGTGGAGGTTGACGCCGCCCTAGCGGAGATGCGACAGGAGGTTGTCGCTGGGGTCGAGTCGTCAGTGTATCCAAGCCGTGTGGAAGCTGACGCAGCTGGGACTCTGGAGGCCTCGGCATGAGCCAGATAAGAGAAAACGTGTGGGGTGCCCTGGCAGGTCTGCGCGGAGACTTTAAGAGTCTCACTAAGGCCATGTTCTGGTTCACCCTGGGCAGCCTAGGGACTCTTCTAGCGGCTGCCCCTGAGGCCACATTGACCAAGCAGGTGCTGCCCCTGGAGGTGGGGCTGCTCATCGGCATGGCCCTCGGCGTCCTCAGCTACAGAGACGGCTAAGATGGAGGCGGCAAAGGTGTTCTCGAAGGTCCACTGGAGCAGCAGGCGATGCGATTGGGGTACGCCCAAGGAGGTCTACCGGGCCCTGGATGGGTTCTTCCACTTCACCCTGGACCCGTGCACAGTACCCGACAACCCGCTGGGGGCACCCAAGTACTACACGGTGGAGGACGATGGCCTAGCCCAGTCGTGGGCCGGGGAGACTGTGTTCGTCAACCCGCCATATGGGCGCACAACCAAGGCCTGGGTAAGGAAAGCCTACTGGGAGGCCCTGCAGAACGGGGCGACATGCGTCCTGCTGCTGGCTGCCCGCACCGACACCTCCTGGTTCCACGACTACTGCAGCCGCGGCCTCATCGGCTTCCTCCGAGGCCGACTCAAGTTTAAAGGTGCTAAAAACAGTGCGCCTTTTCCCAGCATGATAGTGGTCTTCGGCGACGGCTACTGGAGGTGACCCCATGAAGGAGCCCTCATACACTAAGCCCTTCACCATCTACCGGCCAGAGTACTTCGAGATCCTGGCAAAAGAAGTCGCCTACGACTACGTCCAGCTGGAAGCAAACCTAGAGTACCTGGCCAACCTCAAGGGAGGAAAAAAAGGATAAGTCGACCAGCCCGGCCACGCACCCCGGCGCACCCCACCAACCAAACATTCGCACCAGATGCGAGGAATCCCCAATCAAATCAAATGTGTACGAACCAATTATTAGTCACATTAGGTGCGAAGAATTACTTTTTTTCTCCTGAGGACATTCAGGAATTACTCGCACGCCATGCGAAGATCATTAAAAGGCGGGAAAGGCTCCTCACCTACAACTACTTCCTAGAGCACCGGACGGGGACCATACCATTAGCGTGCCAGTGCATCGACCTGGCCTTCCAGGACGTGTACAGGGGAGCCTCGTGGCTAGTAGAGAACGGGTACCTTGTGAAGCTAACGCGGGTACGGCTCCCCCACAAGGCGGGGTCGAGGCCCGTCATGTATGGGCTGCCATGCGTCACGGACGAGGAGATCGCGAGGGGCATTATTCGCATACAGGCGTCCAGCTCTCCCGCCTACGCCGTGGTGATGAGGCTCGTTCAGCGGGTGTGGGAGGACGTAGAGGACGAGGAGGTCCAGTACTCGAAGATCCTGGAGTACGCGAGGAGCCACAGCCAGGGCTTTGACTTCGCAGGGTTGGCGGAGATGGCTGCACGGGAGCTCCACAACCGGGGCGTCAAGGTCTGGAGGTAAACCTGTGACTATAGTTTGGAGACGCGTGGATGCTGGGCGAGGTTTTCTGGCTCCGAGGCTGAAGGCCGTGGGGAGGGCTCCGCCTTGATTCTCAGCCGGGCGGTCATCATCGTGGTGTTCAGCGACAGCCGGTGCGAGGGCCGGCTTCTGGGCCTCATTAAGAAGTATGCTAGGGTCGATAGCATCCACTACCTGTGCGAGGACGACAAGAATGGGTGGCCCCAGATACGGGTGGCAGTCTACAAGGTGTTCCCAAAGGACACGAGGCTGCTTAGATCCAGCCTCAGCAACTTTGAGAACAGCCGGGGGTGCGAGATCATTATACGTGGAGCCTCGCCAATCGGCGGCGTGGACCTGACGGGTATATAAACGTTTGAACGGGAACCTGCTCCGATTCAGTTGGCTGCAGGGAGTCTTGAACCTGGTTTTTCCATTCATCTGCACCTACGCAGCCAACGTGAACCAAGGAGAAAGAAGAAAAATGTTTGAAGAGAGAACTCTTGCAAGAACCCTTGCAGTCGCAGCCATCATGATCATGCTCCTGGCCCCCATGGCTTTCACAGGCGTCATGCCCGTTGAGGCCGCAGCGGCCAGAGTCTTCTTCCAGGCAGTCAGCCCCGACGCAAGCGGCTACCCCGTAGACGGGGCGGTGGGAATCAACGTCAAGTTCAAGTGGGAGGGCCTATCCGCCAACACCACGGTGAACATACAGCTCTGGAACGCCACCGACATGATGGAGGACCTGGGCAACTACACCGCCAACGGAGACGCCTCAGCCAGCGGCACCGAGACCGTCCAGTACACGCCCACCGTGGAACTCACAGAGGAGACCGGCACCACAAGCTACACCCTGAAGATGCTCAGCGGCG
>JBDRQD010000038.1:0-58347 GCA_043826455.1 Candidatus Bathyarchaeota archaeon
GACCTGAGCTCCGAGGTGGGGAGCTATACAAGTACCAAGAAGGAGAGGAAGTGTTGAAGTGAAGATAAAGGTAACAAAGCTCGTAACGGCAGTGATCCTGTCACTATGCCTGCTGACGCCTCTGATCTCGATATCAGCAAAGAGAAACCAGGACCCAATAATAATCTACACTGTCCCAGACTTTGACAACTTTATACTGTATGATTACAGTGAAGAGATGCCAAACGGCTTCATCAAGGTAGACGTGGGGTACAGGTTCTTCTGGTATGATGAAGATTTTAACCTTCTCGGATATGCTGAGCAGTACATTGTTGGCGTTAAAAGGGTCGGAAAGGGTAACGATTTCGAGACGCTACGGGGGTGTGGTGTTTTCACCAGCACCATCGACGATAAACCGGGTACCATCACGTACACCATCGGTAATAACTGGGTGACTGATACGAACATCATGTGGGCTGGACGACTACACATTGTCGGTGGAACAGAGACCTTTGAGGGCATCAAGGGGCCAGGAAAGCTGAACTTTGAGCTATTTGCGTTCGAGTTATACGTGAACTTTAACCCATGGGAATAAACCCATTTTTTTCATCAACTCATGTTCTGTGCATCAATTGACGGGGGAAGTCTTTCAACACGAGTCAGGTGACTAGCTCTCTCCATCCCTCCACGACCCTCGTCGCCCCCCTGCTCATATAGTCCTCGGGCTTGTGGGCGCTGGAACTGCGTAGCCCTATCCTCTCCGGGATGCCCAGCTCCGCGTATACGGTGAAGTACCCTGGGAAGTCGTCAACCACCCTCATGACCCGGTGCTTCTCCAGTATGGCTTCCAGTATCCTTCTCCTGGCGTCACCTAGTCCGCCGCCCTTCCAGTCCTCCTCTCTGAACATGTGCAGCTCTGCGCCCTCCACGGGGAACCCGAACCTTCTGAGCTGGCTGAAGGTGGCCTCCCTGATGTGCTCCAGGCGGCCCGTGATGTACACCACCGGCCCCTCCCAGTCCCTAAGGACCTGGGCAGCGTATGGTATGGGTTCATCCGCCTCAACCAGCATGAGGCCCTCCTCGTTCCTGCACAGCATGGTCTCCGTGAAGAGCCTTTGGAGCTCCCTCATCCTGGGCCTCTGCTCCTCGGTGGCGTGCCTCCCGAAGATCTGCTGCGCCGTCAGGGTCTCTATCTCCTCCTCGGACACGTCGCAGCCCAGGACGTGCCTCCACAGGCCCTGGGTCCTCTTTCTTGTGGAGATGAGAGTGTCGTCTATGTCTACTAGTAAGCTCACCGTAGGTCAGCCTCCTCCATGTGTACAACGTACTTGCACTCGTCGTCGCCAAGGCCCAGGGCCTTCTCCAGCTCCACCCTTACGAGCCTCTTGAGCAGGGCCCCGAAGGTGGCTTCCACCCATCCCTTGGAGCAGTGGCAGAAGACACCCGTGTTCCTCACCACCCCGTGCCTCACCAGTGAGCACCCGCACTCCCTGCACGTGGATAAGATGAGGTCGCCTTTCCTCACCCATTTACCGCACCAGCTGATCTCGCTATTAGCCCGTTCAATGATCCTGTCCAGATCCTTTTCCTCCTGTGCTATCCTCTCAGCGATTTCCAATGCAGGGCCCCAGTGCTTCTCCCTTGCGCATGCTTCGCCGCACATCCTCATTATCCTGTCCCTGGTCTCCTCGTCTGTCTGGCTAAGGCCGTTCAGCATGGCGTTGAGGGCGTTGCCGGCCAGCTTCAGCAGGGTGTCCTTCTGTCTAAGTTCCTCCACTCATCTCCCCTCCTCAGATTCCTCGGCCTGGTACTCCTGGATGGGCAGCCCGTGGTCCTCCTTCACCGTCTTGAGGGCGATGACCGTGGATATCCGTGTGACCTCGGGCATAGCCATGAGCTCCTTGGCCAGGTCGTGGAGGTCCAGGTTGTCCTTCACCTTGACCTTGGCCATGATGTCCCAGTCGCCGGCCACCTCATGGACCTCTAGGAGCTTTGGGTGGCCCGCCAGCTTCTCCGCCACCTGGCAGCAGTCGATCTTTAGGTCCACCCCCAGCCGTATCCATGCGGTGGTGTTGAAGCCCAGGGCGGAGGGCTCTATGATGGGCATTATCCTCTGGATAACGCCTTCCTCTGTCATCCTCTTTATCCTGTTGAACACCGTGGACGTAGGCAAACCCAGTCTCTCGGCCAGGGCTCCGTACTGGATTCCGGCGTCCTTCTGATACTCGGCGAGGATGCGCTCATCCAGGGCGTCCACTCCTTTATGAACCAAAAACGTTCCTCCCCATGGATGTGATATCCTATCTAAAATATTTAACATTATTTAGATGAAGTTTATTCTTCCCCCTTTTTTCTGAACGACGTCTCCGAAAAATATGTGAAATATTGATATTAAGTTGGGGGTGTCAGACGCCCTTATAGATGGAGCGTGCCTCCGTTTTTAGCTATCACCTAGTTTATATTCCGGGGTCTTCAAAGGAAAAGATGTAAAAACATGAGTTTACTCAGGTTAAGGCTCTCCATGCTAGGCACCCTGGCAGCCATAATAGCGATATCCACACTGAGCATCGGCCTGGTCCTCAGCATGATGGGCGAGCTCAACGTCTACACCCTCGTAGGAGTAGTCATAGTGTTCAACATCGGCCAATGGCTGCTGGCCCCCTACCTCATCAACGCCATCTACAAGGCCCGGCAGATAGAGCCCGGGGAGAGCCCCCGCCTCCACCAGGCGGTGGAAGACCTGTCCGCCAGGTCGGGGATAAAGAAGCCCAAGCTCATGTACTCCAGCCTGGCCATCCCCAACGCCTTCGCCTACGGGTCCCCCCTCACCGGGAGCCACGTGGCCGTAACCCAGGGCCTCCTCACCGCCCTAAGCACGGACGAGGTGGAGGCAGTCATAGGCCACGAGTTGGGCCACATCAAGCACAGAGACGTCCAGGCCATGATGTTCCTGTCCCTCCTCCCCAGCATCTTCTACATCGTGGCCAGGTCCACCCTCTTCAGCCGCCTCTACGGCGGCAGAGACAGGAGAGACTCGGGGGCCACGGCCCTCATAGGTGGTGTATCCATGCTTGTATACTTCGTGCTCCTCCTCTTCAACATGGGTTTCAGCCGCCTCAGGGAATACTACGCAGACCAGCACAGCGCCAAGGTGGTGGAAGACGGCGCCAGGAAGCTGTCCACGGGCCTCGCCAAGATAACCACATCCACAGCCAGGGCCCAGGGCATGGGCTTGGGGGGCCCCTCGGCTAGCGGCTTCAAGGCCCTCTTCATCTCCGACCCCGACAGGGCCCTCCAGGACGCCTACGAGCTACAAAGCGCTGGTTTGGCATCCGACAGGGATCTAGTGCACAGCATCATGGGCCGCCGGGTCACGGCCCTCGACAGGCT
Source organism: Candidatus Bathyarchaeota archaeon (assembly GCA_043826455.1). Classification (GTDB taxonomy): domain Archaea; phylum Thermoproteota; class Bathyarchaeia; order TCS64; family TCS64; genus RBG-16-57-9. Next base: position 3,370 of record JBDRQD010000038.1, read on the forward strand.
GGGGGAGCTATTCTCCACCCACCCCAACATAGTGAAGAGGCTAAGAGCCCTCAACAGCTAGGCGACGGGCAAAGGAAGGGCTCTTCACTTCTCCTTCTTGTGCGTCTTCTTGTGGTTCTCCAGCCTCTCCTTGGACTGGAAGGTCTTGCCGCAGGCTCTGCAAGTGAACTTCCGCTTGAGAATCGACACAGACTCACCAATACTCGTGAAAAAGATGTAATATTAAAGTGCTCTGCATCACCGCCCCATGAACACAGTCTACGCCCTTGAGGCAGGGTCGTCGTAGGGTTCGACCACCAGAACAGGGCCCTCCTTGGCCACCACCCGGACTCTCTCCCCCCGCCTCACAGGCGCCCGGCTCCTGGCCATCCACGTCTCCCCCTCCATGAGCACGAAGCCCCCGCCACCCGCATCCATGTCGCCAGCGGCCTCAGCCACGCCGCCCACAGCCCCAACCATGTAGGGCGCTCTGCGACGGGCCTCCAGTACCTTGTAGATGGCGAAGGCGAAGAAGCCGCCCGTGATGAGAGGGACCACGATGAGCAATGTGTACAGGGAGTTCAGCCAGGCCTCCTGAACCATCCAGTCAGCCGGGAACACCAGGAAGCTACCCAGCAACATGCAGGCCACCCCGGTGGCGCCTACTGCGCCGAAGCCCGGTATCTGGGTCTCCGCCACCAGAAGCACAATGCCGGCGGCCAGCAGTATCATGCCCCCCAGGTTGACGCCGAAGACCCCCAGCCCCACTAGGCCCAGCACCAGCATCAGGCCGCCCACGGCCTCCGCCCCGAGCCCCGGGGAGTAGAGCCCCAAGATGAGCCCGTAGAAGCCCACTATGAATAGGAGGTAGGCCAGGGTCGGGTCTGCGAGGAAGCCCAGGAAGGATACTCGGATGCTGAGGCTCAATTCCTTGACAGAGGCCCCTGTGCCCCTCAGGGTCACTGTTCGGCCGCCGGCCTCCACCGTCACCCCGTCCAGCTGCCCCAGAAGAGCAGCCACGTCCGCGGCCACATACTCTATGACTCCCTGCTCCAGGGCCTCGGCCTCGTTCAGGTTCAGGTTCTCTGAGACGAACCGCTCAGCCACAGACACGTTCCTTTTGTTTGCCCTAGCCCTCTCGGCCAGGTACTTGGTGAGGGCGTTGATCTGCTTAGAGTCGTTGATGGGCTTGGAGCCGCCCAGGGGGTCGTAGGCCACGGGCTGGCAGGAGCCTATGATGGTGTTGGGGGCCATTGCTGCCACCCGGGTCGCCATGAGTATGTAGGTGCCCGCGGACCAGGCTCTGCCGCCTTTAGGATATACGTAGCCCAGCACGGGGGTCTCGGCGCGCTCGATGGCCTCAACGATCCTGAAGGTGGCGTCCATGGAGCCCCCGGGGGTGTCCAGCAGTAGTATCACGGCCTCACCGGTCTCCTCTGCACCTCTGATCCCCTCGGCCACCATCTCCGCCGCGGACGCCGATATGACCCCCTCCAGCCTTATCAGGAGGTACCTGTCTACCTGAACCGGCTCTCCGAGGCAGCTCGGAATTGAAAACAGAAAAACTATGATGAGGGTGATTAGGAGCTTTTGTTTATTCATCTCGCCTTGGTTTCTTCCTTCTTCATCATGCCGATGAGGGTCGCGTAGTCTGAGCCCAGGGCGGTGGGGGTGACCACAATCAGGTTCTTCTCCCTGGCCACCTCCGTCAGGGTCTGTAACTCCCTCAGCCTAATGGCGGTGGGGTTCTCCTGGTACAGCTTGGCCGCTTCGGTCATCTTAGCAGCGGCCTCAAACTCACCGTCGGCCATGATGATCCTGCTCCTCCTCTCCCTCTCCGCCTCCGCCTGCTTAGCTATAGCCCTCTGCATGGAGTCGGGCAGGGACACGTCCTTGATGGCCACGTTGGTCACCTTGATGCCCCACGGGTCCGTCTGTATGTCCAGTATCTCCGTCAGCTTCTGGCCCAGGGACTCCCGCTTAGTCAGCAGGTCATCCAGCTCCACCTGGCCTATTGTGTCACGGAGAGCAGTCTGGCCCAGCAGGTTCGTCGCGTTGACGTAGTTCTCAACGCTCACCACGGCCTTCACCGGGTCGGAGACCCTGTAGTAGACCACGGCGTCCACGTCCACGGTGATGTTGTCCCTTGTGATGATCTGCTGGTTGGGTACGTCGAAAGTCACTACACGCAGGTCCACCTGCCTGAAGGTGTCCACCAGAGGTATCTTGAAGAAGACCCCCGGCCCCCTTGCACCTGTGAGGCGGCCCAGCCTGAATATGATGGCTCTCTCGTACTCCTTTACCACCTTCACGGAGGAGGAGACGATCCATATCACAGCGACTACGCTGATGACGATTATCGTGATCTCATCTAGTGAGAACGCCATACATCCTCTAAAACTCCTAGAGAGAGCTAGTTAATTTACATTTACACTTAAAAACGAGACATAAACAGTCTCCGAATGGCATTAGAAGGTTTTTGTTAGCCTCATTTTCGGAATATAAAAAGGAAAATGGCGTGAGGGCCATGCATCCCAGGGTTATACCTAAAAGGTGAATTTAGGATTAAAAGATGAGCCGAAAAAGCCGTGCAAATGTTAAAATAACTTGGCACACAGTCTGGATTTATGAAGCTTCTCCATTCCATCATGCCGTCAAGGATGGAAAAGATCCGGGTCATGGTGATGGAGGAGCATGTGGAAGACCTTCTCAGAGCCCTCCAGAACCTGGAGTCCGTCCACCTGGTAAACATGAGTGAGCGGCTCATGAAGTGGGAGAACCTGGTCCAGGGCATGGAGTCGCCCCTCCAGGACCTCAACAGGTGGGAGCGCACCCGGACCAGACTGGCCGCCATCCTGGACGATCTGGGCCTGGACCCTGAGCCCGGGTTCCTGGACCAGTACATCAAGCCCCTGGACCGCAAACCCGTGCTCATCACCCACCGTGACGAGGACGAGCTCCTGGGAACCGCTGACGAGGTCATGGGAGACATAAGGCGCCAGATATCCTCGGTAGTGGACAGGTACGTTCCCGTCCGGGAGGCCCTCGCCGAGATGAGCCACCACGACTTCGACGTAGGCCTCATCAAGCCGTCCGACAAGGTGACCATCTTCCTGGGCACAGTGGCCTCCGAGAGCATAAGGATCATTCAGAGGGACCTGACCGAGAGGCTGCCCTACACTCGGCTCTACTCGGAGGGGAAAGGGCGGACCCGGTACCTGGTTGTGGCGTCCCTGAAGATACACGAGGACGATGTCTCGGACATCCTAGAGAGGCGGGGCTTCCAGAGAATACCCGTCCCCGAGGAGCTGGAGGGGTCCACGTCCTCCGTCATCAAGTGGATAGACGCCAGGGTGGCCGAGGTTAGGGACAAGAACCGGGAGCCCATCTACAAGCTGTCCGACGCCGTCAGCGGCGTCCTGGGCCGCTTGGAGGCCATGGAGAAGCTGGGCAGGACAGGCAACATCATAGTCATCGAAGGCTGGGTCCCCCAGGCCAGAGCCCAGGAGACCGTGAACACAGTGCTGGAGGCCACCAAGGGCATGGCCCGGGTGGTGGTCACCCCGCCGGACGAGCCCGAGGAAAACACCCCCACCCTCCTTGGCGGCCCCTTCAGCTCCTTCGCCTCCCTCGTGGAGACCTACGACGTGCCCAGGTACAACGAGGTGGACCCCAGCAGCTTCATGGCCTTCTTCTTCACGGTGTTCGTGGGCCTCATGATTGGGGACATAGCCCTTGGTGCCCTGGTGGCAGCGGCCGGCTACGTGTTCCTCAGGGGGGCCGGCTCCAGGAGCCGGGGCATGAAGGACCTGAGCAAGGTCATCATAGCGTCAGGGTTCAGCGCCGTCCTGTTCGGGGTCCTCACAGGCTCGTTCATGTCCGGGGTGGTGGAGGAGTTCACGGACGGCGCCATAAAGTTCCCCGTGCTGTGGCTGAGCCCGGCCGACGATCCCTTGGGCTTCCTGCCCGTTGTGCTGATGATAGGCGTCTTCCACCTGGGGGTGGGGATACTCCTGGGCTTGGTCAACAACCTGATGAACGCCCGATACAGGAGCATCCTGGGGGACCAGGTGTCCGCCACCCTCCTCCTCGCCGGGGCGGGGGTCCTAATGGTCAAGGGCCAGTTCGCGTTGGCGGGCTGGGGCCTCGTGGGCTACGGCGCAGTGGCGGCTGGGGTGGCCGCCCTTCTCCTGGGGCACGGGCCCAGCGGCCTACTGGAGCTCACCAAGATACTGAGCAACATAATATCCTATATCAGGCTCCTGGCCCTCAACATGGCGTCCGCGTGGATGGGCCGCACCTTCGTCCTCCTCTCGGCCATGCTCCTGCCCATCGCCTATGTGGGGCTCCCCCTCACCATCTTCCTGCTGGCCTTCAGCCAGTTCTTCCTTGTCTTCATATCCAGCTTCTCCACCTTCGCCCACGCCCTCAGGCTCCACTACGTGGAGTTTTTCGGCAGGTTCTTCATGGGGGGCGGCACCAGGTTCAAGTCCTTGAGGGTAGAGAGAAGATATACGTACGTTTCAAAAGGTGAACTATGATGGATACAGCAACCCTGGCCCTAGTCATCGGCGGCGTCACCCTATCCATAGGGCTTGCCGGGACGGGGGCCTCCATTGGCCAGAGGATGGCGGCGTCAGCCAGCAGCCTCCTCATGGCTGACAAGCCGGAGCGGTTCGGCATTAGCCTCATACTCACGGTCATCGTGGAGACCTCGGCCATATACGGGCTGCTGGTGTCCATCCTCATCCTTGTGCGGATGGGGAACGTCACCGACTTCAACCAGGGCCTAGCGGCCCTGGCCGCAGGCCTCAGCGTAGGCGTCAGCGGATTCTTCACGGGCCTCGGAGAAGGCGTGGCTGCCTCCGCATCCGTTGGTGCTGTGGCCGAGAGGGAGGGAGTCTTCGGGCGAGCCTTGGTCATCACGGTCCTGCCTGAGACGGGGGCCATCTACGGGCTGCTGCTGTCGGTGCTCATCCTCAGCGGCTCAGGGTTCCTGGGGGAGGTCAAGGCCCCCATGGAGCAGATGGGTGTGGCGTGCATGTACTCGGCCATCGTCCTGTGCGTCACCAGCATATGCAGCTATCTCCAGGGCAGGGTGGGAAGCTCGGCCATCACGGCCACCACCAAGAACGACGAGGCCTTCGGGCGGGACCTCATCTTCGTGGTCCTCCTGGAGTCGGTCCTCATCTACGGGCTCCTGGTGAGCATCCTGATACTCAACTTCAACGGAGTGATCTAAGTGAGTGAGCCCGGCGAGACCCCCAGCTTCCAGGACATGCTGAAGGAGCTCAGGTACCTCAAGGAGGCCGAGGTCCAGGCAGAGAAGATCATCGACGACGCTGACAGGAGGGCCAAGGACCTGGTGAGCGACGCCGAGAGCAAGGCCGCCATGCTGCTCTCAGAGAACGTGGAGAAGCGCAGGCAGCTGGAGATACAGATCAGGGAGGAGGTGGAGAAGGAGTTCAGGGAGACCCTGGCCAAGCTGGAGGAGGACTACGTAGGGGAGAGGAGCGGGGTGAAGCAGAGGTCGGAGGAGCACATGGAGGAGGCCGTCAAGTACCTGGTTCGCAGCCTCCTGGCCACGAGGTGAGTGTATGTCAAAGAACACAGAGTCCCTGGAGGCCATGCGCCGGAAGATCATCCAGGATGCTGAGGCGGAGGCCCTACGGATAATAACCCAGGCCACGAAGAGGGCCGACGAGGTTCTGGAGGCGGCCAGGCAGGAGTCCAGCTACGAGGAGGACGTGGACAGGAGCCACATCAGAGACAGCCACCAGGCGACGGACAGGGAGCGGGTGAGCGAGACCATGTCCGAGTACACGGCCCTCCTGTCCTCCTACAAATCCGAGATACTGGACAGCATATACCAGGAGACCCTGAGACGGGTGAAGATGCACGTGGACTCGGAGGAGTACCTGTCCACCATGGAGGGACTCATCGTTGAGGCCGGGATAGCCCTGGGCGGGGGAGAGCTGACCGTCTGGGTCAACCAGGAGGACTCGGAGAGAGCCAGTAGCGAGCTGCTGGCACGGGCCTCCGCCGAGGTGACTAAGGTCACGGGTAAAGCGGCCCGGCTCATCCTGAGCCAGGAGCCCCTTGAGGCTGTGGGCGGAGCCAGGCTGGTCCAGGCCGAGTCGAAGGCCACGGTGGACAACACCTTCGAGGGGAGACTCAAGAGGCTGAAGGAGCAGAGAGAAAGCGAACTGGAGAACATGGTGTTTGGCTGACGTGGAGGAGGTTCCGCCATGAGCGTGACCCTGAACATTGTGACGGCGGTGGGTATCCTGGCCGAGCTGGTGGCTGCCAGCAGGAGAGCCCTGCGGGAGAGCAGCCTGGCCCTACTGTCCCCCATGATGATATCCAGCGAGCTGGAGGCCCTGTCAGACCGCCTGGACCGGCTCATGCTCATGGGGGACAGGGAGAGGGCCGCCGAGGAGCTTGAGCGTTTCGGGGTGCCCCTGCGGGGCCCCGGCCAGCCGCTGAAGCAGATAGAGTCGGCGGAGAGCTACCTTCTCCAGAGGTTCGACGACAGGTACAACGAGCTCATCCACTACATGCCCGAGAACCTGTCGGCGTTCTTCAGGCTCTGGAGGCAGACCTGGGACGCCGAGAACCTAAAGATACTGTTCAGGTGCATAGTGAAGAGCGTGCCCTACGAGCTCAGGCGCAGCTCCATAGGGCCCACGGGCAACATAGGTAAGGAGACGCTGTACTCGTTGGCCATGTCCAGGAGGCCCCGGGAGTACATCGCCAGGGTCTTCAGCCTACTGTCGAGGGAGATGGTGCTCAGCATCGGCGCCGTGGAAGAGCCAGATGTGGACGCTTTCGACGTGGCCCTGGACAGGGCCTACGTAGGCTACCTAGAGGCCCGGGTGGGCGAGCTCAGACTCAAGGACCCGGAGGCGGCGTGGAGGGCCATCGCCGGTGAGTACGAGTACAGAGACATCATCAACATGGCACGGCTGAAGAAGGCCGGTCTCGGAGAGGCTATCATAAGGTCAAACCTGGTCCTCCACAGGTCCATTCTCACGGAGAGCCAGTACGAGGCCCTCATCAAGGCCAGGGACTATGAGAACTTTTACCACGTGTTGCTGACCGCGGAGTACAGCGAGGCGCTCCCCCATAAAACCGTGCTGGAGCCCCCCAAGTTATCGGAGAGCCTCCAGAACCTGAGGCTCTCCCGGTACCTCAGGTCCCTCAGGGTGGACGAGGAGGAGGACTTCATAATAAGGTCCATGATAGGCGTCCACCACAGCCTCGACGCCATAAGGCGCAGAGCCATCTACCCCCTGGAGGCGACGCTGTGAAGATAGCGTGCGTGGGCGACAGGCTGAGCCTGCTGGGTATGGGACTCGCTGGGGTCAAGAGGCTTGTCATCGTGGAGGAAGGGGAGGACGCGAGGGACAAGATCAAGGAGCTGGCATCCGCCGACGAGTACGGGCTGGTGCTGGTCACCTCAAACATTTACAGCCAGGTGGAGGAGACGGTTCGGGAGCTGGAGGCAGCCGCCTCGCTCCCCGTCTTCCTTCAGATACCTGAGATGAGGCTGCTGGTAGGAGTGAGGGAGGTTGAGTGAGGACACCAGCATAGGAAGAGTCGAGGGCATCTCGGGGCCCGTGGTCTTCGGGGAGATAGACCCAGCCGTGGACCTCATGATGAACGAGATGGTGGACGTGGGGGGGCGGAGGCTCATCGGGGAGGTCTCCCGCATCACTGGGGACCGGGCCACCATACAGGTCTACGAGGAGACGGAGGGCCTCAGGCGCAACGAGCCCATATACCGTTCGGGGCAGCTGCTATACGTGAAGCTGGGCCCCGGCCTCATAGGCTCCATATATGACGGCCTCCAGAGGCCCCTCACCGCCATCAAGGAGCTCCACGGGGAGTACATCCCCCCGGGGGTAAGGCTACCCAAGCTGCCTGAGAGAAAGTGGCTGTTCCACCCCAGGGTTAAACTGGACAACACTGTGGGGCCCGGGGACGTGGTCGGCGTCGTCTACGAGGGTGAGTTCTTCGAGCACAGGGTCATGGTCCCCCACGGGGTCTCGGGTCAGGTCATCTACGTGGCCGAGGAGGGGGAATATGGTGTGGATGACGTGGTCGCCCGCGTCCAGGGCCTCAGGGGCTACCACCCGGTGACCATGTCCCACCTCTGGCCAGTGAAGCGGCCTAGGCCCTACCTCCACAAGCACACGGTGTCCGAGCCCCTGGTCACTGGGACCAGGGTCCTGGACACAATACTGCCTGTGAGCAAGGGCGGCACCGTGGCGGTGGCCGGCGGCTTCGGCACCGGCAAGACGGTGCTCCTGGCCCAGCTCCTAAAGACAATAAACGTGGACGTGGTGGTCTACGTGGGATGCGGGGAGAGGGGTAACGAGATAGCCGACCTCCTGAAGAAGGTACCCAGTATAAGGGACAGGAGGAGGGGCCTGCCCCTCATCAACCGCACAGTCATCATAGCCAACACCTCCAACATGCCCGTGGCGGCCAGGGAGGCCAGCGTCTACACGGGCGCCGCCATCAGCGAGTTCTACAGGGACATGGGCTACGAGGTGGCCCTCATAGTGGACTCCACCAGCAGGTGGGCCGAGGCCCTGAGGGAGCTCTCATCCAGGCAGGGGGAGATACCTGGGGAGGCCGGGTACCCGCCCTACCTAGCGTCCAGGCTGGGTGAGTTCTACGGCAGAGCCGGAAACGTGCACTGCCTGGGCGGGGACAGGGAGGGGAGCCTCACCATCATCGCCGCCGTCTCACCCACAGGCGGAGACCTCTCAGAGCCGGTGACCCAGAAGACCATGCAGATCGTGAGAGCTTTCTGGGCCCTGGACCCGGAGCTGGCGTACAGGCGCCACTACCCGGCCATCAACGTGATGCAGAGCTTCTCCCACTACGTGGACACGGTGGAGCCCTTCTGGGTTAGCCAGGTGGGCCAGAACTGGATGCAGGTGAGGAACAGCGCCCTGGAGCTGTACGCCGAGAAGATTGAGGTGGAGCGCATAGTGAGGCTGGTGGGCACGGGGGCCCTATCGGCGGAGGAGCAGATACTGTTGAAGAACGCGGAGCTGCTGGAGGACATGTTCCTGAAGCAGTCCGCCATGGACACAGTGGATAACTACAACTCCGCAGAGAAGCAGTTCCAGCTAATGAACCTGGTGCTGCTGCTCCACGAGAAGGACATAGAGGCCATCAAGGGCGGGGTCCCCGCGGAGGCCCTGCTGGGCTCCAGCCTAAGGAAGGACATACGGGAGATCAAGACCATGTCCGACGCGGACATGAACAGGGCCTACTGGAGGATGAGGGGCAGGATGAACCTGTTCTATCTTCGGCTGAGAAGGGAGTTCAGGAGCCAGTGAGATGCTTGAGATAAGCTACAGGGCGGTGCAGGGTGTCGCGGGGCCCCTCATATTCCTCAAAGGTATACCTAACGTGTCCATCGGCGAGATAGTGCGCCTCAGCGTGGGGGATGAGCAGCGCATAGGCCAGGTCATCGAGATCAGGGGGGACGTCCAGGTCGCCCAGGTCTTCAAAGGAACATCGGGGGTGAGCAAGGAGACCACCGTCCACGTCACCGGAGAGATAATGAAGACGCTCGTCTCGGATGACATGTTCGGCAGAATCTTCGACGGCTTCGGCAAGCCCATAGACGGCAAGCCTCCTCTGAGAAGCGGTAAACGGATGGAGGTGTCCGGGGCCCCCATCAACCCCACGGCCAGGGCCTACCCTCAGGAGTTCATAGAGACAGGTATCTCAGCCATAGACGGTCTTTTCAGCTTGGTGAGGGGCCAGAAGCTGCCCGTCTTCTCGGGGAGCGGGCTGCCCCACAACCAACTGATAGCCCAGATAGTGCGCCAGGCCAGGATACCGGGCCAGGAGGAGGGGTTTGGCGTCATCCTGGCCGGCATAGGGGTAAACGCGGAGGAGGCCGAGTTCTTCAGGAGAAGCTTCCAGAGCAAGGAGGTCATGAAGCGGACCATCGTCTTCATGAACCTCATGAGTGACCCCACCATAGAGAGGCTCATCACCCCAAGGATCGCCCTTACGGCTGCGGAGTACCTGGCCTTTGAGAAGGGGTACCATATTCTGGTTCTGCTCACGGACATGACCAACTACTGTGAGGCCCTGAGGGAGGTCTCCATGGCCAGGGGTGAGACCCCGGCGAGGAGGGGCTACCCCGGCTACATGTACACGGACCTTGCCTCACTGTATGAGCGTAGCGGACGCATCGTGGGGAAGCAGGGCTCCATCACCACCATACCCGTCATATCCATGCCTGACTACGACATCACCCACCCCATCCCGGACCTCACGGGCTTCATCACGGAGGGCCAGATTGTGCTGAGCCAGGAGATGCACATCAAGAACATCTACCCGCCCCTAGACATCCTTCCGTCCCTGTCCAGGCTCATGAAGGACGGCGTGGGCGCGGGCACCACCCGGGGCGACCACCTGAAGGTCTCAGACGCCGTCTACTCGGCCTACGCCAGGGGGAAGAACGCCATGGACCTGTCCCTGATAATGGGGGAGGAGACCCTCACCAGGGAGGAGAGGAACTTCCTGGCCTTCGCCGAGAGCCTGGAGCGCCGCTTCATCAGGCAGGGCGGAACAGAGCACAGGGCCATCAACGAGACCCTTGACCTGGCCCAAGAGCTGCTGAAGAGCTTGGAGTGACAGCCGTGTCCAACGTGTTCGGAGCCCGGACCAGGCCCACGCGGCACGAGCTGCTGAAGCAGCAGAAGAGGCTGGGCCTAGCTAGGAGGGCCCATAAGCTCCTGGAGGAGAAGTACAGGATACTGAACATGGAGAGGGAGAAGACTCGGGAGATACTCCACCCCTTCGAGGAGAAGATGGGAAGCGACCTCCAGGAAGCCTACAGGCTACTCCTTGAAGCCCTGAGGCACTCCAGCCTCAGGAAGATACTACTGGCAGAGGCGCTGAACGAGGCCAACGACGAGTTCTCCGTCAACTGGGTGACCATACACGGCCTCACGGCCCCCAAGTTTCAGTCCGGCGTCAAGAGGAGGAACGCCGCAGAGAGGGGCTACGGGCTGTCAACCACCGACCCCTGGATCGATGAGGCCGCCTCAGCCTTCGAGGAGACACTTGAGCTCGTGGTCTCGGTGGCCGAGACCAGAAACCTTCTCAGGATACTAGCAGAGGAGGCTGAGAAGACCCACATAAGGGTCGTGGCCCTAGAAAAGTTCCTCATCCCACAGCTGGAGAAGGAGGTGAGGAGGATAGAGCTGATCCTGCAGGAGAGGGAGCTGGAGCAGTTCGTCACCCAGAAGTGGATAAGGGAGTCGAGGCACCTGGAAGCCGACTAAACATCTGCGATGCCTCGTACTCTCGGAGACGTGCTTCATTGGACAGTGGAGTTAGTTAAAAGCAATCCAGAAAAAACTCGCATTCTACCCAGTGACTGTCATCCCTCATCAAAAATGGTGGACTGGGGGGGAATTGAACCCCCGACCTCTGCCATGCCAGGGCAGCATTCTACCACTGAACTACCAGCCCAGCCTCTCAAAGAGACCCCCGCCAGTTTCTTAAACGTTTCCTAAACTGCTGAACCCAAGCCTTTAGGAAAACAATTTAAACTTCCCCCCTACAATCGCAATGATTTGAAGGTCAGCGTCGTAATCCCCGCCCTGAACGAGGAGGAGGGCATCGAGAGGTGCCTCAGAAGCATACGGCGCCAGGACCAGCAGGCGGAGCTCATACTCATCGACAACGGCAGTGTGGATCGGACCCCTGAGATCGCGAGACAGTACTGCGACAGGGTCCTTGTCAAGCCCGGGTACAGCCTCGCCGAGATGAGGGACCTGGGCGCCAGGGAGGCAGAGGGCGACATAGTTGTGACGACGGACGCTGACTGCGAGTCCCCGCCTCACTGGCTAAGGGAGCTCACCAAGCCCTTCACTGACCCCAAGGTTGTAGCTGTGGGTGGCGCCTTCAGGCCCCTCAACAGGAACCAGCTCAGCAGGTTCTACTGCTGGATGAGCGCCCTAGTCCAGGGCACCCTACACCTCTTCCAGGGCGCCAACATGGCGTACCGGAGGGACATATACCTGGAGTCCCCGGGCTACGCATCGGCCAAGAGGGCCGAGGACTGGAACCTGAGCTGGAACTTGCGGAGGTATGGTGGGACCAAGTTCATCAGAAAGGCCTACACGTTCACCGAGATACCTTTCAACAGACAGGTGGAGTACCCGGGCGTAATGCTGAGCGGCGCCCTTATCTTACTGGGCGGCTTCCTGGGCTGGGTGAACCTGGTGGGCTTCGGCCTGGGCTACATCTTAAGCGAGGCGGCCACCTTCATCTACCGGCACCGCAGTAACCTCCGTCGCAGCCACGTAGCCCTCATTGGCCTGGTCCTCGTGTACGCCTTCCAGCAGACCCTCCCCGTGGTCAACTACATGTTCATTGCCGGTATCCTGGCGGGTGTCTTTGCCTTCCACTTTATCAGCGAGGACATAAGGCAGGGCATAGCGGACCTGAAGCTCTACAAACTCAGGAAGGAACCCGACAACAGCATAGGGGGTTTCATTAAGCGGGGGCTCATTGAGCTTCTGAGGCTGTAGCCGTGGGCGCCAAGAGAATTTCATTGGAGTTCACGGCCTGGGGTCACCCTAACATCAGGTGCAGCCACGGCACGACCCTCATGGTCACCAATGACACCAACGTGTCTACCAGGGGCGACTGCGTCGCGGCTGTGGCCGCAGAGGTGGGTCTAGCTGATCTGCCAGCCGAGTTCAAGGAGGCCGCCAGGTACCACGACACCGTCATCGAGTTAACCCTAGAAGTGGGCGCCCGCAGGTTCACCGTGGCGGGGAGAGGCCACCCTGACCTGACCTACGGCCACCCCCACGACATGGTGGCCCGGAGAAGCGGCTACACCTGCAGCCGAACCCTGATGGTGGGGGCGGATAAAGCCGCCAAGGACGTCCCAGGTGGGATGCTGCCCTTTCTGCAGAGCTCCGACTCGGTGATCAAGGTCACCTTGACCATCAGAAGGTAGCCATATGCAGTTGACTCGAAAGAAGCAACGCCAGGAAAAAGCCTCAGAAGGCTTTATAGCATCCAAACCATTAATTAACAATTCCCGTCCGGTGAAAAAATGAGCATCAGAAGTCTCACAGTACCCGAACTAGAGGCGCTGTCCAGAAAGGTCCGCGCAGACATCCTCCGAAGCATCTACGAGGCGGGCTCGGGGCACCCCGGGGGCAGCCTCTCCTCCGTGGACATCCTGCTGACCCTCTTCTTCAACGAGATGAGGCACAACCCCGGCGACCCCAAGTGGGGCATGCGGGACAGGTTCATCCTCAGCAAGGGCCACGCCGCCCCAGCCCTCTACACCGTGCTGGCCGAGTGCGGATACCTGCCCGAGAGCAGCCTACACACCCTCAGACTCTTCGGTAGCAGCCTCCAGGGCCACCCGGATGCCCTGAAGACCCCAGGCGTGGAAGTCTCATCAGGCAGCCTGGGCAACGGGCTCTCCGTGTCCACAGGGATAGCTGCTGCAGCCAAACTGGACGGAAAAGACATCAGGGTCTACTGCCTCCTGGGGGACGGCGAGTGCGATGAGGGCCTGGTCTGGGAGGCAGCCATGCTGGCCCCCCATCTGAAGCTGGACAACCTCACAGCCGTCGTGGACAGGAACCGGCTGCAGATAGACGGGTGCACGGAGGATGTGGTCCGCCTGGACCCTCTGTCGGACAAGTGGAGGGCATTCAACTGGAACGTACTGGAGGTGGACGGACACAGCTACCCCCAGCTCTTCGAGGCCTTCGGGAAGGCCAAGGAGCACAAGGGCGGACCCACGATCATAGTGGCCAAAACGGTGAAGGGTAAGGGCGTCAGCTTCATGGAGAATGTGGCCGGGTTCCACGGTAAGCCCCCCAGCAAGGAACAGCTTGACCAGGCCCTGAGGGAGCTGGAGGCTGAGTGAGTTGAGTATGAAGGCTACGCGTGTCGTCTACGGGGAGTGGCTGGCCAAGGCAGGAGAGAAGTACCCCGACATCGTGGTCGTGGACGCGGACTTATCCGCCTCCACCATGACTCGAGGCTTCGCGGACGCCTACCCGCGGAGGTTCTTCAACGTGGGGAGCGCCGAGCAGAACCTGGTGAGCTTCAGCGCCGGCCTTGCCCTGGGAGGAAAACGGGTTTTCACCAGCAGCTTCGCCATCTTCGAGACGGGCCGCGCATGGGACCAGGTCCGGAACGTGGTTGCCCACGACAAGCTGAACGTGGCCCTAGTGGCCAGCCACGGGGGCTTCAGCTGTGCGGCGGACGGAGCCAGCCACCAGGCACTGGAGGACATAGCCATCATGAGGGTCATACCCAACATGAAGGTGATCATGCCCTGCGACCCGGAGGAGACAGTCAACGCCCTGAACGCCATCATGGAGACCAGCGGCCCCGTGTACATGCGGCTCCGCAGGGAGAAGGAGCCCAACCTGGACAAGCCCTACAGTTTCAGGCTGGGCCGCGGCGAGGTCATGAGGGACGGCGGAGACGTGACCCTGGTCACCTCGGGGATGCTGGTCCTCCACTGCCTCAAGGCCGCCGAGATGCTCAAGGAGAAGGGCCTGGACGCCCGTGTGCTGAACATACATACCATCAAGCCCCTGGACGAGAATATCCTAGTCAAGGCCGCCAAGGAGACGGGCACCATTGTAACCGTGGAGGAGCACCAGGTAATCGGGGGACTGGGCGGAGCCGTATGCGAGGCCCTCTCGGAGAACAGCCCCGCGCCTGTGTACAGGCTGGGGGTCCGGGACGTCTTCGGTCAGAGCAGCAGAACCATGGATGAGCTTCTGGAGCTCCACGGGTTGACGCCGGAGAAGATCGCTGCCTCAGCCGAAAAAGTTATCAAAAAACACGGCTGATCTGGTCACCATGGAGTTCTACATAGACACTGCAGACGTGGCTCAGATCAAGAAGTACTGGGACATGGGCGTCATCGACGGCGTCACCACCAACCCGACACTCATCGCTAGGAGCGGCCGAAACTTCAGCGAGGTGGTCCAGGAGATCACGAGTATCGTGAAGGGGCCCATAAGCGTGGAGGCTGTGAGCACCAAAGCCGAGGACATAGTGAAGGAGAGCAAGAGGCTGGCCGAGTTCGGGGAGCACATTATAGTCAAGGTGCCCATGACTGGTGAGGGCCTCAAGGCGGTGAAGGAGCTCACGAGGCTGGGCATCAAGACCAACGTCACCCTGGTCTTCTCGGCGTCCCAGGCCCTCCTGGCCGCCAAGGCAGGGGCCACATACGTGAGCGTCTTCGTGGGCCGTCTGGACGACAGGGGCCACGAGGGCATGGACGTGGTCTATGAGGTGTGCAGCGTCCTCTCCAACTACGACTTGCCGACGAAGCTCATCACGGCCAGCATCAGGCACCCCAGGCATGTCATCGATGCCGCCCTAGCCGGGTCCCACGTGGCCACCGTGCCCCCCGGTATACTGGACAAGATGCTGGAGCACCCCCTCACCGATGAGGGGCTGAGGCTGTTCGCCCAGGACTGGGCCAAGGTGGACAAGACCTAACCCAAACATTGTTAAACGCCCCTTTCCCCCATTCTCCGATCCGCCGCTTGAACAGACGCGTCCTGCTTGTCCTGCTGATTCTCCTAAGCCTGGTCTCGCCCGCCCAGGCCAGAGCATCCGAGTACAAGTACACGTTCACCTACGTGCTTGAGAACAGGGGGCAGACGCCTCTAGAGCTGGCGGAGGAGGACCTCACTGTGCCCCTCTTCATGAACTCTTCCACGCAGACGGTCAAGGTTAAGGAGTCCTCAGTAGGATACACGTCGGGCAACGTGGACCCGGACGGTAACAGGGGGGCGGTGATGACCCTGGAGAGAACCTTGGGCCCGAGGCAGTCCACCACCTTCACCATGACATTCACCATAAAGTCGGACAGTAGGTCTGTGCCCGGCTTCAACCACGATGAGGCCGACAGGTTCTCATCCATACCACCCAGCATTGTTGACCAGTACACGGGAGCCACAGAGACCTTCAGGAGTGACGACCCTGACATTGCCGCTAAGGCTTTGGAGGTTGCGGGGGACGCCGAGACGGTCCTGGATGCCCTCGTCCTCCTCATAGAGTCCGTCACCGGGGAGACCACCTACTGCAACTTTGAGGTCCCCAGGTACCCCAACACCACCCTCTCGGAGGGCCTGGGGGACTGCGACGACCAGTACATCCTTCTCATATCCATGCTGAGGAGCCGGGGGGTCCCCGCCTACCTACAGGTAGGCATATACATACACTCCAGCATCGACGACTCCCAGACCAGCTGGGAGGGGCATCTCACCAACGCCCGCAGGGGCGTGGGGTGGCACGGGTGGGCCATGGTCTACGTTCCCCCGTGGGGCTGGGTGCCAGTGGACCTCACCTTGACCTCGGAGAAGAGCGGGTTGGAGCTCCTGAGGAAGGCGCCGGAGTACGCGGGCAACGTCGTGGCGGCCTTCAACGTCTCGGAGCAGCCCTACATCGGCGACACGTTGACCACGAGGGCGAGAATCATAGGGAGCAGCCTCTACGCCTCGGTGACCGATGAGGCCGAGGAGGTCTATGGCGGGGGGCTGGGGCGTGAGGTCTACCTGATAGCGGGTCTGGGGTTGGCTGTGACAGCCGCCATCGTCCTCATGTTCCTCTCCGGCCGTAAAGGTTCTAGTTGAAGCTCTCACAGAACTGTTTTCAGTGCCACTGGGTCTCCCTGGGGGACGCAGTCCCTCAGCCTTCTCAGGGCTCTCATCTCCTCGCCTCGCCGGAGCCTGGATGCCTGTATTCCACTGCGCAGCACGTCCACGGCTTCGTCCATGGCCCTCCTGTCCACTGGGAAGGGGACCCCGTCCTTGCCTCCGAAGGCGAAGTTGAATCTGACGGGATCACGCCAACTGGCCCTGTCCCCGTACACCAGCTCAGCCACAAGGGCGAGACCCCTGACGGTGCCCGGCCCTATCCCCTTGGTGGAGATCAGCTCCTCGTAGCTCCTGGGCTGGAACTGGTATGCAGCCCGCACCGCGTCCCAGTTAACGCTCCTGGGCATCACCAGCACCCTGCGGCCCGTCCAGCCGTCTAGCCTGGTCTGCCCCGCGGGGGCAGACTCAGCCATGGCTCGCCTCAGCTTCTCGGGGTTGTCACGCACAAGGTCCAGGCAAGTGGACCTGGTCTCCCTGCTCTGGCTGCTGGTCATGTCCAGGGCCTCATCCAGCCTTGTGGGGCACAGAATGGCGCCCTGGGGCTCCTCTATGAAGCCACGGTGCTCCAGGCCCCAGTGGTAGCGGCGAGCGTTCCCCATTCCCTCGTTTATGCCCTGCTGGACCACGATCCAGCGGCCCCTCTCGTCGAAGATGAGGCAGTGGTGGTATAGCTGGTACCCGTCCTGTACAAGGCTGTTGTCCACCTTGGCGCTCATCCTGCTGGCGTAGACGAGGCCGTCAACCTTGTATCCGCTGAGGCTGAAGACGCTTCCCATCTCCCTGATCTCCTGGGGCGTCCGGAGGCTGGTCCTGCCCTTACCGCCGCAGACGGTGACACCTTTTCCCTCCCGGTACAGGGCCTCCTTGAGGGCCCCACAGGTGACGGTGGTGGTGCCGCTGCTGTGCCAGTCGTAGCCTAGGACGCAGGCCAGGCTCTGAAAGAACCATGGATCACCCAGCCTCTTCAGGAGCCCCAGGGTGCCGTACTCGTCTATGACGATGTCTGTGATGCACTCGGCCAGCTGAACCATGCGGCTGAACAGCCACCGTGGGGCTTTCCCCGGGTGGAGGGGAAGCACAGCTGATCCGGAGTAACCCATCGGAGAGTCTTGGATGAACACACGTTAAAACGGTTAGGCACGGCGCCGGGGCTGGGACCCGGGTGAAAGTGCTACCCTATGAGGCGGCCGTACCTGTCCACTTCCTGGCGGCGGACGCGGGTGCTGCTGATGGGCTTGCCATCGTCCGCCAGCACCATGGTTATGACGAAGATGAGAAGCGGCTTCCTGCCCTGCTCGACCCGCATCTTGTTGATGACCTCGGCCGTGACCTCAGTCTCCTCGCTCACAATGAGTCCCTCCAGGATGTCGCTGTCAATGGTGGGCCCGAAGGGGTCCCTCAGGGGCACAATCTCGGCTCTCTCTAGGAAGCCCTTCTCCTTCAGGAACTCCACGACGTCCCGGCGCCTGTTCTCGTAGCTGTCAATCTCGTGTTGCTTCTTCAAAGAGGCGGCGAACTTTTCAGTGGTGACGCCGACGATGGCCCGCTCTCCAACGTTGAAGGTCTCCTCCAGAAGGAACCAGTGACCCTTGTGCATTACGTCAAAGGTCCCCCCCACGGACACCCACTTCAGCTTGTTGTTGGACAAGCGGCTAACTCCTGAACGCAGTATCGAATATACCGGCACAGTTAAGCTTTTTCACATGACGGACACGTAAAAAAAAGGGTTAATCGGCTATGAAGCAAGTCATGGTGGAGTTGATGCCCTCTATGTGCCTTATGCGGTCGATCACCAGGGATTGGAGCTCAGAGGAGCTCTTGCCCTCGATGATGACGTAGGCGTCGTATGGGCCGTACAGGAAGTGGGCCTCTGTGACCCCCTTCAGCTTGCGGAGCTTGTTCAGGACGTCCCTCTCAGAGGTGGGCTCTAGGGTGAGGAGGACCAATGCTTTATCCATGGCCACCACTAAAATCATTGGTAGCCACAGATATAAACGCATAGAGTTGCTGCGAAATCATTAAATCCTGTCGAAACCTTCAATGAACAAAACCGAGGAACACAGTTTGGCTCCCGAGTTCACTAGCAGGATATCAGGGTTCTACAAGAAGTCCGTGGAGGAACGCATCGGCGTCATCGCGGAGATGGTGGGTTTAACAGCGGAGGAGGTAGCCACCCTCAAGAGCAGGGGCGGCCTGAGCCTCGACGCCGCCGACCACATGACTGAGAACGTCATAGGCACAATAGCCTATCCCTTCAGCGTGGCCGTCAACTTCAGGGTCAACGGCAGGGACTACCTGGTCCCCATGGCCGGGGAGGAGCCCAGCGTGGTGGCCGCGGCCAGCAACATGGCCCGCCTCATGAGGGACGGCGACGGCATCAAGGCGACAACCACAGACCCCGTCATGATCGGCCAAGTACAGGTCCTGGACATACCGAACATGAAGAAGGCCGTCAAAGCCCTAGAGAAGAATAAGAAGATGCTGCTGGAGTCAGCTAACGAGCTGGACCCCGTGCTGGTAAAGTTCGGGGGCGGAGCCAAGGACATCGAGCTAAGGCCCATAGAGACGGAGATCGGCCCCATGCTCATAGTGCACATACTGGTGGACTGCAGGGACGCCATGGGTGCCAACGCCGTCAACACCATGGCCGAGGCCCTGGCCCCCACGATAGCCGAGATCACAGGCGGCCGCACACTCCTCAGGATCATCAGCAACCTGGCCGACAGGCGCCTGGTGACGGTGAAGGGCGTCGTCACGAGAGAGGACATAGGCGGTGAGGAGGCCGTGGACAACATAGTGGCGGCGTGGGCCTTCGCCGACGCTGACCCCTACAGGGCCGCAACCCACAACAAAGGCATCATGAACGGCGTCGCAGCCGTGGCCCTGGCCTTCGCCCAGGACCACAGAGCAATCGAGGCTGGGGCCCACGCCTACACTGTCAGGGAAGGACAGTACCGAAGCATGAGCAGGTGGAGCAAGAACAGCGACGGCGACCTGGTGGGCGAGATGACTCTCCCCATGGCCGTGGGCCTGGTGGGCGGAGCCACCCGCAGCCACCCCATGGCCCAGGTGGCCAGGAAGATACTGAATGTGGAGAAGGCCGAGGACCTTGGCAAGATCATGTGCGCCGTGGGCCTAGCCCAGAACCTGGGCGCCCTCAGGGCCCTCACCCAGGAGGGCATCCAGCAGGGCCACATGAGGCTCCACGCCAGGAACCTAGTGGTCATGGCCGGCGCCACAGGCGACCTCATCGAGAGGGCCGCCACTGAGCTTGTGGACGGAGGGGAGATCAGGTTCCCCAGGGCCCAGGAGATCGTCAGGCGCCTGAAGGGCGAGGCCTAAGGGTGCCTGCTTGACCATAGAGATCGATGACGCTGGGACTGGAGACATCCTCCATGGCGTTGTCATCGGGGCCTACAGGCCCGAGGACGACCACTTTCTGTATGACATGATCAACGTCCGCTACTTCCAGAAGCCAGTCTACGGAGACAAGAGGCACCTGAATGAGGCCCGCAGGATAGCGCTGCGCCTCGTGGACCGGCTGAGGATACGGGAGAACGAACAGATCACCATATGCTCTGGAGACATCCTCAACGAGGCCGCGGAGGCCCTCACTGAGGAATACGGGGAGGACCACGTGAAGAGGGGGAAGATAGAGAACAGGGGCCAGTACCTGGTGGAGCTGGCCTACATGAATGAGCTCAGGAACATAGGGTACGAGCCCATAGAGAACAGAACCGACCGTTGGGGGAAGAACTTCTGGCACATGTACAACTGGCTGAAGAAGGACCCCAGGGATAGGCTCAGGTGGGCCAAGTCGGGGTTCCCCAATATGAAGAAGTATCCGCTGTTCAAGTAGCCGTTTATCTTTTATCCAGCATCCATGCACCCTTAATTGAACCGATATGAAGCCCTGGCTCCTCAACATTCTGGCCTGCCCAATAGACAAGCACCACCCCTTGGAGGCCTACTTCTACAGGTGGGAGACCCCCCTGGAGGAGATGGACAAGATTAGCAGGGAGGCCGGCGCAATCAGCCCCCACTTCAAGAAACAGTACGGCCACCTGGCGAAGCAGATAGAGGACGGCACCATAAGCCCGCCGTCCATCAAGGAGATAAGGGACGAGACCGGGATGACCTCCGCCCTGGAGCTCCTGGGGGACGCCAGGACCTTCCTCGACCGGCTGGCCTACGTGGAGAAGCCAAAGGCGGCGGACCTCCTGAAGGAGTTCCCTGAGGGGGTGGATGTCCTGTACCGGTACCTGAACCTGGTGGAGGTCGCCGAGGGTCTTCTCTGGTGCCCTGAGTGCGGTCGTTGGTACCCCGTTGGCAGCGCCGTTGAGACCATCCCGGAGCTCATGCCCGACGACCTGAGGGAGCGGGACAGGGACCTGGAGTGGCTGGGTAAGTGGCGTGAGAAGGTCCCTGAGCACGTATTGGTTGACGGCAGACCCTTCACACTATAGGCTTCTCGGCCCTGTACTTCTCCAGAGTCCAGTAGCCCAGGCCCAGGGCGAACCCGGTAACCGCCATCTCGGCGTACAGTATACCGTAGCCTATCGTCATTAACACCACGAAGTCTATGGCGAAGTGGATGAGAATGGCCGCGGCCAGGTACCTGAGGTCCTTCTTCCTGAACGACTCCAGCACCACAATTGAGAGGCTTATCTGGATGATAATAGCCATGACCCTCTCATAGAAGCCTACAAAAGGTAGGTAGAGGGGTGTGGCCTCGATGGCCGCGAGCTGAGCCGCAGGAATCACCGAAGAGTTGGTGAGGAGAACCACCCCCACGGACAGCACGCTGGCCCCCACCAGGAAGATGCTCTCGATGCCGCCGTGGCCGGCTCCATACATCAACCCGTTCTCAAGAGTGTGCTCCTTCACCAGGAACCTGTAGGCGATGTACCGGGCCCCCTCCTCGAAGACACCGGCTGTGAGGGACGGGAACAGGGACACCACTGTCATGGTGTACAGGCCCAGGTCGGCGCCCAGTATGGCTAAGGTGGCGTAGTTGTTCAGCGGTATCCTGATGAGGCTGGCGAGGAACAAGGCGCACCCGACGAAGAATACTCTCCAATCTGTCCCTAGGCGCCTCTTCAGGTAATATGCCAGCGCCAGGGGGTAAACGATCTCCAGGAGCCCGGCGATAGTGAAGGAGACTCCGACCTCGGTAAGACCCATGCCCCATGATTTGTGGCTGTGGTATTTAACTCACCGGTCTAGTTCGATGGACCCACGAGGGGAGTTAAGGTGCTCTGCCGTTCACCCTGTAGCCGTCAAGGCTGCCGTGCAGAGCCTCTACGCTCCACCGCCTCTCACCCGTGTCCCTGTCCACTGTCTGGGTATAGGTCCCCCACGCCTCGCCCGTGCTCCAGAAGCAGCTGAACTCTTCAGCGTTGATCCTCGGCTGGAAACATATCTCCTTCTCCACGGCGTCGCACGTGAAGCCACTCAACGCCAGGAGCAGGCCCCAGCTGCTTAGGCTGCGAGCGTAATGGTGGCCACACTCCACCTCGTTCCACGGGTTGCGCCTGACGCCGTCGTGCCTGTCCCTCACCGCCTTGACGATGGCCAGGCCCTCGTCCATGTAACCCTCGTGGATGAGGTGGCTGGCCACGTGGTACTCTATTCCGGTCCAGACCTCGTGGCTGTACACGAAGGGGTAGAAGGGGCGGTCTCCCTTGGGCCAGGTGCACAGGAGGAGCCCGGCCTCGTCGTTGAGGGCGTAGGTGCGCTGGGTGTTGTCGTGCTCATCAAATCCACTCATGAAGTTGTGGCGGTAAACAGAGCGGATCGCCTTCTTCACGTGTTTGGGGGGAAGCAGGTAGCCCAGGCCCATGAGACTGGCGTTAAGCTGCCCCAGGAGCTGGTCGCTGAGGCACCCGACGCCGTGCTGGTACTTGTACGCGTCCATGTCATCCAGCCTCTGCACGTAGTAGTCGCCGCCCCAGGTGGCCCTGTCCAGGTTGACCCGGCCCTTCTCGTACAGCGTCCTGTACCTCTCAGCCGCGCCGTAGTCTCCGGACGCCTCGGCCAGGTGGACCCCGGCCTTGAGGGCACCCAGGAACATGACGCCGCTGAGGGGGTTGGGCCCGTAGAAGCTGATGTCGTAGGTGTTGTGCTGCTTGGCATCGGTGACGCCGTCGCCGTCCAGGTCCCATGTCCTGCAGGCGTAGTCCAGGGCCAGTCTAGCCTTGGGCCAGAGACCGGTCATCCACCCGGTGTCTCCGCAGAGCTTCCACTCCCTGTACAGTCGCATGACGGCGCCGCATTGGCCGTCGCTGGCGGCCTCCACGCTGTCCCAGCTCCTGGTGCCTGGGAACACGTTGTAGGCGCGGAAGCTCATCTTGCCGTCCTGGTCTGTCTCGTGCCTGAACTCGGTCTCCCTCATGCTCCTAGCTAGGCTGGGGAAAAGGTGGGCCAGGGTCTGCTCGTAGTTCCAGACGTGGGTGCAGTTGCCGCTGCAGCAGCCAGCGTCGTCGAAGCAGCCCTCGTAGGCGAGGAAGGCGCCGTCCTCCAGCCAGAAGCATGTGCTGCTCCTGATGACTGTGATGTTGCTGGCCACAGCGTCCACAACGTGGACGGGCAGGGTTGACCCGTATAGGACGTCCCTGAAAGCCCGTGAGAGGTCGTCCAGCCGGTCCCTGTGCTTCACGTAGTGCCTGCAAACGTCCCAGGCGTCGCTGAACCTGACCGCGTACCTGTTACGGGCCGTCCCTCCACATCCACAGCCGCTGAGCCTTTGGTTCCAGTTGCCGACCCTGTTGGGGAAGTGCCAGGAGACGAGGAAGGTGAAGTCCACGGCCTCGCCTGGCCCCACCCTCTTGACGACGCCCAGACTGCCGACATCGGTCTTGCCCTCCTCGCTGGGGGACTCATACCCATGATCCGTGAGCAGCCCGTCACCGGCCAGGTCGTCCCAGAACTCCCTGAGGTTGTCCCACCAGCCGCTCCTGTACCAGTGGGGCTTCACGGTGACGTCCCTCTCGGTGGTGGCAAGGCTCATGGAGCCGCGGAGGAGGCTGTCCTCGGGGTGCTTGCCGCTGGTGAAGATGATACCCCTCAGTCCGGCCTCCTGGGTGAACCTGTTCACGTTTCCCCCGAAGCCCTCCGGCTTGACCCAGCCGAAGTCGCCTACGCCGGTGAACCCCACGGCGTTGAGCAGGGAACCCACCACGGTCACATCCAAGTCACAGTCACTGGTGTTCTGCACAGTGTAGGTGAGGACCGCCAGAGGCAGCCCGGAGTCGTCGGGCTCGTGGGGGATGAAGGGCGTGTACGCCTCCAGCAGGACCCGGACGGGCAGCCCCTCGTCCACCAGCTCCATGTAGACGAAGGGGTACTCGGCCCACATCCTGCTGTCACTGAACCTTGGCAGCCCAGCCACAGAACCGGGGTGGAAGCCATGGGACTCGCTGAAGGGCGGCGCCAGCCTGCTTTCCAGCACCCGCGCCTTGACGCGTTCACCTTCCTTGATGGCCACGGCGAAGAAGCTGTAGGGCAGCTTCTGGCCCTTGGCAGGCTTGTTGAATATCTCCCAGTCCCGGAGGTCTCCTCTGGAGCCCACCGAGAAGTTGCCTGTCCCTATGCTGCCCAGCAGGAAGGCGGCCTCCGTGGCTTCCCTGCCGTAGACCTTGGGCGGGCCGGCTCTGTGTAGCTCGTCCCGGGTGTAGGGGCGGAGTTTTTTAGAACCCATGGTGTAAACTGGGGCTCTGCGTTGAAAACACTTGCCAGATGTGTGAAGTAAATACTCTCCTGAGAACCCTTTTCAAAAAACTATTTATCGGGCACTTTCCTTGGGTGACCTGCGACCCAGCTTGCAGTCAAAGGAGCTCAGGTTCTACTACCCCATGCCGGTGTTTCCCCCCGTCTCAGTCACAGGAGGCGGATGTGACCTCAGGTGCAGCCACTGCAGGGGCCACTACCTCAAACACATGCCCGACGTGTCCACGCCTGCCAAGCTGAGAGACTTCTGCGTCAGGCACGAGGAGGCTGGTGGCGTGGGGCTCCTCATAAGCGGCGGCAGCACCATCGAGGGCCGCGTCCCCCTGAGGCTCTTCCTCCAGACAATAGCGTGGGTGAAAGAGAACACGGGTCTCATAGTGAACCTCCACACAGGAATGCTGGACTCAGGAGAGGCCGAGGAGATAGCATCAACGGGCGCAGACATAGTGTCCGTGGACGTGGTGGGCAGCGACGAGACCCTCAGGGACGTCTACGGGCTGAAGGCGAGCGTCGAGGAGTACGGCTCCACTTTGACCAACCTGGTGGACGCCGGCGCGCCCCACGTGGCCCCCCACATATGCGTCGGCCTCCACTACGGGAGGGTCCTGGGAGAGCACAGGGCTCTGGAGATGGCTGCCAGCATAAACCCGGAGGTGATAGTGTTCCTAGGCCTCATACCCACTGAGAACACCCCCATGGCCAGTGTGCCGCCTCCCCCCCTGGCCGAGATCACCGGCCTCATATCCGAGGCTAAGAGGCTGAGCCCCCGCACAGACGTGTCCCTGGGCTGCATGAGGAGCAGGGACTACAAGGCTGAGCTGGACTGGGCCGCCGTAGAGGCGGGGGCCGACAGGGTAGCCCTAGCATCCCGCTCCACGGAGCAGAGGGCCCTGGACGCCGAGTACAGGGTCATCCACCTAGACGGATGCTGCGCCACGCCAAGAAGCCTCGAGAAGAGGCTGCTAAGAGGCGAGGGCTAGCCTTATGACCTTCACGAAGTCGCCTGGGGCCACCCCGTAGAGTGTTATGTCCTCCTCGCCGAAGAAGGACTCTACCCTCTCCTCGATCTCCTCCAGGGGCGAGCCTGTGAGGGCCTCCTCCAGGCCTATTATGGCCTCCTCGGGGTGCATGAAGAAGTCGCCCACCAGCTTCACCTTCACCAGGGCGCCGCCGCGTTCCTCCACCTCGGCGGCCAGGAGCTTCCCGCCAGGTACCTTGTACTCGGCCCTCTTCAACGCTGGCTCACCCACTCCGCGCTGCTGTACTTGGCCTTCAGCTCCTCCACGGTCCTCTCCTCCCCCGCGGTGAGCTTCCCCGGCTCAAGGGTAACCTTGAAGACCTTCTCGAAGCCCTCTACAAGGGCGTCCCTGGCCTCCCTGAAGGCCACCTCCCTGCCCAGGTACCTGCGCACGTTGGTGACCCTCTCCTCCACTGCCTGGATCATCTTGTCGCTTATCTTGGCGTCCGAGACCCTGAGCACCCTGAACATAGTGCGTAAGTCGCTGTCCACAAGCACGGTGCCGTGCTGAAGCACGACGCCGTGGCGCCTGGTCTGGGCGTTGCCGCTGATCTTCTTGCCCCCCGCCGCTATGTCGTTGACTGGCTTGAACTCTGCGTCCACGCCCAGCGTCCTCAGACCCTCAATGATGGCTCCACATATCACCTGGTAGGAGGCTAATATGTCGCGAGGCATCTTGGGGTCGGACTCGGGGGCGACGAGGCTGTAGGTGATCTCGCCGTCGTAGTCGTGGAAGACGGCTCCGCCGCCGGTTATGCGCCGGATGACGTCCACGCCGAGGGCGCCGCAGGTCTCCAGGTTCACCTCCTTCTCCAGACTCTGGAAGTAGCCGATGCTGACGGCTGAGGGCTTCCACCTGTAGAGCCTTACGGTGTTGGGTGTGTCCTCCTTGAGCCTGTTTACGGCTATGGCCTCGTCTATGGCCATCTGGGTGGGGGCGTCCTCGATGCGCATGTCGATGAGGCGCCAGGTCTCAGTCAATTTGCTTTACTCCCATCTTCTTCATCTCTTTGTCCGCTTCTCCCGGCGTGAGGGGCCTGGGGTAGTTGTAGAATGGGCCAGAGGGCCGCTCGTTGTAGAAGGGCCTGTTGCAGCCGGGGCAGCCTGTGGTCATGAAGGCGGCCCCATCTCTCAGGGTCTCAGCCAGGTTCACGGGGCCGTAACCGGTAATGCGTCCCGCCTCGTCGAAGCTTATATCGTTGACCCTTATCATGCCTCTGTCTATGAGGTGGCGGGCCGCCTGTATACGCCGGTACGCGTCCAGGGGCGGCTGCGGGACACCGCTTAGCCTTGTGCCCTCCAGGGGTGTGAAGGCGAAGAGCACCGTGATGACCCCCATGTCCTTGAGGGTCTGGACAAGCTGGGCCGCCTCCCTCTCGGTCTCGCCCAGGCCCACTATGAGGTTGCTGCCCACGTTTCCCTCCCCGAATAATTTCACGGCTTCTCGGAGAGCCTTCATATGGGTCTCCCAGCGGTAGGGTCCGCCGACGCCGCTGCCCTTGATCCTGTTGAACACCTCAGGGGTGGCCCCGTCCAGGGGTATGCTGACCCTGTCCACGCCGGCATCCTTGAGGCGTTTGAGGCCGGCGCTGCCCACGGGGCAGGTGTCCACCGATATGGGTAACCCGGTTTTATTGAAGGTGTCCACGAGGCTGAGGGTGTCCTCCAGGAACCCGGGGTAGTTGATGACCTGGAGGCAGACGCGTCTCAGCACCTCGGCTTGGGGTTTGCTGAAGCCTTCCACCACTTTCTCTACTGGGAAGTCGGGCCAGACCACCCTGGAGAGGTGCTGCCTGTCGCCGCTGTTGTCCCGGGCCTGGGCGCAGAAGCTGCAGTTGGCTGCGCAGCTGCCCTCCGTATAGCTCATGATGTAGGCGGTGGTTGGCGGCACGTGAAGCCTCATGCGTACTAGGCCTAGGACGGCTGCGGTGCCTACGCTGACCCTTACCCGCTCCGGCTTCAAGTCATGAATGATGGTGTGCCTCCGGTTATGAAGGTTCTCACCCATCAGCAAGGAGCCGCGGCAGGTCGCCCAGGCGCTCGATGCAGGCCACCTCGTCCGGGTCGTAGCTGCACTCCACGGCGCTGCTGTAGCTGGACCAGTTGCCGTTGCCATCGGTTCTCCGGATGAGGACCGGGTGCATCCCTGCGTCCAGGGCGCCCTGGGCGTCCAGGTCCATGTCCCCCACGTAGACGGCCTCGGGGGCCTGGACGCCCAGCCGGCTCAGGGATACGCGGTATATCTCTGGGTCGGGTTTGGATGCGCCCACGTCGTCGCTGACTACTATGTCGTGGAATAGGTGGCGGACGCCCAGCTCGTCTATCATCCGGTGGATCTTGGGGCCGTGCTCCCAGTTGGTTATGAGTCCTACTTTGTAGTTGCGGCCTAGGAGTTCGAGGAGGGGGACGGTCTCGGGGTCCAGGTACATGTCCCTGTGCCAGACGCCTATGATGTCCTCCACCAGGGGCCTGAGCTCGTGGGCTGGAATGCTTACGCCTAGGTGGCTACACAGGTGTGTGACTCTGCGCTCGAAGAGGGTCATGCCTGGGGTGTAGGCGGGGGGCTCGGGGCCGTTGAAGAGGACGCTGAGCATCTCCTTGAACTCTGGGCGGTGGACCTTGGCCCCTCTGAGGGTCATGGCCACGTGGAAGGCTGTGGCCCACTCGTCCCAGGCCCTGTCCACGTCGTCTGAGAGGAGGAGGGTGCCGTGGAGGTCGAAGATGATGGCCTTGATGCCCTTCATTTCTGATCCTCTGGGCGGCTCCGGTTATAAGGGTTGGCGGGTTATATCCACTTGGAGTCCTGGTAGTCGGCTACGGCCAGTATCTCGTTCTGGGGCTCCACGGGGCCGGAGACTCTGCAGGCGTAGATGAGGCCGTCGCAGGGCGCCTTGATCTGCTCCAGTTCCTTGAGGGTGTAGGGGCTGTATATGGTGCCCAGGACCTCTCCCCTGTGCACCTCTCTGGGCTCTCTGCCGATGCCTACGTCCCGGGGGCTCATATCCGTTACTAGGTAGCCGCCTGTGGTGGACCTGACGTGGGGAGCGTTCCTGAAGTAGAACTGCTTCTCAGGCAAGTCGGGTTCGCCGTCCAGCATATTCAGGTGCCTCATGACGTTGATGGTGCCCTGGACGGCTATCCGTTCGCACTCTGCCTCGAACTCCTCTCCGTGCATGCCTCCGCCTATCTCGGGGACTATGCACTTGGCTCCGAGGGTGCCGGCGTACTCGGTCATGGGCATGAAACTGCCTCTGGCCAAGGTGCCGGGCGGGTCGTGGAGGATGCCTAGGCCGAAGACGCGGGCCATCTCCTTGGACTCGGGGTCCAGGTTGAAGAGCATCTTCTTGAGGGCCATGCCTCTCATTTGGCCGTGGTAGTCCAGGATGTGGGTGCAGTGGGGGATGACGTGGTCGCTGAGGGCGGCGGCGATCCTCATGGTGAGGCTCACGTCGGTGGACTCCATGCTTCCGAAGAGGGGCGTGGAGCGTTTTCCGGGGAAGACCCGGTTCATGTTGGCGAAGTCCACTGTCTCCTCGGGTGGGTTGGGGGTCTCCCGGGTCATGTGCATGAAGGCGTAGGGGTTGGCTACGGGCACGGCTATGATGGTGCCTCTGAGCTGGGCGGGGTCGGTGTCGTTGACGAGCCGCCTGATGACCCTGTTCTGGTAGTACTCGCTGCCGTGGATGCAGGCGAAGAGGCCCAGGGTGGGGCCCTTCTGCCTTCCTCTGATTACGTGGACGGGGATTTGGAGGTCGCTGCCGTTGAGCATCTGCGCCACCCTGAGCATGGTGTACGCCTTCTCGCCCAGCTTGACCTTATGATCGTTGATCGTGAAGGACATGGAGGATACTCTGGTCAACGGGATAAAAGATGATTGAGGGACTGAATAAACAGAAATAGTGAGTTGGACGAGGATTAGCCATGAAGCTTCTAGGTGAGACCCTGTACGAGGTGCGGGGCCCCAAGACTCTCTTCGAGATGAGCTGGCCGGAGGTGGAGGAGGCTCTGAAGAAGACGGACATCGTCATCATTCCTGTCGGCTCTACGGAGCAGCACGGCACCCACCTGCCCCTGGGCTCTGACACACTGCAGGCCACGGACATGGCCAAGATGGTCATCAAGCAGCTGGCCGATGAGGGTGTGACCGTCTGCGCAGCGACCACCATACCCTTCGGCATAAGCCACGCCCACATGAAGTTCCCGGGCACGATTACTCTTAGTTCGGAGACCATGATGCGGGTCATCATGGAAGTGTGCAGGAGCCTCCACTATCACGGGTTCAAGAAGTTCTTGTTGTTGTATGGCCACGCGGGTAACCTTGCCACGCTGAGGCTGGTGGCTCAGGACCTGGCGTTGATCCTGAAGGACTCCAAGATCATTGTGCCTGACTGGCTGCCGGTGATGGGGGCCAGGTACCCTGAGATACTGAAGTCGCCCCGGCCGAGAAACGAGCACCACTCCGCTGAGGGGGAGACGGCTAGGCAGATGTTCAGCACCCCCGCCCTGGTGTCCAATAACCGGGGTGAGCCCTTCTATGTGCCGGAGGAGCTGGACCCCTACGCCAAGAAGCCCTACGTGGGCTCGGTTACAGTCGCCCAGAGCGGCGTGGGGATGAAGGAGATGACGCCCTTCGGGGTCATGGGGGACGCGTCCAGGGCGACGGCGGAGACGGGTGAGAAGCTGTACGAGGTCATAACGGGCTGGCTCTGCCAGGTGGTTAAAGCCGAGCTGCTGTAGGTGGTCGGTTTGAAGGCGAATTCTCTTAAGGAGAAGCTGAGGCGGGGGGAGGTCATTGTCGGCACCTTCCTGTTCAGCAGCAGCCCTGTGGTGATGGAGGTGCTGGGCCACGCGGGCCTGGACTTCGTCATCATAGACACGGAGCACGGGCCCACGGGGCCCTTGGATACAAACGTCTTCGGTCATCTGGTGCGGGCGGCGGAGTCGGCGGGCGTGGTGCCTCTGGTCAGGTTGCCTGAGAGAAGCAGGGTCATGACTCAGAAGGTGCTGGACATGGGGTGCATGGGGGTGGTGGTGCCCATGGTGGAGACCGCGGACGAGGTCAGGGAGATCGTTAAGGATTGCAGGTACCCTCCGGCGGGGGACAGGGGCGCATGCTACCTGACCCGGGCAGCCAAGTACTCTGCTGGGTTCACGGGGGACTACTGGGAGGAGGCTAACAGGAGCATCATGGTGGTGCCCCTGGTGGAGAGCCGGACGGCCATCGACAACCTGGAGGAGATAGTGCAGGTGGAGGGGGTGGACTTCGCCTTCTTCGGGGGCAGAGACTACGCCATGAGGGCTGGGTACTCCACGGTGAACAACCCGGAGAACCAGGCCGCCATGAAGAGAGCTCACGAGTTGTGCGAGAGGTATGGTGTGCCTCTGGCCCGGTTCCTGTATCCGCCCTTCGACGAGTCGGTGAGGAAGGCGATTAAGGATGGGGCTAGGGTGCTGGTGGCGGGCGGCGACGTGTCGCTGCTCATGTGGGCCGCGGAAACTATGGTCAAAGCTAAAGCGTAACTATCCTTCTTTTATGAATACACCAAAGAATTGTTACATGGAACAATTAAACTATAAAGGAACCTATTTAGCTAAAAACACCGCAAAACTAACCCAGAAAAAACTCACATTCTTCCACGCAGCTGTCATCAAACCCCTAAAATCGCTAAATACCAAGCCACTTGTAACACAAACTTTCAGAGAAAAAAACCGGAGAAAAACGTGAGCTCAGCTCTTGTAGCTCGGCTTGATCCGGGCCCTCCGCAGAAGGTTCGCGTTAGACACCACAGTGATACTGCTCAACGCCATAGCCGACTCAGCTATCACCGGGTGCAGGAAACCCACCACAGCCAACGGGATCGACACCACATTATAGAAGAACGCCCAGAACAGGTTCTGCCTGATCTTATCAAACGTCGCGTGGCTCAGGTTAATAGCGGTCACCAGCCCCGTCAGGTCGCCCCGCACCAGGATCACGTCACCGCTCTCAATGGCGATATCCGTCCCCGTCCCGATGGCCACACCCACGTTCGCCTGAGCCAACGCAGGCGCATCATTAATCCCGTCCCCCACCATAGCCACCAACCCATACTTCTCCTGAGCCTCCATAACCACCCTCACCTTCTCGTCAGGCATCACCTCCGCGTAGACCTCACTCATCCCAATGCGGGCCGCGATGGCGTCTGCGGTCTGCCTGTTGTCCCCCGTCAGCATAATCGTCTTCAGGCCCATCCGCCCCAGCTCCCGGATGGCGTCCACGGAGTCATCCTTCAGTGTGTCAGCCACGGCGATGATGCCCGCAAACCTCCCATCCACCCCCACGGCCATCACCGTCTTAGCCTCAGACTGAAGACGGCTGAACTCCGCCCGCTGAGCCTCAGACATCTCAACACCCAGAAGGCTGGGCTTGCCCACCACCACCCTAACACCGCCCACACTGCCCTCCACGCCCTGCCCCTTAAGAGCCTGGAAACCCTCAGGCCGACTCAGCTCTAGCCTTCTATCCATGGCGCTTCGAACAACAGCTTTGGCAAGAGGGTGCTCCGATCCCATCTCGAGGCTGGCAGCGTAGCGGAGGATCTGGTCCTCGGTTAGATCATCCGCGACCACTATGTCGGTGACCTCGGGCTGGCCCTTGGTTATGGTGCCTGTCTTGTCCAGCACCACGGCCCTTACCGCCTTCATGGTCTGGATGGCCTCGCCCCGGCGGATCAGAATCCCGTTCTGAGCCCCCATACCCGTCCCCACCATCAACGCCGTGGGCGTCGCCAGGCCCAGGCTACACGGGCACGCGATGACCAGCACAGAGATCATGGCCGAGATGGCCAGCATCAGCTGAGGCAGCCCCGTGTTCACCCACGGGATGAACCCGCCGCCCCACGCCAGCACCGCGTTCAACGGACCTGGAAACACGTTCCAGATAGCGAAGGTAAACGCGGCCACGGCGATGACCACCGGTACGAAGACGGCAATAACGTCGTCCGCGAACTTCTGAATAGGAACCTTTGTCCCCTGGGCCTCCTCCACCAGCTTCACTATCTGGGCCAGGAACGTGTCCTTACCGATCCTCGTCGCCTCCACGTGGAGAAGCCCCTCCTGGTTCACCGTGGCCCCGATCATCTCGTCCCCCAGACGCTTACCCACCGGCATGCTCTCACCGGTGGCCATGCTCTCGTCCACGCTGCTCTCACCGAAGACGACCACGCCGTCAGTGGGCACCTTCTCCCCCGGCTTCACCACCATGACGTCCCCCACCTTAACCTCGCCGACGGGCACCTCCGTCTCCACGCCGTCCACCAGGACCTTAGCCGACTTGGCCTCCAGCTTCAGCAGCTGCCTGATGGCCTGGCTGCTCTGACCCTTCGCCAAGGCCTCGTAGTATCGGCCCGTGATGTGGAAGCTGAGGATCATGGTGCTGCTCCCCGCGTAGTTGAAGAGAGGCCACACGAAGCTAGCCGGCCCCGTCAGCCACGCGATGATGGTTCCCATGGCTATAAGTAAATCCATGTTGGCCGAGCCGTGAGTCACCGACGCGTACGCCGACCTTATGGTGGGCCACCCCACCCAGAATATGACGGGCGCCGAGATCAACGTGATGCCTAGGTTGAAGATGAACATGTTAGGCCACATGACGCCGAAGAACATCTCAGGGATCATCCACAGAATGATAGGAATGGTCAACGCCCACGCCGTGAGCATCCTCCTCCTCACCTTCCCCAACTCCTCCTGGGTGATGTCTACCTCCTCCTCCTCGCTGACATTATACCCGGCGTCCCTCACAGCCTTCCTGAGGTCCAGGATACTCACTTTCTGAGGGTTGTACCGGACGAAGGCCTTCTCAGTGGCCAGGTTCACTACCGCGTCCTCCACCCCGTCCACCCTCCTCAAAGCCTTCTCCACAGCCGCCACACACGCCGCGCACGTCATACCCACGATCCTGAGGGTGATCTCCCTCCGCGTATCCGATGGGAGAACCGGCTCGTACTCCACCTCCCGGATGGCGTCCCCTATCTCTTCCACGCTGATCCTGTTCGGGTCAAACTCCACCACGGCCTTCTCCGTGGCGTAGTTAACGTCCGCCTTCACCACCCCCTCCTTCCTGTACAGGTTCTTGGTGATGGTCTGGGCGCAGGTGGCGCAGTGCATCCCCTTCACGGGGATCACCATGGTCTTGCTGTCCTTTCCCTCCGGGCTCCGCGACTTCGATTCTGTCACGGTAGGCTAACTGTAGCCGCGGATTAAAAACCTGAACCAGAGGCCATTCAGGTTTATTATCCACGGTTCACCACCGTTCAATGATACACATGCCTGAAGTTGAGTTAAAGGTCAAGGGAATGAGCTGCGCCCACTGCGAGATGAGGGTCAAGAAGGCCCTGGAGGAGGTGGAGGGCGTCAAAGAGGCTAAGGCGGACCACAAAAAAGGGCGGGCACTGGTGACCCTAAAGGAGGGCGCCAAGGTGGACGCCAAGAAGCTGGTGGACGCCGTCAACGCCACAGAGCTGTACACGGCCGAGAAGGCCTAAGCTACCTGCTGTTCTTCAGCTGCTGCTTCACCAGCTCCTGCAGCTGGTTCTTTATGGCTTCCTGGATCTGCTTAGTGTTCTCCAGGTGCTGCTCAACCTGCTGGTTCTGCTGCTCCCACTGGGCCAGCTCGTCGGCGGCGTTCACCTGCCTCTTAAGCTCGTCCACGATCTGCCTGTTCACGTTGAACTCGAAGGTGTGTTTGTACTTGGACTCCTTCTGGCCGTACTCCTTGTTGCATAGGTTACACCTGTAGGTGATGGCAACCTCCTCGAACTGCTCCCCGCAGCCGTCCAGGCACTTGAAGGGCTTATCCGGGTCGGCTCCTCCGCCCACGTTCTTAACGAATATCTTGCCGCCGCACTTGGGGCACACGGGCACCGTGTTGACGTTATCCGACTCGCAGCGAGGGCAAGCCATCTTGACCCCCACTGGTTTCTTCATCAGGATCTTGTTTATGGTGAGAACCTGCATCACCTTATCCAGGCCCTCCTGGGTCATGTCCAGGAAGCTGGTGTGGTCAGGCTCGTAGCTTTGGATGGTCTCCGTCTTAGGCTTTATCGCGTTGTCCTCGGCCTTCAGCAGCAGCTTCACCAGCTCCCTGATCTCGGGGTTCCTCATGAGGGTCTTCCTACGGTACTTCTGGCCCTGGTCGTTGGCCAGCTTGTACTCGTACTGCTCCACGTACTGGACTATCTTCTCGGGGAGGCTCTTGAAGCTCTCCTTAGACTTTATGATATAGTCCACGGCCCCCAGCTTCATGGACTCGATGGCCGTCTGAGGGTCCTTCTGCTGGGTCACCATTATGATGGGCACCAGTATCTGGAGCTCGTTCAGCTTCCTCAGGATACCCAAGCCGCTGTAGTGCTCTAGGTTGTAGTCCAGCATCAGAAGGTCATAGTTCTTTTTGAGGAAGATGCTGAAGCACTCCTGGGCCGTCATGACGTGGTCCACCTGGATCCTGAGGCCCGACTTGTCTATGAACCGCTGAAGGATCTTGAAGTGATTGGTGTTGTCCTCCACCATGAGAACATGGTACACTCGGTCACTCAAGGTAGGCTTCCTTCTTGGAACGGCTCATCGCTGCCTGAGTCATGCAGGGACGGGTAAAAAGCATTATTCGCCTGCAATCAGTAACATGGTTCCTCATTACCCTTCCACATCACAGGTACTTCCCCAGGGTCGCCACGTGCAACTCGTCGCTGCTCTGAGGCTGCTCTCCACCCGCTGGCAGGTTCTTGGGCACAGTGAAGTGGAAGGTTGAGCCGAAGCCCTCCTGGCCGTCCACCCCTATGGCTCCGCCCATGCTCTCCACGATCTTCTTGCAGATGCTGAGGCCGGCCCCAGTCCCCGGGTACTCCTTCTCCGTGGGTAGCCTCTGGAATACCTTGAAGAGGAGGCCCCTCTGGTCCTCGGGTATGCCTATGCCGTTGTCCTTCACTGTGAAGAGGTGGGCGTCCCCCCGGTCCCTGTAGGTCACTTCCACCCTGGGGGGCTTGGACTCGTTGAACTTTATTCCGTTGCCTATGAGGTTGACGAAGAGCTGTTTCATCCACACTTCCTGGGCCACGATCATGGGCATGGGCTGCAGCTTAATCACGGCCTTAGACTCACGTATCTGGGCTGCCAGGTCCTCTAGGGCCTTCTCCAGGAGCTCGTCCATGTCCACCCGGTTGTACTCCGTGAACTTGCGTCCCACCCTGCTGAGGGTGAGGAGATCGTCTATAAGGCTCGCCATCCTGCTGCTAGCCTCCATAACCCTGCTCAGGTAATCTCGGCCGTTGTCGTCCAAGGCCTCACCATAGTCCTCTAGGAGGAAGCTGCTGAAGCTCTCTATAGTCACGAGGGGCGACTTGAGGTCGTGGCTCACAACGTGAGTGAAGTCGTTGAGGTCCTTGTTGGTCTGCTCCAGCTCGTCCAGACTGACCTGCAGCGCCTCCTCCGTCTTCTTGCGCCAGGTTATGTCGTTGATGGCGCTCACCACCAGCCGGACCTCCCCGTCTTTCAGCAGAGGTGTCCAGCTGTGGCTCACCCACCGGGTCTCCCCTCCGCCGGTAACCACCCTGTACTCCTTGATGCTGCCCCTCTCCCCCGATAGGCTCCGCGCGTAGAACTCCTCTATCTTGCCCAGGTCCTCGCCGTGGACTAGGTCCCCCCACATGGTGCGCTCCAGGGACTCCGGGGAGTGACCGAATATCTCCCTGCTGCTGGGGCTCAGGTAGGTGATCTCTCCGCTTGGGCCAGTAAGCATGATGACGTCCTGGACGTTCTCCACTATGCTCCTGAACTGCTCCTCGCTGGCCCTGATCTTCTCCATCTGGTTTATCCTGTGGATGCTCTGCGCCACTAGGAGGCCCAGGGTGTCTAGGAGGCGCCTGTCCTGGGACGAGAAACCTGTTTCGCTTCTGAGGCTCACCATGCCCAGGGCCTCGTTGACCCGTAGGGGCACAACCAGGGCGCCGTCCAGCTCCCTCATCTCCCTGAGGCTATTGATGTCAATGGTCCCGGATGGGCTTACACCCTTCTCCAGCACCGGGACAAGCCCGCCGTCCTCCACCACTGAGAAGAACCCCTGGCTGCATCCGAACACCCGGCCAAGGATGTCGAAGGTGGTCTCCCCCACCTCACGCATGGTGGATGCCGCCGTCAGTAGATGGAAGTTGCCCCTCAGCTCCTCCAGACGCATCTGGTACCTGGTCTGCTCGCGGACGCTCCAGTAGTTCTCCGCGTGGCTCCTGACGCGCCTAGCCAGGAGCTGGTAGTGGCTGGGGTCAGACTCCTTACGCACGTAGTCGTCCACGCCGCTCTTGAAGGCGGCCTCCGCGACTACCTCGCTGCCCCGGCCCGTGTACAGGATGAAGGGCACAGGGTACCTGCGCTTCACACTTCTGCACAGCTCCATGCCGTCGGCCCCGGGCATAACGTAGTCCGATATGACGCAGTCCACGGACCCGTCCAGGGCATCCAGGAGCTCCCCCGCTGACTTCACGCTGACGACCTGTATGCCTGCGTCGGCCTCCTCAAGGAACAGCTTGGCAAACATGAGCTGCTCCTCCTCGTCGTCGATGTGAATCACCTTCACCCTGGGGTGGCCCTCAGAAGCGTCCAACTCAATGGAAACAAACCCGTAGTCTATTTGAAAATTATAGACTAAGGCTCCATGAGCCCAGAAAATATATGCTCCACGTGCAGAGGATACACTATGGATTCTAAGAGCGTCGAAGCCGAGGCCCTGTTCAGGCTCGTGGAGCAGCTCTACGGCGACAGGCTGAGCGAGGCAGAGCTTGAGGAGGTCAGGAAGGGCGTGGAGCGCATAGTGGAGACGTCCATGGAGCTGAGGGGAGTGGAGCTGGGTAACTGGGATGAGCCATTCAGCGTGTTCACCCCCTACAGGAGGCGGCGTATATGAGGCCTGTGTACGCCTCCATACGGCAACTATCCGACGCCATAGTATCGGGTGAAGTCTCCCCCGTGGAGCTCACCGAGACGTTCATCGCCAGGCTCAGAGAGCACGGCCCCAGGCTCAACGCCGTGGTGACGGTGACCGACAAGAGGGCCCTGAGAGAGGCCAGGAAAGCCCAGCAGGAGATCAAGGAGGGTAGGCACAGGGGGCCCCTCCACGGGGTGCCCTACGGAGGAAAAGACCTGCTGGCCACCAGAGGCATACCCGCGTCCTGGGGGGCGGCGCCCTTCAAGGACCAGGTCTTCAACCATGACGCGACGGTGATTAGGAAGCTGAAGAGGGCAGGCGCGGTCCTCTGCGCCAAGCTGGCCATGATAGAGCTTGCCGGCGGCATGGGCTACAGGCAGCCCAACGCCAGCTTCACGGGGCCCTGTGCCACTCCCTGGAGCCTGCGGCACTGGAGCGGGGGCAGTAGCAGCGGCTCAGGCTCAGCGGTAGCAGCGGGTCTCGTCCCCTTCGCCATAGGCAGCGAGACCTGGGGCAGCATCCTGAGCCCCGCCAACAACTGCGGCGTCGCCGGCCTAAGACCCACCTACGGCAGGGTCAGCAGGCACGGAGCCATGGCGCTTAGCTGGACCCTGGACAAGCTGGGGCCCCTATGCCTGACGGCTGACGACTGCGGCCTGGTGCTGGAGGCCATGGCCGGCTACGACCCCCGGGACATGACCACGGCGAGGAAGCCCTACAGGTACGAGCGGGTGGAGGGGGAGTTCAGGCTGGGGGTGCCCAGGGACGCCCTGGAGGAGACCCAGGAGCCCGTGGCCCGCAGCTTCAAGGAGTCCCTGAGGGTCTTGGAGAGGTTCGCCGTCGTCGAGGATGTGGAGTTCCCTGAGTTCCCCTACGAGGCCGTGACCCGCACAATACTGAACGCGGAGGCCGCCTCGGCCTTCGACGAGTTCACCGAGAAGGGGCTGGCCAGGGGCCTCACGGCCCCCGAGGACCATTACGGGCCCTACGCCCGGGCCGTGGTCCTTGCCAGGGACTATCTGAAAGCCCTGAGGCTGAGGGAGAGGATGGCTCGGATAGCCGAGGACGTGATGGGCGGCTACGACGCCATAGTGGCGCCGTCGAGGAGGGCCGTGGCGAGCCCCATCGACCAGGAGTTCAGGAAGGTGGCCCCCGGGACGGCCAAGGATGTCATGGGGGCGGTGGGTAACGGGGCGGGTCTGCCGGCAGTCTCTGTGCCCAACGGGTTCAGCGATGAGGGGCTGCCCACGGGCATCCAGTTCATGGGCAGGGCCTACGGCGAGAACAGGGTGCTCTCGGTGGCTGTGGAGTATCAGAGATGCACAGACTGGCACAGGAGGCACCCACCCGCATTCAAGGCTTAGCGGGGCGTCTATATCTCCCGTACAACCACGGTGTCGCTCAGGTAGTTGAAGAGCCTCTGGTTCTTGCTCCGATACATGAAGTAGCCGACCAGGGCGTCGATGGGCAGCAGGAAGACCTTGCCGAAGCTCTCGATGGCTGCGTCCAGCAGAGTCAAGGGCGCTCCGCCCTCCTTGGTGATCCTGAGGTTCATCACCTTCTTGCCGATGCTCTGGCCGTAGTAGTGATCCATGAACATGAAGTACAGGAACTGGAGGACGTTGTTGGCGCCGAATGTGAGTCCGCCCATCATCCTGTAGCCGGGCAGGTTGAGGAACATGAGCACGATGCCCAGGATGATGCCGTCGATGACTAGGGCTATGAATCTCTGGGTCCAGGTGGCCAGCTCAACGACGCCTGACTCGGGGCCGGCCACCACGGCTCCGCACTTGGGGCAGTAGACGGCGCCTTCCTCCGCCTCGGCTCCGCACTTCTCGCAGTAGGGCATCTATTGTTTCACTAGACGTATACCTTCTAGGCAAGTCTATTAAGAGTTGTTCAGATTCTGTTCAGAATTACTGTATTAATACGGATGTCAATGAAGATACAGAACCATGGGTATGTAGAGGATGAGGCCGTTAAGAAGTACCTAGACAGGGTGTCCTATAAAACACGGAGAGAAGCCAGATATTCCCTGATGGGTTTCTTCAACTGACTGGATAAGAATGTTGGGGACTTTGCTGTAATTCCAGACCTATCTGATGAAGTGGAAAAGATGCTCTCAGAGTGGGACTACTCAGAATAAGCCCTTTATAAGATATTAAAAAGGTTTAACTTAAAATCAATAAAGTGTAATTTGTCAAATAAATCATTGTAGAAAAAATTAATGTTATCAATAATGAATATATAATGGAAGTTTTCCTATTTTTAAAACTACTAGAGAAAAAAATTATGAATTTTGGCGGTCTCTTCTCCCCTTTCCACTCATTACGGCTCATAATTCTATCTCCCACACCATTTTGAATAGCCCAAATAGCGTTTTTATCGAGACGTACATCATTTGTCTTTATTTCAGATGGTGCCACTATCATAGCATAACTATTAAAATCAGACCAATATAAAAATCTCCCAAATAGAAACACTAATAACCATATAGAAATAAATGGAAAAATTATGTCACTTTTTAAAATGATATTATCTGGATATATCTGATAAATTGAATATAATACAGCAATATATGCAAAAAAGTAAGAAACGTGCTGTTGAATTTTATCTGAAGAAATTTTCAATAGAATCTCTCTAGCCTTGAATCTCTCTTCTGGAGAGTATAACATAAAATAAAATCCATGAGTAAGTATAAAATTTTATCTAAAAGTATACATACGTTAAATGTGCAATTCATCCAGAAAAAGATATAAATCGTCTTCAAAATCTAGGCTTGGAGCCCGGGTGTCTGCTTGCCCGTGACTTCCAGGAGCTCCACCTCCCCCACCACCGTTGTAGGCAGACCCTCGGATTTGAGGAGCCGGTCCAGCAGGGGCTGGGGCTCTGGGTCCAGCTGTCTGATCATGGTGCTTATGGCGCGGCGCTTATCCTCCAGGGACTCCAGGAACCTGACGCGGCCCCTGAACATGACGGTAACGTACTTGTGGGTGCACTCGCCTTCAGCGTACCCGTGATCCTGGATGACCTGGCCCCAGACCGTCGGGCTGGCCCTCATGTAGTCCAGCTTCTTGCCTTCGCCTGCCGAGTGGAAGTACAGGGTGTTCCTCTCCTCGTCGTACCCGGTGCTCAGCGAAACCATGTATGGGTCGCCGTCCTTCACCATGGCCAGTGTCATGTACTGGGCCGCGCCCAGGACCCGTTTGATGGCGTCAGGGTCCTTGATCTCCTTGTCTGCCCTCCTCATGTGGTACATCATGGGCTAACCGTCGGCGCCATGGGATATGAATCGTTCGAGGTCCACGAAAGTTAAAAACCCGTGGACGGACTCAACGGTGTGAACCCGCACCTGTGGACCCTGGACCTGCTGCGGACGGCCCTAGCGCTGTGCATGCTGGGGTACGGCAGCTACAGGGACCTTAGGACCCGGGAGGTCCACGATCTGCTGTGGGTGGTGTCAGGCGCGGCGGGGCTGCTCATGGACGTATACGAGCTGTTCCTGGGCACCCTGGGGCTGACGCACCTCGTTTACGCTGTCGGAGCCATGGCCGTTTTCGCGCTCATCTCGGGCGTCCTGCGGCTCATGGGTGAGGCGGACCTCCTGGCCTTCATGGCGCTTGTCCTCATCCACCCCAAGGCGCCCGTGTACATCGTCGCCAACACGGGGTGGAGCCCCCTCTTCTATCCCTTCACCCTGGTGTCCAACGTGGCCATAGCGGGGGTGTTGACTCCCCTCATAACCGCATTGCTGAACCTGTCTCTGGGGCTCAGGGGGGTGAGCCTCTTCGAAGGGCACCATGACTTGCCCCTGCACAGGAAGCTGGTTCTTCTCCTCACAGCCAGGTACATCAAACTGGAGCGGGTGAGGGGCCCCCCCTTCGAGTACCCCCTGGAGGGCGGCGGAGGGTTGAGGCTGCGGCCGGACATCTGGGACGATGAGGCCGCGTCCAAAGCCTTCGAGGAGCTGAGGCTGAGGGGACAGAAGTGGACCTGGGTGTCAGCCACCCTGCCCTACCTTGTAGTCATGGCGGGGGGCTACCTTCTCTCGGTGATCTTCGGGGACGTCATCTTCCTGCTGCTCTTCAGGTTGCTATAGCCTGTCCCGGGTGAGGACCAACCCCGGCCTGGCCCTCGTGTGGACGCCCTCCTTGACGACAAGCTCCCCGTTCACCAGGACGTACTGTATGCCCGTGGGGTATGTGGCTGATAGCTCCGGGTGGCCCACTATGGAGAGCTTGTCCATGTTCATGAGGACTATGTCGGCGTAGGCGCCGGGACTTAGGGTGCCTCTGTCCTTGAGCCTGAAGGTGGCTGCGGGGATGGCTGTGCACTTCTGGACGGCCTCCTCCAGGGTGAGGAGCCGCCTGTCGCGGACGTATCTGATGAAGAACTTGGGGTAGCCTGTGAATGTGTCTGGGAGAGGCGTGGCGTAGGGTGGCGTCCTGTGCTCCACGTCCTGGTCGTCCATGACGCCCACGTCGAGTCCTACGACGCCTCTGGGGTGCTTGAAGAACTCTGTCATCTGGTCCTCCATTCCTCTGTAGTCTGTGTGGGCGCCTCTGCTTTCCGGGTCCTCTGCTATGAGGTC
Organism: Candidatus Bathyarchaeota archaeon; assembly: GCA_043826455.1. GTDB lineage: Archaea > Thermoproteota > Bathyarchaeia > TCS64 > TCS64 > RBG-16-57-9. Next base: position 45,342 of record JBDRQD010000038.1, read on the forward strand.
GCATAGGGTGTTCCAGGGGTCCTTGCCCCGCTGCTTGGCGGCCTCGGCCAGGCTCCCGCCGGCCACCGAGGCGTCCGAGTGTTCTACTATCCTGAGGTTCTCGGCCCAGTGGGGATTGATACACGGGTTGATGACCAACCGTTGGAAGAGCTTGCCCTGCTCTATCTCTTCCCACGCCTTCTTCCTGAATTCCTCTGCCCTGAGCCACTCGGCGAGCTTGGCGCGGCTGCCGAGGAGCCTGAGCCATTGGGTGAAGTGTAGGCTGCAGAGGTAGGGTAGAGGTTCCCAGCACTCCCAGGGGATGACATCAAAGTTTACGTCCAGGCCCTCAGCTATAGCCCGGTCTATGGGCTCCAGTGTAGCTCGGCCTATTGCTGCGCCTATGCCGGGGGTGAGGGGCTGGTTTATGTGCCATCCGGGGGCTAGGTGGGCGATGTTGAGGCGGACCCGTGTGCGGCGGGCGGTGTCCAGGACCTCCTTGATTCCGTTGATGGGCTCGGCTGTGACGCTGCCCATCTTGACGTCTCTGCGGCGGCCTGTTCGCCTCCAGTGGGGCACGTATATTCCGTCGTAGGGTTTCAGTACCTTGACGCACTCATCCATCTCGGCGGCTGAGGCGAAGACGCCTGGGTCGTAGTCGAGGCCCGATGACAGGCCTACGCAGCCCTCATCCATTCCCTGCTGGATGAGAGTCTTCATCTCATTCACCTCGGCGTCCGTTGCCTCTCGCTTGTAGTCCTCGCCCATGACGGCGAACCTGACGGTGCCGTGGCCTAGGAGGGGCACGTAGTTGATGGCTACGCCTTTGGATGTGACGTGGCTGAAGAACTCGGCCATGGTGCGGTAGTCGATGCCCCACCCGTATTTTTCTTGGAGTATCTGGTTGACCTCGTCCAGCTGCATGAGGGTGGGCCCGTGGTACAGGTAGGGGCTCCTCTCGTAGGCCTCGTCGTGGATGACTCCGGGCGGCCTGGTGTACTCGCTGATGGGTGCGGGTGATCCTCCGCACTGGCCTGCGACGACGGTGGTGCAGCCCTGCATGACTGCGCTCTCGCAGCCCGGGTACCAGGGTAGGCCCCAGTCGGCGTGGCTGTGGGGGTCGATGAAGCCTGGGGCCGCTATGAGCCCCTTGGCGTCTATGACGGTTCTGGCCTTGGCTTTGACCTGACCCACTTCTATTATCCTGTCGCCTTGGACGGCTATTGAGCCCTTGTAGGGTTTGCTGGCTCCGTCAACGATGGTGGCGTTCCGGATGAGTGTGTCGATGTCCATGTTGGACGGTACTTGGGGCGTGGGGATAAAAATTGATGGTCTTTTATGGTGGCTGAGCCTGTTATTTGTGTCCTCCTGTGATGAAGACTCTCTGGAGCCCGCTGAGGAGGCCCCTGTACTGTGGCTGTACCTTCGCGGAATTTCGAGTCATCAAAGATGAAATATACAGAGTACCAAGGTTAGTTCATCTATGAAGGCTCTCGTAAAGTATGCGCCCGGTTTCGAGAACATCGAGATCAGGGAGGTAAATGAACCCATAATAGATTCTGACCAAGTATTGGTAGAGATAAAGGCGGCGGGAATCTGCGGTTCAGACGTCAAACACTACGAGGACGGCTCCAATCTGGCTATTCCCGTTATTCTGGGTCACGAGCTATCAGGAAAAATAATCCAAGTCGGAGACAAAGTCAAACACTACCATGAAGGAGACAGGGTCGTCTCCGAGACCAGCGCCTACACGTGTGGGGTCTGTGATTATTGTCTAACCGGTGATTACCATTTATGCCCAGAGCGTAAAGGTCTCGGCTCAAAAATTGACGGAGCCTTCACAAAGTACATTGCTCTTCCATGGAAAATTATACATAAACTCCCTGACCAAATGAGCTATGATGAAGCTGCTCTTGTACAGCCTTGTGCAGACATATGCAATGCAGTTATTCGTAAGGCGGATATAAAACCCGGTGACAGCGTAGTTGTTCTTGGTCCCGGGCCTATGGGCTTGTTAACTACCCAAGTGGCTAAGGCAAATGGTGCAGGCACCGTTATCCAGACAGGGCATAAAGGGGTCAGATTATCAATAGCATCAAAAATAGGCGCTGATAAAACCATAATGGTTGAAGAAGAAGACCCCATAGAAAAGGTGTTGGAGTACACTGATAACAAGGGAGCCGACGTGGTTTTTGAGACATCTGGTTCCCCTGAAGCTTTGATACAATCGCTAGATATGACTAAAAGGAATGGACAAATTATTCTAATCGCCAGCCCTCGGGTCCCTGTTGAGGCCCATTTTGGTAAGATTCTAGGTAAGCCGCTGTCTTTGAAGGGCTCCATCATGAGTAAGTGGATAGACTATGATAGGGCCATAAGATTGATGTCTCTGAGGATGGTTAAGGCTGATAAGTTGATCACGCACAGGCTTGACCTCACCGATTGGAGGAAAGCGTTTGATTTTATCAGGGTGAAAAAAGTTGCGGGTAAGGTCATTCTTTATCCAACATGATTATAAAATCAGTAACAAAACCTGAGTTCATGAACTGCTCTCTCGGTTGGTTATGAAAGTATAATTGTTAAGGTGAACAAAATACTTTATTTAAATAGATATACTATTATTAAATTAGTCATATTAACTTAATATTAATGAAGTTTGGTTTAACGGAATCGTCGTTTAATGTAAGATCCTTCTTTCTCAATTTATTGACAATTATGGCGATATATGGTTAAATTTTTAAATATATTAGCTATAGTAAATTGATTTTAAAAAGCATAATCATGTTATCCGATTTCATGATTATGAAATTATTAGTAGAAACTAAATGTCATTATTATTGATTGTTATGGAGGTCAGGGCGTTCCGTTTAAACCAGAACGACAGATTTGACATGTATCTAAGCGTCATGAATGCTCAGTTTCTCACATCAAGGATACGCGTTAACACATGGAGACCTAATAACAGCCAAGGATATCAGAGAGAACTCGATGATTCCAGATTTGAATGGAGTCAAAAGTCTTTACTTAAATATATGATTAAGGGCCTGGGGATCTTCCCCAACTCCATAATAGTGAATGTGAGAGAACCCTTAAAATTTAACGAAGAAAGCGCCCTCCTCGATAACTGTTTGTACGGGACCCTTGACATCGGAGAATCAGAATTTTGGTTGATAGATGGCCAGCATAGGCTCAATATTGTAAAGGAGTTATTTGGTACAAATGTTAGTTATTACACTTATCCTTTTATCGTGACTATTTTAAACACACCTGACCCTTACATTGAATTGCTGAATTTCTATTTTATCCACAATAGACAACAAACAATTACAACAAACATTAAAGATAAATTATTAAGCACTATGATGTCATTAAAGGGTTTTGATGAGATACGCGAATTAGAAGGAGAGTACAGCTATAAAAGATCATATGCTTTTGAGATTGTTAATAGGCTCAATGCGGACCCAGACTCCGTGTTCGTTGGTAGGATAGGTTACTCAATTAATGATAATAAAGAACAAGTGATCATTGAGCACCATAAAATGATAAATTCATTAATGCCCTTAATGAACAACATCGTTTTTCATGGATTAGCACTCCAAGAAATTGCTGACAACTTAAAAAAATACTGGGATGGAATATACCAGGTTTATCCAGAAATATTTGAGGCCCCGCATGAATATGTTATATTAACTGAAAAGGGGGTGACTTTATTTCACAAATTGTACATATCTGTATATGGGGACATTAGTAAAGGGGGTGAAGTATCCACATCAAAAGTAGAAGAATTATTCGAGAGATTATTTAATGAGACTCCTGATCATAGCGTTGAAGAGTTTAAAGAGAGGTTAAATGACACGTTTTGGCATAAAAAATATGGGCCAGATCTTATAAGAAAAATGAGTGCTAGAGATATAAATAAGATGCTTGAATGTTTGTTAGAGAAACTTTACGTAGATAATAAAGAAAAAATATTTTTAAAAACCCGCTAATAATGGTTTAAAATATTAATACATTTATTTATATTTCTTCGCTTTCGATTTCAAAAAGCTTGTCGATGATAGCTTCATTGATGAAGTCGTTAATGTTTTTCCATCTTCCTTTAGTTATATGATGTAAGATTCTATTATAGTATAAAGTTTGTAAAAATATAGGTATGTATATCTTATCATCCTGTTTGTCGGACATTAGCCCTTAAATTTTCTCATGGCGGCTTTAATTACATTTTTTAACTTAATTCAAATCTACCTAGATACAGATTTTATCTCCCTTAAGCCATAATGAAAAATATGATAAAATAGAAAATGGATTTGAGTTAAATTGTGGAAGCTTTTTACAATTCCAAGCCTTCGTTTTCCGTTTTTTCAATTGTTTTAACGAGGTCGCTGTTCTGTGTTTGTTCGAAACAGAACCACGAGTGTGATATCTCGAACTCAATATCATAAGCAGAAGCCGTATCTCGGTCATTTTCTATTAACCTGCAATGGAATTAATAGAAAATTTTTGGCATATTATTTAATCTGATTTTTAAACATTAATTATTGCGTTTGGTATCTATCAACAATTTCGTAGTCAATCGTATTTTTTATTTCATTATAATGTTCAAGAAATATAATGCCTTCCTGTGTAATAGAATATATGTTTATGCTGTAGCCATAATGTGCATCATTTTTTATAATTAACCCTTTACTCAGTAATAGTTTGAATATTTTTTCACCTTTTCTCCACCCAATATTCAACCTTAATATTAGGTTTGTTTTTGTCGTATTTTTTTGGGTAACCTCTAAAGCATCAACGATTATGTCAATTTTACTTCTTTTTTTACTAATCAAGTTTACACGGACCTTCCCCCAGATAAATTAAAATAATATTTTTTTATCATGATTAACCAGCCCCGATTGAAGTGCCACCCCCCTTTCGCTCCTCAGACTCGCGGGCTACCGGTCCGAGATACATTCTTTCAATATATGTTGAAAGATGACATGTAATTGTTTTTATTGCATATAAATGATTCTAAAAGTCTCGGCCTCTGGGGCTTCATTAGATACTTTTTCACTCTGTCAAGTCTGTCAAATTAGGCAGAATCCTGAATTAGATTACATCTAAAAGGGTTTTATAGATTTTATGAGTCTCCTCCGGATAGTCTCTTATCAAGCTCTTCAAAACCATCTTTACATAGTTCTTCTTGAACCCCGCCTCATTGCACATGCTTGTATAGATGCGACGATGACCTCCTTTGCCTAGGGCATCTGTGTAGTCCAGCACACCTTCATACACCATGGTGTTGAGGAAGAGAATGATAGCGCCCCTGCTGATAGTTTTCTCTTTTAGATCCTCGTTGACGTGCATCCAGACTTCGCAACTGCCCGCGCCCTTGTCGCCCAGCTGCCACAGGTATCTTAGGGCTGCCTCCTGGTAGTCTTTTAGTACTATTCCGATGTTTTTCTCATGGCTGTATATTTTCAGGGGCATTCCTAGTTATCTGTATACGTTACTTCACCCTCATATCGATGTGTATATCGTGACTTGAAACTAACACCCGGATATGGTCGTCACGGATGTTGGAACTAAGGCATAGTTTTTTTTCTTGGATTTTCAGACCCAATAAATCTTAAAGGGCCTGGTTACGTTGAGTAAAATTTACCCAATCAGAGGTTAGGAGCTCTGTTTTTTAAACATTACTGAGCTCTCTTACAGTTGGGCCATGGGTCTGGATACTTGGCTGGCATGGGCGGTTGACAGCGCCAGGGCCAGGGCCCAGAACCTGTCGTCGTGGGCGCCCTCAGGATGACTAAAATGTATCCTGCCTGACTTGGCCAGCTCATAGGTCGGAGCGTTAAGTTCTGTGAAAAGCTCCGGGTCGTAGGGCAGGTGCAGTAGAGGCCGCAGAGTCTGGGGGTTACCCTCGCCGCTGGTACACCCCTCCGGGCACGTAGTCGCCCACCTACCCTGAAGGTCCTCAACGCTGCCCACCCAGCCGCAGGCCGGACACTCGGCTGTCCTCATGGTCTCCTTGAGGGCCGTAGCCATGCTCTCCTTAGCGGTCTCCGTGAAGTTGACCCCAGTAACATTTCTGACGCCAGACCGCTTCATGTCCTCCACTATGTAGTCTCCAACACCCGTCTGGTCGGCGTGAATGGATGCTATCCTATCCCAGTTGTCTTGAAGTCTGCGGAGGTACCCGATGACTGAGCCATAGGGGGTGTCCAGTGCGAACATGTGGAGGTGACACAGGTATGCGTGGGCGCCCTTCCTCTCCAGAACGGCCACTACGCTGTGGTCACGTTTCTTGCCGAAGTCTACGCCGGCGTAGAATCGGCCCCGGTGCTTCTTCTCGGCCTTGAAGTAGCTGGCTTCACTGTCCTGGCAGAGGGCGATCAAGCTGGTGGGCAGCCACCTGTCGGCTTCCTCTGTCCACTCGCACAGCATCTCTCTTCGCCACCTGGCCGGGTCGCCCTGGAGCTGCTCTTTGATTGCTTCGACGATGCCCGGCGTGAGGGGCCCGTTGGGGGGCAGGGCCTCCGTGTAGGGTACCTTGTGTCTGCTGAACCTGGTATAGGATGGGTCAGTGTGCATCCGGTGGAAGACGCTGTCAGTGTTCCAGGGGGTGCTCTCGGCGATGAGGTACCCGTCGGTGGTGTTGAGGGTGAAGAGGACGGCTGTGTAGAGGTCCTCGTCTTCGCGGATGAAGTTCATCTCCATCAGGTAGACGGCTTTGGCTGTGTGGCCTCTTATGGTCTCGGGTACGGGGGACTCGGCCAGTATCTCGGAGCCGTTCCTGAGCCTTATGACGGTGCGTAGGATGTTTTTCTCGCCTACGACGCGTTTGAAGAGGGCTTTGTCGTGGGCTTTCATTCGGTTGAGGTGGCTCTGGAGGTGCTTGAAGGCGATGTTCTTCACCTGGTCGTACTTGGGGGCGGTGACCAGGATGGTTGAGCCAGGATGCATGAGGGCGAGGTGGAGTATTTTGGCCATGCCGTTGAAGGTTTTGCCTGTCTGGCGGGCCTGTAGGTTGGCTATGAAGTGGCTCTGGTCGCGGAGGAAGGGGATCATGTACTGGTAGGGCTCGTACCGGAGCCAGCTCCTGCAGAACTCGACGGGGTCCTCGGGCACATTATGGTCCGGGGTCTGCTGATCTTCCAAGGCCCTTTTCAGTTTTTCCAGCTTCTGCCTTTGCCTTGACTTCATCCACCATCCTCTCCAGCTCGGCCAGGCTCGCGTCGATGGTCTTCTCGTCGAAGCCTTCGGCGATGCTGTTCATTATCTGGGCGATGTAGGCGGCTACTCGGGCCCACATCTGTCTCTGCTTTAGGCTGATGGGTACCTGTTTGTCTTTCACAGTCTGTGACTTGATCTCACCTTTTGCGATCATTATAGCTAGCTCGAACATGTCTTCTAGGCTACTGAGGGTTCTCTCACGCATCCTCTGCGTGTCGACTCTGATGATCCGTCTTAGGGTTACAATCCGGCTGGAAACTCGTTTTATCGTTGATTTTCTAGTCATAACATGATACCCCCCCCTATTTTTTGGCGTTTCCAACTGTCATGTCATCCGCAAAGTGTTGAATCAGCTTCCCAGTCTTTACACCAGTAGAGGTATGCTTTGGTCTGGTTTAGGATGCTGAGGTTCTTCAGGGTGTAGGCTAGACTGGCGTCGTCCTGAACCTTGAGCCATGCCTCAAATTCATCTCGCTTGACGTAGGCCGTCCTCTTTCTGGCCAGGCGCTTATAGTACGAGTTAGCCACCCCCAGGAGAACCTGGGATACTTGTGCCCGCTCTTCGCTCCCCCTTTTTTTTAGGACCTTGAGGTTGTGTGTTTTGCTGCCCATGAGGGCCGGGTTGAACCCCAGTCTCCGCAGCGCCTCCACCGCCTCCGGTATGGATGGGTGGGGCTCCCTGGTGAGCATCAGCTTCATGCCGGCCTTCTCGGCGAAGCTGCTGTACTTTGCCATGACGGCGGTGAGCTCCACGTGGCGTTTGCCCTGAAGCCTGAGGGTCTCCGCGATGAGCCTGGCGCCCAGCCCGGTCGACCTGTACTTGGGGTGGACGATTACACGGCTGATGATAGTCCACTCGGCGTTGAGCTCGCTTAGGCGCGGCGTGTGGCCGACCGCCAGCTTTCGGCCGCTGCTGAAGACCGGTGGATAGGAGTAGACGATGACGCCGACCACGTGGCCGCTGTGCTCGGCTGCGTAGTAGCGTCGTGGGGCGGGGGCGTGTTCCTCCCGGTAATGGAGGTGGGCCAGCTGCCTGTACTCGTTGCTGTTGGATTCTCTTATCGTGATGTCCTTGGTGACTGAGCAGGTCCGTGCTTCCTCGTTGGGCCGGTACTCGATGTCGATGTCCTCGCCCCAGCCCTTCCTTATGAGGATGCTTGGGCTGAGGTCCTCCTCCAGGTCGGTGTGGGCGGTAGCCACGACGAGGGTTGAGCCGGTTCTCCTAGCCGTTTTCTGGGTGTTGTAGGCGACGATCCTGGCCGTCTCCCGGTCCAGGGTGCTGCAGAACTCGTCGCAAACCCAATACTTTTTCCCGGCTTCGATGAGCTGGGCTAGCCTGAACCTGTACCGCTGCCCCTCGCTTAACTCCCCGTAGCATTTGAGGAATAGGTGGGCGTCGTTGAGGCCCACCCGGCTGAGGAGGCTAAGGGCCTCCTGGAAGGAGCTTCCTATTGCGTCGATGATGGGACCCGTTGGTGGATCGGGTAGCTCATCCATGGCCACAGCCTTTGAGCCCAAGTCTTCCCTTAGGGCCCTGATAAGCAGGGATTTTCCGCCTCCGCTGTCTCCGGTGACGTAGACCACATCCGATTCTCCGAGCCTCAGCTCGAAGTCCCTGTACACTGTGTGGGTCTTCTCCTCGTCGATCCCCAGGCCGAAGGCCTCTGCGACCGCCACGACCCTGTCGGTTAACGGGGGCTGGGCCTTGAAGCTGATGTCGTAGACGTAGCAGCCCCGGTCCCGGTCGTAGCGCCTTACGCGGCTCCGGCGGGCCCTGATGGTGGTCATGTCTGGCTCCTCCCCCAGACGGCCCCCACGATGGTTCCCACCACAAGCATGATGCCATTGAACACGTTGTCATTCCACGTGCCCAGCCAGACAAGGTGAACTATCTCCAGCATCGTGAGGCCTACGAAGAAGACTATCATGAGGATGATTATTACGATGAACCTGTCCGAGGGCACCTCCTCCTGCACCTGGACCCGGCGCAAGGCGGAGCCCTCCCAGATGATCCTCCGGGTGAGGCAGCGTTTGAGGTATAGCTTAATACGCTCTAACATTGACGCGCTCCTCCTTCCTCCGGTGCCTTCTCAGGCTGATCCTCCGGCCTAGAGCCTTGACCTCCCGGATCACAGTAGAGACCTCCTCCCTTGGCAGGATTAGGTAGACCTCCTCTACCAGCTCCACGGGTATCCTGGTGGCCCCCCACGTGTTGTCCACCTCCACCACGTCCTTGCCTACGATGAGCATTCGCCTGGTGCGGCCGCTTATGCCTAGGTAGAGGCCCCAGTCCTTGCAGGTGAATCCCTGGTCAGATTCGTGCTCAACTATGCTGGCCCGTATCTCGGACGCGTCCAGCCATCTAACCATAATTAGGCTGCCCTTGGGGAGTGCGCCGTTCATGATCTCGTCGAGGTTCACTCTCCTGACTGATAAGCCCATAAGCCCAGAGGATTCGTCTTGAGCCTTTTCTTCGAGGTCCTTCATGTTTTTCCCCGCTGTTATTCCATTCATCTATTTTAATCAAAAACATCGGCATTATTTATACTATTTTTAGGGCACACATTATATGTGTAAGATATAATATCACTCATTTAATATGTATAATTTTATGTTTATAATTTACGGGTAGTCATTAAATGTATTCTTAATAGTAAGTTCTTGATTTTAGTATCTGTAGAAGTAGCAATAAGAAGTAGGAGTAGTAGTAATTGTTAAATCCTGAATAGGCGGCCGTAAAGAAAACAGATTCCACTTTCACCCGTCTCCCACCCTGAGATCAGTACGCCTGTTTTAAAACTTGAAAACCGTATTCCGCCAACCAGGTAGCCCCAGTTGAGATTCTTAACAATAGGTTTAGGTCACTGCGGAGGCAAAATCGCGTCCGCGTTCAAAGCATCAGCCATGAAGGAACAGCACCTCGTAATGGATGTCTGCGGTATAAACACCGACAAAACGGACCTCGCATCACACCGGGAGATACCCGAGGAAAACAAGCTTCTCGTGGGGTCAGGAAAAGGGGCGGCCAAGGACTGGAGTGAGGGCTTCCACGCGGGCAGCGAGGCCAGAAACAACATACACAACATGGTGAGGAAGGTTCTCCACCCTGAGACGGACATCGTGATGCTGGCTCTAGGCGAGGGCGGGGGCAGCGGCTCAGGGCTAGCGCCCGTCGTCGCCGAGGTAGTGGGGGACCTGGGGAGAGACTGCATGGTGTTGGCTACTCTTCCCTTTCAGATGGAGAGCGTTAAGGCCAAGGTAAACGCGGCCAAGGGCCTTGACCTTCTGTACAGGGAGGAGACGGTGAAGGCGTTGATACTCATTGACAACGACAAGATCGTGGCCCACTACCCTGATAAGGTTCTCACCGACGCCTACTCGGAGGTCAACAATACGGCCATAGACACCTTCGTTAACCTCCTGAAACTGGCGAACACCCCCAGTCAGGCGGACCGTGTAGACGAGTCAGAGCTGCGTAGCATGCTCAGTTACCCGGGTTTCGCCACCCTGGCCAACTACAGGACCTACGCTAACATGGTGGGCAGCCTTGACTCGATGCTCCAGCACAGCTGGGAGGGAAGCCTCTTCGCTGACGTTGACCACAACACCGCGGCGGGGGCCCTGCTGGGCGTTTATGGGCCAAGCAGCATGTTTACAACTATACAGGTTGACAACGCGCGGCGCGTCCTCAAGGAGATGCTTGTGGGGAAGGACGCAACTTTGGGCTTGTACCCTGTGGATCACTGCAGATGGATAAGCTATGTAGGTATGATCACGGGCCTCGATGTACCAAAGAAAGTCAGAGAGCTACTGAGCGCCGCCCGGAGCGAGCGAGAACACCACGAGGAGGTGGTGGAGGCTAGGAGATCCCAGAAAGCTTTAGGGCTAGGCTTCGACCTCCGTGCAAAAACAGATACCCCTCCCCAATTCGAGACGCTGACGATTCCGGCGCATGTGATTGATCTGGAGGCCAAAGCTGCCTCAGCTATGGACAGCCGAAGAGACATCTCTGGGCACCTTCAGGAGGCCTTGAACGTTATCAAGGGTTTGAGGCGGCGGGAGATGACGGACTTTGAGATGGTGGAAGAGATCCGGAGGCGTGTGGACATTAGTGAAGAGGAGGCAGCCATGTGCATACTTCATCTGAAAGATGTGGGTAACATAGTTCAGCCCCGTGCGGGATTGCTCAAAGTTATTTAGGTTCCCGAATAAGAGTGTGAGAGAACCAGTCTCCTTCATCCATCTTCAATTGATGTGAGGTAGCTATCCCAATAAGAATAACGAATTATTGAATCCGCCCGCGCGCAGATCCAATGAGCCATTCTGGAAAAGTTAGAAAAGTATATAATGACGGAAAACCCAACAACACATATGAGCGTCAGTATCAAGGATCTTGACGAGAACGCCTACAGGAACCTCAAAGCCGAAGCCATCCGCCACGGCATGAGGGTAAGCGAAGCCGCAACCGAAGCCTTCAGACTCTGGGTCGCCTCCAAGAGACAGACACGCCAAAGAGACCAGGAACGCATGCGGAAAGCGGCAGAAGACATGGATACACTAAGAAGCCAAGGCAAGGTTGCGTGGTCCGGGGCTGAGGAGATAAGGAGATGGCGGGACGAACGGAAGCGGTAGTCGACGCCTCCACAGCCATTAAATGGCTATCAGAGGAAGAGGGAACCCCCGCCGCCCTAAAACTGAGAGAAGAACACATAGAGGGAACCACATTCCTATCCGCCCCCAATCTACTCCTCTACGAGCTGGCCAACGCCCTCCGATACAGACCAGACTTCGACGACGAGAAAGTGACGCAGGCCCTATACAGTGTCATCGACCTCCAGATCGACCTGATAACCCCTGGAAGGGAGCTCCTGCAACAATCCGCCAAAGACGCATACCTCTACGATACAACAGTGTACGACTCATGTTACCTTGCCCTCGGTGAACTCATGGGGGTCGAAGTTTACACGTCTGACAGAAAGTTTTACGAGAAGGCTAAGGGCTCAAACATACTAAGGCTCATATAACTCCAAAGCTGCACGCGCTTCAGTGCAAGCATATTAATTCAGACATCATCTAACCTGGATTCATCCCAGAATGACATTGCACAATTCGTTTTGAATTAAGCCTTAACAGTTCTCGTACTAGTTTATGTTCAATGGTGAGAGCTTAGACACCTTAAATGCATGCACAAGCCTCCAGGGTTCAATATAGGAATTTTGGACTTACGACTGTTTTAAGACCTTTAGAAGCTGCTGTCCCCGGTCTGTTAACCGATACAGGCCTCGGCTAGGACGCTCAACGTACCCGTTTGACAATAGCCAGTTGAGGACTGATTGTATCAACCAGGGAGTGGATGACCCTGTCACCTTCTTCGCAAGCAGGGTCCATCTGATGGGTGAGTGTTCAAGCTCCACGAGTATGAGCCTTATGGTTTCAAGCCGCTCATCGAACCTCTTAGCCATCAACTTTGTATCTCTCTTCTTCGTTGATGACAGAGTAGGAGCTGGACGCTATCACTTTCTTTGAGTAAAGACGGGTTATGCGGTCGATCTCACTTCGTAGAACCTCGAGGAGGTTTCCGCTGTTCTCACTGTACTCGCCTATTGCAGAGCTAGCCGGCTGCCGCAGCCTGATGGTGTAAGCTGTCATGATGACGCTGAGCTTCTTTATTAGAGGGTCTGAGCCTTCCTGAGGACCAAGGCGTTTATCGATATCGGCGTCGCTGAACTGAATGATAGTCTCTATGTCCACGTCGGTTAAACTTGTATGGATCACTCTTCTAACCTCGGCCGCAGTGCTGTAGGGCGTCTCG
>JBDRQD010000039.1:0-78241 GCA_043826455.1 Candidatus Bathyarchaeota archaeon
CACCAGGTCGCCCTTGACCGTGTCGAGCTTCATGGTTCTCCTGTTCACGTAGACTTCGCCCAAATCATTCACTTGAGCTTACACATGTCTGGGGGTTTTTAAAGGTAAAACACGTGGCATACTCACAAATTGTGACCACAGGGCGTGATTATTTTAGGCGATCATGAAACCTGAGTCCGCTTTATTTTCTATGCCTCGGCGGTTGACTCGATGAAAGATGGTTGAAAACATAAGCGAGTCAAACTTGGTGAACCTGGAGTCAATCAAGGAAGTCATCCTCGCCGAGGAGGGTAAAAACGTCTCAGTCGATGACGCCCTGAAGCGTGTGCTCGACTTCTACAAAAAGTTCGTCCCCTACCAGTAGGAGGAACAAGGTTGAAGCCAGGAGACACACCCAGTTTTTTTAGTTCACTGCAGAGGTCCGGCCTGAGCCTAATGAAGGACATTGTGCCCACCCAGCTCAACATCAACGCAAGGCACTTCCTGGTGGGCGGGCTCATGAACGGGATATCCAACGGGGTCTACAACGCCATTCTACAGCTTTACCTGGTCGGCCTAGGGTATGGGGGGCAGAGCCTGGGAACCATCTTCATGATGAACGCCCTAAGCTCCACGGTCCTCACCATACCCGCGGGGATCATGGCCGACAGGTACGGGAAACGGAAGATGATCCTCATCGGATTAGCCTCCGTTGCGCTTTCCATGGTGGTGTTCTTCCTAGCCGACTCGGTGGAGCTCTTCGCTCTCAGCTTCCTCCTCATAGGCGTCTCCAACGCCACAGGCACCGTGTTGACCCCCCTGTACTCGTCCTTCTTCGAGGGGGACGACATGGACAGGGCCTTCGGGTTCTATGGGCTGATCAACCTCATGGCCATCAGCTTCGGGAGCCTGGGGGGATTCATCCCCCCGTACCTGGTCACTTCGATGGGGGTGACGCTCGTCGAGGCGTACAGGCTCACCATGATGGCGGCGGCGACGCTGTTCGTGTTACAGAACCTCTTCTACTATTATTCGGCGGTGGGCGTCCCGGAGACGCTCTCCACCGACTTCAGTTTCACGCTCAAGTCGAGGCGGGTGGTGCTGAAGATATGCGGGATCGGCCTCCTGGCCAGCGTAGCGGGGGGCTGCTGTTCAGCCTGTTTCCCTTCTACGTCAACAGAAAGTTTGGCGTCGAGTCGGCCGCCCTGGGGACCCTGTTCTTCGCCGCTAACCTAGCCATGGCGCTGTGTAAGGGCGTCGCCTCGGCGGTAGCCAAGCGGGTTGGGGGGCTGAGGAGTATAACCCTGGGATTGGCCTTATCCGCTGTGTTCCTGATGATGATGCCCTTCTCCCCCAGTTTCGCCGTGCTCACGGTCCTCTACATACTACGGAGCGGCACCAGGTTCATGTCTGACCCCCTGCTAACCAGTATGTTCATGAGGAGTATAAGTGAGGACGAGAAGTCCACGGCTAACAGCATTAGGATGATCTCGTTGAACGGCGGCGGTATCGTGGCTCCTGTCTTGGGCGGAGCCATGATGGAGCAGATCGGCCTCGACTCGCCCGTCTTCATAGGCGGAGCACTGACCCTGGTCTCCGCGGCCTTGTACTTGCTGCTGCTGCGAAAGGAGTCACAGCTCCTGGCAAAGAACACCTAGTGCTCTTTCACGGTCTTCCGTGTGAGCTCCACGGCCTTCTCGTTCCCATGCCTGTTCCTGTAGGCCAGCAAGCCTGCACGGATCACGGCGTTCACGGGGCCCTCCCTGGGGTCGAACCTCTCCATGAACCCCTCGCAGGGAAACTCCCCGCATCCTCCACAGTGCTCCACGCCGTGTTCCTGGACGCATGAGTAGGTCAGGCAGCTGCCCCAGAACGGCTTTCCATCAACCTTGCTGCACCCCGGGCACCGGGGCTCCTTGTCGCCCTTGAACCAGTCACAGTCGTCGCAGACAATCCCGCACGGCGAGTACTCAGACGCCATGGCTCAGAAACAAGGCTACCCATAGTTAAATCCTGTGAACATTTATGGTTGAGAGGCAGCTGAAAGTGGGCGAAAAAACTTAACCACTTGGAGACACTTATATTTGAGATGGGCTCAGAGAAAGCAGGCTCTAGCAAGACCCTCAGGGAGGCCGTCGTTCTCATCCAGGCCTCCAAGTTCACCGAGGCCGCGGAGCTTCTTAAGAAGGCCCTGGGGGAAGACCCCGAGAACGTCGAGTTATGGAGCCTCCACTCACAGGCGCTGGCCAGCCTGAAGGACTACAAAGGCGCCGTAGAATCCGTGGAGCGATCGCTTTCTCTGGACGGCAGCAGTGCTCTGAACTGGCAGCTAAAGGGAACCTACCTGCTCAGGCTGGGGCGCATATACGACGCGATAACGGCCATAGACGAGTCCCTGAGGATCAACCCAACGGCGTTATCCCATGTGCTCCGGGGGCAAGCCGAGTACAACCAGGGGAAACTGGACGAGGCAGAGCTGTACTTCCAGCTGGCTCTGGCTGATGAGGCTGAGAACCCTCTGGCCAACCAGATGATGGGCCTTACTCTCTTCGGTAAGAAGAAGTTCGCAGACGCCGTCCCGTACCTGGACAAGGCTCTAAGCTACGTCAAGTCCGAGCACCTGGAGATGGTGCTGGATGAGAGCAGACGGAAGGCCGAGGAGATCATGGGCTAGGGCGGGCCCTCGTTAGTGTTATCTAACCGTGTGGACAGGATCGTTATCTGGTCGAGTTGGCGCCAGTAATCAACGAGTATTACCCGGGCTTGGAGAAGGTGCCCTGGATTAAGCTCGGGAACTTCCCTTCAAGGGTCGAGAGGCTTGAGGAGATGGGAAGGGCTCACGGCTTCACAGAGCTTTACATCAAGCGGGATGACTGCTGCCACACAGTCTACGGCGGAAACAAGGTCCGGAAGCTTGAGTACGTCCTGGCGGACGCCAAGTCCAAGAACAGGAGACTGCTCATCACGGTGGGCGCCACAGGCTCCAACCAGGTGCTCGCCACGGGCATCCACGGCGGCGGACAAGGGTTCAGGGTAATGGGCCTGATGTTCCACCAGCCCAACGCGGAGTACCTGAGAAGGAACCTGCTGCTAGACTGCCACTACGGCGTCGAGGTCAAGTACACAGGCAGCCTCGTGGGTGAGATATTTCTGCTGTGCTCCGAGTACCTGAAGGCTCTCATGAGGGGCGACAAACCCTACTACGTGCCCGGTGGCGCCAGCAGCCCAGTCGGGAACCTCGGCTTCGTGAACGCCGTGTATGAGTTGAACAGGCAGGTCGAGGAGGGCTTGGTGCCTGAGCCGGACTACATTGTCGCGGCCGCCGGCTCGCTGGGTACAACGGCGGGCCTGGAGCTCGGGTGCAGGCTTCTCAAACTCAAGACCAGGGTTCTGGCGGTGAGGGTGGGCCTGCCCTGGATGGTGAACCCCAGAGGATACGCCAACATGGTGAGGAGCATCTGCAGCTACATGAGGAAACATGATCCCGGCGTCCCCGAGATCAGGTGCACAGAGAACGATGTCACCATGCTGACTGACTACCTCGGAGGAGGCTACGCCCACCTCACGGAGCTCGGGTTCAACACTGTGCTGGACATGGGCGAGCTTGAAGGCATACCCATGGACCCCACATACACAGGTAAGGCGCTGGGGGGCGGCCTAGACTGGCTGAAGAAGAACGGTGAACAGGATAAAGTAGTCTTGTTCTGGGACACCTACAACTCCGTGGACTTGTCGGGGCTCTGCGCCGATGTGGACTACAGAGCCTTACCCCGGGGCTTCCACAAGTACTTCACCGAGCCCACCCAGGAGGAGCTTATGGCCGAGGGGTCTCCCCCAGCCTCTCCAGATTGAAGCTGACCCGACTCGTCCCGGAGTACCTTTTACTCCACGTTGTTCAAGTGGTCAAAAATATACTGGAAAGGCAACTGGAGGATATCCATTAAAATACTTTGAAACCGGATATTATACGGAGCCACAGCCGGGAGGACCACAAGTGAACCTGGACTCGCATGATCTCAAGATCCTCAGGGAGCTACAGAGGGACGGCAGGGAGAGCTACGCCGAGCTCTCCAAGAAGACGGGGATACCCACCTCAACCCTCCACGACAAGGTGAAGCGCCTCATGGCCAGCGGCGTCATAGAGAGGTTCACCATCATAGTGGACGACGACAAGGCCGGATACAACAATATAGCCATCATCGGCGTCGAGACGGGGGCCCGGCAGTACAGGGAGGTGGCCGCGAAGCTGTGCGAGGTGCCTGAGGTGGTGGAGGTGTACGGCACCACGGCCGAGTTTGACCTCATGATCAAGGTCAGGTCCAGGAGCCGGGATGACCTCAGCAACATCCTGGGCAGGATCAGGACCATTGAGGGGGTGGATGACATCTACGTGTCCAGTATCCTGGAGGTCTTCAAGGAGGAGCACGGCCTCCCCATATAATCCGCGGCTCCGGGGGAAACCCTTTTCCGCGGCTCACGACTACTTGATGAGACTCAAGGCATGGATGCGGATGACAGGGTTTTCATCTTCCAGGTTCTGAGGTACGCGGCCGCCCTCTCATTCATGTTCATGGGCTACGGCCTCATTCAGCCGCTGCTGTCCCTTTACACGTCCAGCTTCGTGGGGGCCTCATACCTGCTGGTGGGGGCCCTGGTCTCCATCATCGGGCTGGTCAAGGCGGGCATGGGACCGGTGAGCGGCTTCATGTCGGACAGGTACGGCAGGAAGAGGATGGCCACCCTGGGGGCCCTCAGCGTTTCCCTGAGCATCCTCATAGTCACCTTGGCCCAGGCCGCGCCCCACCTGGTGGCCGCCTTCGTCTTGTACGGGCTAGGCCAGGCCTTCTTCTTCCTAGCCATCATGACAGGCATGGTGGAAGCCGCGGGCCCCGCCAGAAGGGCCCTGGTCCTCGGCCTCTACGAGGGGGTCAACAGCTTCTCCATCCTGGCCGGGACCTGGCTCTCGGGGCCTCTGACGGCCAGCCTCGGCGTCCGTCCCGTGTTCGGGGTCGCGGCGGCTTTCAGCCTCGTCTCCTTCGCGGCGTGCGTGTTTCTGGTTAGGGAGACCGCGATGGTGGGCCAGGGCGCAAGGCTCCTGGAGCTGAGTGGCCTCAGGAGCATCCTGAGCCGGGAGTACGTGACGGCCATGTACAGCTCCTTCCTATTCATGTACACCCACAGCCTATACATGACGGTGATACCCCTCTACACAACCCTCACGGTCCGGATACCTGACGGGTTCCTGCCCGTCCTGTTCATGGGGCTCTCCGGGGCCACGGCGCTAGGCTCTCTCATAGCGGGCCCCGTGTCCGACCGCGTGGGTAGAAGAGTCCCCATAGCGGTGGGGATGGTCGTCGCCGCATCAAGCTTCGTGGCTCTCTTCCTCTCCGCGTCCCAGACGGTGCTGGTGGCCGCGAGCCTGGCCCTGGGGCTCGGCGCCGGGTTCTTCCACCCTGTGGCCAGCGCCGTGGTCGCGGACATATCAACCGTGGAGAACAGGGGTAAGGCCTTCGGTTTCTACAGGCTCACCCGGGACCTGGGGACCTTCGCGGGGCCGGCGGCGGCAGGGGTGGTTACTAGCCTCCTCGGCGTGGGGGCTCTCTTCACCCTCAGCGCGGGCCTCATGGTCTTGGGCGCGTTCCTTGCCCTGTTCGTTATCAGGGAGACTCATCCGAAGGATTCAGGGGTCTCGGCTTGATCTTTTAAATGCCGCGGTTCGCATACAGCTAACATGAAGTTCTACCTCACGGGACTCGGAAACCTATACGAGAACCTGGACGAGATAAAGAGGTCAGTGATAGAGGCCGATAAGCTAGGCTTCGACGGCGCCCTCATGCCCGACCACTACATGTGGGGCTCAGAGATCGGTCACACCATGAAGGACCCCTACAGCACCATGGAGACGTGGACGACCCTGACGTACCTGGCCGGCAAGACGGACCGGATCAGCCTCGGCACCCTTGTGACTCCGCTGCCCTTCAGGCACCCGGGGGTGCTGGCCAAGAGGCTCGCCACCCTGGACATCCTGTCAGGCGGTAGGGTCGTCCTGGGGGTGGGCGCAGGGTGGAGCAGGGTGGAGTTCGATGGCTACAGTAGGTGGCTGGAGACGGGGCCCAGGGTGGATGCAACGGTGGAGGCCTTGGAGGTCATGCGGCGTCTCTGGACCGAGCCCGAGGTGTCCTTCAAAGGCGAGTACTATGAGGTGAAGGGCGCCGTGCTGGACCCCAAGCCGCTTCAGAAGCCTTACCCCAGGCTGCTCTTCGGGAGCCAGGGCAGACGGATGCTACAGCTGACGGGCAGGTACGGGGACATATGCTTCATCCCGCCTTGGGCCGCAGCCAAGCAGACGGAGATCAAGGACACGGTGCTGGAGGCTGCGGAGGAGGACGGCAGGATAAACAAAGTGGCCTTCATGGGCGGCCTCATGGGGGCAGCGGGGCCGTACAGCTCAGGAGAGTACGCTCGGCTGGCGGAGGCCCAGGAGAAGGCCGGGTCCACCTACTGTGCGGTGGCGTTCCCCTGGGGATCAGCTGATGCCATGAGGAGGTTCGCCGAGGAAGTCATGCCCAGCTACAGGTAGCGGAGTCACGTCTCCCAGTCTCTCTCATCCATCTTCTCTATGAAATCCACCAGCAGGCCGACCAGCGCGTCGTTCATGAGCCTCCCCTTCTCAGGGGTAGCCTTACTGGGGTCACCCGTGGCTCCGTAGGGGGTGAGTTCGTCGAAGGTCCACTTCACCTCCACGTGGCTGGGCAGGTCGGGGACAACCCCCCTGGCTCGGGTCATGTCCACGAGGCCGGGGTCCACCCTGAGCATCATGCTGGTCTCGCCCTCGCCGCCGTGGCCCAGGCCACCCCAAACCTCAAAGGTGCCCTTGGGGACCAGCTGGCCCGCGGCCACCCACCAGGCCTCCAGGACGGCCACCTTGAACTCGGGGTGGGCTGTCCTGTACTCGCGGGTGGCGGCGTCTATGGCCGGGATGTTGCCGTCGTGGCCGTTGACTATGAGGAGCCTGTTGAGGCCGTGCTTCCGGAGGCTGTCGAACACGTCCCTCAGTACGTGCATAAGCGTCTCCGTGCTCAGGCTTATGGCCAGGGGGAAGCTGCTGTAGTGGGCGCTCATGCCGAGGGGGATGGTGGGCAGCATGAGGAGACCCTCGGTCCTCTTGACCACCTCCCTTGCGAGGTGCTCAGCCACCAGGGTGTCAGTACCGTAGGGCAGGTGGTCACCGTGGTACTCGGTGGAGCCCACGGCGAGCACCGCCTTGTTGTATCCGCCAGCCTTGTACTCGTGGCCCAGGAGCCGCAGCAGAGGTTTACCTTCCTTCATGGTACTGTTGTTGTTGATAGCGGGTTAATACGGTTACGCCCTAGCCCGGTGATACCATAAACTTGTATGCTGGGACGCGGAGAATTGCTGTGATCGACTTGTCTGGACCCGTTGAAGGCTATATGGAAGTAGGCAAGTACAGGTTCCACCACCTCCGCTGGGGCGAGAAGGGAAACAGCGTGGTGCTGCTCCACAGCATGGGGGTGGACGCCTACAGCATGGACCTGCTGGCCGGGTCCTTGGCGGCCACCCACAGGGTGCTGGCCCTCACCATCCTGGGCCACGGAGACTCCACGGTCCCCACGGAGCCGGTGTCGCTGCCGGACCACGCCGAGCTCCTGTTCACCTGCATGCGGAAGCTGGGGTACACCCCCTGCGTCCTGGTGGGCCACAGCGTCGGGGGCAGGCTCAGCATGATCCTGTCATCGGAGCACCCCGCGGACGTCAAGGGTGTGGTTCTGGTAGACATAGCTCCGCCGGACCCGACGCCGAGACCCTATACCATGCAGACCCCAGCGTCCTTCAAGGACCGGGCGGAGGCCGAGGCCTACCTGAGGCAGAGGTACACCCGGTTCAAGGAGCACTACTTGATGAACAGGCTCAGGCACGGGTTCGTGGAGAGGCAGGACGGGTCCCTGGTGCCTAAGCCCACGGGTAACGAGTTCATGAGGGACATGTCCACGGACCTGTGGCCCTACGTGGAGAGGATGAGGGCGCCGACGCTGCTGGTGCTGGGATCGGAGAGCACCCTTGTGACCCCGGAAAAGCACGCCAGGATGAAGAAGAGTATACCCGTTTTCGAGTCCCTGACGGTGGAGGGGGCCACCCACATGGTGCCCCAGGACAAGCCCGACGAGTTCGAGGCCGCCGTCCGGGGCTTCCTGAACAGGAACAGATGGTAGCCCGGCGCCCTAGCTGCCGGCACCGGTCAGGCTCTTCACTTCCTCCAGCGCCTTCACGGCCACCTCTATCATGTCCGGGTCGGGCTCCTTGGTTGTGAGGCGCTGGAACAGGAGGCCGGGGGCCATCAACGCCTTCACTACAGCTGAGTTCCTGTGCTTATCGCTCAGCTTCAGCAGCTCGTAGCTAACCGACGCTATCACGGGTATCAGCATGAGCCTGTAGGCTAGGCGCATCCAGTAGGTGCTCTGGGGGATCAAGGCGAAGAGGGCTATACTGGTGACCACCGTCAGGAAGAGGAAGCTGGTTCCGCACCTGGGATTAAGCCTCGGGTACCCGGCCACGGTCTCGGTGTCCAGTGGGGCCCCGGCCTCGTGGGCGTTGATGGCCTTGTGCTCGGCCCCGTGGTACTGGAGGACCCTGGCCACCTCCCCCCACCTGGAGATGAGGAAGAGGTACAGGATGAACATGGTGAGCCTTAGGGCGGACTCGACGACGTTGAACAGGATGCCTGTGATGCCCAGGAGGCCTGTGAGGACGTATGGTATGGCTATGAAGGCTCCGTTGAGGGCCACCAGCATCACCACCAGTATCAGGTAGTCGGTGACTGTGAAGGAATCGTCCTCCTCCTCCAGGGCCAGGTTGGCGCTGTGCATCATGCTCTTGACGCCGAAGTACATGGTCTCGAAGAGGGTGACGATCCCCCGGATGAAGGGTAGGCCCAGTATGGGGTGCCTGGTCCTGGACTTGACTGTCAGGGTGCTGGTGTTGATGCTGCTGTCGGGCTGCCTGACGCACATCACCATGTGTGACCCGCTGCGCATCATCACTCCCTCTATGAGTGCCTGGCCGCCGAAGGCCAGGGACTCTTCGCCTGGCTTCATGCCGATACTCAACGCGGAACGCAATAAAAACCAATGGATCAGGACAGGCTACTCTAAGACGCGGGCCAGCTCCGACAGGTCTTTGATGGTGCGTTCTGGTTTGAGCGGGTGGCTGGGCCTTTCCCTTTCATCCCTGTTCACCCAAACGGCTCTGAGGCCGGCGCCCAGAGCTCCCACTATGTCCTTCATGTAGTTGTCTCCGATGTACGTGACCTGGCGAGCCTTGGCCTTAACCCGGATGAGCAGCTCCTCAAATATCTCTCTACTGGGCTTGGAGTAGCCCACTTCACCCGATATTACCACGTGTTCGAAGCAGCCATCCAGACCAAGGGCGCGTATCTTCTGCCGCTGGAGGTCGCTGGGGCCGTTGCTCAGGAGGCTGATCCTGTATTTTTCTCTTAGACTCTCCAAGGCTTGGGGCGCCTCAGGGTAGTAGGCGAAGAGGCGGCTCATGGTCGACCAGTGGGCCGCGCTCAGCTCCGCGGCCAGGCCACGATCCTCTACACCGAGCACC
Organism: Candidatus Bathyarchaeota archaeon; assembly: GCA_043826455.1. Classification (GTDB taxonomy): domain Archaea; phylum Thermoproteota; class Bathyarchaeia; order TCS64; family TCS64; genus RBG-16-57-9. The sequence continues at coordinate 9,607 of JBDRQD010000039.1, forward strand.
TTGAGGGTGTCCGTTATCTGCATGAGCCTTATCTCCTTCTCTCCGAGGCCTCTACTAATCACCAGGTCCACATACCTCTCCTCGTAGGCCTGATACTGCGTGTCGAAGGCCTGGGCCGCCCTGGAGGGCTCGAAGCCCCAAGAAATTATGCGATTGACGACCTCTCGGCAGGCGGCCTCCTCAGCTGTGGCCGAGTTGCAGAGGGTGCCATCCAGATCAAAGCAGAGGATCAGCAAGGTTACCCCAGATTATGTGTCTGCCCTGTTATCGGTTTCGGTGGCAGAGACACTGATAATCCCCGTTTAAGGGTATGAAAATGGTGTAGGGTGGGTCCGCCGCTAGACGCCTTCGACCATCTTGTCTATGAGCTCTATGGCCTGGGTGATGTTCTCTCGGGCCATCACCAGGAGGGACCGTATTATCTTGGTCTTGTTCTTCATGGTCTCTATGTCTCGTTTGCAGACCTGTAGCAGGTTGTCCATGTCCTTGAGGTCCTCTATGAGGATCATCTCCTCGGGTTTCTTCTCATTGTTGCCTACAGCCATTCTGGGTCACGGTATGTATATTGGTGATGTGAGGATAAGATTATGGATTATACACAGTTCATTGCTTCCATTTATCTCTGTTCGCCAAACCGATTGGTGCGAGCGGTAAGCATTTTGAGCTTTAGGATAATGAGAGGATAATGAGAGGCTAATGATGAGCTATGGCTCCTAGAGTCGCTGCCCCAGCTCCTCCGCCCACCGCCTCACCTTCTCCGGGTCCGTGGTGTCGACGGCGGTCTTGCCCAGGACCCTTATCCTGCCGCCGAAGCCCTCCACCGCCACCAGGTTCAGGTCGTCGTGCTTCTCCTTGATGGGGTTCATGTACTTCCTCACCGCGTCAGGGTAGCTTTCCTCGGTCCCCGCCTCGTTGGAGGATAGGAAGACGGCCACCGGCTTGCCCCCGAAGTCGTTCCTCAGATACTCTAGGCCTCTGCGGTAGACACGTTGCGCCCGGACCCCGGACCCCACCACGAAGAAATCATACATCTGGGGGTCAGGCTTCTTTCCCTGCCTGATGTCCACTAGTTCCACATTGTGGCCGTACTTCTCCCGCAGGGTCTCCGCTACGATCTCTGCGTACTCCTTGGTGACTCCGCCGGAAGTCATGTAGGCTATGAGGGTTCTCTTCTCTCCGTCCAATTCAAGCACCTGCTAGGTCTACACTGTGCGCCGGCTACATAAAAGTACATGATTAAGGTCCAGCCCCTAGGTTGACTTGCCAGCTTGCGACCGCGTCCATCCTAGGTTTTAATAATTCATGGACCCCAAAACACTGTATGACCGCCGATAAAAAATTGGGTGAGCCCATGAACGCAGTCGACGCTGCCAGAACCGCCCTCATCGTCACCAAGGGTGCGACGGTGGGCGAGAGTATGATCGTTTTCTGCGACCCGGAGAAGCGTGAGCTCGGCGAGATGTTCGCCGACGCTGGCATCGGTCTCGGCCTCTGGACCCGGCTCGTCATCCTGGAAGCCGGGGAGGAGGCCCGGAAGAAGCTGGACGAGCGCACCAAGGAGGTTCTAACCTCCAGCAAGCCCGACCTCATGGTCAACGTGTTCAGGAGCAGGGACGAGGAGACCACGTACCGCATCCAGTTCATGAGGATCGAGAGGCGCAAGACTGACAGGATCATCCACTGCCCAGGCATCACCATGGACATGTTCACCGAGGGGGCCGCCGCCCTCACCGAGGAGGGGTACGAGGAGATGTTCGCCTTCGGCAACAGGCTGAAGGACGCTTTGAAGGGCACCCACAAGGTGCACGTCACGTGCCCACGGGGCTCAGACTTCACCCTGGACCTGGGTGGCAAGGAGTTCCAGGTGGAGCAGGGCACCAACATACCCACGGGGGAGATCAACGTCATGCCCCCCATAGGCGACAGCTTCCAGGGCAAACTGGTATCCACATCCGGGGGCACAGGCAAGCTGTACACCGAGACACCCGCAGAGATACACTCCAAAGACGGCCTCGCCGGAGAGGTCAAGTGCAAGAGCAGGCATGTCCGTGACAGGATTCTGGTGGAGCTGGACAGGGACCCGGGGGCCAGGTACCTGGGGGAGTTCGCCATAGGCATCAATTCCAAGGCTAGGATAGTTGACGCCTTCATAGAGGCCGAGAAGGTCGTCGGCACAATACACGTGGCCTTCGGCGGAAGCTACAGGCCCTCCAAGACCCACCTGGACCTCCTCATCGAGAACCCTACGGTCACAGCGTACAGGAGCGACGGGTCAGGGTTCACGGTGATGGATCGGGGCCAGATCAAGGTATAGCGGCTCGGGGCTGTATTTCACCTCACATTTTTTTATCGTATCGAGGGGAAGATTTGAACTACCGACCTTTGGGTCATGAGCCTCACGGGCTACCTTACTTTTTTTAATATATCGATCCTAGAGAGGATGGCCCACTGAACCTCTTTTCATGATGCCTCTCAGCGCCGCGACAACATTATAATGCAAGAAGTCGAGGCTTACAACGATGAAGGCTCTAGTGATATACGACACCTTCTTCGGCAACACAGAGCAGGTGGCCCGCGCCATCAGCGACTCCCTGGGGGCGGAGAGCACCGCGATCCGCGTGGCCGACGCGAACCACGGGCAACTTGACGGCCTGGGCCTCCTGGTGGTGGGCTCACCCACGAGGGCGTTCAGGCCCACGAAGCCCATCAGCCAGTTCCTGGACAGGATCCCCCGGGACACCCTCAAGGGCATCAGCGTAGCCGCCTTCGACACCAGGATGTCCGAGGCCGAGCTAAACTCACCCTTGCTGGGCATAATAGTAAAGCTATTCGGCTACGCGTCCAAGCCCATATCAGACAAACTTGTGAGGAAGGGAGGGGAGCAGGCAGCTCCCCCCGAAGGCTTCATCGTCGAAGGAACAGAAGGCCCGCTGAGGGACGGCGAACTCGAACGGGCCTGGGCCTGGGCCAAGCAGATCACCGAGACTCGGTGACAGATCATAAACCTCTCACCCCCATCCCCACCCCCTGCCTAACAGCCGCCTCAACAGCGCAGCCCCGAAAAACCACCCCCCATGATAACAAGACAAACAACGAGTACGGCGGACACCGCCGACCACCACCACCGCCAACGAACCCCGAAAAAGCCCCCGATCAACAAAACAAGCCAGAACAATGTGAATCGTGGTGGCGGCGGTGGGACCCCCCCTCCCCCCCACATGCACGCACAAACAATTGGTAGCGGGGGGTAGATTTGAACTACCGACCTTGGGGTTATGAGCCCCACGGGCTAACCTGGCTGCCCTACCCCGCTTCCTCTCAGATCACAACCCTATAGTCTTATAAACCTTCCAGTACCCCCCACAAACTGAAAACATGCCCCGCCCCAACACCAGACGCATCGCAGAACAACGCATAGAGACCCTCTACCACAAGGCAAAGGAAACATACACCGTCAACCCGAACCTCAGCCGCAGATACACCCAGCTCCTCAGACGCATAGCCCAGCGCACCCGCACCAAGCTACCCACACACATCAGACGAGGCATATGCAGAGGCTGCGGCACCGTCCTCATCCAGGGCCTCAACAGCCACACCAGGCTCAGGCAGCGCCGGGAACCCCACATAGCCACCACCTGCCACCTCTGCGGCCACACCCACAGAATACCCATGAGAGACCCACCGTGACCCTCACCCTCATCAGCGTCGGCCTCAGCAGCCACCTAGACCTCTCCCTCCGCGCCCTAGAAGCCGCCAAAGACGCCCACCACGTCTACGCCGAGACATACACCATGAAACTGGACACAACGATACAGGCACTCCAGGAAACCCTAGGCAGACCCGTCACACCCCTGGCCCGGGGAGGCCTGGAGGAAGAGGCACCCAGACTCCTGGAGGCCGCCGAGAACTCCAACGTCGCCATCCTGGTGGGCGGAGACGCCCTCGCCGCCACCACCCACATGAGCCTGCTAGTGGACGCAGCCAAGCGAAGCATCCCCGTCAGGGTGATCCACGGAAGCAGCGTCTTCACCGCCATAGCAGAGACAGGCCTAAGCCTATACAAGTTCGGCCGAACCGTCACGGTGCCCCTGCCCGAGAAGGGCCCCGTGGACACCGTCCTCAGGACCCTCAAGGAGAACGTGGAGCACGGCCTCCACACCCTCCTGCTCCTGGATCTGGACATCCCCGCGGACAGGTACCTCACCGTACCCGAGGCCATCACACGGCTGGAGGCGACCGGGGAGTTCCCCATGGACACCCTCATGGTGGCCGCAGCCAGGCTGGGCTCCAACACCCAACTCGTCCGGGCCGACACGGCCATGAAACTCAGAGACACCGACTGTGGGGACCCACCATACGCTCTGGTCGTTCCCGGTCAACTCCATTTCTTAGAGGAGGAGGCCTTGCAGGTGGTAGCGGGCTGCCCCCCCCGCCTACTGGAGGGCAGAAGGGTGCAGGGGGAGGTGGACCGTCTCGTGGAGAAGTACGCCACGGGGTGCCGGAGGGTGCTGGAAGCCCTTAAGGTGGCTGAGCTGCCAGCCGAGGTGACGGAAGAAGCGGTCGCCGGCCTCCTAGACCACGTGAGGCGCTACCTGGAGGACGCAGAGTACTACCGCGCGGACCAGAAGCCTGTGGCTCTCACCAGCGTCGCCTACGCCGAGGGCATCTTGGACGCCTTAAAGCTTTTAGGCATAGCCGACTTCCAGTGGTGAAGATGAAGCGGGTTCTAGCGGCGGGGGTATTCGACCTACTCCACTACGGCCACATAAAGTATCTGGAGGAGGCCAAGAAGCTGGGCGGTTCAGGCGCCAAGCTCACAGTCATAGTGGCCAGGGACGAGACAGTGCGCCGCATGAAGGGCCAGGACCCCGTCATCCCCGAGGACCAGCGCAGAGCCACGGTAGAAGCACTTAAAGTCGTGGACGAGGCCCTCCTGGGCTTCGAGGACCTGGACTTGGACCGGGTCATCCAGCAGGTGAAACCCGACATAATAGCTGTGGGCCACGACCAAGACGCCATCAGAAACCAGGTGGAGAAGATAAAGAAGGCCCGGGAGCTGGGCTTCGAGATCGTCCAGGTGGGCCGATTCGGCGAGAAGGACCTGAACAGCAGCAGCAAGATCAAGAGACGGATCGTCGAAGGGGCAAGAACGAGAGCCTGACTCTGTCGCCGTCAGCCAGCCCCAGGTGCCGCCTAAGGTACAGCGGGGCTACGACCTCCATGATGTTGAAGTCGTGGATGCTGCGCTCGGCCACTATCAGAGCCCCGTCCACCTCGTCGTTGACCGTCAGAGGGTAGCACCGGCAAGCCCCGAAGCTCCTCTCCCCGTCCTTGAAGCCCTCCAGCCTGATGCTGGGCATCCGCTCCAGGTGCCGCCTCTTCTCATAGTCCTCCTCTCTGATGCGGACGTTCAGGGTGCCCGGGAAGGGGTCGAAGCCCAGCTTCTCAGCTATCTGCTTCCTGTACCCCTCCTTGCCTATGTAGTAGGCGCCCTCGAAGAGGCCGCTCACCACGGTGCCCTCCAGCTCCACGGCGTTGGCCTCCTTTCCCTCCAGGTGCCACTTGAGCTCCTGGAGCGCCAGGTCCAGCTCACCCAGCCCCTTGCCGGTGATCCGTATGCGGCTGCCCCCGGGCTCTATGCTCCGCTCAATGAAATCTTTCTTCTCCAGCATCTGGAGGTGCCTGGACGCTGACTGCTGGCTGCCCCCCATGATGTGGCTCAACTCTGTTGTGCTGATGCGCACCGGCGTCTTGGTGGCCCCCAGCCTCATCAACGTGTAGAGGGTGAACCAGAGGTGGGGTTTGAGTCTCTCAGTCAACGGTGTCCAGAAAAGGGGTAAGAGGGGGGTATTTAACCTTTTTTTGGTAGCTATCCCTTGGCTACGGCCATGGGTACGCTCATCATAACCTTCTTGGCGAGGCCCACCTTGTGGCTCACATCGGCCACCCTGTGAACGTCCTTGTAGCTGTCGGGGCTCTCCTCTTCCAACACCCTGCTGCTGGCGGCCCTCACCACGATGCCCTTCCTGCGCAGGTCGTTGATGATGTCGTTGGCCGTGAACTTGCGCTTAGCACCCGCCCTGGACATGACCCTGCCGGCCCCGTGGGCGGTGCTGGCGAAGCTCAGACCCTCTCCCTCTTCGGTGCCCCTGAGGAGGTAGCTGGCCGTCCCCATGGTGCCCACCAGGAGCACAGGCTGCCCCGTAGTCTTGTAGTCCGGGGGCAGGTCGCTGCGACCTGGCCCGAAGGCCCGAGCGGCGCCCTTCCTGTGGACCACGCACTGGACCCGTCTGCCGTCCACGGTGTGCTCCTCCTTCTTGGCAGTGTTGTGGGTCATCCCATACACCATCTCCATGCCCATGTCCTCGGCGCTCCTCTTGAGGACGTCCTCGAAGGCCTGCCGTACCAGGTGCATGATGATGTGGCGGTTGATAAAGGCCCAGTTGATGGCGCAGCTCATGGCCTCATAGTAGTCCTGGGCCTCCCGGCTCTTGAGGGGGGCGCACACCAGCTCCCGGCTGGGAACCCTGAGGTTGTACTTAGTGGCCGCCCTGTCCATGACCCTTATGTAGTCGGTGGCTATCTGGTGGCCGTAGCCTCTGCTGCCCGTGTGGACCCACACCACAACCTGGTCAGGCTCGTTGACTCCGTAGACCTTGGCGGCTTTGTCGTCAAAAACCTCCTTGACGCGGGCTATCTCAAGGAAGTGGTTGCCGGCGCCAAGAGTCCCCAGCTGGGTGGCGCCCCTCTTCTTGGCTCGGTCGCTCACCTTGTCCGGGTTTGCCTCCTTCATGCATCCGGCCTCCTCGCTGTGGCTGGCGTCCCTTTCCCAACCATAGCCCTTATCCACCGCCCACTTGATGCCCTCACTCACAGCCTTGTCCAGCTCCCTCTCACTGAGCTTGAGCTTGCTGCCGACTCCTACACCGCATGGCACCAACTGGAATATGCGGTCTATGATCTCCTGCTTCTTGGCGTCCACCTCCTTGAAGGAGAGGTTTGTGCGCATGAGGCGGACCCCGCAGTTGATGTCGTATCCCACCCCCCCGGGGCTGATTACCCCTTCTTCCATGTCGAAGGCGCCCACGCCTCCTATGGGGAACCCGTAGCCCTGGTGGCCGTCCGGCAGGGTCACACTGTACTTGAGAATGCCCGGGAGCTGGGCGACGTTGACGCTCTGCGCCAGTGTGTCGTCCCCCTTCATGGCCTCCAGTAGGCTCTTGTCCGCGTATATCCGGGCTGGGACGTTCATGTGCCTGCTGTAGGCTTGGGGTATCTCCCACACGTAGTCGCTTATCTTGTCTATGGGGAATTGCATGTGTTATCACCCATCTTCCCGGCGGGTAAACCTAATAAGCGTTTATTGGCTTAGATGCCAATGAGCGTATATGCGGTGGAATGCTCTCAGAACCCTGCACCTGGGGGAGGTCCAGGCCAGGATAAAGGCGTACCGGGAGAAGCACGGCAGCCTCAGCCTCCTCCACGACGAGTTCATCAAGGGCAGGATGCCCCCCGGCCTGTTCCAGGAGTACGTGGACTGGACCAGCATGGAGCACGCCATACGGGCGTACCAGGAGGGCGAGGACTTTGAGTACCTGGCCGAGGAGGAGCTGGAACTGTCCGAGAGCGACTTTAGGAAGCTGACGCCCAAGCGGCTGGAGATCCTGAACCAGCTCACCGAGGGGAGGACGGGCTCCATCAACGAGCTGGCCGAGCTCATGGGCAGGGACGTGAAGAACGTGTACGGTGACCTGAAGGCGCTTGAGGAGTTGGGCTTCGTAGCCTTGAACCGGGAAGGTAGGAGCATGGTGCCTGAGCTCCTGGTCTACGAGATCACCCTCATACTGGGCTAGTATTATATGAGCCGGCGCCCTGTATCGTAGGTATGAGCCCCCTTAAGGCATGTGAAGCAGACCTTGTGCTTGTTAACGGCAAGATAATCACTGTGGATGCGGGTTTCTCCGTGGCCCAAGCCGTGGCCGTCAAGGACGGCAGGGTCCAGACGGTGGGCACCACCGAGGACATCAAGAAGCTGGTGGGCAAAGGCACTGAGGTCATCGAACTGAAGGGCAGGACGGTGATGCCCGGACTCTACGACAGCCACCTCCACGTGGTGGGCACAGGCACGGCCCTCCAGATGATCAACTGCCGCACGCCCCCCATGATGAGCATCGAGGACATGAAGAAGACCGTGGCCGAGAAGGCGAAGCAGGCCAAGCCCGGCGAGTGGATACAGGGCCGCGGCTGGGACCAAGCCAAGCTGAAGGAGCACAGGAACCCCAGCCGCTGGGACCTAGACCAGGTGTCCCCGGACAACCCCGTCGTCCTCACACGGACCTGCGGCCACCTGCTGGTGGCTAACAGTCTGGCTCTGGAGATAGCTGGAGTAACCAAGGACACCCCTGACCCTGTGGGCGGCAAGATTGTGCGGAACGAGATGGGTGAGCCCACTGGGATGCTGGAGGAGGGCCCAGCCATGACCTTCGTCAGGAAGCATATCCCGCCCGTCGGCATCCCGGAGACCATGGAGGCCATCAGGACTGCGTGCACCGCCTTCAACGAGGTGGGTATCACCAGCGTCATAGACGCCGGCAACACCGAGGACGAGATGGTGGCCTACCAGTTGCTGAAGGAGCGGGGCGAGCTCACCTGCAGAGTCAACATGATGCTGCGATCTATCCAGGACGGCGAGCCCATAGAGGAGAGCGTAAAGCGGGTTGAGAACTTCCCCATGGTCACGGGCTTCGGGGACGCGCTCCTAAGGTTCCAGGGACTGAAGATCCTCATAGACGGAGGCATAGGGGGCAGGACGGCCCTCATACGGGAGCCCTATGAGAACGATCCCGACAACTGCGGGTTGCTGACGGTGCCCGTGGAGGACCTTCAGAGGCTGGTGGACGCCGCCAACAGGCGAGGTATGCTAACGGGCATCCACTGCGCCGGCGGCAAGGCCACGGACATAGTGCTTGAGGCTTATCGGAAGACGGATAAGGTGAAGCCCATCAAGGGGCGCCGCTTCTACCTCATCCACGCGTACCAGCCAAGCGACGAGAACTTTAAGGACTGCCAGGAGTTGGGGGTTCTGGTTGCCAGCCAGCCCAGCTTCCTCTATTACCTGGGGGAGAGCTACTACGAGAACGTGGGCAATGAGCGGAGCGAGTGGCTGAAGCCCCACAGGGCCTGGATAGACCACGGCATCATGGTGGGCGGAGGCACCGACAGCCCCGTGACGCCGTACCCGCCGTTCCCCAGCCTCTGGGCAGCCATCGCCCGTCGCACCGAGATAAATGATGTCCAGATGGGCACTGAGCAGTGCGTCACACGGGAGGAGGCCATAAGGATGTACACCGTCAACGGCGCCTTCCTCAGCTTCGAGGAAGACATCAAGGGCAGCCTGGAGCCGGGTAAGTTGGCGGACATGGTCATACTGGACAGAGACATCCTGACGTGCCCGGTGGACGGCATCAAGGATACCAGGGTGCTGAGGACGTTCCTGGGCGGCAAGACTGTGTACAGGGCCAAGTAGCCACTATTTTTATCTAATATTAACTACTATGCTTAGGGCCTGTGTCTCGGTCGTTGTCTATCCATCGAAAAGTGACAAATCAGAGTCATTTCGGTGGGTTGTCGTGTGCCGTAGTTTACCCGTTTATTTTCCCCGGTTTAGGTCTGGGCTGGTGATCTGGATTCTGTTGCTGAGTGCAAATTTTTTCATTGATTTTGGTTGTCTGCAGTTATTTGGATGGAAAATAAGTTAAACAGTTTTCCGGGTATTTATCCCCGGTTTATAATATCTAAATTTTGGATGACTACTCAAGGTGTATGCGGAGCCGAGAATATATTCTGCTCGTCACCATACTGCTTGCATTCACGGTGACGCCCCCCAACGTTTCGGGGGCGTCCGAATCCGCCCACATCCTCAAGATCACGGTGTCCACGGACTCCGACTGGAGCACCGTGAAGCTTGGGCTCAGCAGCTTGCTCCTCTGGGACCTGACGGTGGACCGAGGACTAGAGGAGAGTGTCGCTGCCTGGGCCGATGAAGCTCTGCACCTGTCCATATCTAAAGCGCCCTACGATTCATCAGTGGTCCAGGTCACTTTGGAGGCCCTCGTACTGAGCGGAGGAGAGGCCGTGGAGGTTGCCGTGGAGAAGGGGTTCATCGGCGAGACCCGGATAAGGGTCTACGGCTGGGCCATGGGTAGGTACCTGCAGCTGAAGAGGATCAACCATGGAAGCGTGCCGGGCGACCCGGCTCTGAATAGGGGTGTCTACACCGTGTCCGCTGAGGCGCTGCGGTACTCCCGGCTAGGCGTGGAGAGGCTGGGAGAGGAGCCGCCCAAGATGGTTCACGCCGTCTACTACCCTTGGTACGGTAGCCCTTCGGGGCCCTCGTCCTCGTGGAGCCACTGGAGCGACGTAACCTCGGACAACTCGGGGAACTCTGCTCATTTTCCAGTTCTGGGCGCCTACGACAGCTTGGACCTAGCCCTAATAGAAGCCCACATTGCTGTGGCCAAGGACGCCGGATTAGACGGTTTTCTGTGCTCGTGGTGGGGCCCCGGGTCCCGCGAGGACCAGGCTCTCGGGCTGATGCTTGAAACGGCTGAGGGGCTGGGCTTCAAGGTGGGGGTCTACTACGAGTCCATCCGGGACGGCGTCGGCCCTCTATCAGCGGAGATCATGGTCGAGGAGCTGTGCTACATAGTTGGCAGGTACTCGGGGGAGACTGGATATCTCAAGGTGGGTGACGCTCCCGTGGTGTTTGTTTTTGGGGCCCAGGCCGGGGACAGGGACGTGTCTCTGTGGAGGCGTGTGAAGGACGAGGTTGAGGCTAGGGTGGGTGAGGTCCTGCTCGTGGGGGATATGAGGGACCCGGGGCTTCTAGGTGCCTTGGACGGTATGCACGTGTACAACGAGTTGGATGCATCGGAGCACGGAGCCGTCACCGAGGTCATAGCTGGTAACAGGTGGGTGCTTGAGGAGTCTGACATTGAAGCGGTCAAGGCCCGCGTCAAGTCGGATGGGGTTCTAACGCTCAGCAGAAAGCTCGCCGTGGGCACCGTGCTTCCCGGGTACGACGACACAGAAACCAGAAGCCCGGGTGCGGTTCTGCCCAGAGACGGCTCAGAGACCTACGAAGGCTACTGGGGCCGCGTCGCTGGCTCGGATGTGGACTGGGTCGTGGTCACCAGCTGGAACGAGTGGCACGAGGGGACGGAGGTGGAGCCCAGCGTCGAGGAGGGGTTCCTAGCCTTACAGACGACCCGCGCCAACGCTCTACTGTTCAAGAGTCAAGTATATGAAGAGGCACAACAGCCGGAAATCCGTGTAGAGGCTGAGTCGTGCAGCGAAAACGTGCTGGTGAGGCTGAGCAACCTTGGATCGGGGATAGCCTACGCGTTAACCTGTGAGATGTCACGAGCGGGTGACCTGGTTGAAGCAACGACCATACCCCGTATAGGTTCTGGTGAGATCACGGAGTACAGCCTGACGCTTCCAGAGGCGGAGGCGTCTTACAGTGTCCTGGTAACCTACTACGGCTTCACAGGGGGGCGGCATGAGGAAACCATAAGCTTCACGTCTCCCCCAGGTGAGGCTAAAGAGCCCCTAGCGCCCCCATTGTATCCGCCGCAGCCCGATGGGGAAGGAGTGTGGCTGAGCCTCCGAGGATTAGAGGTCGAGGCAGGGTACGGGACGCTCCACGTGGAGGCCAGCGTAGACGTCCTGAGCGACCCGGCCGACGTGGAGTACTGCAGCCTGGACGTCGTGGTGGACGGTGAGGTCGTTCACGGTGAGTGCTGGAGCAGCCTGCCCGAGGTGACGTGGGGCCACCCGGCACTCACTGCTCCCCAGACAATGGCTTACGCGATGGACGTCCCCCTTGAGCCGGGCGTTCACACGGTCTATCTCCGGAGCTACGCCAGGAACGCGTGGTTCAGCACCGTTTTCACGGGTGACCCCATCACTGTCACAGTCCCGGGCCAATACGTGGACGTCCAGGTCACCCGCTTCACGGCGAGGGAGGTGAGCGGCTACCTCCTGGTGGAGCTGGAGGCTCACGTGGAGTCGGATCCTCCGCTGATGGAGTACTGCAGCCTCACGTTGCTGTATGGGGGTAGTATCATTGGGGGTGTCTGCTGGACGGATATCCCTGGCCTTGGTGGCTACAGGGCAGTGGCGGCCCCTGTGAACCTGCATTACACGTGCACGGTCCCCGTGGGTCTGAAGGATTTACTCTACGCGGTGGCCTACGCCAGGAACGTGGCCGGGTCCTTTGCCCAGGCGCGGCTGAACGAGTTCACGCGTTAGCTCGCCGTCTCCAAACAAAAAAGACGAGACCAGAAATATATGGGCTAGGTCTGAGGTGTCCTCGGACTTAAGTGATTATGGGGGCGGCCACGGCTATCGCCCTGACGAGGTCGCACGTGTCCTCACACCTATCAGTGATGTTCTCGAAGGACTCCACGAGCTGGGAAATGAGTATGGCTTCACCGATCTCGACTTGCCCCGTTTTGAAGCCAGCTATCTCCCTCCTCGCCTGCCTGTGCAGGCGGTCCATCTCCTCCTCCAGCCTCTCTACCTCGTCGGCGGCCTTCAGGGCGTCCTGGAACTTCCTGTCGATGAGCTTATCGATGCAGATGTCGAGGCCCAGGACGCAGCTCTTGACCACCCTCATGACGTCAGGGATCATCTTCTTCAGCTCCTCTGGAGCCTCGTCGAGGTTGAACTCCACCAGTATGCGCCCTGTCTCGTTGACCCAGTCTATGACGTGGTTGATCTCCCTCGCGAGCCTCATGAGGTCCTCCCTGTCGGAGGACGGCAGCTCGCCCTTGGTGAGCTCGGCCACGATCTTCTTCTTGAGGAGGTCCGCGGCCTTCTCCTTCTGCTGGAGGCCGTCGAAGCTCTTGTTGAGCTCATCGTGCTTTCCCTCTAGGGCGTGGTTCACGCAGCGCTCCAGAATCTCTGTGGTCGTCACCATCGACTTCGAGTGGTCCCGGATCATGGTGATTACCAGGATTTTCCTCCTAGTCTTCAGCCAGCTCTCAAGGTGCGTCATACCTGTATCATCACCTCATTCTAGGCTTAATGCCTTTTCCAATCCCTCCTCGGGGTACCTGAACGTGAGAAGCCTCTCCTCGGGTAAAGCGGCGTAAACCTTGTCCCCCGCGGCGAAGCCCGCAGCGTCGCCTCTAACCGCGGCCTTGGATAGGAACACCTCGCCGTTGGAGGCCCTCAGCTCGTACCTGAAGTGGTCCCCGACGAAGGAGGCGGACGTGACGGTGCACTCCCAGGTGTTTCCGCCTGCAGGGTCATTGACGAGCTCGACGAACTCGGGGCGGATCGCCAGCACGCATCGTTCGCCCTCCTTCAGAGGCGTCTCCTCCCTGACCGCGGCCATGATGGTGGAGCCGTTAACGGCCACCTCGGCGACGTGGTCAGTATACTTCTTCACAGTACCCGTGAAGAAGTTGGCTTCCCCCAGGAACTTGGCAGTAAACAGCTCACGAGGGTTGAGGTACATCTCCTGGGGCGGACCCACCTCGACGATCCTGCCGGCCTTCATCACGACTATCCTGTCGGATATGGAAAGCGCCTCCTCCTGGTCGTGTGTGACGTGGATGGCGGTGAGGCCCAGGTCCTTGACCAGCTTCCTGAGCTCGTACCTCAGGGACGTACGGACCTTGAGGTCCAGGGCGCCCAAGGGCTCGTCCAGCAGGAGGAGAGTTGACCCTGAGACCAGGGCCCTCGATATGGCTGTCTTCTGCCTGGCCCCGCCGCTCAGCTCCCGGGGGTACAGCGTCGCGAAGCCGTCCAGGCCCATCATGTAGAGCATCTCTTCCACGGGGCTCTCCCTCTCCCTGGGAGTAGCCCCCTTCACCATCAAGCCGTATGACACGTTGTCGTAGGAGTTCATGTGGGGGAACAGGGCGATTTCCTGGAAGACGTACCCGACGCCCCTCTCCTCTATGGGCAGCGCCTTGGCCGCTTCCCCGTCTATGTAGACTTCCCCTGCGTCGGGCTTCACGATGCCGGCTATGGTCTTGATGAGGGTGGTCTTGCCGCACCCGCTGGGGCCGACGACGCACAAGTACTCGCCTGCGTTGGCCGTGAGAGAGACATCCTGAAGAGCTCTGACGGCCCCATAGGCCTTCGCGGCCTCCTCGACGCGTACCTCAGGCACCTAGTACACCTCCAGTTCCCTCTGAAGCCCTATGGTGGGGGACTCGTAGACGTGGGTGTGCACTGGGTTGAAGCTCACGCTCACCCAGTCTCCCACCGCCACAGCCTTCACCGGCGAGCCTATGGGCACCCTGGCAGCCACCTGGTCCCCGTTTGCGAGCCTCACCGTGTAGCGCGTCCACTCCCCAAGGAAATGGATAGCCTCGACCTCCCCGGAGAACCTGTTCTCCTTGCCGTCGCGGGCCCTAGGGCGTATGCTCAGCTTCTCCTCCCTGACGGCCACCACCACTGGCTCCTCAGGCTCAAAGCTCACGTCGGCGACGTTGACCCTGAGGTTCTCCCTGAGCCTTATCACGCTGCCTATGATTTCCCTGTTCTCCACTATGCCCTCCAGGAAGTTGGAGTTGCCCACGAAGTTGGCCACGAATATGTTCCCGGGCCTGTTATAGACGTGGAAGGGTGTGCTGTGCTGCTGGAGCTTGCCGTGGCGGAGGACGAGTATCCTGTCCCCTATGGTCATGGCTTCCTCCTGGTCGTGGGTCACGTGGATGACGGTGAGCCCGGACTCCTTTGCCAACCGTCTGAGCTCGGTCCTCAGCTCCAGCCGGAGCCTGACATCCAGGGCGCCCAGGGGCTCGTCCAGGAGCAGCGTTTTGGACCCTGAGGCGAGGCCCCTCGCCAGGGCGACGCGCTGCTGCATGCCGCCGCTGAGCTCGTTGGGGTAGGCGTCAGCCCTCGCGTCCAGCCTCACCATCCTCAGAATACTGAGGGCGGCCTCCTCCGCCTCGGGTTTGGGCACGTCCTTGGAGAGAGGGCCGTAGGCCACGTTCTCCAGGACGGTGAGGTGAGGGAACAAGGCGTAGGTCTGGGGAACATAGACGGCGTCCCTCTCCTCAGCCGGGATGTCGCTCACATCCACGCCGCCGAAAAGTATCTCGCCCTCCGTGGGCTGAATGATTCCGGAGATGAGCCTGAGAAGCGTCGTCTTTCCGCTGCCGGTGGAGCCGAGAACGCACAGGTATTCGCCGTCCCTGACCTCGAAGGAGACGTCGTCCACGGCCTTCAGGGACCTGAACCGCTTCGTGAGGTTCCTGACGCTGATGGACGGCACCTCACTTACCCCTCCTGTAGACGACGAGCCTGAGGGCCAGCAGGGATGCAAAGGAGGTGAGCACAAGGAAGGCTATGCCCAGGGCGATGTCCGAGGTGGTGGCCGGGACCACGTGCTTGACCCACGAGACCAGTAGCACGGGGGCCGTCTTCAGGCTCTGGGACACGGCCGTGGTGGCGCCTGTCTCGTCGACGCTCCTCGTGAAGGTGAGGATGGCGCCGGAGAATATGGAGTACTTGGTGAGGGGTACGATGATCCTCCTGAAGACCGTGAGGGGTCTGCTCCCCAGGGTCCTCGCGGTCTCCTCCATCTCCTCGGGGATGCCCTCGATGGAGGCCGCCATCGCCTGCACGAAGTAGGTGTACGTGATCGTGGTGTGGGCGAAGACTATTATCCAGAACTCGGGGAGAAACCCGAAGCTCCTCCAGAAGAAGCTGAGGGAGACGCCGAGGGCGACACTGGGCACGACGATAGGGATGTTCACCGCCGCGTCGAGGACCGCGGTGGCCAGCTTACCGAGCCTCTTCCTGGCGATGAGTATGGCGACAGGTAGGCCGGTGACGACGTTGATGATGGTCGCCACGGCGCCTATGGTGTAGGATAGGGCCATGGCCTGCCAGTACTCAGACCAGATGCCTCTGCCCGACAGGGCGTTCTGGATGGTTCCGTCGGTCAGGGCCCCCAGTGCGGGGAATGTGATGTATATCGAAGGCGCCAGGACGAACAGGGCGAATATGGCTAAGGTTGCGCCGTCCCTCATGTTCACTGTGCGCCTGGAGCTAAGCTTGGCCTCTAACCCGGGCAGTACCCTGTTGAGGGGCAGCTTGAGCCTCGGACCCAGAAGCCTGATGAGGGCGAAAACGGTCACGGAGAATATGATCAGGGTGAAGCTGACGAGGACCATGGGCCCCTCCAGGCCCGCGTCCTTGGCGTTCTTGATGAACACCGGGCCGTTCTCGAAGACTCCCGCCACCATCACCGTGGCGCCGGTCTCCGACAGGGAGCGGGCGAAGGCGAGGAGGAAGGCGGCTATTAGGCCCGGCCTCAGTAGGGGTAGCGTCACCGTCCTGGCGATGGTAAAGGCCTTGGCTCCCAGGGTCTTCGCGGCAGTCTCGTAGATAACGTTGTAGGCGAGGAGCTCGCCCACCATGACCCTGACGATGACGGGGTACGAGAAGGCGAAGTGGAGGAGCAGGATGAGGGGGAGGCCGGGCTGCACGCTGAAGCCTAGGAGGGACAACGGCCCGGTGCCGCTCCAGAATAGGAGGGTCGAGAAGCCTAGGGCGACCGTCGGTATTATGAAGGGGATGTCGGCGAGGGCGTCCATGACGTTCCTCCACTTGGAGCTCCCCCTGGCGATGATCCAGGCCATGGGGAGGGCCAGTACCAGGTCCAGCGTCGCGACGCCGAAGGCGATGGCGAAGGAGTAGAATATGGCCGACTTGGCCCTATCGAGGAGGGCGGCGTCTTGGAGTACCTGGCCTACGAGGCTTATCTTCAGGCTGATACCGAGGACGGGGGGGAGGAGGATGAAAAAGACTAGGAAGAATATGGAGCCCATGTAGGTCAGCCTCTTAGACAGCTGGTTCGACGAGAGCTCGTCGAGCCTCCTCAAGACAGCTTCAGACAACAATTTCCTATTAATTCGCCACCCTATTTATTCTGTTTCTCTGGGGGGAACGTATTCTCATAGTCTTATTATTATTCCATGTAGAAAATATATTTGGCAATAAACTATATCGTCTATATAGGTTGTTTGGCGCGTAGTGGCTGCGTCGGGTCTATTCAGCCTCTAGCGGTGGTCGTGGGGGCTGTCGTGGGTCTTGACGGGGATGACCCTTAGGCTTCTGTCCTCAACCGCGTAGCCTCTGAGGCCATCGTACTCGATCCCGTTGCCCTCCAGTATCTTCAGGGCCTTCTCCTCCAGGCCGTGGGGCACGTATATGAACAGCTTCTTGTATTTTCTGCCCACACTGGCGGTGTCCGACAGGAGCCTCCACAGTTTTGCTCTGCCCTCGTGGACATCCTCGGCGCGTTCCACCATGCCCAGCTCCTGGACGCCGCCGTCGCCCCTGAGGATGACTATGCTGGGGTAGACAACACCATCTGAGCCCTCGATGCCGAACCGCTTCTGCTCGTCGTTGACTATGGTCTGGTAGTGGCTGGGCCAGCCCTCCACCTGGTCCACGAAGGGAAACCTAGTGGCAGCTATGATCCTGATGATCCGGTTCCGCTGTACTTCTGGGTCCAGCATCATACGCTCAACCCTATCTCGGCTGCTACCCGCTGCATGGATGAAACTGCTATCTGGGCGAACTCGCTGAACTGGAGCCCTATCTCCTCGCACCTCATGATGTTCTCGCGGCTTACCTGGCGGGCGAAGCTCTTGTCCTTCATCCTGTCCTTGATGCTCTTGGCCTTCATGCCGACGAGCTTGGTGGGCCGCACCAGGGCGTTAGCCACGATCATCCCCGATATGGAGTCCGCAGCCAGCAGCGCCACATCCATCCTTTTCTCCGCCTTGAAGCCGGTGAGCTCGTTGTGGGACCTGATGGCGTCCACGGCCTCCTCGGGCAGCAAATCCCTGACCATCTCAGCCGACCTGAGGCCGTGCTTGCTGAAATCGTCACCGAAGGTCTCGTAGTCCACGTCGTGGAGGATGCCCACGGCCTCCCAGAGAGCCGGATCCTCGCCGAAGCGTTCCCCCAGGCCCCTCATAATGGCGCCTACGCCTATCATGTGGTTGACCAGGTTCTCGTTCTTCACGTGCTCCTTAACGAGGGCTACGCATTCTTCGCGGGTGATCATGGAGTATGAACCGAGGCGGCATAGTTTAAGGCTATTCATATCAGTGTGACTTATATAGTGGCGTGGGTGACTTCGGGTATCAACCCGGGATGATGTATTTGGGTGAGGCGAGGACCGGCGGATATCGTGGGCTTCTGAGCTACGGGCTCATCGTCATGACTCTCACGCACACGTTGACCCACGCGTTCCAGCAGATGCACTCGGCCCTGTACCCTGTGCTCAAGGTGGAGTTCGCTTTGACCAACCAGCAGGTGGGCCTCATCAGCAGCATCCCCAGCTTGGCAGCCGCCATACTGAGCATACCAGCGGGGATGGCCACCGACAAGCTGGGAACCAAGAAGATGATCCTGTTCAGCAGCGTCGTGGCAGCTGCGGGGGCCTTGACGGCGAGTTTCGCTCAGAACCAGTGGATGTTCATACTGGCCGTCAGCTTCCTCTTCGTAAGCACCACCTTTTACCATCCAGCCAGCTACAGCTTCACCAGCTTCCTCTTCGAGCCCAGGGACCGGAGCAAGGCTCTGGGCATCCAAGGGGCGGGCGGCACCCTGGGCATGGCCCTGGGGCCCATAAGCATCAGCATCCTGGTGGGGCTCCTGGCCTTCGGGTGGAGGCAGGTGTACCTGGCCTGGGTGGTGCCCCTGGTCATCAGCGTCTTCATGGTCTATTACATCAAGTACATCCCAACACAGGACGTGGAGGTGAAGTCAGGCGACGGAAAACCCACTAGGCAGGCAGAGAAGCTGCTGTCCGCCAGCCTCTTACTGTTCCTAGTTTTTGGGGGCCTGCGCACGGTGGCCGCCAGCATGACCACTACCTTCCTGAGCCTGTGGCTGGTGAACACCAGGGGCCTGGACCTGGCCCTGGCAAGCCTCGTCTTCGGGGCCAGTAGCCTCATGGGCATCGTGGCCGCACCCATAGGCGGCGTCTTCGCCTCCAGGTACGGGGAGAAGAGGTGGATCGTGTATACTTTGGTGGTGGCCTACGTCTGCTTCGCCCTGGCTTTCCTAATCCCGTCCATATGGGCCTTCGCCGTCTTCTACCTTGGGTACGGTTTCTTTAACCTCCTGGGCATGGCGGCTAACTCGACCATCACGGCCAAGCTGAGCCCCAGCAGGCAGAGGGGCCTGGGCTTCGCCCTCTACTTCCTGCCTGGGAGCATCATGGGAGCCTTCGCCCCGATGATAGCCGCCTTCATAGCGGACTCCTTCGGAATCTTCAACGTGTTCATGGCCAGCGTGGGGGTCTTCGCCCTGGCCTGGGCCCTGTTCCGGTTCGGGGTCAAGGTGGATTAAGCCCCGTAGATTCAGGTGGGGTATTCCTCATTTTCTCTGGTTTATATCAAATTTAGGAGGTTTTTCTTCCCGTATTTGATCCCCACTACTTTTTTCCATGCCGGGGCTCAAAGGAAGAAGCGTATACATATGATGAATGCCATGTAATATCGAAAAGGGACCGTTGAAAATGAACTAGATCAGTAGTGGCCACAGGAAGTAGGCCATGATGACTGTCAGGAGCCCTCCTGCCACGTCCAGCAGGAAACCTGCCTTGATCATCTCCCTCATGGTCACCTTGCCCGTGCTGTAGGCGATGGCGTTAGGCGGAGTCCCAACGGGCAGCATGAAGTCCAGGCTGGTGCTGATGCCCACGGCCACGGCCAGGATGACGGGGCTGACCCCGGTCTGCTGGCCCAGGCTTATGGCTATGGGTAGGAAGATGCCGGCGCTGGCCGTGTTGCTTGCGATGACGCTGAGGCCCAAGCCCGCGAAGGTGACTATGGCAATGGTCAGTATGGGGTTGCCGCCGCCGGTGAACATGTTGAGGGTGTTGCTGATGACGTCCACCAGGCCCGAGACTTCCAGGGCCGCCCCCAGGCTCAGACCGCCGCCTATGAGGAGCAAGGTGGACCATTTGCCGTCCCTTATGTCGGACTCGCCCAGAAGGTCCGTGAAGTAGAGCACCACGATGATGACCCCCGCAACCACGGCGCTGCTGTACCCGTGGCCTCCCCAGCCTATGAGGTTCGCTATGGGCTCGGGCAGCTTCTCTGTGATCCAGGCCAGTACGGCGAAGGCGAAGACGATTAGGGTGTTCCTCTGGTTCACCGTGAGTTCTGTGGAGTCCCTCTCGATCTTGGGTATCTCCGTCACGTTGGTGGGGAATATGGCGAAGAGGACCACCCAGGTTATCAGTATCTGAATGGCGGCGATGGGCAGCCCGTAGAACATCCAGCCCAGGAAGCTTATCTGGTAGCCTATGCTGGTCTTGAGGCTGGCCGCGGCCATAGCGCAGGTGGTGGTGCCCACCAGGGTGCCCAGGCCGCCGGCTGTGGCCGAGTAGGCGATGGCCAGGACCATGATCTTGCTGAAGTTACCCTTAGAGTCGTGGATGCCCTCTGTGATCTTCATCGCCATGGCTATGAGGAGGGCTGTGGCTGCGCTGTTGCTGATCCACAGGCTGAGGAACCCGGTGGCTATCATGATGGCCAGGGTGACGCCCTTGGGCCCGGCCTTGACCTTGGACAGGATCATGTAGGCGAAGTACTCGTCCAGGTCGTACTTCTCCACGGCCACTGCCAGCAGGAAGCCTCCGAGCAGGAGCATGACGGTGGTGTCGAAGAAGGGTACCAGGGCCTTGCTGAAGCTCTGGACCCCCAGGAACTGCTGCATAAGGGGTATCATGATGCTGGTGGCGGCCAGGGGCACGGCCTCCGTCATCCACAGGCCAGCCGCGACTATGAGGATGACTAGGGCGGACCTCTGTGCGGGGGTGAGGACGCCGGCGGTCTGGGTATGGGCGAAGACTGCTAGAAGTGTAACAACTGCGACGACGATTACTCTCTTCTGGTTCAAGGTGGTCACTCTACAGCTGCTTGTAGGATATGATCTCCAGTTTCTCCTCCTGGGCCAGCTCGTCCAGGAGCCTCTTCACGTCGAATATGTTCTCCAGGTCCACCATCAGGTACATGACGGCGAGGCTGGGGTAGTTCTTCTCGGCGGCTACCATGAATGGGGGCACCGCCACGCTGGTGGTGAAGTCGACTGTGAACTTCTGGTTCTTGAGCTTGTTTGCGAACTTGCGGAGAATAATGTTGTCGATTATATCTCCGCGGACCACTATCTCCACTGTTACCATCTTAGCCAAGGCGCTCACCTGTCTCCGAAATCCGTTTAAGGAAACACGGCTAGAATAAAAAACTATTTGAAACAATAAAAAAGAAGGCTTACAGCGATACCTTGGCACGCCCCTGTGGGCGTGAAGATATAAGGGTAGGCGTCTCTGGATCAAGGAGATCCATGAGCATCGTTAAGCTGCCCTGGATGAGCGGCGAGGAGGTGGACGCCCTCATAGGCACCCAGATCATGTGCAGGATCGCCTTCAAGGGGGACGAGTACCCGTACCTAGCCCCCTTCAGGTACGTGTCCATGGGCGGGGTCCTGTACTTCCACTTCACCGAATACGGCAAGAAGATGAGGCTCCTCAAGCAGGATGGCAGGTGCTGTGTCCAGATTGAGCGCTATACGCCCGACCTGAGCAGCTACAGCTTCGTTTCCCTCAGGGGGAGGCTGGAAGAGGTGACCGACCCGAAGGAGAGGAAGAAGGCCGTGGGGCTCTTCAGGGAGTCGGGGAAGACCCTGTCCACCAGGTTCCTGGCGGCCCACGGCTTGGACTCGGGGGACGGGTGGGACGCCTTCACCGCGGATAAGGACCTGGTAATCGTCAAGCTGGTGGATGTCGTGGAGAAGGTGGGGTTGAAGAACCCGTAGGCCAAGCCGACCACACTCCAATGTGTTAAAAGCACGTCTAACCCATTTTCCTCACGTTCTGGTGGAGATAGACGTTGAAGATCACCAAGGTAGAGATTATCCCCGTCGACGTGCCTCGCAGCAAGGCCCTGGTCATATCCCGGTACGGGTCCCTGGGGGAGGGTAAGCCCTTCCAGTTCGTCCTAGCCCGGGTGCACACCGACGAGGGGGTCACAGGGGTGGGGGAGGTTCCGCCCTTACCGCCCCTGTCCCCGGAGAGCCAGCCCGTCATAGTGGAGGTGCTCAGGAACTGGGTGGTCCCCAGCGTCCTGGGGATGGACCCCTTCGAGACGGAGGCCGTCTGGGAGAAGATGGACTACATTGCGCCCACGTACCCCATGGCCAAGGCGGTCATAGACCTGGCCCTATGGGATATCATAGGTAAGAGCCTGGGCCTACCAGTGTACAGGCTGCTGGGAGGCTCCAAGCCTGAGCCCATACCCAACGTGGGGCTCATAGGGATCGACGCCCCAGAGAAGGTGGCGGCTATCGCGTCGAGCATGGTCTCGGAGGGGTACACGGGTATTAGGCTCAAGATAGGGCCTAGCCGCGACGTGGAATGCGTCGAGGCGGTTCGGGATGCTATCGGCGAGGAGGTCACCCTGCGGGTGGACTGCAACCAGGGGTACAGGGTGGCGGATGCCGTGAAGATGATAAGGGCCATAGAGCCCTATGGCGTGGAGTTCGTGGAGCAGCCTACCGTCTGGTGGGACTTCAGGGGCTTGGCTGAGGTGGCTGCGGCCGTGGACACACCCATCATGCCCCACGAGTCCATGTACCTGCTCTCGGACGTGAAGAGCCTCATCGACATGGGGGCCGTGGGGGTCCTGGGCCTGAAGACTTACAGGCCGTGGGGCGGCCTCACCGGGGCGCGGAGGCTACTGGAGATGGCCCGGGTGATGAACATACCCTGCATGTTCCACGACGACGTGGAGCTGGGCGTCAGCCTCTCAGCGGCCACCCACATTATATCCGCGTACAAGCGGGTCATAACCCACAAGTGCGAGCTCTCTGGGTGCCCCGAGTGGGTCAAGGACGATCTAGTGAAGAAGCCTGTGAGGTTCGAGAAGGGACATGTATATGTCCCCGAGGGCCCTGGGCTGGGCGTGGAACTGGACGAGTCCAAGCTAAAAAAGTACTCCAAGGGCGTCATAGCCCTGGAGTAAACCCCTTTTCTTAGAGGTGAAGGGTTACTGGTCCCTGTGGTATAGTATCTTGCCGTTGACGAGGGTCATGTAGCACTTGGCGTCCCTGATGGTCTCGGGCGCGATCTCGGTGAGGTCCCTGTCGAATACTGCTATGTCGGCAAGCTTGCCCGCCTCTACGCTGCCCACGTGGTTCTCGTGGAACCCTGCGTAGGCTGAGTTCAGGGTGTAGCACTTCACGGCCTCTACGAGGCTGATCCTGCTCTCCCTGATGGGGTGGTTGACGGCACTCCAGATGCCGTAAATCGGGTTGAAGGGCATGCCGTCGCTGCCGAAGGCCACCGTTATGCCCTCGTCCAGCAGCACCCTGTACGGGTTGCTGGCCCTGTCCCGCCTCTCCCCTAGGCGCTGCCTGTACATGCTTCCGGGGCCGCTCCACTCGCCTATGAAGTTGGGCTGCATGGCCGGGATGATGCCCAGCTCTCTGATGCGCTCTATCTGCTGTGCGCTCAGTATCTCGCAGTGCTCTATCCTGTGCCTGTGGTTCTTCCTGGGCTCGCGCCTTAGGGTCTCTTGGATGCTGTCAATGACGTGCTCTATGGCCAGGTCGCCTATGGCGTGGATGGCCACCTGGAACCCGTGGCCGTGGGCGGCGCTAGCCTTCTCTGTGATGACCGCCGGGTCCTCCAGCAGTAACCCGGTAGTTGAGGGGTCGTCCTCGTAGGGCTCGAAGAGGGCCGCTGTGTGGGCGCCCAGGCTACCGTCGATGAGCAGCTTCACCGGGCCAACGCGGAGGAATCTGTCGCCGAAACCGGTCTTGATGCCCAGCTTCATGGCTGCCTCCGGCGTCTCCGTCCGGAGCATGACATTGGCCCGTACCTTCAGGTAGCCGTTGTCGTGGGCTGTCTGGTAGGCCGTGATCTCCTGGGGGCCCAGGCCGGCGTCATGGATGCCGGTACAGCCGAGGCTTAGGGCGTGGTCGCTGGCTACTTTAAGGCCCTCCACCATGGTCTCGGTGCTGGTGGGAGGGATCACCCTCCAGACCAGGTCCCTGCAGTCCCTGAGGATGCCCACGGGTTCACCTTTCTCATCCTTGTCGATGGTGCCTCCGTCAGGGTCTGGGGTTTCCGAGGTGATGCCTGCCAGCTTCATGGCCTTGTTGTTGATGCTCACCAGGTGGCCGCAGATGCGGACCAGGGCTACCGGCTTGTCGGGGACAACGGCGTCGATGTCCTCAGCCGTGATGTACCTGTTCTCCGGCCACTTGGCCTCGTCGTAGCCGCGGCCTATGATCCACTCGCCGGGCTTGGCCTTCTCGGCCCGCTTCCTGATGAGCTCCAGGGCGTCCTTCATGGTAGCCGTGTACCTTATGGCCACGCTGGTGAGCATGCTGACGCCCATCCAGGCGAAGTGGCAGTGGCTGTCTATGAGTCCGGGCGTCACGGTCATCCCCGTGACGTCGTAGACCTCGGAGCCCGGAGGTATCTCCACCTCTCCTCTCTTCCCTGCGGCTACGATGTACTCGTCCCGCAGGACGACAACGGAGTCTTTGATTGGGTCTGCACCCGTCCCGTCTATGAGGGTGCCTCCCACAAGTACGCGTGGGCACGAAACTAGTGACATTTTGGATACCATTCGCAGAGGCCACCACCATATAAATCTTTACATTTTCCGCAGCTAGACTGCGATCACTGGTTTAAATGGCGGTTGATATGAGGGGGAACCGCAGCAATATTTACGAATTCAGCATTGTGGGCCTCTCGGTGTGCCATAAACATAGTTTAGGGGTGCTTAGACTGTGTTTTCCGTAGCGTGGAGGGTTCAGTAGAGCTTATCTATGAGAAGTCTTATTGTTTGCTGGGCTCGTAGTCTAGCCAGGATAGGATTCTGGCCTGCGGAGCCGGAGGTCGTGGGTTCGAATCCCACCGAGCCCGCCACGGCACCAGCAACACTTGCAATAGACCGGCTAAAGCGTGACCCAAGACGTGCAACGCATGCTCGGCTTACATGCAGAACCTTTTAATTCTACAGCGCTTCCATGGTGTGTCACGAGGTTTTAAGAGTGCCACAGAGCAAACAAGAGAAGAAAGACGGCCTAAAGAAACACAAGCAGCAGCAGAGAGAAAAGAAACAACAGACCAAGATGAGGAAAAATGTTTCTCTTCCCGCCGGATACAAAAAGAAGAAATGAGCTTACACAGCTTTCATCAACCCTGAGCTGATTGTACACTTTTAAGAGCCTGAGCGTGGAATGGGCCAGCCCTAAACATAAAAAAGGCTCAGGGGTCGTCCGCATCAAGGAGTGGCTTCAACCCCACGAGTCGCTCATCGAAAAACTCGAGAGGTTTTTGGTTAACCGTGTTTTCTGGGCTCCAGAGTCAAAGAGGAAGCACCTCAACGAGTAAAAGCATGAGGCAAAAGATGGAATTTTTTTCCGCCTTATCCCGGCTGGCACGGGATAAGCCACCTAACTAACGATATGCCCCTCGCACCAGCACCACAGCCCCAGAGAGGGGGGAGGGGGTAGAGCAAAATGAACCTGAAACAGGTGCCCCAGGCCAAAAGGAGGCTGGGAAACACGCCTTTGCCGTCCTATTCTATGCAGAAACGCCGTCCATTCCATACAGAGACACGGTCATTTCAGCGCATCAGGCACGGTACTGATGTGCAAAAAAAGTAGGGGGTATCGTATATTAGAGAATATTTTCATCAATAAAAGAATATGTTGAGCCTCAGGGAAACGTACTCGTTCATGTTCCAGAGGTATCCGGGCGGGTCGCGCCGTCAAGATGTTCAAGACATTGCTCCAGTTCGCAGGGTGGATGTGAGACCCGGCATAGGACCGGTTTATGGCTCCAAATCTACCTATGTTTATCGAGGTTCTTTTGGCGCCACTTGTCCAGTGTGCGCTGCTTCTCGTCGAGGCTGGCATAGAACTCCCTCAGACAGTCCTGCTCCGTGATGATCCTCTTCTTGCTGTCCGAGACGCTCATAGCGGCTGGTACATACTCTGAGTCTATAAATGGAAAATGGAGCCCTGTTTAGGAACACGCTTCAATGCAATTGGGTGCCGCTGTTGAACCCTTGTAAGAGCTTAGAGGCGGCTCACCCAGATATACAGGGATAAAAAGGAGTCTAGGCCTGTTCCTTGAAGTGGGGCAGAACCTCCTTACCGAACAAGTTGATGGCGTTCTTCTTGTCGGGCCCCAGGGGCGACCCCGTCACGAAGTGGCTGACACCCTTCCCCAGAATGGTGTCAATCTTCTCTACGCACATGTCCGGTGAGCCGCAGACGGAGAAGGCGTCTATCATGTCCGAGTCCACGGCGCCGAAGGCCTCACCCCAGTTCCGCTCAGCCAGGTTCCCCCGGATACCATCGGCCACCTCCACGCTGATGCCGAAGTTCTCCAGGACCGAGGCCGGGCTGCCCGCCACTATGTAGGCCACCACGGGCACCACCGCCTTCTTGGCCTTCTTCTCAGTCTCAGCTACACTGAAGGAGGTGTACGCGGCCACGTCCACGTCCTCAAACTTTCTGCCGGCGTCCTCGGCCCCCTTCCGTATCTGCTTCACCGCCCGGTCAATGTCCTCCGGGTGAGACGCGTTGATGAGGGCCCCGTCCCCTATGGCCCCGGCGAGCTGGAGCATCTTGGGTCCCTGGGCCCCCACGTATATGGGTATGTGGTTCTCCACCTTGAAGTTGAACTTGGCTCCCGGCTTTATCTTGTAGACGGAGCCCTCGTAGCCCTCTTTCTCCCTGGCCAGCTGCCTCCTGATGATCTCCACGGTCTCCCTCACCGTCCTCACGGGGTTGGTCATCTCGGCGCCCACTATGTCCAGGGAGGTCCTGTCCCCTGCGCCTATGCCGCACAGCACCCGCCCGGGGGCCACCTCGTCGAGGGACGCCACGGACTGGGCCGTCATCACCGGGTGGACCAGGTAGGGGTTGGTGACCCCGGGGCCCATCCTGATCTTGTCAGTGTAGTTGGCTATGAAGCTCAGGCTGACGTAGACGTTCCTATTGTTGAAGTGGTCCGTGATCCAGACGCTGTCGTAGCCCAGCTTCTCAGCCTGTACAGAGTAGTAGGTGGTCTTCCAGAACAGCTCCATGGGCACGAACTCGATGCCGAAGCTTACCATCTCTCCTCACCATCGATAAAAAAATTAGAATTGTTTATCCCAGATGGGGCTGAACGCCTTCGCCAGGTTTTGCAGCTTGAACTCGTCCAGCACCTGGGCCAGCTTCTCAGGTTCAGCCCCAGCCATGGCCTCCAGCAGGTGGGTGAGCCCCACCTGGCTGCCTAGCTGGTCCCTCTGCCAGTAGTGAAGGATGATCTTCGCAAGGTGGGGGGGAACAGCGCCTCTCCCCGACTCCAAGAGTATGTCTGTGAGCCTCTCGGCGAAGGGCTCTCTCGCCGTCTTCGGGATCAATTTGGCTAGCTCTCTATACTCCATTTTTCACTCAACATATACTATGATTCAGTTTCATTTGTGTTATTCGAAAACCCTAATCCTTGTTTTTCGAACCCTGTGCCATGTACATCGAACCTTTAGGACCCAAAACGTGTTGATTAAACTCGAAAAAGAAAAACATAATTACTATAATTACAATATTTACTTATAAAAGGGGTGAGAAAAAAAATTGTATTTTAAAGATAAATTAGTGACCTATGGACACCAAAAATTAACAAAAACAGGTGACCTAAATGTCGGTTGACAGGCTCGATCTACAGATAATCAGATCCCTCAACAAGAACGCGAGAAAACCCTACAAGGACATCGCCAAGGAGCTGGACGTGAGCGACACCACCGTCCGGAAACGGATACAAAAGATGCTGGACGAAGGCATAATCAAGCAGTTCAACGTCCTGCTGGATTACCACAAGATCGGGAGGATCATCAAGGCCTTCATAGGCATAAGGCTGAACCCTCCTCGACTGAAGGACGTGGTCAGCCACCTGGAAGATAACCCCGACGTGCAGGTGCTCTACAGGACCACGGGGAACGTGGACCTGTTCGTGGAGGTCATCTTTAGGGACATGGAGGAGCTCAACGCCTTCCTGGAGAACGAGCTGAACGTGGAGGGAATCACAGGGACAGAGGTAACCATAGTCATCGGCCCTTACAAGAGGTGCCCGTGCACAGGGCTCTAGCCGGTCACCCTATTTTTTTCTTGGCTTAACAGTCAGCGTTATCAGGCCTTCTTCGTCCGTGCTGGCGTCGAGCTTGACGCTGAACAGGGTGTCAAGGTATCCTCTCATGAAGGTCACTGGGACGGCCAGGTGCTCAACCTTGATCTCGTCGCCTTTCAGGGTGAACTTGCCCCAGCCGTAGTTCTCCAGTTCGTTGAGGATGACGTTCCAGTTGTCCTGGGTGCTGAGGTCCAGCTCGTGGTCGAAGACGTCCAGGGCCTTCCGGTTCCTGGCTATCATGCTTGAGACGCTGTACAGCTTGGAGTCGCTCATGGTGCTCAGCACGTCGTCCATGATGCCCTGGGCCACTATCATGACCCTCTCCTGCCCCATCCTGTAGACGTAGGGGAACCAGTCCTGCATGTTTAGCTTCTTGAATATCCTGAGGGCGGCTAGGACGGCCTCCTCCTTGCTGTCGATCCTCCTGCTGTTTTCCAGGAAGCCCAGGTAGGTGTACAGACTCTTGTCGAGGCGGACTGTCAACTCGTACTCCTTTTTCTTGGTGTCACCCACACGTGTCTTTGACTGTCTCCCAGAGTCCAAGGCAAGAGTAACTTGTTTTCAGAGTTTATTAAATCTGGGGGCTGGTTCCTAAAGCTTTAACCAGACCAGAATGGGTGCCGTGAGGATACAGGTTCCTCATTTATGCCTTGACTCTCACGATCTCCGTGGTCCCGGGTTCCCTGAACCCGTAGCCGCTGTGCTTGATCTCTAGGAGCATATAGTCCGGGTGGTCCACCGTGGGGAAGTAGTCCTTGGCCCACTCCACCTCCCGGTGAAGCCGTTCCCGGGCCACCGGGTCATCCACGACGATGGCGGTGCCCTCGCCCCTGATGAACCCGTTGGAGCCGTTCCTCTGAAGCGGCAGGTAGTACTCTACCTTGGGGTTGGCCTTTATCTGCTTCAGCTTCTCCGCGTTGACACCGCCCCGGGCCCCCGTGATCACGTAGAACCGTCTGTTCAGCGTGATCAGGGACACGGGCCTGACCCTAGGCTGATCCCCCTCAGCGGTGGCAAGGTACACTACTTGCTGGGACCTGAACCAGCTCTCCACATCCTTGACGGACACCATACACACTATGCCCCCGCCGGACCCTACTAAAGGGTTTCAAAGCAACCTTCATGAAAAAACAGGAGCTATCAATGAAAACCAGAAAAAATAAGGGAGACGTAGGTGTCAGTGGAATGGATGAAGAGACTGGCGGAGGCCCTCTGCGGCAAGAAGATCATGGTAGAAGCGGACGGGGATACCACTCCTGAGGCTGTCTGCCGGGCCTGTGGAGTGGACCCCTGCCCGGTGTACGCCCACTACCTGTACGCGGCCACCCACTACAACAACCCCAGGTAACCCAGTAACCTTCAAATACCGTCCACCTGTATGGAGAGTCTGCCAAGTGATCGGCGATGAGTTCGGGAAACGTTACCCTAGACCGCTTCAGGTTCCAGCGGATGCTGGAGCAGCTCCAGAGGCTGGAAGGCCGAGGCACCGAGCTCGTCACCGTCTACATACCGCCCAGCAAGCGCATCCACGAGGTCATGACGGACCTCAAGAACGAGTACGGCACAGCGGTGAACATCAAGAGCAAGACCACCAGGAAGAACGTCCAGGACGCCCTGACCAAGGTCATGGAGCGCCTCAAGCTCTTCAAGGATATACCTGAGACCGGGCTCGCCGTATTCGCGGGCACCATAGCCAGCAACCAGCTGGGCGTCGGAGACATGCAGACCTTCACGGTCATCCCCCCTGAGCCCATCAGCATCTACTACTACAGGTGCGAGCACAGGTTCCAGCTGCAGCCCCTCTTCGATATTCTGGAGCACGAGGACACCTACGGGATACTGGTGATGGACTCCAAGGACGCCACCTTCGCCATACTGAAGGGGCAGCGCGCCGACATAGTGAAGGACATTTCCAGCGGCGTCGCCGGTAAGACCCGGGCAGGAGGCCAGAGCAGCAGGCGCTACGAGAGGCTCAGGGAGATGTACCTCAACGAGTACTTTCAGAGGGTGGGGCAGTATATGACTGACATATTCCTCAACGTCCCCAACCTCAGGGGCATCATTATCGGCGGCCCCGGCCCCACCAAGGAGGACTGGTTCAAGGGCGGCTACCTGCACCATGAGCTCCAGAACAAGATACTCACCACCGTAGACACCGGGTACACGGGCCACGAGGGGGTCAAGGAGGTGGTCAACAGGAGCCGCAGCTTCCTTGAGCAAGTAAGGTACATGCAGGAGCGCAAGGTGGTCCAGGAGTTCCTCAAGCACCTGGGAGAGGACGACGGCCTGGCCACCTACGGCGAACAGGAGGTCATCCAAGCCTTCAAGAGCATGAACGTCTACACGGTGCTGGTCTCGGACGAGATTAAGCGCTGGTATGTTACCCTCACATGCCGGAGCTGCGGATACAAGGAGAACAGGATCGTGGACATGGACCAGTGGGCCCAGTTTGAGCAGGAGCTGGGCGCCCTGAAGTGCCTCAAGTGCGGCGATGGTGTCTATGAGGTCGTCGAGAAGGAGGACCTGATAGAGGTGATGGTGAAGATGGCACAGGCAGCCGAGGCCAAGTTGGAGGTGGTCTCCACCCAGACAGAGGAGGGGGAGATGCTCTACAGGAGCTTCGGAGGCATAGCAGCCATCACCAAATACAGGACCTACTAGCCGAGACGCTCCTCCAGATAGTCGTCGATGAGCTTGTCCACGTGGCCCCAGTCCCTGTTTTCGCGGAAGTCTTCTCGCTCCTTCTTGGTGGTGGGCCGTGTCTCAAATTGGCACTCGTCGTGACCCAGGATCATGCACCGGGTGTGGACAAGCTTGCTGGACGGGTCCGCGGCCATGGTCTTAGCGGGGTCGATGAAGCAGTACATGCTGCCCAGCTCGGGCTCGCCAAGCTCCAGCATCATCTTTCCCAGCTCGCATAGGCTGGGCTTGCCCTCCCGGCGCTCCCAGAAGCCGTACCTGGGGAGCCCCTGGTGGCCCTGCTTGGTGCGCTCGGCTACCATCTCCCCGTACCGCTTGATGCTGTCCAGTATCAGTTGCTTGCCCCGGTCCCAGCCGTACTCCTCCACCATGGTCTTGGCGTAGGCCAGGTGCAGCAGGGCCAGGCGCTGGGTGACGACCTTAACCTCGCTCTCAGCCTCAGTTAGAGGCACCATCTCTTCGGTCATAGAATCAAATGAAAGGGGGATCGGTGGAAAAAAGGGTTTCCTAGACGGTCACGGTGAACCCGACCTCAGTGCAGCCCTCCACCTTGAGGCCGCCGCCCTGGCCCTCCACGAGGACCAGCTCCTCGATCTTCAACGTGTCCAGGATGTCCTGCCGGCCCAGCTTTATGTGGCCCATCTGCTCAGCGGCTGCATATACCTCCACCCGCCTGAGGGGCGCGTTGAGGCTTATGCCGGCCCTGTTCTTCTCACGCCTCATCTCGCTGATGACGGCTATCACCGTGTCGCCGGTCCTCTCGGCCTCCTCGTCCACCTGGGACTCGTCGTACTCGGGCCAAGGCGACACGTTGATGCTAGTGTCGGGGTCGTACATGGTGCGCCATATCTCCTCGGTGAGGTGGGGTGTGATGGGGGCCATGAGCTTCAGCATAGGCGCCACAGTGTGGTAAAGGGTGTGCTGGGCGGCTATCTTGCCGTCGCCGTCTCCGTAGAGCCGGGTCTTGGCGGCCTCCAGATAGTCATCGCAGAAGGTGTGCCATATGAAGTTCCTGACCGCCTCCGTGGCGTTCATGAAGTCGCACGCCTCCATAGTCTCCGTCGCCCGCTTGATGGTTCTCTGGAGCTTGCTGGTGATCCACCTGTCCAGCAGCCGGGGCTCAGCCTCCATAGCCGGTTCGTAGTCCTCCAGGCGCATGCTGGCGAACCTGCAAGCGTTCCACAGCTTCCTCATGAAGCGCCACCCGTACTCCACGTCCTCCCACCTGAACGGGATGTCGGTGCCCGTGCTGCCTCCGGCCGCCGCCCACTGCCTGGGGGCGTCGCACCCGTGCTTGCTGAATACCTCGGGTGAGCTAACGAAGTTGCCCAGGCTCTTGCTCATCTTGCGGCCGTCGGCGCCCAGCACCATGCCGTTGATGAGCACCGAGTCGTAGGGGGTCTCGTCGAAGAGGGCCAGGTGCCTCACCATGAGGTAGTAGGCCCATGTTCGTATGATGTCTTGGCCGCTGGGGTGGACCGAGGCGGGGAACTGGCGCCTCCAGTTGGGTTTGTCCGGCCACCCGGCGTGTATGGCGCAGGTGAGGCTGCTGTCGAACCAGGTGTCCATGACGTCGGTGTCGGGCACGTACTCGGTGGAGCCGCAGCTGCAGACGTCGTTGATCTTGGTGACCTTTGGGTCTACAGGGAGCTCCTCTGGCTTAGCTAGCCTGATCTTGCCGCATTTCTTGCAGTACCATGCGGGGACGGGCGTGGCGAAGACGCGCTGCCTGCTGAGCACCCAGTCCCAGTCCAGGCCCGTGGCCCAGTCTATGAGCCGCTGCCTCATCCAGTCAGGGTACCAGGTGATGCGCTTAGCCGTCTCCACCACCTTGTCGGTTAGGCTGATGGTGCGCATGAACCACTGTTTGGCGTTCACCACCTCTATGGGGGTGTCGCACCGCCAGCATAGTCCCACCTCCTGGTCTATGTCCTTCTCCTCCTTGATGAGGCCGGCCTCGCGCATGTCCTTGACTATTGCCTTCTGGCCGTCTTGGATGCGCATCCCAGCGTACTTGCCGGCCACAGGCAGGAGGACGCCCTTGCCGTCTATGAGGTTCACCACGAGCAGGTTGAACCGGGCCACGGCCACCACGTCGGCCTTGTCGCCGTAGGTGCAGATCATCATGGCTCCGGTGCCGAACTCTGGGTCCACATCGTCGTTGGCTATGATGGGCACCTCCTGGCCGGAGACAGGCACCTTGGCCTTCTTGCCGATGAGCCCTTTGTAGCGTTTGTCGCCTGGGTGGACGCCTAGGGCTACGCAGGCGGGCAGGTAGACGGGGCGGGTGGTGGCTATGAGCACCTCGCCGCCGGACACCTTGAAGGGTATGGTGTATATCTTGCCCTGCTTGTGGTCGTGCTCCACCTCGGCGTCGGCGATGGCGGTCTCGCAGCGGGGGCACCAGTTGATGGGGTGCTCACCCTTGTAGATCATGTCTTTCCCGTAGAGCAGGAGGAAGCTGAGCTGCACCTTGCGGAGGTACTCGGGCTCCATGGTGCGGTACTCGGTGGTCCAGTCGATGCTGCAGCCCAGGCGCTGGACGGCGGTCTTCATCTTGGCTATGTACTGCTCTATCCACTCCTCGCACATGCGGCGGAACACGTCCGGCGGCACGTCGCTCTTCCTGATCTTCTTGGCCTTCTCCACCGCGACCTCAGTGGGCAGCCCGTGGCAGTCCCATCCCTGGGGGAAGAGCACGTTGTAGCCCCTCATGCGCTTGTACCTGGCCCGTATGTCGAAGTAGGTCCAGTTCAGGACGTTGCCCATGTGGAAGTCGCCGCTGGGGTAGGGGGGCGGCGTGTCCACGCTGTAGACGAGGCGCGTGGTGTCGTCCCAGTCGTACCTGTGGATGGCCTCCTCTTCCCACCGCTTCTGCCACTTCTCCTCGACCTGGAGGAAGTCTATCTTCTTGGGTAGTACTTTCAATGTTGTGTTTCTCCTTTGTGTCGGCGCCTGCGGGAACCCGTTTTGATGCTGGAATGCTTGCCAGGGTTTCTTAAAAGGTTGTCCGCGGCGTGTCCGCTGGGCTTGTCCGGGTTTTTCCTAGATCCCCGCGGGGGGATCGACAAAACAATTCCCCATGTTCCTCAACTCAGACACCTTATTGGGTGAGGAGCCATAATATATGTTTTCAGGTTCAGAGGCAGGTTAACTGGGCCGCCGTGGGTGGCTGAGAAGGGTTTCGTACGTAATTATGTGCGTTATTTTGTTTTCGCTCTTTCCTCAGCTATTTCGTTGGAGATCACTCACGAGGGTTTTGATTATTTTGGTGCCGTGGTAGTCTGTCTCTCGGTGCTTGAGCCCTGATTTTAGGAGGTTTTCTCCGCCTAAAATCGATACTCCCCTACCTTTTTTGCATATATGCTTCGGGTCATGGCTTCGCGGGATTGGTTTACTCGTTTTATGACTGAAAAAACCGCCATAAAATGATACCCCCCTACGTTTTTTCACATCAGGCTCTCCATCACGCCTTGCTTTATGTGTTGAATGGGCCGCGTTTTTGTATGGAATGGATAGCGTTTTTGCGTAGATTGGGATCGAAAAGGCGGGTTTCCTGGCCTCCTTTTGGCGTGGGGCGGCCGTTTCCGGTTTTTCTTGCTCTACCCCCCTCCCCCCTCTCTGGGGCTGTGGTGCTGGCGTGGTGAGTGTAACGTTTTCCGGGAGTGGCTTATCCCATGCCGGACGGGATAAGGCGGAAAAAAAATCCATCTTATATTACATGTTTTTGCTTCGGTGAGGCTCCTCCTCATCCTCGGCTCAGGAGCTCAGGAAAACACTGTTTATCGAAACCTGGTGCTTTATTTTATCCTTCGCAGCTATTTCGTTCGTAATTACGATCGAAATCACCGGGGTTCCGGGGGCTCCTCCAGCCTCCAGCTCAACGGGATGGTGGTGAGGGCCACCAGGGCCAGGAGCGTGTAGACTGTGCCCGCGGCCCACGCCTCCGAGATGAGTCCGGCTGCGACGGGGCTGATGGCTGAGCCGACTCCGAACACGGTCTCATAGACCCCCATGGCCAGGCCCCTGCTCTCTGCCGGGGCCCTGTGGGCTATGTAGTTAAGGATAACGGGCTCTATGAGGCCATTGCCCAAGCCGTACACGGCTAGAGCCAGGCCGATGATCACCAAGTCCGCAGTGGCGGCGAAGACCAGCAGAGGCGCCGCCAGTATGACGCTGATCAACGCCAGAGACCTCCTTGTGCCCCACCGGACCAGGCGCTCCACGCCCAGGAACCCGGCGCCCTTGGCCGCGTTGCTCAGGGTCAGCAGCAGCCCTATGGTGGTGGCCGTGAAGCCGATCTTACCCAAGTGGCCGGGCACGATGTTGAAGTAGACTCCGCAGCAGAGGG
Source organism: Candidatus Bathyarchaeota archaeon (assembly GCA_043826455.1). GTDB lineage: Archaea > Thermoproteota > Bathyarchaeia > TCS64 > TCS64 > RBG-16-57-9. The sequence continues at coordinate 44,901 of JBDRQD010000039.1, forward strand.
CGTAGGGGAACAGGCACACGTAGCCCCAGGCCACGGGCCGCAGGGGCGACCTGTCTGTCTTCCTGGCGCTCAGACTGTTCCTAAGTCTCACTCTGCCCAGGGGGCTCAGGGCTGTGAGGGCTGCGCCCGCAGCCACCAGGAGGGTCATGGCGGTGAAGAGGGCCGTGAAGCCCAGGGTGTCGCCTACGAGTCCGCCTAGGAGGGGGCCAGCCACCATGCCGCTCATCCAGCTGAGGTTGTAGACGGCTATGCTGTGGGTGAGCGCCTCGGGCGGGGACAGGTCGGCCACTATGGCGCTGCTGGCCACCCAGAAGGTGCCCGTGGTCAGCCCTATCAGGAGCCGTAGGGCTATGAGGTCACCCACGTCGCGGGCCAGGACCAGGGTGAGCATGCTGGCCGCGATGGCCGCGTTGAAGGCGGTGTAGAGGCGGACCTTCTCGTACCTGTCCAGGAGGACCCCTGTGATGAGGGTGGTGACCGTGTAGCCCACCGCGGTCGCGGCGCCCATGAGGCCCAGGGTGAGGTAGTCGGCGCCCATCCTCTCGGCGTAAACTGGGACCATGGTCATGGCCGTGCTGACGGCCAGGGATATGGTGAAGATGACGGCGTAGAGGGCGCGCTGAGCCGCCGCGTTGTCCTGCATGCCCTATGCTTCCACTGCCCTGGGCTTATCACTCTTCCGGGGACCCTGGAACACTATGCGCTCATCGAGGGTCGCTTTAAGCCCGTCCAAGGCCGCCACCACGGGCACCCCTGTGGCCTCCTCCAGGTAGGCGGCCTCCTTCTCGGGGCCGGCGTTGAGCATCCGCATCCCGAAGTGGGTGATGACGGCGCAGCCCGGCCTGGCGTCCAGCAGAATCCTCTCGGCCTCGTCTGTTGAGAGGTGCTTCTCCAGGTGTTGGGCCCTGGGCCACATGACGCAGAGGACGAGGAGCCGCGCGCCGCTGTAGATTGTGCCCAGCTCAGGGAAGTAGCCTGTGTCGCCAGTGTAGCCGATGGCTCCTGTCCCAGGCGTCTCCATGAGCAGGCCGACGGATGCGGGGTCGCTGTGCCTGGCCTCGGTGGCCCTGAAGCTGAGGTCGTTGACGGTGAACCCTGTGCCGGGCTCCAGCTCCACGACCTCGCCCACCAGCCCCCTGTGGTAGGCTGATACGCTGGGCCCTATTCCGTCTGAGCCCCACAGGACGCTGCGGGTGGTTGCCAGTGTGCCTCGTTTCTTGGTGGTTCCGTGGGTCATGGCCTCTATGAATACCTCGGCGTCCCCGTAGTGGTCGGGGTGGCAGTGGGTGACTATAAGCCCGTCCAGGCTCTGGGGGCCCAGGCCGGCCCAGTTGCTGAAGACGAGGGCGCCGGGGCCGGGGTCCACGTGGACCTGGGTGCCACCGTGGACGATCCTGATGCCTGCTGTTCTGCGCCTCTGGGTGGTCATGGCGAAGCGGCCTCCGCCGGTGCCTAGGAAGTGGATGTCCAGGCCGGTCACCTTTTCCGTAGGACCTTGCCGGCTAGCTCGCCGGTGTGCTCTCCCCCGTAGATGGCCAGCCGCCCGTTGACCACCACGTAGGGGATGCCCTCGGGGTACCTGTGGGGGTCGCTGAAGGTGGCCGTGTCCCTGATCTCTTCAGGGTTGAAAATGGTCAGGTCCGCGGCCATGCCTTCTTTAATGACGCCGCGGTTCTGGAGCCCAAGGCGGCTTGCGGGCATGGACGTCATCCGCCTCACGGCCTCCTCAGGAGTGAACAGCGGCTTCTCAACCGTGTAGATGCGAAGGTACCGGGGGAAGGCGCCGTAGCAGCGGGGGTGGGGCCGGCCCTGGCTGAGAAGCCCGTAGGGGGCGTGACTCCAGCCGTCGCTGCAGGGCATGACCGCCGGGTGCTTTACCAGTTCGTCTACGTCCTCCTGTTCGCCCCAGAAGGTGACGTTCATGGCCTCGGCGTTCTCCTCCAGTAGGAGGTCGCAGAGGGCGTCCACGACGGTCGCTCCTCTCGCCTGGGCGATCTCGGCGACGCTCATGCCCTCATACCGTTTGTTCTGGGCCGACTTGACGTAGGTGACCATGACCTTGGTGAAGTCGCGGCTCTTCCTGCCCTCCTCCGCGGCGTACTCCTTCCTCAGCCTCGCCCTGATTTCCGGGTCTCTCAGCCGGCCCAGCATCTTCTGCACTCCGCCCTCGTGGGCCCAGTCGGGTATGACCTGGGTGAGGAGGCTGGAGCCGGCGGTGTAGGGGTAGATGTCGGCCGTGATGTCCAGCCCATTGAGTCGTGCCTCGTCGATGGCCTTGAGGGTTGTCTCCTGGTGTCTTCCGTGGAGCTCCTTGTGGCCCGCACAGCTGCTGCCCAGGTGGCTGACCTGGATGGGCATCCCGGTTTTGAACCCGAGCCTGATGGTGTCCTCTAGGTTCTCCAGGTTGCCTCGCATGTGGGTTGTGTACAGGCCCCCGTACTCGTTGAGGACGTGGCCCAGCTGGACAAGTTCCTCATCCTTGGTGAAAGTGCCGGGCGGGTAGCCGAGGCCCGTGGACAAGCCGTGGGCGCCCTGCTCCATGCCCTCCCGTAGCAGCCCCTTCATCTCCTGGAGCTCAGCCTCCGTTGAGTCCCTGTCGTCGAAGCCTATGACGTTGATCCTGATGCTGCCGTGGCCGATTAGGGGAACCAGGTTGATGCCGGGGCCCTTGGCCTCGACGCGTTTGATGAAGTCGTCCATAGTTTTCCAGTCCCAGTTGAGGCTGAGGCCCGACGTGAAGGGCTTGAGGTAGGCTATTAGCTCGTCCTTGTGCCCGTGGAGGGGGTACATGCTGAGGCCGCAGTTACCCATGGTGGCGGTGGTGACTCCCTGGTGGACGTAGCTCTCCAGGCGGGTGTTGCCGAGGACTGTGTGGTCGGCGTGCATGTGGACGTCGATCCAGCCCGGGGTGACCACGAGGCCGGAGGCGTCGATGACTTTGTCGGCGTCCAGGTTCCTGGCCACCTTAGCGATTAATCCGTCCTCTATACCTATGTCCGCCCAGAACCAGGGGCTACCCGTGCCGTCGATTACCTTTCCGTTCCTTACGACCAGTTCAAACAATGCTCAGACCTAACCAGATAAGGAAGCTGTAGAATATATGACGTTTCAGAGGTGCTTGTTTTCCGAATGAGAAAGTATGGTTAACTTTTTTTCATAAGGGCTTTCTTGAGAGAGTGAGGATCAGTAAAATCAACGTCATCTGAAATATCTATGGAATCAAAGAGGCTTGAAGGCGATAGAGGCTCAATGATGGATATCTTTTCCTTAGAAGACGCCTTTTTTATCATGTTCTCTTAATTTATAGTCATCGTTCAACTAAACAGATATGTTTCCTGGGATATTGAGAAGCTGAATTAAACCTTTATATTTTTTAATAAATACTGCGTGTAGCGGTTCTATACTTTAGACTTGCTTTTTAGAAGGGATATAATCGGTATACCCAGAGCTATCGATAGAGCTGCGAACAGGAAGGGTGAGGTCTGTGAAACACTGCCATACAGGTAGCCCCCTATCAGGGGGCCCACGGTGAACCCGAGTCTTAGCCCTGTGGCGTTTATCCCGAAGCCGGCCCCCTGAAGCTCCTTAGGCACCATGGTGGACAGTGTCGTCAGGTTGCTGGGCCAGGTGACGCTCCACATGGCCGTCCCTAAAGCGTACAGGACCAGGAGCAGAACCCAGTTGTCGGTGAAGCTCCACAGCGCGAAGAAGACAGGCATCACCGCTGTGCACACCAGCAGAATCCTCTTGGGGTCGTACCGGTCGGCAAGTCTACCGGCCGGCACCTGCGTCAGTAGGGTGACCAGGTTGGACGCCGTGAAGAACAGGCCGATGCTGAGAGGCGTCAGCCCGTAGACCTCGGCCAGGTACAGGGGCACCACCAGGTTCACGGCCCCTAAGGCCGTGGTCATGAGGAACGGGGCCACACACATGACGAACAGCACCCTCAGGGTGTCTCGCTCCAGCAGCCTCCTCAGGTCGGGCGCCTTCCTGGCTGCGCCGGGCTCACGCTCCTTCTCCTTGATCATCAGCGCGGGCACCAGGCTCACTGCGCTCACAGCCGCCGAGACTAGGAACACGTTTCTCCAGCCCGAGGTTTCCACTATGAGGCCACTCACCACAGGGCTTATGATCCCCGTTATGGGCCAGGCCATGTTCATCAAACCGAAGAGGAGTGCCCGGTTCTGCACCGTGGCGTTCTCGGAGACCATGGCCATCCTGGCCGGCACAAACAAGGCGCCCACGAGGCTGTACGCCACGTAGAAGGGCAGCACCGTGCTCCAGCTCTCTGATGAGGAGATCAGGTAGACGGCCGTGGCCCCCACCGCCGCGTTCAGCGCCAGGAACAGCCGCTTGCCGAACCTATCCACCACCACCCCTGAGGGGAACATGAGCAGGGTGGCCGCCAGGTTGCCGGCGGAGATTACGTAGCTGATCTCAGCCTTCCCGGCCCCCACGGTCCCCAGGAACAGGGGGAACAGGGGGTTGATCATCTGCATGGACAGCCCAAACGCGATGTTCACCAGGAAGAGGAGAGCCAGGTTCCTGCTGATGCTCCTAAGCATAACAGGCACCATGAAATGAGCCCTCCGTGATAAATCTACCCCCGCCAGATGTGCAAAACCATATGTGGGTAACCCGACATTGAATATTCAGAGCAGGCTGACCACCATGTCCGAGGAGACCCTCTACGAGAGATTGACCCCAGCCGCCCTCGAGGCCAGGATAAAGTCCGCGCCAATAGCCTACCTGCCCCTGGGCACCCTGGAGTGGCACGGCCCCCACCTGCCCCTGGGCAGCGACCACCTCCAGAGCCAAGGCTTCTTCACCCAGCTGGCCAGGCGCGCCGGAGGCGTGGTCCTGCCGCCATTGTTCCTGGGCCCGGACTCGGTGAAGATGGTGGACGGCGCCGAGTACTACGGCATGGACATCCACCAGAATGCCTACCCTTACCCCGTCCGCCTCAAGGGCAGCGCCTACTGGGTCCCCGATAAGCTGTTCACGGAGATCGTGGACGCCGTCCTCAAGCAGCTCCGAAGAGCAGGCTTCAGGATCGTGGTGGCCCACGGACACGGCCCAAGCACAAACCTGGTCATCAAGAACCGTGAAAGCCTAGAAAAGAGGCACGGCCTCAGGGTACTTACGCTGTGGGATGGTGAGGGCAGGGACCGGGACACCGGGTTCCAAGTCGACCACGCGGCCGCCAACGAGACCAGCATCATGATGGCCCTCCACCCAGCCCTGGTGCACATGGAGCACCTACCGAGGGACCCAGCCGAGCAGCCCCTCGCCACCATAGGCAAGGACCCCAGGACCCACGCCTCGTACGCCCACGGCCAGAGGATCGTCGCCACAAACCTTGACTGCATGGAGTCCCTGCTGAGGAAAGAGTTGACGCAGATCACTAGATGAAGTGAGGATAAAATTATTGATTGGGTGAGAGTATACGTGATGTGATAAAGTATGGTCGCTCAGCCTAATCTTGAGACTGAAAGACTGATCCTGAGACCATTCAAGCCAAGCGACGCAGAACAAGTACAGAGACTAGCCGGATCAGAAGAGGTAGCCGAGACCACGAACCTACCCCACCCCTACACCGTGGAGATGGCAGAGGAATGGATCAAGACCCACGAACCGGCGTACAGGATGGGCTGAGGAGCCGCCTATGCCATCACGCTGAAGAACACCGGCGAACTCATCGGAGCGATCAGCCTCATGGACATCACCCAGCCCAGCAACCACGCCCGCATCGGGTTCTGGGTGGGCGTACCCTACTGGAACAAGGGGTACTGCACGGAGGCCGGGAAAGCCGTCCTGGAGTACGGCTTCCAAGTGAGACACCTCAACCGCATCCACACAGGCTACATGATCAGCAACCACGCCTCAGGCCGCGTACTGGAGAAGCTCGGCATGGTGTACGAGGGAACCCAGAGACAGCACATCACCCGACTAGGAAAACACGAAGACCTGATCCTCGTGGGACTACTGAGATCAGAGTGGATCAAAAACCAGGACAAGGCACCGTGACGCGGGCCCCCCACATTCTGCCGAGAACCGGCAACACCCACTGACCCATCAAAAAAGGCTCAATGCATCCACTGCCCACCCCTCCGCCACCATACACCAACCCCGAACAAACATTAACCAAATCCACGAACAACCAAACAAGAAAAAACCCAAAACAAAACAGAAAAACAAACCCACACCCCAACCCACGACAGACACCACCACAAACCGCCACCATAAAACAACCCCAAAAAACACCCGAACACCAAAACAAACCAAAAAACAGCAAACCATGACAACGACGACAATCCCCCCGGGGGGGTATGCACACACACAACAAAACAAAGGTGCGGGGGGAGGGATTCGAACCCTCGAAAGCCTAAGCTATAGGATCTTGAGTCCCACCCCTTTGGCCACTTGGGAACCCCCGCCCAGAACAAAACAAACACCACCAACATAAAACCGTTCCCCACAAACCCAAATACCACAACAACCAAACCCATACCAAGATGAGGACCACCATAAGCCTCGGCGGCAGCCTACTCACCGGCGACAAAAACGACCCCACACTCACCCTAACCCCCAAACCCTACCGAGCCTACGCCACAGTCCTAAGGCAGCTCCACGACCTCGGCCACCAGATCATGGTTGTATGCGGAGGAGGAAAACCCGCACGCCACTACATCCAGGTAGCCAAAAACCTGGGCGCGTCACGATCCATCCAGGACATGCTGGGCGTCAAGGCCACCCACATAAACGCCCTCCTCCTCACAGCCGCCCTAGGCGACACAGCCGACCAGACCAGAATATACACCCGGGCAACGGAGCTAAGATACCGCCAACCCGACAAGATATGGGTGGGCGGAGGCTATAAGCCCAAAAGCAGCACCGACTACCGGGCCATCCTCCTCGCCCGCGCCCTCGGCTCAGACGCCGTCATCAACGCCACCGACGTCCCAGGCGTCTACGACTCCAACCCCCACACCAACCCCAAAGCCAGAAAGCTCGACACGGCAACCCACGCCCAGCTAGAGAGAATCATCAAAGAAAGCACCAGGCAGGCCCCAGGCGAGTACGGCCTCTTCGACCTCAAAGCAGTCAAACTAGCCGCCAGGATCAACATGCCCCTCATCTTCATAGACGGCAGAGACCCCGAGGAGCTGAGACGAGCCGTCGAAGGCGGCCACAGCGGCACAGTAGTGAAGACTTAGCCCTCTCATGTTTTAATCCCTGAAAACCAACAATAACCCATGACAGGTCACAGAGTAGTCATCGGCTCGATAGCCCACGAGACCAACACCTTCAGCACCGTAAAGCTCAGACTACCCGACTTCAACCCCCTCTACGGAGACGACATCACCAAAGTCCTCAAAGGCACCAGAAGCGGCATAGGCGGCTTCATAGACGTCCTCGAAAAAGAGGGCGTAGAAATGGTCTTCACCATATCAGCCCACGCCACCCCCGCTGGCCCAGTCAACCACACAGACTACAGGCGCATGGTGGACACCATCTTAGAAGGCGTCAAAGATGAGAAGGTGGACGGGGTCCTCCTAGCCCTCCACGGAGCCATGGTCGCCGAGAACGTACCGGAGGCCGAGGGCGTCCTCCTAGAAGAAGTACGCAAACAAGTAGGCAAGAAGCCCATCATCATCACCCTGGACCTCCACGGACTAATCTCCACCAAGATCATAGACAACTGCGACGCCGTCTACGGCTACGACACCAACCCCCACATAGACATGTACGAGCGAGGCGTCGAAGCCGCCGAGACCATGGTAAAAACCCTCAGAGGCGAACTCAAACCCGTCGTCGCCCACAAGAAGCTACGAATGCTGCCCCCGACGATCAACCAGAGAACCACCGAGGGCCCCATGGTGGAGCTCCTTAAAGAAGCACGGAAGATGGAGAAGAAGCCGGGCGTCCTCAACGTATGCATCTTCCCCGCCTTCCCTTACGCCGACGTGCAGCGCGCAGGCTCAGCAGTGGTGGCGGTCACCGACGGCGACAAGAAGCTGGCTCAGAGCCTCTGCGACCAGCTGGGCGAGAAGATGTACGCCATGCGCCAGCAGTTCCTGAAGCAACTCACACCCATAAAGGAAGCAGTGAAACGAGCCGTCGATGCACCGGAGAGACCTATAGTGTTGGCTGACGTGGCGGACAACCCAGGCGGAGGAGCCCCAGGGGACGGCACAGAGATACTCCGGGAGCTCATGAGGGTGAAGGCTAAGAGCGTGAGCGTCGCCATCATCAAGGATCCCGAGGCGGTAGCCGAGGCCATAAAAGTCGGCGTCAAGGGCACCCTCCGAATGCCCATCGGGGCTAAGACGGACACCTTCCACGGCAAACCCGTTAAGGTGGAGGGCACGGTGCGCACCATCACGGACGGCAGGTTCATCCACAAGGCCATGGCCGTGGGCGTTCCCGCCGACGTGGGCCGGACAGCCGTCATCGACGTGGACGGCATAGAGATCATCCTCACCGAGAAGAGCCACGCCCCCAACGACCCAGAGATATACAGGCGCAACGGCATCGAGCCCACCGACAAGAAGATACTGGTGCTGAAGAGCCGCGGCCACTTCAGGGCAGCCTACGAGCCCTTCAGTAAGGAGATCATAGAGGTGGACGCCCCAGGCCTCACTTCCCCCAACCTGAGCTGGTTCAAGTATACCAACATACCGCGCCCCATCTGGCCCTTCGACCCAGTCTAGCCGAGGCTACAGTAAAAGGGGGTGGCGTCCACCACATTCACGGGCTGGCTCATAGAGAACCAGGACACCGGAGTAATACTCCTCCTGTCCCTGAGATTGCTTGTTCCCACGTGCCTAATAGCGGTCGCCCTGTGAAGACGGGCTGCTAGCTAAATCATGCCCCTGGCTAGGTCATCCAAGCTCTCCCTACTTCTCACCAGCCGGGCCTCGCCACCCAGCACCATGACCTCGGGGGCTCTGGGCCTGGAGTTGTACTGGCTGCTCATGGAGAAACCGTAGGCCCCCGTGTTCATTATGGCTAGAAGGTCCCCCTCCTTAGGGTGAGGCATGGGCCTGTCCCTGGCGAAGACATCCCCTGACTCGCACAGAGGCCCATAAACGTCGTAGATGCCCTCCTCGCCTTTGAGGTTCGAGGCGTTCAGAATCTCGTGGTATGACCCGTACATGGCCGGCCTCACCAGGGTGTTGAAGCCCGCGTCCACCCCCACGTAGCGCCTGAAAGGGTTATCCTTGAGGGTGGTGACCCTGGTAAGCAGCGCCCCCGCGTCCGCCACGATGAACCTGCCCGGCTCAAGCCAAAGCTCGGGGTTGCCCAACCCGTAGGCCTCAACCTTCTCTTTGATGAAGCCAGCCAGCTCCTCCAGGAAGCCGTCCAGGTCCACCTCCTCCTCACCAGGCTTGTAGGGCACCCCTATTCCTCCGCCCAGGTCAATGAACTCGAACTCGACGCCTAGCCTCTCATGCACCTTGGCTGCTATCTCCAGCATCCTGCCAGCCGCCCTGACGTAGTGGTGGGCGTCACTGATCCCTGACCCTATGTGCATTTGCACGCCGAACCTCTTCACTCCGGACTCCGCGGCCTCGGAGTAGGCCTTGACTGCGTCCTCATCCCACACCCCGAACTTGGCGTGGGCCCCCGCGGTGATGACGTGCTCGTGGTGGCCGGCCCCCAGCTCCGGGTTCACCCTGAAGCTCAGAGTGTCGGGTATGTGATATGTGAGCAAACGCTTCAGCTGAGACCTGGAGTCAAGGTTTAGCCTGACTCCTCTCTCAACGAGCCACCTCATCTCCTCGTCTGAGACGCTGGTGCCCGTGAACAGGATCTGGTCAGGATGGAACCCAACCTTCAGGGCCAGGTGCACCTCGCCTGGGCTCACAGCATCGATCTCTGAGCCCAGCCTCCTCAGCAGCCTGAGGATAGCTAGGTTGGTGTTAGCCTTGGCCGCGTAAAGTATCCTGGACCTGGGGTACGCACTTCCTAGGGCGTCCCTCAGTCTCGTGTAGTTGTCCGCTATCCTCTTCTCGCTATAAACGTAGAGGGGTGTCCCGTGGGCTCTGGCTATCTGCTCCGCCGACGCTTCGTCGATGTGGAGCTTTCCGTCGACTTCTGTGAAGGGCGGCCTCATGACAAGCTCTCTGGTACCTGATCCGCGCACGGGCTATAAAATATATGACCCACTCCAGGAGCAACACTAATGTAATACATAGTTTACATTTAGTAAAGTTTATATTACGCATTGTAAAGTATACTTTACATGATGAGGTATGAACGCTGAACAGTATAACCGGGTTAAGGCGGCGGTGGCCGTCGCCGTAGGAATAGTGGCGGCTGTAAGCGCCGTAAACAACAGCTTCACTCTGCTGCTTGCCGCAGTCACACTCGGCATGGTGGTGCTCTACGCCGGCAAGCAGAGGGTGACCGAGATACGTGCAGATGAGAGGACCAGCCTCGTAAGGCAGAAGGCCGCGGCCACCACCATGGGGGTGACCACCGTCCTAATGGCCGCTGTGGGAATCCTACTTGTTTTCGCTTCGAGGCAGGGCCTAGCCGACTTTGAGCAACTGGGCTACGCCCTGGCTTTCCAGGCCAACATAATAATGGGTGTGAACGCCTTCCTGAACTGGCACTACAGGAACCAGATGGGGGGCTGAGCGGGTGGAGAACAACCTGAGAGTCCTCAGAGCCACCAGGAACATCACCCAGGAGGACCTGGCCAAGAAGCTGGGGGTCACCAGACAGACCATCCACGCCATCGAGACCGGCAAGTACAACCCCAGCCTAGACTTGGCCTTCAAGCTAGCCAAATACTTCGAGACAAGGATCGAGGACGTCTTCACCTACAAGGAGGAGCTTCCCTGAAAACATGGAATTCCCAGTGGCTGGATCGTGGGCCCCGCGGATAATGTTTAAACTCCTCCGTTCCCACTCATCTTCTGATTTTATGGCAATAATAGATACGCTCCTCAGCAACATATGGGTCATCTTCCTGTTCTTCACTCTCATATACCCCCGCCTACAGCAGGGGCTCATCCAGAACGCGAGGTCAAGCGACCTCAGTAGACTAGGAAAAAAACGGGGAACCAGCGTCATAACACTCATCCACAGACAGGAGACCCTCAGCCTCTTCGGGTTACCCATCAGCAGGTACATAGACATAGACGACAGCGAGGACCTACTCCGAGCCATTAGGCTGACACCCGACGACCAGCCCATAGACCTCATAATCCACACGCCGGGCGGCTTAGCCCTGGCCGCCACCCAGATAGCCTTCGCACTAAAAGCCCACAAGGGCAAGACCACCGTCATGGTCCCCCACTACTCCATGAGCGGCGGCACCCTAATCGCCCTCGCAGCCGACGAGATACTCATGGACGCCCACGCCGTCCTAGGCCCCGTGGACCCCCAGATAGGGACAAGCACCGGCTCCTTCGCAGCCTCAAGCATACTAAAGGTTGTGGAGAAAAAGGAGCCCAAGGACACGGACGATGAAACCATGTACCTGGCCGAGGAAGCCCGCAAGGCCATCGGGCAGATGAAGGACACCGTGAGGCAGCTCATAGGCGACAAGTATCCCCCCGACAGAATTGAGGCCATAATAAGCGACCTCGTAACCGGAAAATACACCCACGACTTCCCTATAACGTCTGAGACAGTATGTAGTCTGCTCGGCCAATGCGCCTACCCTGAACTGCCTCTGGAGGTGTACACCCTGATGAACCTCTACAAGATGGGTCAGCAGCGCAGACCCGGTGTCGAGTATGTCCCCATGGCCACCTGAAGCAACAATTTTCTATACCTCCACGCACCATTGCTCTGAAAGGGTACCAGTATGCTCAACGACCAGGAGATCAGGAGACTCATAGAGGAACACCAGCTAGTCACAGGGTACATTGACCTCGACACCCAGCTTCAGCCCAGCGGCTTCGACATCAGCTTGGAGAGCGTGGAAGTCTTCAGAGGAGGTGGAGCCGTGGACTACAGCAACAAGGAGAGAGTGCTGGCCGAGACCGAGCCTCTCCTGCCTGACAACGCGGACTGGTTCAATCTGGCTCAGGGATGCTACAAGGTAGTATACAACGAGACGGTGAGGATGCCCATCAACGTCGCGGCCTTAGCCAGAACCAGATCCACACTGCTCCGCAACGGGGTAACCCTGGGCACCGCCGTATGGGACCCCGGGTACCAGGGACGCAGCAGCAGCCTCCTGATGGTTCACAACCCCCACGGCATCAGGCTCAAGAGAGACGCCAGGATAGCCCAGCTGATATTCTTCTACACGGGCAGGGTGGAGAAGGGGTACAGTGGCGCTTACCAGAACGAGCGCATATCCAAGCCCTAGATGGGGCACCAGGGGCACCATTACGGTCCGCCCGATTCAAAACGTATTTAAACGCTTCACCATTTGAAACTAGGCAACAGTGAGACAAATTGTCAAGCCTATTCAGAACAAGATTAGCCAAGGAGTTTGACGACAGAACCGCCAGATTCCACACAAGCGTCTTCGAGGACCTCCGCATGTTCCAGGAGGACGTCGACGGCACCATGGCCCATGACATAATGCTGCATGAGCAGGGTATCATGGAGAAGGAGGACCTGAAGAAGATACTCTTAGCTCTCCAAGAGGTGAAGGAAGCCTGGGCCCAGGGCAAGGTGGAGGTTGGGGCGGAGTACGAGGACGTCCACGAGTACATCGAAGCCCAGGTCATAGAGAAGGTGGGCATCGAGGCGGGCGGCATGATGCACGCTGGCAGGAGCCGCAACGACCAGGTGGTCCTGGACATCAAGATGGTGACCCGGAAGGAGCTCATAGAGATCGCTGAAGACATCCTCAAGATGGTGGACGCCCTGCTGGAGCAGGCCAACGAGCACCTGGAGACACCCATGGTGCTCTACACCCACGGCCAGCACGCCATGATAGGCACCTTCGCCCACTACATGCTGGCCTACGCTGACCAGTTCCTCCGCGACTACCTCAGGATAAAGCAGTGCTACGAGCGCGTTAACATGAATCCTCTTGGAGCCACCGCCGTAGGCGGCACCACGCTGAGGATCAGCAGGCTCAGGACCAGCGAGCTCCTGGGCTTCGACGCCATCCAGGAGAACAGCATCGACGCCACAAGCAGCAGGGACTGGGCCGTGGAGACCGCCTCCGTGCTCAGCATCCTCATGGCTAACATGAGCAGGGCTGCAGCAGATATCGTCATGTGGAGCGGCAGGGAGTACGGCTACGTGGAGCTCAGCGACCAGTACAGCAGTAGCAGCAGCATAATGCCCCAGAAGAAGAACCCCAGCACCATGGAGTTGGTGAGGGGCAAGTCCGCGGAGGTTTACGGCTGCCTCCAGGAACTCATGACCATGGTGAAGGGCCTGCCCACAGGCTACTACCAAGACCTCCAGCAGACTAAGATACCCCTCTGGAGGGCCTTCGACACAACCAGAACCAGCGTCGAGGCCTTCACAGGCATCATCAAGACCCTGAAGGTGAACAAGGAGGCAATGCTAGCCCAGACCAAGGGCAGCTACATATACAGCGTCCAGCTGGCCGAGGTGCTCCTAGAGAGCCTCAGCTTCCGAGAGGCCTACAAGGTCACAGCCACCGTGGTGAACAATCTCATCAAGGAGGGCAGGACCCTGGAGCAGCTGAAGGCCGAGGACGTTAAGAAGGTGGCCAAGGAGCTCTACGGTAAGGACATCAAGGTGAGCGGCAGCATCGCCGAGAAGATCAGCAACCCCTTGAAGGCCTTGGACAACCTGAGGAGCCCAGGTGGGCCCCAGCCCGCCGAGACCGCCATGCTGGTGGAGAACCGCAGCGAGCTGAGGCACCGGTACCAGCAGGAGCTGGAGTTCCTCAAGATCAAGCTGGTGATAGCGGCCGACACCCTGAAGAACGCTGTCCAGACCTACACCTCCTAGAGGTGGGGTTTAAACCCTACCGGCTCCTAATCTCTTCGAACTGTGTTGAAGAACAGGTGGGTTCTGGTAGGCCTCGCCTTAATCCTCGGGGGGGTCGTCTTCATCGACTACATTGCACAGCTCCTCTACCCGTCCGTGGATCTGGGGGCCCTCAGCGTCCCTGACACACTCAGCGGAACACACACCTACAACTTCTATAAGGATACCGCCTTCGTCGGCACCCACACCTACAGCGTCGCCAAGGTCCCCGGAGCCCAGGGCACAATCTTCGCCATGAGCTCCGGGACCTTCATCACGTTTGAGGGTAAGTCCCTCGCCCTTGAGGGCTTGTACCGGTTCAACTCAGGTTTCCGGCCCGTAAGTTACGGGCTCAACGTCACTGAGGGTGGCGAGGTCACTTACTTTGTGTGCGACTTCAAGCCTGGGGAGGTTACCACCACAGTCAGGTTCCAGGGGGAGACAGCTGACGTGGTAACCGATATCGAGGAAGGCACGCTGCTGGTTGAGAACTCCATGCCTGGCTACTGGGAAATTCTGCTCCAGTCCGCGTCCTTGGAGAGGGGGAGACGGCACACCCTCGGCCTGTTCATTCCTCAGGCCGCCAGGGTGTTCCAGGTGACGCTTTTCGTGGAGAATGACCTTGAGCAAGTCCGGGTGGAGGATAAGACACTGGAATGCATGGTTGTGAAGGCTTCTGAGCTGGGTCTAGCTTTCTACGTTCACCAAGGCGAGTTGGTCCAGTACAGGGACGAGGCTCAGGGCGTCGCCATGAATAAGGTGTCTTGAAGCCTGAGGCGCAGCTTTAAGTATGGTTTAGGAAGCGCCCATGGCTAGGGCCATGGCGCCGTATAGAACCACGTCCTCTCCCAGGGGGGTTATCATGATCCTGGGCAGCCTGTTGATGGCGTGCTTAGCCATGTAGTGCTCTATGGGCATCAGTATCAGGTCAGGGTTGTTGAGGGCTATGCTTCCGCCTACGGTTATCAGCCCGGGGTCATAGGCGTTCACTATGTCTGCGAAGCCGATGGCGTTGACCTTGCCTATCTCTTCCACCACCATGAGGGCGTGGTCGTCTCCCTGCTTGGCTGCGTCGAAGATCATCTTGACCGTGATGTTCTTGGGGTTTCCTCCGCAGAGGTCGCTGAGGAGGCTGCTCCTCCACTTCGTGCCCCTGAGAATGGTTCTGGCGTAGTAGGGGATGTTTTTTCCTCCGCTGAAGGCCTCCCAGTGGCCCGGGCCGCCGCAGCCGCACAGTATTCTGCTGTTGGGGTGTATGGTGAGGTGGCCTATCTCCACGGCGTTGCCGTCCTTACCCATGAGGAGATGGCCGTCCACTATAGCTCCGCCGCCCAGCCCTGTGCTCATGGTGACGTAGAAGAGGTTCTCGGTGTCCTGGCCTGCGCCGAACACGTGTTCCCCCAGGACGCCGGCGCTGCAGTCGTTGACTATCTTGATGGGGACGTCGTACATTGTTTTCAGGGGCTCTGTGATAGGTATCTCCTTGTAGGGGTAGTTGGGGGTGTTGGTGATCATTCCCCTTGTGTAGTCGATGGGCCCTATGGAGCCGATGCCGATGGCCACGGGGTTCTCCTCCAGTTCGCTTATCAACCTTATGATCTGGAGTGGTATGCCTTCGGGGCCGCCGGCTTTGTCGGTTTCCTCTGAGGCCTTTCTTTTTAACCCGGATTCGTCGCCGCACGCGATGCGGATATACGTGGCTCCGATATCCACGGCTACGTAGGACAAGGCAGTTCAAAGAAAATGGTTGAGGTAGATAAATGGTTACCGCTTGGCCGCGATACTGGTCTTGAGGCTGCCTATCTTCTCTATCCAGGCTTCGAGCTTGTCGCCGGGCTTCAGGAACAGCTTGGGGTCTGTCTTGCCGTCCACCATGGGGGTCTGGTCCATGGCTGTGCCGCTGCAGGTTCCTCCGCAGATTATGTCTCCGGGGTAGAAGACCATGTCTCTGGTGAGGTGGCTGAGCCACCAGTCGTAGCCTCTGATGATGCTCTCCATTGTGCCGTCCTGGCGTAGCTCTCCGTTGACCCACTGCTTAATCCGCAGCTTGTAGGGGTCACCGATCTCGTCGGCCGTCACGATGCAGGGGCCCATGGGGGCGCATCCGTCGAAGTTCTTGGCGTAGAACAGGCCGTCCGGTCCGGGTCTCCTGCCTCCGTCTCTGATGCTGAGGTCGTTGACGATGGTGTACCCGTAGATGATGCTCACGGCGTCTTTCTCGGCCACGTCCTTGCACTGTTTGCCGATGACGGCTGCTAGCTCCACCTCGTAGTCGAGGCGCTGGGTCCTGCTTGGGTAGGGGGTCTCCCCGCCTGGGCCTATGACGCATCCGGCGTGTTTCCAGAAGCCCCAGGCCGGGTACTCACCCTTCTCTACCTGTTTCTTGAGGTCCTCGATGGTGGTCGTGGTGTCGCCGCGTAGGGTCTTGGCTGCGTCCAGGCTGTGGTCGTAGAAGTTGGCTCCGGCCATGGCTATCTTGGTGGCTTTGCTGGGCAGGGGGGCGTGGAGTTTGACCTCCTCACCTGAGTAGTGGAGCTTCTCGCCTCTGGGCCCTTGCTTGTTGCCTGCCTTGACGTGGGCCACGGCTTTCTTTGCTTCGTCCAGCCCCTTCTTGCCTTCCTGGATGAAGGCCAGGAGGTCTGCGGGTACTGTGGCGTCCGCCTTGGCTTGTGGCCGGGGTTCTCCTCGGCTCTTGAGGTAGGCTGCGTAGGCGTGGTTGAGGTCTGTGACTGTTCCGTCTTCCTGGAGGGCTCCGAGCCTCCCGGTGTTGTATGTGACTAGTTTCATGGATTGATGATGGTGGGTTTTGTGTTTAAAGACATTGGGGTGGTTTGTGTGTGTGCACGTGGGGGGGGGGGAGGGGGGGTCCCATCACCGCCACCGCGGTTCCCGGTTTTCAGGCTTGTTTACTTGATCGGAGGCTTTTTCAGGGTTTCTAGGCGGTGGTGGTGGTGGGTGATGTCCGCCGCGGGGCGTCAGTTGTTCAACAATGGCTTGACTGCTGTGTGGAAGCGTGTGATTTGAGGCGGGGCTGTTTTTCTGGAAGCTGTCAAGGCTGATCATTTGCCTGGCGGGTTAGGCGTGGTGACGGTCATCTCTGCCTCAAGATTCTCGGGGACCCTGGAGAGTATCAGGAGGCCGGCGAGCACCAGGAGCGAGGAGAGGGCCGCGCTGGTCAGTAGGCTGGCGGCGTCACCCAGGTAGCCTCCCAGGAGGGGCCCGAAGGCCCAGGACAGCCCGTTGATGAACGAGAAGTAGCCGGCGTAGACGCCTCTTCTCCCGGGGATGAGGTTCATCTGCCACGCGAACCACGCCGAGTTGATGAAGGCCCAGTAGGCTCCGCTGAGGAGGTACACCGGCACTAGGTAGGTTACTTCGGGGGCCAACGTGAAGACCAGGGGGTGCATGGCCGCCAGGAGGAAGCCTATCAGCATCACTCTTTTAGGCCCATCCCTGTCCACGATCACTCCGAGGGGCGGAGTCCCAAGGAGTCTGATCAGGAAGGCCACGCTGTTCAGGGCCCCTATCTGGGGCTTTGAAGCGTTCAGCACGTTGACTAGGTACAGGGTGAGTATGGGGCCGAACATGGCGATGCCGAAGCCTCTGACGCTGATGCCGACGCACCACCTGGTGTAGGGGCCGCCTTCTCTGCTAACCTTGGGCAGCTCCCTCAACCCGGTCTTCAGCTCTTGGAAGGCCATCTTGATGAGGTCTACGTAGCCGATGTCCTTTTCCTGGGGGGTCGAGAGCCCGAGCCTTATCAACCCGGCTATGATAAGGTTGAGGACGGTGTAGCTCAGGAAGATGTACTTGTAGCCTATAGATGGGATGAAAATCCCTGCGAGGAAGCTTCCGACGATGTTTCCCGCGAACCCCATGGGGTTGTAGATGCCCATGAATCGGGCTCTTCTCGAAGGCTCCAGGACCTCCGCGAATCTCACAGTGATGATGACCTCGGATATGGAGCCTAGTAAGGCCTGGGCTGAGGTGGCTAGGATCACCTGCCAAGGATTTGTTGATAGTATCACAGGGACGCTGAATATCGCTGTGAACAGGAACCCGGTGGACACCATCTTCCAGGTGGTGCCGATCCTGTCCCCTAACCGGCCCCACGCGAGCTGCATGAAGGTGGAGGCTAGACCGGGGACGAAGGCAAGGAGACCCACATGGAAGGCTGTTCCTCCCAGGTCTAGTAGGAACACTGAGAGGAAGGCCCAAACCCCGTTTACTATCCCATGGATGAAGCTGTAGCTCAGAAGAATCGATGAGTATGTGCCGTTTCTTTCCTTGAACAAGCCTGGTTATACGCCTTCAAATATATTTATTGGCTTTGATGAGCGAAGACAGTTTATTAAGCATTATTGACCAGTAATTTAACAATACAAATACAATTCGCAGCTTTTTGAAGCGCATATATTAACATCATTATTTCATGGGTATGTACTCTACTTAGAAAGGATAGAAGGAATTAAATCCTCTAATTGATCTGCTTCTCCCATTCCTGAAAGGAGACAAGAGTCTTGGAGGTACGATTTCACGGCAGAGGCGGGCAGGGCGCCGTCACAGGCGTCAGGATACTCGCCACTGCGCTGTACTATGAGGGCAAGTTCACCCAGGGCATCCCCATGTACGGGACCGAGAGGCGCGGCGCCCCAGTGGTGAGCTTCCTCCGCGTCGGCGACAGCAGGATCAACGAGAGGGACCTGGTCCACGAGCCCGATATGGTGGTGGTCCTTGACCCCCTTCTGGGCAGGACAGTCCCGGTCACGGATGGCCTGAAGAAAGGCGGCCTGGTCCTCATCAACCACCCTAAGAGCGGCACTGAGACGGGCCTTGGAGGAAAATTCAGGGTAGCCACGGTAGACGCCACTAAGGTCGCCATGGAGGAGATCGGGCGCCCCATCACCAACACAGCCATCCTGGGCGCCTTCGCCAAGGTCACGGGCATCGTCAGCCTGGATTCCATAGAGAAGGCCATAAAAGAGCAGTGGAGCGGCCGAATAGCCGACATGAACATCAGGGCCGTGCGGAAGGCCTACGACCAAGCCTCTGAGCCAGTGGACGTCTCCGGCGTCAAACCCATGGAGGTCGTCAAGCCTACGCCCGGGGACAGGGACGTCTCCAGTTGGAGGCTGTTCAGGCCAGCGCTGGACAAAGACAAGTGCATCGGCTGCTGCCGCTGCTACATCCTGTGCCCCGAAGTGGCCATCAGTATGGTGGACAAGAAAGCCGACATCAACTATAGACACTGCAAAGGCTGCGGCATCTGTGTGGAGGAGTGCCCCGTGAAGGCAATAGAGTTCGTTCAGGAGACCATCTAGGAGGAGAAATGAATGGCAAAGTTTGAGGTAATGGTCGGAAACAAGGCTGTGGCCTACGCTGCCAAGTTGGCCCGCGTCAAGTACATCAGCTCCTTCCCCATCACTCCCCAGACAACCATCGTCCAGTATCTGGCTGACATGATAGCCAACGGTGAGCTGGACGCAGACTACGTCACTATGGAGGGGGAGCTCAGCTGCCAGAGCAGCGCCATGACCGCGGCCACAACGGTCCGCAGCTTCACTGCCACCAGCGGCCCCGGGCTCCTCTACATGCACCACCCCATGCACATGACTACATGGGCCAGGTTGCCTCTGGTCATGGCCGTGGTTCACAGGAGCACCAAGGGAATGCAGCCCGACCAGATGGACACCATGAGTCAGAGGGACACGGGCTGGCTCATGTTCGAGTGCCAGAACAGCCAGGAGCTCCTGGACACCGGCATCATGGCCTTCAAGATCGCCGAGGACGAGAGGGTCCGGCTCCCTACCATCTTCATGGGGGACGGGTATATCCTCAGCTACACCTCCGAGCCTGTGGAGATACCCGCCCAGGAGGAGGTGGACGCGTTCCTTCCACCCTACAAGAGGCCCTACCCCATGTTCCCTGAGGAGGCGAAGGAGGCCATGGCCCTAATGTCTCAGATGTGGAACCCCTTTGTGGACCCCCAGAACGTGTGGAAGCTGCAGCAGGAGGCAGCCATGAACGCCAAGACGGTCATCAGGGAGGTGAACGCCGATTTCGAGAAGTGGTTCGGCAGAAGCTACGGCAACGGCCTCGTGGAGGAGTACAAGTGTGAGAACGTGGACGCCGTCGTGGTCGCCATGGGCACCATAGCGTCCACGGCCAAGACGGCCATCGACCAGCTCCAGAGGGACGGCAAGAAGGTAGGCCTGGTGGCCATCAAGAGCTTCAAGCCCTTCCCCGATGATGACTTCCAGAGAATCGGCGCGGAGGTGAAGGCCATGGGGGTCATCGACAGGAACGTTAGCACAGGAACCCTCGGTGGCATCACCTTCACTGAGCTGAGGCACAGCCTATACGACCTGGACGAACGGCCCAGGACCCTCAACTTCCACGCCGGGATGAGGGGCAAGGAGGTCCGCGTCGAGGACATCAAACGCATGGCCGAGAAGACGCTGAAGGCGGCCAGGGGGGAGAAGGTGACCCCGCTGGTGGAGTGGGCGTAGGAGGAATGGATGATGAGTAAACCAGTACCACTGAGCAAGCTGGACGACAAGGAGTTCATACTGCCGGC
The DNA here is from genome assembly GCA_043826455.1 of Candidatus Bathyarchaeota archaeon. Taxonomy (GTDB): domain Archaea; phylum Thermoproteota; class Bathyarchaeia; order TCS64; family TCS64; genus RBG-16-57-9. The sequence goes on from JBDRQD010000039.1 coordinate 65,404, forward strand.
CAACAGCGCCTGCCAGGGATGCGCGGGCAGCATAGTGGCCCGCATCGTCAGCAAGATCATAGGAGAGGACATGGTCCGGCAGGAGGTAGCCTGCTGTGGCCCAGCCTTCGGAAACATAACCCAGCCAGTGTTCTACGGCGAGGTCTTTGAGGGCGCGGGGGCCATGATGACGGGCTTCGCCCGGGCCTTCAACAAGCTGGGCCGGGACGACATACGCGTCACAGGCATCATAGGCGACGGGGGCACCATAGACATTGGGTTCCAAGGACTCTCAGCCTCGGCTGAGCGCAACGAGGACATGCTGTGGGTCTGCTACGACAACGAGGCTTACATGAATACGGGCGGCCAGAGAAGCAGCGCCACCACCAAGTACGCCGAGACAACGACCACCCCCGTGGGCGAGTTCAGCCGCGGAAAGAAGGAGAGGAAGAAGCCCCTGCCCATACTGGTGGGCGTACACCGAGTACCCTACATGGCCACGGCGTCCGTCGCCTACCCCGAGGACTTCATCGGCAAGCTCCAGTACGCCAAACCGGTCAAGGGCTTCAGGTTCATCCAGGTGAGCGCCCCCTGCCCCACAGGCTGGAGGTTCGACCCCCAGTACAGCGTCAAGGTGGCCAAGGACATGGTCCTAAGCGGCCTCTGGCCCCTATACGAGGTAGTGGAGGGGAGCCTGAGGATCAGCTACAAGCCCAAGGAGCTGAAGCCGGTGAAGGACGTGCTGAGGAGTCAGGGAAGGTTCCGCCACATCACCGACGAGGAGGTGGACGAGATCCAGGCCGAGGTGGACGAGTTCTGGGGCCGCCTGCTGGAGAAGGATGGGGGCCCCCTCTTCTAACATTCTTTTAAACTAGGTCTTAGCCAGCTCCGTGACTTCCAGGTAGAAGGAGTCCAGGGCATCGTAGATCCTGTGGTCCGATATGCTGTAGAATCTGCGCCTACCATCGCGTCTAACCTTCAGAAGGCCCGCCTCCTCCAGAAGCAGCAGGTGGGTGGAGACTGTGGGCTGAAGTATGTCGAAGTGGGGCAGGAGGTCCGAGACGCACTTCTCCCCGTCCCTCAGCAGGTGCAGGATCTTCTGCCTGTTCCTGTCCCCGAAGGCCTTGAAGAGCTCTGAGCGTCTCTCCAGCTCAGCCTCGACGCCGGGCTCATGGATCTGAGCCTCCTCCAGCTCCGCGTACTCGTGGGATATCAAATGTGGTTGCCTCCGATCCCATTGGAAGCGGTTATGCTGCGGCGTGTAAATGTGGCTCTTGTTGAATCCATCGATCTCCCTCCGGGTGGCTGCTTCGACCTAGGTGGTCTTGTGACATAATATTATGTATGTGATGTTTTGTTACGTACAGGGGGCTGGTGGTGGGCCCGATGAGATTTGAACTCATGATCTTCTGATTATCAGTCAGACGCCTTAACCGTTCTAGGCCACGGGCCCGTGCAACAGATTGATGCAGCACCTCTGTTAAAAATTTAACTCATGGTCGTCCGCTGGGTGGCGCTACCGGGTTGAGCCGCCCTGCCGGGTTAACGCGATGCAGGTTAAGGCTATGACTCCGGCTACAGCTGCCAGGTTGTGGTAGTTGACGGTGTTGGGCTCCAGGGTGCCTCCGACGGGAGTTCTCCTGGTCTCAGGCTCGGTGGCGAGGGTGATGGCTACCCTGTTCTCAAGCCTCTTGCCCTGGCTGTCGTCGTAGAGGCCCACGTAGAGGAGGTCCTTGGTCTGCGCAGGGTTTCCGGCGCCGACGGTGTCCCCTGGCCCAAGCTTCCAGTCGTACCCGTCCCCGCTGTCCAGGGTCTTCACTATCTCGAACCAGTAGAAGAGGCTGTCATAGTATCCTCCCCCTTTCACGTTGTTTTGTCCTCCCGGGGCAAGTGTGTCCTGGGTCCAGGTCAGTCCGTTGTAGCCGTGGAGGTCCCTGGGTGATCCCAGCTGGTATGCCCACCCTGCGTCGCTCTTGTCCCAGTTCTCGGTGGCTTCGTCGGCCCAGAGGTAGTAGATGAAGGACTGGTCCTCGGCGTCGTACTGTAGCGACTTGAAGTGCTCTATTTTCAGCAGTATGTATAGCGTGGTGTGGTCGTTTTTCACCCATATCCATGTCCTCAGGTAGGGTGGGCTTTTCCCTCCGTTGAGGCCTAAGATGATCTCTGTTTTTTGGGCGTCGCTCCATTCTAATTGGTTGGTTATCTCGCCGTCTGGGGCGACGGGGTTGATCAGCCACCGGCTTTGGATGCTTGCAACCGCGGCATGGGTTGTGGGTGTTATCGCGTTTAGGTATGTGAGTAACAGCAGTGCCAATATGTTTGCAGTAATTTTTCTTGGGCGCATATTCAACTAACTGTATTTTTTATCCTTGTAATACGTGTCTAACCGTTTCTTCTTTATTCTGGTCACTCTTTTTTTGTGTTATTAGGATCCCCTGTCTCCATGAAATCTGATTTCTAGGTAGGAGCCTCACACACTGTTTTATTAATACATATTCTAAAAAATCCTAAAATATATTAAGATATGGTAAACTATCTTTGGATGTAGTTTCATATTTTTAAGACCTAAAATTTGAGCTGTATGTCATGTCGCTGTATCCACTCTCTGATGGCTTGCTCTCCAGCAATGCTCAGCGCTCCCTTCTTATCTCCGAATAACCTGGAAATTACTTCTCTAAACTTTTTATCCGTCGCGTCGTCCAAAGTAAGTAATATCTTACCCATATCAAAAAACATCTTAACATATCTATATAAGTTTTTAGATAACCACGACATAGTAACGATATTCATGGATATTAAACTGTGGCGGCACCATCAACATGCCTTCCAGATACATCCGATGAAACAAGGTCAAAACAACTTAACGTGTCCAAAATATTGCTGTTCTCACCGCAAAAATTAAGACGATTAATTCAGTTACTGAAAGTTACCTAGTCACTATAAAAGCATAACCCCCACACAATATATACCAATAAATACCATCCCCGCCATCGTACATGAACCCTGTTAAATAACCTAATACCTGATCATCTCTTCATAATTACTTTAACACCACACGCACGTAGAACATCAAAACAGGTGTGTCCTAGATGCATCCAAGGGTGGGCCTCAGGAAAAGCTACTTCTACATGCTGATATTGATCACCCACCTCCTCACAATCCCCACTGCGGCGTCCATCCCGGACTACGTCTACAGCGGCCAGTTCATCAACGTGCCCCGCCTAGGCTGGCCCATCAAGATACCCCTCAACTACACCCTCCCAGGCGACGTGATGACCTACAACTACACCCTCGAGGGAGGCCACACCTACCACGCTTACCTCATCGGGGAGTTCGTCAACCTGACGACACACCAGACCGACTACGACGTGTTCCTCTACAGGGAGACCCTTACAGGCTACAAGTACCTGTCCAGTCACACAGAGGCCGCCGGGTACCCTGAGCAGGTGAGCAACGACGGCAGAGGCCAGTACTTCACGCCCACGGTGTCCGGCAACTACTACTTCGCCGTGAGGAACGACCCCGTGGAGAGCAACAGCTCCGAGGAGGCCCTCCTCATGGTGGTGGAGCACCTCGAGCTCAACAAGTGGTACTCCAGGTACCTCCGGGAACCCGACGAGTACGGGTTACCCAGGTACGACACCGGCTGGGTGTACGAGTTCAGGTCCAGCGACCCCAGGCTGAGGATCGAGGTGGAGGTGCCTGACACACTGGACATGTACGAGGCCAGGCTATACATAGTCGGACACCCGAGCAAGGACGTAGGGCTCCTCATCAAGGGCGCCCCGGCCCCCTGGTGGCAAGGACTCAACGGCACCCTGGACGGCGTATACGGTGGCTGCAACGACGACCCCCAGGGCTTCAGGCACCTGGACATGTCTGACAGCTGCGAGACCGGCGGCGAGGACATGCTCATAGACTACAGCCCCAAGCTGAAAGGCGAGCTCCTCTACCACCTGGTGCTCCTGCCCGAGTACGGCAACGGCACCATCCGGGTCAGGGTTCAAACAGATTATACGCCACCCGTCATCACCCTTGTGAACACCGTCGATGAGGTGAACAGCGGCGAGAAGACCCCGGTCCTGTGCAGGATCGAGGACCGTTCTCCCCTGTCCTCCGTCAGCCTCCTGTACACAGTGGACGGCAGGAACTGGAGGGAGGCCCCATACACCTCAGTGGGCGAGTACTATAATGGCACCATCCCGAGCCAGGGCCCCGGGACAGTGGTGACCTACAAGTGGGTGGCCGTGGACTCCTTGGGTAACAGCGCGTCCAGTTCCAGCCAGTTCAAGGTCATGATGAGCACCTCCATAAAGATCAACGTGGACAAGGACAGGGTCCGGGGCGGCGACTATGTCATACTGTCGGGGGAGATGAGCCTGCCCGACACCAAGCTCCAGGTCTACTACAAGAGGGACGGCGTCACCAAGTTCACCGTTACCACGGATAAGTACGGCCTGTTCAGCCACATCTTCATACCCAACAAGCTGGGGGCCTGGGAGGTTTATGCTGAGTACGGCGGCGACTCGTCTTACAGGTCCAGCGTCTCCAAAGTGAAGACCTTCACGGTGGAGAGGAAGCCCACCTCGGTCACCCTGAACATCAGCGAGCCGGTCATCGGCCTGGGCAGCTCCGTGAACCTGACGGGCAGGTTCAGCGAGGCCAGGGCCGGGTACGAGGTGGTGATCGACGCCAGGTGCAGCGGCAACCAGACCACGCTGCTGGCTCTGACTGACAACGATGGCGTCTACAGGACTGTGTTCACTCCGGGTACTCAGGGTGAGTGGACGCTGCAGGCGGTGGTGGATGCTGATGGCATCTACACTGATGGGTCTAGGAGCAGCTTCGAGAAGCTGCAGGTGGGTGGTCCGACGATAGCCAAGAGGGTGGACGCCTTGAAGTCCACTGCCATGAAGCCGCCCTACGTGTATGCACTTGGCGCCATCTTGGGTGGCTCTGTCGGCGGTGGCCTGTACTTGGCCCGGAAGAGGGGTTTGATCTTCAAGAAGAAGGAGGCTGAGCCTGTCCCTGAGGAGAACCCGGATGAGGACGACTTCGACTTCGAGCTTTAACCAGTTTTATTTCTGTTAAATGAAGTGTTGGTGGTTTTATTTTTTTAACATGTTTATGTTAATTTATGGGGTTGTTTACACTTCGTTAACAGGAGTTAACATATGTTTAACAGATATATAACATAAATATATGGTATAAATATATAGCGAAGAACTAGAGTATCTTAAGTAGACATGAAAAGAAAATATGTCACAGCAGTATTACTGCTACTTGGACTAGGAATCGTCAGCACTCTGGCATTCGTAATGGGTGATCTAGATGCTTCATCTGTCGCAGGACCAATATCCGTAACGCAGACAGGCACAGGAGAGAACGTAGATGAAGTCCATGTATTTCCCTATCAGTCACCTGATGGGGTATACATGAAAATGGTTTTAGATACATCAGTCACAACTTCTTACGTATTTTCCCTAGCAATAGAGGACGACACAGGGCCAATTGACCTTAGCGGTGGAACCTACTCCTACAAAATGGATGGAAGTTGGAGCGCTCCTGCTTCTCTAACATCGCTGTGGGATGCAGACGACGGAACTGTAACAATTACGGCAAGTGGCACTGGTACAAGTCTTAAACTTAGAGTATACGGTGTAACAGACCTTTACCTCGACGCAGTAACCATACTGATCTACCAGCAGAGTCTGACGTAAGATCCGAACCTTTTTTTTATAATAAATGAGGAAATGGGATGAACTCCGCGAAGGTCTTCAGCGTAGTGGCTCTGGCGAGCGCGACAACCGTAGCCAGCTTCATGGCCCTGATGATCATCCGCGGAAACATGCCCATAATCCAGATGGCCCCATTTATTGGACTTAACGGCGCGATAGTCGGAGGCCTCTTCTACCTCGGCATCGACGCCATATCCAGCTTCGGCGAGGCCGCCAAGGCCGAGCCCAGGCTAGTCATGGTCAGGAACACTGAGGGGCGCGTCATCAGCATTGAGACTCGGGGAGGCGCACAGGAGGAGCCCCTCAGCCTGTTCGGAGAAGCCCAGGAGGAGCTCATCGAGGAGGAGATACCCCTCAGCAGGCGCCTGGGCTTCACCAGCAACCAGATAACCGAGACCATCAAGACCGTCCTCCTGGTCGCCCTCATACTGGAGACCTACATGGGTGTAGCCTACCTCAGCAACAACTGGACCCCCATAATGGTGGTCACCACGGGAAGCATGAGGCCCGTACTGGAGGTGGGAGACCTCATCTACGTCAAAGGCGTGGCTCCCTCAGAGATACAGGTAGGCGACATCATAACCTTCAAGCCCCCCATGGAGTACCTGTCGGGCACCCTGATAACCCACAGAGTCGTTGAGATAACCTATGACACCAACGAGGTATTCTTCAGGACCAAGGGCGACAACAACCCCGCAGTGGACCCCTGGAGGGTCGCCAGCGGGGATATTATCGGGCGGCAGACAGCCGCGGTCCAGGGCGTAGGCGGCTACTTCCTCTGGATGAAGACCCCCGCAGGCCTATCAACTCTGATAGCCGTGGTGGCCGTCTACCTCCTCTGGCCCAACATTAAACAAACGGTAGGAGGCGTCAGACATAAGTAGACAGAGAAGATGCGCTTTCATAGCCACCCGCCCCTGCCCCATAGACGTGGACGAGATACCTCTGGACGTGTGCAGGCTGTGCATCGACGCCTGGAAGACCAGCGCAGAGATACAGGTCCTCACAGGCTCACAGATGATGCCCCAGGCCATAACCATCCAGAGGCCCTCCACCGCCGTCCAGACCACCATGCAGCCCATAGTTCAGTCCATGGCCCCCGAGCCAAAGCACAAGCCCCCCACCTTCGAGCTCCCCAAGATAAGCACGGACGAGATGAACAATGAGCACCTGAAGCGCCTACACGAGCTGGACGCCATGTTCATCAACGACAACATAGACGCCGAAGAGTACGTGGCTCAGCGGAGAGCCATCGTCAGCCAACTCTCCAACATCAAAAGGATAGACGTCCCCAGCGACGGGTACACCACCATAAGCCTCAACGACGACCTGGAGATCAGTTACGACCCGGACACGGACCCCTTCAAGAAGCTGCTACCCCTGGTCATCATTGAGCGTAAGCGGCTAGGATTCGACATGACCAGCTACCCCAGGGACGCCAAGCTCCCGCCGGGGCTGAGCAGCAAGAAGATACAGTCCATCTACAACCTATATGATAGCCTCAACGAGAACGAGAGCGTCCTACTCCAGTTCAACGGCACCAGACTCGGGCTCCTGGGAAAGAAGAAAAACCGCATCCTCTGCGTGGTGCTGGAGACAGACGAGAACATGGAGGACTACAGAGAAGAGATCAACCACCTTGTGGGCCTCTTCAACCAGGCTGAGACCGTTGAAGACCTGATAAAGGCGCTGCCCCACGCGTGGACGACGCAAACCTTTTCTCATCAACTCCCCTAAAATCAACTAACCGGTGCCCACCTTGCTGAAATCCAAATATCGGCTTCTCCTGGTCTTCCTGGTAGCCCTGACAACCCTGTCCTTCGTCGCCACGGCTGAGGCTCAGACCGATAGACCAGTGATAGACCTCAGTCTCGCCCCGCCAGTGATTAACGCAGACGGGCAGAGGCATAGGATCATCGTGGTCCAGCTTCAGCACGGCAACGGGCAGCCCTACATCGCCCCGGAGGGCTTCACCGTCTACCTCACCTCCAGCAACCTGGACATAGGCACAGTGTCAGAGCAGCTCACGGTGCCGAAGGGGAGGTCCTACGCAAGGGGCAACTTCACATCATCCTACAACGAGGGGCTGGCCCTCATCACGGCGTCGGCTGAGGGCTTCCAGACAGGGAACGCGGTCCTCCAAGTGATAAAATCAGACTTCGACGCCAAGCTCACCGTGTACGCGGCGCCGTCCCTCATGCCCGCCGTGAAGAACGTGGAGGGCAGAGCAGTGATCCAGATAATGGACTTCCAGGGCGTCCCTTACAACGCCCTCCGTGACGTCGCTCTCACCCTGACGTCATCCAACCACAGCGTCCTCACCCTCCCAGAGAAGACGGTCATCAAGAAAGGATCAAACTACGTGGAGGTAACCTACGTGGTCCAGGGCGAGATACCGGGGACGGCGATAGTCTACGCCCACGCCCAGAACTTTGAGCCCGGCTACGCCCTCGTAACTATAACAAACGAGACACGGAAAGCCCACGGACTCCAAATGTACTTCGCCCCAAGCGTACTACTGCCCGACCAGGGCACCCACAAGACCGTCACGGTCCAGCTCATAGACGTGGACGGGAACCCGGTGAAGGCAGCCAAGGACACGGTGGTCACCCTCACGTCATCCAACCTCAACATAGCGACAGTCTCAGAGACCCTGACCATCCCGAGTGGAAGCTACCACGCCACCGCCACCATAAACACGCGTTACCTGCCCGGGGACACCATAATAGCCGCCTCGAGCCCGAGCCTGTCCCCCATCCACAGCACCCTGGTAGTGTTGGGGAACCTCCCCCGAATCCTCGAGATATATCCCGTGCCTGAAAGGATCATAGCCAACGACGACGAAAACAAGATAATCACCATACAGGTCCTGGACGAGGACGGTAACCCCATCAACGCGGACCGCGACATCACTGTCTACCTATCCAGCTCCTCGTCCCGCGTCGGCACAGTGCCCATAGTAGGCACCATATCCAAAGGAAGCAGCTACATCACCCTACCCTTCAAGGCGACTGAGAGGCCCGGGGCAACCACCATCATCGCCGCCACCCAAGGCCTCGAACCATCAGAGGCCACCATAGAGACCGTGGCCCTGACCATGAACGTCACCCTAACCACGCCCAAGAGCATCCTGCTGAACCAGACCTTCAACGTCCAGGTGAACGTGACCAGCTACGGCCAGCCGGTCACCGGAGCCAAGGTGAAGTGGACGGCCCTTGGCGGCGTCCTGAAACAGGAAGACACTGAAACCAACAGTCTAGGCGTGGCCTTGGCCCAGATCGTCCAGAAGTACGAGCAGCTCAACCTCAAGGCGGAGGTATCTATGACGGGCTACGAGAAGCAGACAGCCCAGAAGAGCATAAAGATCACTCAGACCACCAAACCAGAGCTCACGGTAAACATCCTGGGGGCAGAGGTGAGCGTCTTCATCCTCCTGATAGCCCTGGCTGTGGTCATCGCCCTGGCCCTCGGAGCATACCTGTACCTCAAGTACCGCAAGAGGAAAGAAACCGAGCAGCAGGACTTGGAGCTCTACCCCTAGACCTGTATATCCAGGCCCTTCTCACTGATAGTGTAGTTGTGCGTATTCTTGGAGTGGTTGGTGCCCCTCATCTTTGTGATCCTCAGCTGCCTCTTCAGCTGCCCCCTCTCATCATAGTTGTGCTCCATGAGGATGATGCCGTCAGCCACGAACTCCTCGATGCTCTCCCCGATCCTGTTGGTGTTCCAAGGAATATCCGTGATGGCCAGCGTCGTACACCCAGTCTTCAGGATCAACCTATAGAGGAGCCTGATGAGGTGCCGCTTCTCGAACTCCGTCTCCAAGCCCATAGCCATGGCCGCGATGGAGTCCACCACCAGCCTCCTGGCCCTAAGGGTCGTGATGGCCTCAAATATCTGGTTCAGGGCCGACTGGACCTCCGTCTCGCTCCCGATGGACAGGTCCAGGACCTCCACCTTCCTCCTCCGGATCATGGGCTCAAAGTCGATCTCAAACTTCTTCATGTCCTGGATGAGCCGTTTTCTTGTCTCCGCGAAACACGCGTACACCCCGGCCTCATCATGGTTCAGGGCCCCATCGTAGATGAAGTTAGATGAAAGAATGGTCTTACCCGCCCCAGGGTTCCCCGCGAGGAGGATCATGCTGTTCCTGAGAAACCCCCCGTCGAGCAGCGTGTCAAGCTGCATGTTCCCCGTGGAGAGCCTCTCACTCATTCTTCATCAAACTCCAGCTTCAAGTTGGGTGCCCTAATAACGTTGGGCAGCGCCTCGTTTCTCTTGAGCTCACCGATGATGAGGTTCCTGAGCCACTCGGAGGTATTCAGGCCCTCTCGGTGGGCCATCTGGACCACGATGTCCCTGATCCGCGGCGTGACCCTCGTGGCGAGCAACACATTCTTAGGGGTTCCTGACTTCTGGGGCATTCAAATATCTCCTTCCACATTTAACACGCATAATAGCATACAGTACGTAAACCTTGGTTAACATACCCATTCATACTCTATTTATATTTATTCGTGCAAATATCAGTAACAACAATTCATCTTCTACCATTAACCAAGATTTCATTATAGAGTCTCACTAATCACATCTAATCGATGTAGGCTTCCACAGCCTCATTAATGTAATCCACAAAAGATTTCTCTCTAACCCTAACATACTTCATGTTGATCTTCCCGTAGAACCGTTCAACAATCAGATCCTCTATGCCGCGAGCCCCGGCGCCGAACAGATCCTCAAGCTCACAGGAGAAGACGTCTGGGTCCTCAAGGATGGTGTGTCTGTTGAACCCTGTGTTCATCTCAAGAAAGTTAAGTACCACGTCACTGAAGTTGAGGACCTCCTCTATGGACTCAAGCAGCTTATCCCTGGCCTCGTTCCTCCTGTTCCCCAGGTGGATGGACTCATAGTCAACTTGATACGATTCCAACTTCAGGTTACTCCTCAGTGAACAATGTTCCTGCTCTCGTCAAGCTGCTTTACCCGGTTCTTGATGAAGTCGAGAACCCTCTCCTGGGTGAGCCTCAGCTCCTCTCTCTGCTCCTCCAGGTTCTTCTCTATGAGCCTTAGGAGGCTGTCCGGGTCGAAGGGCTTGACCAGGTAGGCGTCCGCCTTCCGGTTCACGGCCTCCACAGCTGAGGGAACGTCAGGGAAACCTGTGAGAACCAGTTTCCTCATCCGGGGCGTGGTCTCCTTCACCCTGGCCAGCAGGTCCAGCCCGGTCATGTCCGGGAGCTTGATGTCTACGAGCACGATGTTGAAGAAGCCCCTCTCCAGCTCCCTCAAGGCCTCCTCCCCGGTACCGGCTGCCCTCGCATCATAGCCCTCTGCCTCAAGGATGCTGATGAGGGACTCAACTATCATTGGGTCGTCGTCTACGATGAGCAGCCTGGCTCTCTTATCCACACGCGTGTCTCCTAGGGGTCTTGAAGCTGGGTGCGAATCAGTGCAACGGCTTTAAAGGTTTCTGGTATAATGATAGGTTACCCTGTTTCATCATGGGTCGAGCCATACAGACGGCGATGAGGCGCTTATATTTCTTTTAATTACAAATCAGGTTCATCTCAGTTTAATAAAGTTTAAATTTCTCTATCATATACGAATACAAGAACCAAAAAAATTTTGGAGTTACTCGTTTTGTCCGGTGTTCAGGAATGTTACTCAAGATGCCGTGACTTCAAATGCACCCACAGGGCTCTCACCTTCAGAGGTAAAACCTCTTGGTGCAACTGGACCAATGAGCCCTGCACCCCAAAAGGCTGCACGTACGCAGTGTGCATGAAGAGGCAGCTTCTGGAGAGCGGTATATGCGGGCTGACCATAAAGAGGCGCACAAGGGACGACTCTGAGCCCGAGGAGATGACCGTGGAGGAGATCAGGCTCAGGGGGAAGCTGGCTAAGAAGACAGGGGAGCGCTCCATTTTCTAAGAATGTGAAGCTGAGCAGTTTGAGTAACACGATAAAAGAGAAGCTGCAGGGTAGAGTGCCGGAGCATCTAGCGGAGTTCATTCCCGGCTCCTTTGACATCCTGGGCTCCAAGAGCGGATCAGTGGCCGTCATAGAGGTACCTGAAGAGCTTCGAGAACACGAGCGCCTGGTGGCCGAGGCGATCATGGAGGTTCACAGGAACGTCCGCAGCGTCCTCGGAAAGGAGTCTGGTCGCAGCGGCGAGTACAGGCTCAGGGAGCTGCGCCTCATCCTGGGTGACCCCGACACCGAGGTGGAGCACAGAGAGTCCGGCTGTAGGTTCAGGGTGGACCCCAACTTGGCGTATTTTTCCACTCGGGAGAGCACTGAGCGTGACAGGATAGTGTCCTTGGTGCAGCCCGGGGAAGAGGTTCTGGTGATGTTCAGCGGTGTAGCCCCCTTCCCGGTGTGCATAGCCAAGAAGGTGGAGAGCGTCAAGGTCACCGGCATCGAGATCAACCCCGACGCCCACAGGTACGCCCAGACCAACATCAAGCTGAACAAGGTAGCTGACAGGATCCAGCTGCACCTCGGCGACGTCCGGGACGTATGCCCCAGCCTTGGACGGAGCTTTGACAGGGTCCTCATGCCCCTGCCCAAGGGCGCCCACGAGTTCCTCGACGTGGCTGTGCGGATGGTGAAGCCCGGCGGAGTGCTGCATTTCTACCACTGGGCCCCCGAGGACGATCTCTTCACCGAGGCCATGGCCCTTATAGGCGAGGCGGCTGAGAAACAGGGAAGAACGGCCCACTTCTTGGGTGGCGTCAGGGTCTCCCTGTACAGCCCCAAAGTGTGCAAGGTACGCGTAGACGCCCAGATAAGGTAGCCTACTGGGACACGTAGACCTTGGGCTTGGAGAGCATCACTATCTCTCGGCCGCAGTCAGGGCAGAACTCCCCCTTGAAGTGGAGCCTGCTCCCGCAGAATCGGCAGTACCTGACTTGTGAGGCCACTCTCCGTTTCAGCGTCGAGCCGCAGTGGGAGCAGTATATGGAGTCGAAAGGCATGATCTGCCCGCACTTCACGCAGGCCTTCTCGTAGCCCGGCCAACTGTTGGGGTTGAAGCCCTGGAAATCCACTTGGAGCTTCTCATCCGCCGGGAGGACGTTGTCTGGGACGAGGCTGGCAATCCCACCCATGATGGAACCTGTGAA
>JBDRQD010000040.1:0-21480 GCA_043826455.1 Candidatus Bathyarchaeota archaeon
GTTTAATGATGTTAGTTTTTTAAAGAAAAATGGCAGTTAAAAATGTTAAGAGGAAAACGAGCCAGCCTGTCTAGCTGTTCCTCTTAAGCACAGTACCCGAGGACGCCCCAGTGTGCTTACCCTTCGTGATCACCGGTACGCCATTAACCAGCACATGCTCGATGCCTGACGGCTTCTTCCTGGGCTCCAAGGGCGTGCCGTTGACCTTCAGCTTCTTCAGGTCCAGAAGCACTATGTCCGCATAGGAACCCGGGTTTATCACGCCTCGGCCCTTGAGCCCATACCTGATGGCGGGCTGCGTTGAGGTCTTGAAGACGGCCTGCTCTATGGTGAAGGTCTTGTCTCGTAGCACGAACTTCTCGATGAAGGACGGGAATGCGGAGTAGAAGTTTATCATGGGCAGCATGTATGTGGGTGTCACGGGCACGTGCTTGTAGTCGTTCACGCCTGTGTCGATGCCCAGGGCCGCCGATGGGTGCATCCAGAAGACCTTGTGGTAGGCCGCGTCCAGGTCTGGCTTGCCCCCGGGGTAAGTGAAGCTGAGGCCGCTGAGGGCGTCAGGGTCCTCCACGATGAGGTCGAACCAGACGTCGAAGGCGTCCTTGCCCCTCTCCTCAGCGATCTGGGCCAGGGTCTTATCCAGAGTCTCCGGGTGCCTGTGCCTGAAGATGACCGTGTTGTGGGCCCACCTGGGGTTGGTGTTGGGGCTCTCCCTGGTGTACCACTTCCCGGACCTGATGGCCTCCTTGATCTCCTTGCGGTAGTCCTCCACCTTGAGCCACTTGGCGAACTCCGCCCGGCTGCCCTTCTCCCTCACCCAGGGCTCGAAGCTTCCGCAGAGCCAGGCGGCGCCACCGTATATGGAGGTCATGCAGCTAGGCAGGATGTCGAAGCTGATGTCCATTCCCTCCTTGACGGCGGCGTCTATTACGTCCAGGGTTGCTTTCCTGTTGGCCTCCTCCAAGATGTCTGGGCAGTTATCCGGGTTGATGTACCAACCTGTGAAAAGGTGGGCTATGTTCATCTTCACGCCGGATGCCCGGCACAGGTCGATGACCTCGTTTATAGCATCGATCTTGTCTGGGGGCCTGTGGCCGGCCGCGACGTTCCGTCTCCTCCCGGTCCTCCTAGAATGGGGGACGAAGATGGCGCCGTACTCGGCGGCTATCTTGCAGTGCTCCACGAGCTCCTCCTTGTCCGCGAAGGTGTCAGGGTCGTAGTCTAGGCCCACGGAGAGGCCGATGCAGCCTTCCTCCAGGGACTGCCTTATGAGTTCGCTCATCTGGTCCCGCTCGGCCGGGGTGGAGGGGCGCTCGAAGTCGTCCTCCATCACGGTTCGCCTCACGGTTACGTGGCCGACGAGGGTGACTATGTTCATGGATATCCTCTTCTTCTCGACCACATTGAACCAGTCGTCTATGCTGCGCCAGTCCACGGTCCACCCGAACTTCTTCTCCATGAGCTGGTTCACACGCTCCCTGGGGAACACGGTGCGCGACGGGTAGTACTTGTAGGGCTCAAGCTCCATGAGGTACTCCTGGGCTATGCCTGGGAGGGTAATGTTGTCTCCGATGGGGGCTGGGCTCATCCCGCACTGTCCCGTCACCATGGTGGTGACACCTTGGAACAGGTAGCTCTCACACTTGGGGAAGAAGAGCACGGTCATGTCACCGTGGCTGTGGGAGTCGATGAAGCCTGGGATAGCCGTCAAGCCCTTGGCGTCAATCACCTTGGCCGCGTCGCCCACCACGTCGCCGACTGCCACAACCTTGTCGCCTTTTATCCCGATGCCGGCCTTGTATGGGGGCCTACCGGAGCCGTCTACGACTGATGCATTCTTGATTAAGACACTGAGTTCGTCCAAACTTTGATCATCTGCATACAGGATACCCGAATGCTGAAAAAACTTATGAGGTCTATCCTCCGGGCGGCTGAGGCGGGAAGGATTCAAGAATTGTTTTAACTCATTTTCAGTTGCCTGTAGCTGCCTTCACACGGGTTACCTGAGATCGCCTGAAGGGTCCTGTCGGTGAGGTTCATGATGACCGAGCCCACCGTGGAGACCTCCTCGTTTACAGACGGCTTCACGTGCTTACAGATGGACCGCGGGTAATTGGCGTGGTCGGACAGCGCCTTCTTTACGCTTTCAACTGTGATCTCTCCCCTGTCACGGTAGAGCAGCTTCCTCAGCCGGTTCAGCCTGATGCGGCTGTTCAGGAGGTCAGCCCAGGCGTCCAGATGTTGTAACTCGGCGGCCGTGAAGTGGTTTGTGTGAGCCATCACACCGTCCTCGGCGTAAAGTAGACTGTGCTTAGTAGCCGAGACCTCCACATCGTAAACCTCTCCCTCGAGGCTGGCCAACACATGGTTGTTACCGTTGGCCCTCTCAGGCTTGATGCACCGCCTTATGGCGTCCTCAAGGAACTCGGACCGCATGATCTCTCGGTAGGCCACCAGCTTGGGGACGCCGGGCCTGAGGTCGTTGGAGTATAGGGCGTTCCCCACAGAGCCTATGCCGCGGTCGTTGAAGCCTTGGTGCAGGACCATGCCCGCGTAGGCGAAGGCCAGGAAGGCGGGCTCCTCGTCGGGTGCGCCGTCCACCACGTAGCAGTGGTCCGCGTAGAAGGGTGAGTTGTCCTCGTTGTGGCCCAGGATGACTGAGCCGTCGGCCGTCGCGTCACCGTTCATGGCGAGGCTGGAGCAGCCCTGGCTGTAGGTGAGCTCCTGAGTCGCGTTGAGGCCGAAGAGGGAGGTAAATATGACCCCGGCCCCCTCCGCCATGCCCCTCATCTCCTCCAGGGTCCGCGGAGCCACCCTCTCGGTGCAAGCAATGTAGGGCTCAACCTTGTCCTTTAACCCCTTGTCGCCGAGATGGCCGGCGATTCGTTCGTCGAACCGCTCCGCTGCAATCCGCAGATGCCTGGACAGCTGTGAGCCGATGGCGTGACCCATGTCCCAGGGGGTTCCTGAAGCTTTAACCACAGATATCATGATAATAATTTTATTTTAATATAATATAAACAATTTTTAGTTTTAATAGTTCAAAATTTACGTGAATAGTCTTTATTAACGCAGTCTCCCTAATCTTGTTACCCATGAATAAACAATTAGCTGAGACGGGACTAGAATACGCAGCTAAGTTAGGCGCAAGCTACGCAGACATCAGATTCGTTGACATCGAGCAGAGGCTCGTGGCCACCAAGAACTCCATGCCCGACAACATCACCCACACGTCCGAGTCAGGAGTCGGCGTTCGACTGATCGTTGACAAGGGCTGGGGGTTCGCAGGATCATACAAGACCAGTGAGAAGGACCTCAAGGTCACCATAGAGAAGGCTGTGAAGCTGGCCAAGGCGAGCTCAACCATCGCCAAGGAGCCGATAAAGCTCGCCCCCACCAAGATCGTGGAGGACACCTTCTCGTCCAACTACAAGATAGATCCCATGAAGGTCGAGCTCGAGGATCTCCTCGAGCTCCTAGTCTCTGCTGACAAGGCTTACAGGGAGGTGAGCCCCCACGTGAGGACCACCTCCAACTCCTTGATAGCAAAGAGGGAGGACAAGTACCTGGCCACCAGCGAGGGCTCCCGGATAACGCAGAGGATCGTCTTCTGCGGGGCCGACGGCGAGGGTTACGTGATGGACCAGGGCCTAATCCAGAGACGAGGCTACTCCATTAACCCCCTCACCAAGGGGTACGAATACATCAAGGCCCACGACCTGGACGAGATGGCCATGAACGCCGGGAAAGAGGCGGAGCTGCTGCTGAAGGCAGAGCCCTGCCCGACGGAGATACACTCTAACCTTATCCTGGATGACCCCCACATGTACCTGCAGATACATGAGACCATAGGCCACGCCTCGGAGCTTGACAGGGTGCTCGGCACCGAGGTCGACTTGGCTGGGATGAGCTTCCTCACCCCCGACAAGCTGGGCAAGTTCCAGTACGGCTCCGAGCAGGTGAACTTCATAGCAGACTCCACCATACCCGACGGGCTCGCAACCTACGGCTACGACGACGAGGGAGTCCCCTCCAAGAAGCAGTACCTGGTTAAGGACGGAGTTTTCGTGGGGTACCAGTCCTCACGTGAGACAGCCGCCCAGCTGGGGCTGGAGGAGAGCAGCGCAGCTATGAGGGCCGCCAAGCCCATCGACCTGCCCATCGTCAGGATGAACAACATCTGCCTCGAGCCCGGTGACTGGAAGGCCCAGGAGATCATAGAGGACACCAAGGACGGCGTCCTCATGAGGACCACCACCATGTGGTCGGTGGACCAGATGAGGCTCAACTTCCAGTTCGGGTGCGAGATCGGCTGGATCATCAAGAACGGTGAGATGTCCAAAGTGATACGCGACCCCACCTACACGGGAATAAGCTACGAGTTCTGGAGGAGCCTGGACGCCACGGCAGGCGACGACTGGAAGCTGTACGGCACCACCGGCTGCGGAAAAGGCAGACCCGGCCAGTCCATGTACGTCGGCCACGGAGCCGCCACCACCAGGATCAACAACGTGAGGATCGGCATCACAGGGAGGATGTAGATATGAGTCTAAACAACATAGCTGAGAGGACAGTACAGAAGGCCCTGAAGATGGGGGCGAACCAGGCCGAGATATCCGTGTTCACTGCCGACAGCGCCCTGACTAGGTACACCAAGAACATCATTCACCAGAATGTTACCTCGGAGATCTACTACACCAACGTTGAGGTGGTCGTTGGCAAGAACAAGAGAGGCTCATCGGCCATCAACAGCATCGACGAGAAGGAGATCGATAAGGCGGTCCAGAGGGCCATAGGTATAGCCAAGGTCTCGACGCCCGACACGGACTTCCAGTCCTTCGTGGAACCCAAGACCATACAGCCCCTGGACAAGATCTACCGCAAGACTACGGCCGAGTTCACCCCCGAGCAGAGAGTTGAGGGAGTGAAGACCATCATTGACGCCGCCATGGACTACAGCAGGTTCGTCCAGTGGTCGGCTGGCAGCTTCACTACGGAGCAGGTGAGCTTCGCCCTAGCCAACTCCCTGGGAGTAGACGCGGAGACCAAGTACACTCACGCCACCGTGGAGGTGACGACCCTCGCGGACAGGGACGGCGAGGGAACCGGTTTCGCCGTACGTAACAGCCACGACGTGAAGGACTTCAAGCTAGAGGAGATGGCGCGCTCGGCTGCGAAGGACGCCGCCGACAGCGTCAACCCCAAGACCCTTCCCATAGGCGACTACGAGGCCGTGTTCCCGCCGGAGGCCGTGAGTACCTTCACGGGCTTCATAGGGATGCTCGGGTTCTCCGCCAAGTCCTACCAGGATGGGTACAGCTTCATACTGGACAAGATTGGCAGCCAGGTCTTCGATGAGAAGCTCACCATAGTGGACGACGGCAGGTCACTGAACACCTACAACGCGCTGCCCTTTGACGGAGAGGGCACTCCTAAGAAGAGGCTGAGTCTGCTGAAGAAGGGCGTACCCGAGAACCTTTGCTACGACAACTACACGGCTAAAAAGGATGGCGCCGAGAGCACCGGCCATGCACTGCCCAAGTTCGTCCGAGGCTTCTACTACAGGGGCTTCCCGCTGCCCGTCAACCAGGTGGTGGCTCCAGGCAACACCTCGCTGGACGAGATGATCGAGGACACCAAGAAGGGCGTATACATCACCAGGCTGCACTACGTGAACCCCATCAGGAGAGACAAGGCGGTGATAAGCGGCCTAACCAGGGACGCCTGCTGGTACATCGAGAACGGTGAGATCAAGTACCCCATCAAGGTCATGAGGTTCACCGACGCCATACCCAGAGTCTTCGGAATGATCGACGCCGTGGGAGACAAGACAACAGTGTCCAAGAACTACAACGTGACGACGCCGGCCATAAAGGTGGCCAAGTTCAAATTCACTGGACAGTCCGAGTTCTAAGACCAATACCCTATTTTTCTTTCTCCTTTTTCTCAGCCCCATAGTCCCTGTAGCCCTTCAGTGCGACTATGACGCCGAAAACGACGACGACGACGTAAGGGCCTATGGCCAGCACCTTCTCCGTCTCCACGGGGTTGACGTAGGAGGAGTACGCCGCGTAGAGGCCGTACCCTGCGAGGAGGATGCCCCAGAATATGAAAGTCAAGGGGTCCACACCCTTCTTACTCTGTACTTGTTCTTTGCCCGAGTCCACGTCTTCCAAGCCGATCCAGACTACTCATGTCGAGATGTTATATAATCATTCATGTACAGCGAAACATTATATTCATCATGGAGCTAGGAGAAGGAGGTAAAGGCACTTTGGACGAGCAAGAGCGCAGATGGGAGCACTGGGAGGACCTGCCCGAGGACATGGAGAAGAAGACGCTGGAGAGCATGGCCAGGTTCTTCGTGGGCAACAACCTCGGGCTCTTGGCGCAGATTCTGCTGGAGAGTGGTGAGCAGCTGACAAAAGTCTTCGCCACCCTAGGCATGGGCATATTCGGGCCTTACCTCGAGTTCCTCGGCGCCGACACCTACATGTCCTACTTCAGGAAAGAGGGTAACGCCAGGCTTCTATTGGACCGCATAGAGGAAATGGAGCACAAGCGGAAGAAGCAGGAAGAAGAGTCTAGAAACAAAGATAAACAAAAGAAAGAAGAGAAAGATGGATCTTAGTCAGCGTACTTCTCTAGTATGCCGTACTTGTCCAGTATCACTACACCGGCGAAGACTATGACCAGAAAGCCTAGCGAGTAGGGCACCTTCCACGCGGGGTCAAGTATGCTCTGCATGTAGCCCGACAGGAGCCCCAGCCTACCCATGAAGGTCTGGGCGAACACAGCGCCTAACGCAATATACAGCGCGTATTCACCAGCCTTGGACGTGTACCTGAGCGGTCCCTTAAGCTCCGTGGAGTACAGGAAGAAGCTCAGCATGAGTACAACTGAGACGGATACGGTCGTGTTTAAGATCGACTGGTACAGGTTTCCAGGTATCCAGAAGGGCACGATCGTGGCCTGAACCTGGTTGATGAACCCCGTGAATATTGTAGTCCTCAGCGAGATGGCTAGGTTTGTACCCAGTGATATCGCGATGGGGATCCTAGAGATGTAGCTATACTTGGGGAACAGCCTGAGGATCATGAGGAGCCCGAGCAAGATGCCTAAGGCAGGCATCCAGTTTCCTCTACCGAAGGGCTCCCAACCCGTCCTCCACACGTAGTTGGCTGTCACGACGAGATTCAGTCCCATGGTGAAGCCGATGAAGCTGGACTCAGCCCACGATCTGAAGGGGCTGGGCTTACCGTACAGCGTTGCGTACATGGACCAGCTTGCTAGTATCGCGACCAGAGTGTATGAGAACTCGTAGAACTCTACCATTCATTCATCACCTATCCTACCGCCGTCCTTGTTGTCTGTTTGGCATTCTTTTCCCAGCCGAAGTAGCCGATGTTCCCCATGACTATGAAGAGTATCACGAGGTAGTGCACCAGCGTGAAGGCGTCCATCGATGTGAGTCCCGGGCCGGGTACTCCAGCTAGGTACTCTAGCTCGGCGCAGCCTCTGGTGCTCTGCAGCATCGCCTTCAGGTGGCCGGTATCTATGTAGGGGGCTAGCGACGGGATGTTTACCCCGATGGCGCCCTCTATCATGGGTGTGCCGTAGTCCATGACCCAGTGACGGATCATGGCGGTGGTCTGCATGCCTGGGCTGAAGTCGATGATCAGTGTGAAGCTGCCCGCGTTCTGAAGGTCATCGTAGAACGTTCCAGCCAGGGGCCTGCCCTTGTAGTCGTTGGTCACGACGCTGTGCAGGTCTGCCGCCAGGGCGCTCGTGGATGCCTCGTTCACGAGGACATATCCGAGGACAACGTAGTCCCTGCCGTACTGGTAATCGTACTGCTCTAGCTCATTAGACAGGATTCCCCTGATTCCTTCTTCAGGGTCCCCGAACACGAGCCTGTAGACCGCGATGTCCTCAACCGTCCCGAAGGCGACCACCATCTTGGCCCCAGACTTGATTACCTCTCTGTAGGTGGCTATGATGCCCGCCTTCAACTCGTTCCAGGCGCTGAATCCGGTCTCCCACGCGGCCCAGACAACATCGCTCTCGTCCAGGTCCTGCAGGTAGCTGTAGAATGTGACGGTGGGCTGAGTTACTGTGATAGGTAGTCCCAGCGGGTACAGTGTGGGTCCAAGGACGAGCAAGAAGATCAGCAGGTATATTATTCTGCGGTCCAGTGTTGCCATTGTCTTAAAGATGTTTCCTTGACTCATCGTCTTAGCCTCCCTCAAACCCTATTGCAGCGGACTCCTTGCCGGTGATGATCCTTACGCCAAGCACGACGGCGCCCATGGTCACACTCATTGTGAACACCCTTGAGGCCGCCATAGCGAAGCTGCTTGTAAGGTACGTCCCAGCGGTTCCCAAGAAGGGCGCGAACACGCCCGTCAATGGTGCCTGTCCTAGTAGAACTATTATGCCTGAGATCAGCAGCAAAGCCGCCTGCGGGCTTCGGGCCCTGAAGGCCCTAGCACAGGCGGATGCCATGTAGAACGCCAGGACCGAGTAGATGACGGAGCTCGTCGGGTTCAGTATGGCGTACTGGAACCACATGAACGGCTGTGAAGACTGTCCGTAGATGAACCCTAACGCAGCCATGAGGTAGATGGTGATCACCAGGTACAGCTGGTACGGCCAGCCGTGTGTCTTCTGGCGGACGAGTAGTAGGCTCCTCCTAGTCTGAGAGTACAGTGCTAGAAGTATCGACATTGCGTTCAGTACGCTAACCATGAGGACCAGGTTGTTGGAAAACTCGTTCAAAGCTTGTATATTGAAAAAGTATACGCCTGTAACTATGAAGAAGCTGAGACCTATCAGCACCAGGGAAGTTTCCTTCCTTCTTAACAATGATGCCATTTTTTTTCACCTCACGTACCCAGTATCTGTTGGATCAGGTTGCTACCCACCGCGGTGAGTACCCACCCGAGCAGTATCAGACCTATCCCGATGAACTTGTAGATGTCCTGTGTCCTGATGCTGGCGAGCTGCGCCGGCTCCTGGGACAGGTAAGCCCCAGCAGCAACCGCCTCCTCACCAATCATCACGTAGTCAGACGCACAAGCGAGAGCCGCCACGTTACCGATGTATGTTGGCGCAGTGATGGTGATGGCGCCGACCTGGTTAGAGACCTCGGCGATCATCATAGCGTCAGCAGCCGATGACCCTGCCATGATCATGCTCCCTGGCCTGTTCGATAGAAGCATTCCAGCGAATCCTGAGCCCATGGCGAACTGTGAGCCGCTGAGGAAAGGAAGGTCGTTCTCGTTGAACATGTCGCTCTTGCCCTCAGCCTCGTAGGCGTTCTTAACGATCTCCACTGCCACGGGCCTAACGATGTAGGACCCCTCTGAGCCGCCCGTCGGAACAAGCAGCTTCGTGTTGGTTTTAGCACATAGCTTAGCCACGTGACTCAGAATTGTTAGACCAGCCACCGTCCAGTAGTCAAATCCGGAGAAGGCCCATCCATAGGAGGCCACCACAGGTTTGCCCATTTCCGTTGAGCGCCCCACGGCGTCCTCCATGGCGTCCAGGCCCGGAACTCTTCTGACGTACGGTTTCTTTCCACCTGACATCAAGTACAGCGTGATTACGAACACTAGAGCTAGTAGTACTAGTCCGGTGATTCTGCCTGATTGTATTGGCCATATTTCAATTAGAGGCATTGTTTCACCTTTTGCCTATTCAACTAATGTACTTGTTATGTTTAAAAAATTTAGTATTGCGTTTATTATTTTATTACAAATAATTTAATTTATGTCGTAGTTGGGATACATTCAAATTAATTTAATATAATATATATGTATTTATGAAGGTAAGAGGAGGTTATTAACATGTTCATCATTTTAGTATTATATGAATAATATTTTTTTCTCGTTCTCCAAGTTTTAGTTTCATTTTTCTTAATTATTATGCTCCACGTTTTCCCGCCTTTCTATGTTTCTGCTCTGAACGTATAGAGTAATAACTAAATTTATAACTTGGAAATAAGCCTTCGATCAGAGGTTTAGACGAGGTAATGTCTGAGACAGAGATCTCGGTAAAGGATCTGAAGCTGGACAGTTCACGGCTTAAGAAACCCCCTGAAAAAATGCAGTACATTCTCGCGACTGATGTCGGCAGTACGACCACAAAGGCGAGGCTGTTCGCCAAGAAAGGAGGAGAGTGGAGATACATAGTCAGCGGCGAGACCCCCACCACAGTCGAGGCTCCCTTCGAGGACGTTACCCGTGGCGTCATGAACGCGGTGAAGGAGATAGAGGACCTCACAGGCTTGACTATACTCTCAAAGGACCCTGAGGGCGTAGTCGTCCCCTTCGACGGGGAGAGAGGGGTGGACCTCTACTGCACGACGAGCAGCGCCGGCGGAGGCCTCCAGATGATGGTCACAGGGGTCATCAAGAACATGACCGCGGAGAGCGCCAACAGGGCCGCACTGGGCGCCGGAGCCATCGTCATGGAGGTGCTGGCAACAAATGATAGCAGGGCTCCCTACAAGAAGATACAGTTGATACGTGGGCTGAGGCCCGACATGATATGTATGGCGGGGGGCACAGACGGTGGCACCATAGAGCACGTTGTGGAGATGGCTGAACTCATCAAGGCCGCCGACCCCAAGGCGAGGCTCGGGGTAACCTACGAGCTACCCATTATCTTCGCCGGCAACAAGAACGCGAGGCCCCACATCGAGAAGCTGCTGGGCGAGGGCTTCGCCCTGGAGTGCGTCGACAACCTGAGGCCCATCCTCGAGGTGGAGAACACTGACCCCGCCAGGAGGGCCGTCCACCTGCTCTTCATGGAGCACGTGATGAGCCACGCCCCGGGTTACCCGAAGCTCATGAAGTGGACAGACGTGGACATCATGCCCACCCCCGCCGGGGAGGGCATGGCCATGCAGCTCATCGCCAACAGCACCAAGAAGAACGTGCTGGGCGTCGGCCTAGGCGGAGCCACCACCAACGTCTACAGCATATTCGACGGCAGGTTCGTACGCAGCGTCAGCGCCAACCTGGGAATGAGCTACAGCATATGCAACGTGATGAAGGAGGCGGGCATCCCCAACATCATGAGGTGGATACCATTCGAGATAGACGTGGACGAGATACGCAACACCCTGAGGAACAAGATGATCAGGCCGACCACGATCCCGCAGACGCTGAGGGAGCTTATAATTGAGCACGCGACCGCCCGTGAGGCCCTGAGGCTGGGGCTTGAGCACCACAAGAGCATCGCCACCACACTGAGGGGGGCTCGCGGCGAGTCAGCCTTCGCCAAGGGCATAACAAGCCAGGAGATGCAGGTCACGTACATCGACATGATGAAGATGGAGATAGTGGCAGGGACAGGTGGTCTCCTGAGCCACGCGCCCAAGAGGGAGCAGTCCATGCTTATAATGAACGACGCTTTCCAGTCTGAGGGTGTAACCATGTTCTTCCAGGACAGCGTATTCATGATGCCCCACCTGGGCATCGTATCAACTGTGTTCCCGGAGGCGGCCTGGAGCATATTTGACAAGGACTGCCT
This sequence comes from Candidatus Bathyarchaeota archaeon, assembly GCA_043826455.1. GTDB lineage: Archaea > Thermoproteota > Bathyarchaeia > TCS64 > TCS64 > RBG-16-57-9. Next base: position 11,539 of record JBDRQD010000040.1, read on the forward strand.
GGTGAGGAACGGCACAGTGGTCGCGGCTCGAGGCACCGGAGCGCGTGGCGAGAAGGTCATGGACGTGGAGCTGGTGCTGCCCGGCGACGAGACGGTGAAGGAGTCCCTGTGCTACGGCGACCTGAAGAAGATACTGCTACCCGAGAGGCAGACGGCGGAGATCGTCGTCAAGCCCGCCAGGAACTTCGACGTGGGATCCGGCCCCGGTAAAGAATACTCGGGCACCATTGAGGGCGGGGTCGTGGGCGTGGTGCTGGACGCCAGAGGCAGACCCCTATCGCTGCCCGAGAACAGGGAGGACGCCAAGAAGCTTCTGCTGGGTTGGTGGAACGTCATGGGTCTATACCAGGACGACTTCATGGAGCTGGTTCAGAGATGAGCGAAGTAAAGGTGACTGAGGAAGGCCACGCCTACACGCCTGGCCTGAAGATCAAGAGGAGCCTGAGGGTGAGGAAGACTAGGCGCCTACCCATGCCTGGGGAGGTCTTCGTCAAGGTGGGGGACGAGGTGGACTTCGATACACCTATAGCTGAGATGATGGCTCCGGGCGACCCGTACGTTATTAATGCGGCGCAGAAGCTGGGGGTCCCCAAGGAGGACCTCGAGGTCTACATGAAGAAGAAGGTGGGCGACCAGTTGAAGAAGGATGAGCCCATCGCGGGTTACAACGCCTTCTTCGGGCTCATGAAGAACTGGGTGCTTTCACCCATAGACGGCTTCGTGGAGACCATATCCAACATCTCGGGCCAGATTATTATCCGGGAGAACCCCGTATCGGTGATGGTGGACTCCTACATAAAGGGAAAGGTGGTGGAGGTGATGCCCACGGAGGGCGCCGTCATAGAGACCCACGCCGCCTTCATCCAGGGCATCTTCGGAGTCGGCGGGGAGACCCAGGGCACCATACAGGTGGTGGTGGACTCTCCGAGCCAGCGCCTGACCCCTGACCTCATAACCTCGGACCAGAAGGGAAAGATCATAGTCGGGGGCTCCCTGGCCACCAAGGAGGCCCTGGTCAAGGCCAGGGACCTGGGCATAGCCGGGATAGTTGTGGGCGGGGTCAAGGACACCGACCTCATCGACATGCTGGGCTTCGAGATAGGGGTGGCCATCACGGGCCACGAGGACATCGGGACGACTCTCATCATCACGGAGGGCTTCGGGGAGATGGATATGAGCCCACGGACCTTCGAGCTCCTGAAGGAGTTTGAGGGCTACATGGCGGCCATCAACGGGGCGACCCAGATCAGGGCGGGGGTCATGAGGCCCGAGGTGATCATACCCCACGACAGGAAGGCGTCTGACGAGGGAGAAGGCGAGTTATCAGGCGGGATGAGGCCCGGAACCCCGGTCCGTATAATCCGGCAGCCCTACTTCGGCATGCACGGTAAGGTTCACAACCTCATCGTGGAGCTGCAGGTGGTGGAGACAGGCTCGGATGTGAGGGTGGTCGAGGTGGAGCTGGACAGCGGCGAGATCGTGGTGGTCCCCAGGGCCAACGTGGAGATACTGGAGGTCTAGGCCTCCTCAGCTTTCTTTTTCTCGGCCAGTTCTCTCGCGGCTCTCTTGCGGACCCTTTTCTTCAGTTGGTAGACGACGAAGGATATGGAGACTACTAGGACGTTGAGGGCCAGTAGGTCGTTTCCAGCCAGCTGGATGACGTCGCTGAGGTACAGGAGGTCTACCAGGATGGTGAGTATCATGAGTATGTCGCCGACGGATAGGTACAGTTTCTCCCTGTCAGTGATCATACGTTGTGGCCTCGGCTCTTCGCCCTTCCCCTTTTTCTCGTCCACGGCACTCATGGTGCTCGTGGGGGATTAAAGTCCTTCGAAGATGGGTTTCACGGTCATTTGCTTTGTGAGGCAGGTATCCCCTAATGATAGAAAAAATCGTCATTAGGGGGTACCCCCCCTACGTTTTTCACACATGGTCCCCGGGTCTCGTCGGCGTCGCGGGGATGGGTGACTCGTTTTATGACTGAAAAAACCACCATAAAATGATACCCCCCTACATTTTTTACATAAGCCAATGTTTGAGCGGTGGTTAATGTGTTGAATGGGCCGTGTTTCTGTGTGGAATGGACGGCGTTTTTGCATAGAATGGGGTCGCATCGGACCGGTTCCGAGGCTCCTTTTAGCGTAGGGCACCTGTTTCCGGTTTTTCTTGCTCTACCCCCTACCATTTTCCGGGGCTGCTGAACGGATGTGGTGTATACAGCGTATTCAGCGTGGTGGCTTATCCCGTGCCAGACGGGATAAGGCGGAAAAAAATCGATCTTTTGCCTCATGGTTTTCCTTCTTTGAAGTTCCTCATCGTATTCGAAGCGAGGGCATTGGAGAACGCGGGTAATCAAAATCTTCATTACAGAAAGTTTTCGTAGTTACGCTTGATGGTTGATCCCGGGTTCGGTGAAGTGGAGGGCAGGATCGTGGAGGCCTTGGAGGAGGCTTACTTGGTTCTTGGTGGAGTCGGGGTTGAGGTTGTGGAGGTTACGGCGGAGGAGTTCTACGACTACCTGACGGGGGAGACCTTCACAGGGGACAAGACCACTCTCTCGGACATTCTGGGCAGCCTATACTACGTGGTTCACGAGGTGGTGGAGATAGGTGAGTTGAAGGAGGCGGGTGTGAGGATAGACCGGGGGACGGTTGTTGGTGCGCCGAGGGAGCTGATCTACGCCGCGCATTTCAGGGCCTTGGATGCGGAGCTGGGGGTGGCTCTGAGGCGGGGCGACTTGGAGTGGGTTAGGGTGAGGGTTGGTAACCATTACGGGCATTTGACGGGTGACGAGTTCATGCCTGAATGTATGAGGGGGGAGGCGGAGGCCCTGTACGAGAGGTACAGGGAGTATCACGTGGGTTAGAGTTGGTCGTACTGGAGTAGTAGTTCTAGGATGTTGTTGCTCCAGTTTTCGAGGATCTTTTCGCCGGTCTCGGCTGAGGAGTGGGTGGGGTCTCCCATGTAGCCGTCGCATATGTCTTCTACGTTGTAGGTGCCCATGGTGCTGAGGCCGGTTATGCGGGGTTCTCCGCCTGGGGCCCAGAAGTCTGGGAGGGGGTTTCTCCAGTTGGTGGGTTGGTGGGGCATCTTGTCGAGTCTGACTGGTGTGCCGAGGGCCATCATTATGCTTGTTTCGGTTTCTCCTGCGTGGCCGCTGCCCGGCATCCCGGACTTTAGATATTTTGTCCAGTCGTCGTCCTTGTTTTTGGTCCAGACGGTTTTTAGTAGGAGTATCTTGGCGTCGGTTTGGTCGTATATTTTTCGGGCTGCTGTGTCTGTCCACATCATGTTGCCTCCGTGGCTGCTGGTTATGAGTATTTTTTTGAAGCCTTGTTTTGCTAGTCCTAGGCATATCTCGGTCATTACTGTGACTAGGGTTTCTGGTTGGAGGCTTATGGTGCCTGGGTAGTTCATGTGGTGGAGGCTCATGCCGAAGGGTATGCTTGGTGCGAGTAGGACTCTTCGTCCGGTTTTGTTGTAGAATTTTTGTGCGGCTCTTTTGGTGACTTCGTGGCCTATGGTGGTGTCGGTTTTGATGGGTAGGTGGGGTCCGTGTTGTTCCATGGATCCTACGTGGACTATGACGATGCCTGTTTCTTTTTGGGCTTCTTGGATTTCTGGTGAGGTCATCTCTTGGATGAGTATTTTCTGGTCGGTTTTGTCGGTCATGGGGTATGGGTGGGGTGTGGGTGGATATGTTTTTGGGTGTGTGCGTGTGGGGGGGAGGGGGGGTTCCTTCACCGCCACCGCGGTTTGCCTTTTTTGGGTTTGTTTGGGTGTTCGGAGGCTTTTTCTGGGTCCTTTGGCGGTGGTGGTGGTCTTCGGTGATCGTCGTCCATCGCCGCCTTGGAGTATGATCATGGTGTGCTGGTGGGTGTCTCTGGGCTGGTTCAGGCTCAGTGGAAGGCTTTATCTGCTTGTTTGTGCTGTCGGCGCCACCGCTGCACCTCGTCAGATCCGCTCCAGGCTGGATCTGTCTTCTCGGCTAGTTTGTCCATGGTCTGGGCGGCTTGGAGCATCTCGTGCTTGATGCGTTTTTTGTTGAGTGTGCCAGTCATGTGGTTGTTGTGTGTTTTCGGAGGTTGATGAATGTTACTAGGGTGGTTTCATGCTCGACTGAGGAGGTGCTGCTCCTGGGCCTCCTCCAGTTCCTCGATGCTCCACGGTATGTGCATGGATGCTTTGGCCTTCCTGGGGTCTGGGACGGGAATCAGGTGGATGCCGTCCTCCTCCACGGAGACTGGGAGCCTGTGGGTTTGATGCCGGTCTCTCTTGTGCCGTGGCATGATGCTCCTTCCTACTTTTTCTTCTGATGCTAATAGGTCCATAAGATTTAATAAACGTTGATTGTTGATGGTTAAGTGCGCATAAGACCTGTCCGAGGCTGTGACACGGGGTCGTACCTCGTGGGAGCGTGTAGGACAGGCACGCATATTCATCTGGGTTTGTATGCTCTTCCTCTGAACTCCAGTCGGCTTATCGTTATGATCTTTTCCGTCCAGTCGATGGTGTAGATGGCCCTGATGTTTCCTACCCTCACCCTGTAGTCGTTGTCTCTGCCGCTGAGTTTGGCCACGTCGAAGTCGTGGTATGGGACCGGATCAGTCTTGAGGATGTCTATGAGTTCGGCTATTGTGTTATGGTGGGTCGGTGAAAGGTCTTGGAGTCTCTTGTATGCCCTCTTCCTCATTTGGACCCTGAACAAGGTTTGGGCTCCTTGTTTTTTGTGGGTCGTTTTAGGGTTTTCCAGATATCTTCCTCGCCGACTAGCTCGTCTTCGCTCTCCAGGGCCTCTATGTCTTCTGGGGTGGGTTCCTCTGTGGGGATGTGCTGTTCGGCGATCTTCTTGTAGAGGAGGCGCAGCTCGTGGAGTTCCTGGCGTATGGTTTCGAGGTCTGATGCGTTGGTCATGTGGTTTGTTTGTGTTTTCGGGTGGTAATGAATGTTTCTGGGGCGGTTCAGGCTCGGCGTAGGGTTTGAACGGTGTATGGGAAGCGCCTAATTTACGGGAGCTGATTCGGTTACTTTGTGCTGTTATGAGGTTCAGTGTGATCGTGGAGAGGGACCGGGACGGGGTCTACGTGGGGTCCGTGGCTGAGCTTCCGGGGTGCCACACTCAGGCTGGGACGGTCGATGAGCTGATGATGCGGATGCGGGAGGCCGTGGAACTGTACATGCGCGTGCGAAACTGAGCCATGCGGGTACGTTGTAAGACTGGGTATATACGACAGGACGATCAGAAATAACTATCTAGTCGGCAACCACAGAGCCGCCACAGTAGGGCTGTGTATACTGGAAAAACTTTAGACCTCATCCCTCTTTTTTCATCATACAAGTTATCCTTCTATGTCTCTGTGCATAATTGACCGTATGTACCAACCTGAAGGCGTGATGAAAACCTTTTTCTCCTCCCCTTCAACACTGGCTGTCAACCTCCACCCCCACCTCGTAGGGTTTCTATCAAAGGAGAGTATTGGCTGGCTAAGTATATCATATTTCTCGCACACTTCATCAAGCAGCTTCTTTGGAGGCTCCTTGAAGAAGTTGATGTTGAAGCCCCCCGTTTTTTCGTCGTCTTTACAGTGGGAGTTCACCCGCATAATCTCAAGTTCACTATTCACCTGAACTGTGCCACACACGATGTCCTTAAAAAATAGAGGTACTATCCAAGAATGAAGCTTGTTGTCCTCGTCGTGGAGAGCCACCGGTTCACCTATCTTGGCTCCCTTCAACCTGGCAAAGGGTGGGTCGTGTTGAAAAAAAGGCCTTGATAAGGCCTCAGAGACTAGTTTTTTCATCTTACCTGTTCTCGAATCCTTCACCATCTCTAGTATTGAAGATCGGTGTAAACATAGTTTGTGTGTGTAATAGAGTCCCAGTTCTCCCAGCTTATTGTACCGCCTAGCTTCAAGTTCGAGTTCCAGGGAGATGGATCGTAGATGTATAGGCTTCTTGTTTCCGTTGAGCCGAACTTGAACTTACTGTAGCCAGCGCATGCTCTTGCGTGTCCGGGGATCCCCGATTTTAATGGCTTCAACTGGTCGATCTGTGTCTTAGCTTTGTCCCAAGTCGGGCTGTTGTCAAAGGTTGCGTCTAGGTGGTTGCTTGTCAAGCTCTTGTACCCGGCGCTCTGGTCGCTTGGGCAGCCTCCTGAAGAGTAGTTTAGGTGGGGTGCTATATCGTCCTGAGAGTAATAGTATCGGTAGTAGCATAGGATCATCTGGCAGGTGGCCACGGCACAGTAGTCCCATTCCTCCTGGGCGTGAAGCTGGAAGCAGTGGTGACCTGTTGTGCCGGTCGGCTTAACCATGATTGAAGCGAACGCATCGTTGTAATGCTCGCAGAACTGTAGCTTCCGGCCTGTCTCGTAGATAAATACACGTTGAAGATCTTTAACGTAGTCCAGGTACTGTTTGGATGAGAGGCTCAACTTGGATGCTAGAGCGGTTAAAACTTTCTTAGGCGCTCTTTCTCTTAGGTCTTCTATTTCTTTATATCTTTGCAGCCTCTTGTCTCTCTCCCTTGATGAGAGTTGTTCATAGAAGGACCACGCGTAGGCTCCTTCAACGTCTTTATCTGGTTTCCCGATGGGGACTTGTGCCATGCTGGGTAGATCTAGTATCACCTTTTTGGATTCGCCTTTTTCTCTGACTGTGAACATTGCTCCAAGCTTTGGGTAACTGTAGCAGACAAGCTTCGGTTTAGTGATTCTTCCTCTTGGGTGTTTTTTCTTTACTTGATTCGTTGCCTCTCGAATTGCTTCTTGTGTGTTGAATTTTGGTCCGCCTATCTCGTATCTGATTACTGGGTCTCCCAGTACTTTGCTGGCTGCTGCTCTAACTATGCCTACTGTATTTCTACCTTTTTTTAGGATGTAGTCGTAGAATAGGGGTTTCCCATTAATATCGTGAATTGTTAAAGGCGTTTTTAATATGCTGGTCTGAGATAGGTACTTTATTTCGTTTACAGGTTGGTTTCTATCTCTTAGTAGTTTTAGACCTATGTGTTCTCGTATCTGTTCTTTGGGAATGTAATGTCTTTCTTCACTTACATTCGACATTTTTTATCCAATACTGGGGTGGGAAGCATTTTATTTAAGGATGAAGTTTATGAAACTTTAACTAAATACTGCATTTATCTGATAATTCGCTTGTTTTAGATGAGTTGGACTGAGAGTTTTTCTGTTCGCGTGCGCACCATTTATGGATTTCTGATCCTGTTCATCTTGTATCTTTGAATTTGGGTCTCAAGTTCCTGTCTAATTTTTCTGATTTCACTTTCATGGGCCTTAAACTCCGACACTAAATCGGTAAGTAACTCAATATTAGCGTCAGTGACTTTTTTTGATAATAACTCTTGTTGGGCCTTGGATGTAAACGCTGTGCGATTTGACTTATAATCATCATGTGCATCCACTTCCATAGCCCCCCACTTCTATTCTGAGTTGTTTTTAAAATGCTTTAGGAAGTATGACTATAGACCCCCTGTAGCAATTAATGGCTGCGGGTGTGCCTGTGAAAGTCTAACCTTTTTTATTTTTTCCGTTCTTCTCGTTTAGGAATGAACGATGTTAATGCAAGGGTAGAGCTCCTGGTGAGCGCGGACTGTCCTGTGAAACAGTTGTCTGACTTGTTGTCTGGGATGGATGTGTCAGCTGAAAACGTTTCCGAGTTGGAGAATATTGTTACTCTTTTGGAGATGCATGAGGATGAGATCAGGCGGCTGAGGCAGGGCGTCGTTCTTCGTATACGTGAATATGTTCTTGCATCCTATTCTGATGGTTTGAGGAGGAAAAGAGGTAAACCAGATTAGGTGGTGCGCACATGCTCTTCAAGGCCTCATTGTCCTCGGGGGTTGGGTCCTCTGTAGTGATGTGCTGTTCGGCGATCTTCTTGTAGAGGAGGCGTAGCTGGTGGAGTTCCTGGCGTATGGTTTATGGGTCGGATGTGTCGGTCACGTGGTTTTTGTGTGCTTTCGGAGGGTGATGAATGTTTCTGGGGCGGCTCAGGCTCGGCGCGGGGTTTGGGCGGAGTATAGGAAGGGTGTAATTTGTGGGGGTTGAAGCGGTTAGGTGGGTGTGTTTTTGAGGTTCAGTGTGATCGTGGAGAGGGACCGGGATGGGGTCTACGTGGGGTCCGTGCCTGAGCTTCCGGGGTGCCACACTCAGGCTGGGACGGTCGATGAGCTGATGATGCGGATGCGGGAGGCCGTGGAGCTGTACATGGAGGTCGAGGAGGGGGGTCGGGAGCGTGGTCGTCGTCATCGTTTTTCCCTGTTTTCGGGTTTGTTTTCGTGTTCAGAGGCTTTTTCAGGGTTTTTAGGCGGCGACTTCCATGGGCTGGTATCCGTGGAGTGCTCCTTGTTCGACGGGGGTGTGGTGATGGGAAATAGCTTTAAATTGGGAAAAAAAATAATAATTAAAAAATATCAGGCATCTTATATTCTATATACGCCATCATTAATTTAAGTAGATAGTTTTTTTCATCTTCACTCAAAGATCGATTTCTATCAATATCATACCATTCTTCTATACATTTCCTACAACAAGCTGCTATAGCATGTTGCGCGTAGAAAACGATGTTTCCCTGTAGTGGTGTTTGTATTCCATCTCTAAACAAGTCTTTTTGAGCTGGTGCTATGTATTTATTAATCCTCTTTTCTGCCCATTTTCTAATTCCGTCTGGTCCCATTTTTTTGGCTTTTTTAATTGCTTTTTCATCAATTTCTATATGTTCCCAATAATGATGTCTGAAAAATTCGTATTTCAAAGCTTTAACGGTATAATTGACATCACCTAGATCTTTTTTATCCAATCTAGTCCAGTCAATAAGATCAGCTCCGCAATCTTTACAGACTCCAAGTCGGTACGTTTCATCCTTTTTTGGTCCTACTCTCTTAAAGCAATGAAGATCGTTTTTACAATCAGTTGATGTGCACCGAATTTTCTTTTCTACAGGCTTTGTTTGTTTCCAATCTTCACTCATTCTCTCTCACCCACTATGTTTTACTATTATAACTAATTAATGCTCTTCTTAATAAATCCAAGTCCAAACTTGAGATTCGGCTGAAATCTATATAGTTAAGAAGAACATCCCTAGCAATTTTTTGAATATCTTCTTCTGTCTTTTGTAGGTTTCTGGCGGAGCCCCAGAAATTTTGGCCATCTTGAGCTACTTTAAAAGCCACCAAGTTCGCCAAAACATCTACTTGAACTCCTTCTTTCTTAGCTACGTTAATCACAACTTGTTTTAAATATGGTAAATTGTAGTTTGCCTCTTCAAGACACTTATGTATTAATGGATCTGGTGCTTCACCAAGTAGTACAGCGCCTGAGAATAAACTGGCTTCGACTTCTTCATTAAAAGATTCTTCATCCTCAATAGTGAGATTTTGCAGATCTTCAATTTCGACAATTTTGTCTTCTATATCATGTTGATGAAGTATTACGTGTCTGAGTTCGTGAAATAAACTGAATAACCATAAAGCTGGCGATTTAGTTCTATGATTAATAATTAACAAACTTCTACCTTTTTTACGTATAAATAAACCATGGAATCCTCCAGGTTCATTTATTGATAGTACAGGTATTCCTGCATCCCAAAAAAAGCGTAAAGAATTTTCTATATTTATTGAACTATATTTATTTAGTATTTTTTCTCTGATCTTATAAGGATTGTCTGGTAATTCAATTTGTTTTAGATGCTCTGTTGATTTAAATATTATTTGACCAAGATAATTTGAATAAAATGTGTAAGCTAGCGTTCTTTTTTGGGAAACTTTTTTTGGAGCTTTAAATTTGATATTGCCTAATATTGAAGTATTCATTGATAGTTGCTCATTGTTAATAATTTGATTTAGACTCCAGCCAAAAATTTTTCCAATTTGTGCAATTACCTGAATGCTAAAACTATTCAAAGATTTAGGTTGGTCTTCAGATAA
>JBDRQD010000041.1:0-5910 GCA_043826455.1 Candidatus Bathyarchaeota archaeon
GGGTACGACCCGGATGATGATGTATGCGGGAGTGGTCGTGGCCATCGCTTCAGTGGGTGTAGCCGTCTACTTCGGCGCCATCAAAAAATCTTAACCATTTTTTCTCATTCCTACAGTGGTAGACAGCGGAGCTTACACAGGTATAATCCTCGGAATCCTTTAAGCAATAGGCAACGTCTCAGATACTCGTGGATACTTTGCCCAGCGAGGAAGAGCTGAGGGTCAGGCTATCCCAGGTGGGGAGAAGCCTGTACGCGGAGGGTCTCACACATGACGCGTCCGGCAATATCAGTGCAAGGATTCCCGGCACCAGCCGCTGCCTCATCAAGCCCTCCGGGTACAGGTTCTGTGACCTGGAGCCTGAGCACTTCATCATGGTGGATATAGAGTCCAGGGAGGTGCTTGAAGGGGATGATAAGCCCAGTATTGAGACTCCTTTCCATACGCGTCTGTACCAGCTTAGGCCACAAACGGGAAGCGTCGTCCACGTTCATCCTAAGTACAGTATAATAATGTCTATACTGGGCAAGGATATAGTGCCCATGGGCATGGATCTTTTCTCGGCGCCTGCCCTCGCCAAGGGGATGCCTCTCTCCAAGTTCGCGTCGCCTGGGACAGACGAGCTAGCGGACAACCTTGTGGAGGCCATGAAGGAGCATGTGGCTTGCCTGATGCCTCACCACGGTGTGACCGCCATAGGGAAAACCATTGAGGAGGCCGCCAACAACGCCAGAGTAGTGGAGTCTCTGGCTGAACTACAGTATCACGTCATGTTGGTGGGTGAGCCAGAGCCTCTACCACGACACATGTTAGACATGCTGATCAAGGTGGCGGGGGAGCGGGGTCTACTCGTCTGAGCCCTCTTTCTCCTTCTTCATCTTGGCCAGCCTGTGGACGAGGGTCTCTCCCAGGTCGAAGCCCTCGATAGGCTGAGCCTCCACCAGGCCCGAGTTCACCGCCGCGTTGAAGGCTTTCTCGCCTCTCTCGGTCCGCACTATGACTGTGGACCAGCCGTCTGGGCTCCCCACGTTTCCCACTGAGACGTCGGCGTACTCGCTTGTGAAGTCCTCGCAGATGTGGCAGCAGGGCCGTATGAGCTTCTTCACCTTGCCTAGCTTGGCCCTGTGGAGCGTCTCTTCCCCCGCCAAGGCGTAGAACCTGCCGCTCTTGATCTCGAACTTGGTTACCCTGCCGGGATCCACGCCCTCATCTTTTAGGTACTGGACCCAGTCGTCGTAGCTGAAGGTCTCCATGCAGAAGAGCCCCACCTTTAGAGCCACGGCGTCGGTGAACTTTTTGTTCCTGTGCTGGCCTTGGGTGAGGCGCGAGAGCCCCCTGATCTGGCATGGCGTCCCTACGACGGCTACTTTCTTTAGACCCTGGTTCTTCACGGCTTCCTTGACGCCTAGGAGCGTTGGGCTGACAGTGTACTTGGTTCCAGCCGAGGCTATCACCTCCTGGCTGCTCCTGGCCACAACCGGCTTGGGGACCCACACCTTGCCGGGCTCCAGCCCGGCCACGATTACTCCTTCGCCCCCGTCCTCAATGAACTGGATCAGTAGAGACGTGACGACTCCTCCATCCTGGGCCTTCCCTTGCACAGTGTTGTTTTTGGTTTTGGCCGCGAAAACTGATTTGTAGACGCCTGTTAACAATTCTTTGCTATCCCTGCTCCTTCCGAAGAGGGTCTGATCCATTTTGGCTTCATCGAAATCGGTTCGAGGGCAGTTCCTGTAGCATAGGCCACACTCGATGCAGTCACCTACAAGCTTTGGCTTACCCTCTTCAAGTTCTAATACGTTCACGGGGCATGCAGCCACACACGTACCGCAGGCGACGCAAAGACCGGCGTCCAGGACGTTTTTTTCTAGGTCCTTGAAGGACTTCTTATCCGTTGACAACGAGGTTCAGTATTCATGGTATGTGTCTCCACTTCAATTTTTCCCAGCGGAAATTACAAGGCGTATATACTAAAATTATCCGCAGCCCTTTTCTTAGTCAAAGTTTTTATTGTAATAGTTTATTTCTGTCAAGTCTCGAAGGTGTCTGATGTTTGAAGCTGGACGCGATATTTAGGCCGAAATCAGTGGCCATCATCGGTGCCTCCAGCACCCCAGGGAAGGTCGGATACGTTCTCGCCAACAATCTGCTGAAAAGCGGTTACCCGGGTCATGTTTACCTCATCAATGTCAAAGGGGACGATATTCTGGGCAGGAAGTCGTACAAGACCATCAGCGATGTTCCGGGTGAAGTCGAGCTGGCCGTCATTGCCATACCCTCCCAGTTTGTCCTGGAGGAGGTTGAGGAGTGCGGCCAGAAGGGCGTCAAAGCCCTCATCATCATCTCGGCGGGCTTCAAAGAGACGGGCCACGAAGGGGCCGAATTAGAGAAGAAGCTCGTTCAGACAGCCCGAAAGTACAGCATGAGGATTCAGGGTCCCAACTGTCTGGGGGCCGTCAACACCCACGTGCCTTACGACCTCAGCTTCGCGTCCACGCTCCCGAAAAAGGGTAACATAGGGTTCATAACCCAGAGCGGGGCACTGGGCACAGCTATCCTGGACTGGATCATCGCGGAGGAGATCGGCTTCGGCAGCATCATCAGCCTGGGGAACAAGGCGGACCTGGACGAAGTGGACTTCATCGAGGCAATGGCCGAGGACCCGGACATCAAGGTGATCCTGCTGTATCTTGAGAGCATTGAGCGGGGCCGCAGGTTCCTGGAGGTGGCTGAGAGGGTTGTCCAGAGGAAGCCTGTGATGGTTGTGAAGGGGGGGACCAGCAGCGCGGGCGCCAAGGCCGCAGGCAGCCACACAGGTGCCCTTGTGGGCAGCTTCCTAGCCTACCAGAAAGCCTTCGACAAGGCAGGACTCATCCTCACTGAGAGCATGGAAGACCTGTTCAACTATGCGGTGGCCTTCACGGAGCAGCCTCTCCCAAAGGACGAAGGCGTCGCCATAGTCACCAACGCGGGAGGCCCGGGCATCTTATCCACTGACCTTATCGAGAAGCTGGGCCTCAAGATGGCTAAGCTCTCCGACGAGACGAGGACGGAGCTCAAGAAGAGCCTGCCCGCGGCGGCTGCCACCGGCAACCCCATAGACATCCTGGGGGACGCGTTACCTGACAGGTACGCGGTGGCCGTGGAGACAACGTTGAAGGACCCGGGCGTCCACTCGGTTGTGGTGCTTCTCACACCTCAGGCCATGACTGACAGCCTCACAACCGCTAAAAATGTGGTTGAGTCGTCTAGGAAGCACCCCGAGAAGCCCGTGATAGCCGTGTTCATGGGTGGCGGCTGGGTCGCCGAGGCGGCCGAGTACCTGAAGGACAACGGCGTTCCTTGCTTCAACTTCCCCGAGAAAGGCATCAAGACCCTCAGCGCCCTGTACCAGTACGTCAGACACCTAAACCTGCCTCCTCTGAGCGCCCCAGATTTCAAGGACATAGACAGGGAGAAGGCTAGGAAGATATTCGATGTGGTGAAAAAGGACGGCAGGAAGGTGCTGTTCCCCCACGAGGCCATCGAAGTGGTGGAGGCCTACGGCGTCGCGGCGCCCGGAAGCAAGCTGGCTAAGACCGCTGAGGAGGCCGTCATGCACGCCGAGGAGATCGGCTACCCTGTGGTCATGAAGGTGGTGAGCCCGGACATTATGCACAAGACGGATATCGGCGGCGTTGAGCTGAACCTCACCAACCCCGAGATGGTGCGCATCGCCTTCGAGGAGATCATGAGGAAGAGCAGGAAGGCCCAGCCCCTGGCCAAGATATACGGCATCACCGTGGACAATATGGTGCCCAGGGGCAGGGAGATGATCATCGGCATGAGCAGGGACCCCCAGTTCGGGCCCATGATCATGTTCGGCCTGGGAGGCATCTACGTCAACTTCCTCAAGGACGTTAGCTTCAGGCTCGCCCCCGTCAACGAGAGGGAGGCCCAGGAGATGATGGAGGAAACCCGCAGCTACGCCCTGCTAAAGGGCGTACGGGGTCAGGCTCCGGCGGACATAGACGCCCTGAGGGACGCCATACTGAGGATTGGGTTAATGGTCTGGGACCTACCTGAATTGAAGGATCTGGACATAAACCCCATACTCGTCTACGATAAGAGTAAGGGTGTGAGCGCCCTGGACGTCAAGATGACGCTGAGCGGCTAATGAGTTTTTAACTGTGTTTTCTCTAGCTCTAGAGCAGAGGGATAGGAGGAACATCAATAGGAAAAATGAGGCAGAAAACGGAACCTTTTTCCGCCTTATCTATTTTGGACGGTATCAGCCTTTAGAAGCGGGATAAAGATGTTCATGCGCCAAGCCAGTCATCCGGAGCCCCTGAGAGGGGGAGGGGGGGTAGAGCAAGATAGACCGGAAACAGCCGCCCCATGCAAAAAGGAGCCATAGAACCGGTCCGACGTCGCATGAATCTATGCAAAAACGCTGTTCATTCCATACAAAAATACGGCACATTCAGCACATCAAGCACAGCAGGAGAGTATTGACGTGCAAAAAAGGGAGGGCGGTATCATATCATAGCGAATTTTTCTATCACTATACGAATACCCACCCAGCGAGGCCGAGGAGACCCGGCGCCAAATCAAAGAAAAAAGTCTCTAGCCCCTTTCCTTCACGTATTCAAGAGCCTCTTCAATGGTCATGCTTGTATTGTATTTTCGCTGGAAGTAGTAGGCAACGTTGCCCACGTCCCGAGCAAGAATGTCTCCCGCGTTGGGGTGGTCTGAGGTGGTGTACTGGGGCCAGTCAATGATCCATACCCTGCCCTCCTGGTTGACCATGACGTTGTACTCGCTGAGGTCCGTGTGGATGACGCCAGCTCTGTAAGCGAGCCTCACGTTGCCCAGGATGTCCATGAGGAACTCTTCAGGCTCATCTAGCTCGATGACGTCTGAGAGCTGCCTGGCTTCCAGGTACTCCATGACGATGGCGTGCCTGTTCTGCTCATATGGCTGAGGCACGGAAACCCCTGTCTCATACATCGTCTTCAGGGCCTTGTACTCGTTCTCAGCCGCCAACCTGGACTGGTAGAGCCACGAGATGTGGCGGCGGTCAGCTATGTAATCCCGTTTACGTCGAGTGTCCCTGAAGCTGGTGCGGCCCAGCCTGTGGAACTTGACAGCCACCTTCACATTGCCTGGGGCCATGGCCTCGTAGACGTCGGCCTCCTTGCCTATGCCCACTATAGGCCCAAGGGCTTCCAGGGTCTCCGACTTGACTAGGGCGTTCAAGGCTAGGCAGTCGTAGGCAGTGTAGTTCATTATGTAGCCTAGGTAGGGCTCCTTCTGCCGGTAGATGAGCTCCAGCCTGTCCAGGTTGCCTAGGCGGTACTCCAGCTTGCTGTCGTGGAGGCCACTGTACCGGGCCACCTCCTCGAAGGGGACGTACTCGTGCTTGATCATTCCCTGCTCCATGGCTTGGAGTATCCTCAGATCAAGGTATTCCAGCTGTGTGAGCACCTGGGCTGCTTTCTCGGCCGATGACACAAGGAAAAGGGTGCTGTGAGGGTATATTAGATGTCCAGTCTGCTCTTGAGGGCCGAGGACACAGGGATGCCTATGATGCCCGAGACAAGCATCTGGACAATGTTGAAAGGTAGCTCAGCCAAGGCCCCCACGATTCCGTACATAAAGACTTGAACTAGGAAGTATCCTCCAACCATCACTACGCCTCCCGCGGCCCAGGCGACGACGGTCTTCTGCATGGTTCTGCCCTCCTTGGGCCCTGCGAGGGTTCCTGCCACGTAGCCCTCGGCTCCTTTGATGACTGTGGTGAAGACCACCCAGTTGTACCAGCCTCCTAGGAGGTCGGCCAGCCCGGAGCCCAATCCCCCTGCTATGGCCCCCACCACTGGGCCGAAGGTCAGGCTGGTGATCACGACGATGGTGTCACCCAGGTTGAAG
>JBDRQD010000042.1:0-5151 GCA_043826455.1 Candidatus Bathyarchaeota archaeon
CAAAGTGCTGGGCGAGTCCATCGAGGTGGAGCTCTTAGCCGGGGACAGCCAGCTGGAGTCCAGTAACGTCTTCCAGGCCCTGGAGGCCCGGAAGGTGGACCACATCATAGCGTGGAGAAGGCTGAAGGGCAGGGTGAACCCGCCGGAGGTGCTGTCGGTGAAGGACAGGATCGACGTGGAGGGTCCTGAGTGGTTTAGGGTCATCTATAAGCGGCTACGGGCAGCGTCGGAGAGCTTCAACGGCCGGGCGAAGAGCAGACTAGCCTATCAGAGGTTGACATGGCAGGGCCTGGAGAACGTGGGCATCCATGTGGGTCTGGTGCTGACGTTGGCTTACGCCGTCTGCATAGCCGCCTACGGCATTAGGCGGCCTGATCTCAGGCAGAGTGTAACCTTCTTCGCATGAGGCTGGATCAGAGGTGGCTGGGTTGGCTAGATGATAACATGTTTCTGGTGACGACGACCCCCTTGCGGCCTCTGTGCTCTTCTACCAGGTTTTCCTGACATGTATTTCGGCTGGATCCTGCCGTGAGGCGGCCCGTTTATTGTGCCTAACCACATCAACAGACCACCTACACCGAAGTATTGAATTTCCCCGCGCACGTTAGAGGCGGGTAGTTCACAGGTGGGCTTCATGCCTCACCGATGCAGTTTTCAAGGTATAGCGGCTTTCTCTCTGTCAGGCGTATATTCAGTCTGTTCCATCGCTACCCCTATTCCCCTATTATAGTTACCAACAAAATTAATTAGACCGTCTTTCATACTCTGTATTGGAGGTGAATTATTTGGTGATGAAGCACCTCTCCGAAGAGGAACTTGAAAGCTTGATTAAAAACGAGAAGAACAAAAGACTCGCGGAGAGACTGATCTTCATCCGAAGCCTCTATGCAGGCGAAGACGTAGAAACCGCGATAAAAAAGCTTGGACGATGCAGAGCGACAGGTTTCTGGTGGCTGCGACGCTGGAACAACCACGGCTTAGAGGGACTTAAACCCGGTTTCGGAGGTGGCCGGCCCTCAAAACTCTCCAGCGCAGAGCGCGAAGAACTCAAGCAGAAGCTTCAGAGCAGAAGCTACTGGACGACGAAGGAGGCGCTTCAACTAATCAGAGACGAGTTTGGCAAAGACTACCACCCCGTCAGCGTAAGCAGGATCCTGCGTTCGCTTGGTATGAGGTTCGGTAAGCCTTACCCGAGGGACTACAGAAGGCCCGATGACGCTGAGGCAAAACTTAAGCTCACCCTGGAAGATGCACTCAAGAGACTGGATGATATAGAAGCCCAGAAACCTGAAGAAGCCGTGCATGGTGAGGAAGAACAAGATTGCATGGTGGTTGGCTTTCTGGATGAGTGCAGCCCTCAGACATGCGCCAACACCGTCAGGGTCTACTCTTTTGATAAGCCCATCGCTGTGAAGGACACTAAGAAGTATAGGGCTAACACGATTGGCTTCTATGCTCCTTTCGGAGTGAGCGTCGCCGGGTTCATGGAGAACTCGAGGAAGGAGAATGTCTGCGGTTTCTTGGAGGATGTTAGGGAGTGTAATCCTAAATCGAGGATTGTGATGGTTCTGGATAATTTTCCTTCCCATAAGTCGAACTTGACTAAGGAGAAGGCGGAGGCCCTTGGGATTGTCTTGGCTTTTATTCCTCCGTGGAGTCCTGACTTGAACCCTATTGAGCAGCTGTGGAGGTGTCTTAAACGTGAGGTGTCGGTTGCGTTCTTTAGGTCTGAGGAGGAGTTCTTGTCCATAATAATGAATTCTTGGAGTCAGCTTTCGAAGAGGCTGAGCTTTGCTTCAAACTGGTTCTCAAAGTTCCTGCCACAGGAGTCTAATCTGTTATGCAATTAACTATAAATATGTTCCTAAACGCGAACTCCGGTTAAGTTATTAAGCCACGCAGAGAACAGATCACCGACGCAGATGACCGAGACCAGCGAACTCGTCGACAGAGTCTCCAAGTCCCTGGGGGTACCACCAGACGCACTCGTCGCCGACGGCGTCAAAGAGTACCTCAGAGCCAAACTCAGGGCGGCTAAAGCCGAGATCCAAGACCTGGAAACCAGGTACAGAGTCAGAAGCCCACGTGAGCTGGAGGAGAAGATTAAGGAGTGCACTGTGGAGGAGCACCCTGCGTGGGAGGACCTCATCCTTTACGAAAACCTTGTCGAGCATGCCGAGAAGATTCGGAAAGAACTAGGCTCCATACCCCAGTAGGCGGAACAGGGATTGGAGAACCTCTACAAGAATATCTCTGATCTCAGCCTGAACGAGTACCCTGACATAGTGGAAGACGCTCAGACACACTATACCTCATCAGGCGTACCTGCAAAGCTCAGGATCTACATCGTCGATGGAAGCTACCTGGATGTCTGGTTATCCGGGTCAGGCAAGTACTCCTACCACTGGGAACACAGACACATCACAGGACAGATACACAGACACGATAATGCCCCACATCCGATGTGGAGCCACGTGAAAACCTTCCCGAAACACTACCATGCAGGATCAGGTGACCGGGTGCAGGAAAGCTATGTGTCGGATGACCCGATGCAGGCGGTGAAAACGCTCCTCGCGTTCATCAGGGAAGCACTCGAAACGAGTCAGGCGAACCCGACTCAATGAAAGGCTATTCCTAGACAAAGTCCTCGACGAGAATACTACGAGAGAAGGAGAGCAATACAGACCAGTGCGACGCTCCCATTCTGAACTATCCGCCTCTAAAGAGGTGGGCTTCCTGACTCACCGAGGCGGCAATCCTCTGCGTCGCGTCCACGGTCTCTGCCCTGCCCCCTAGGCTAACGCCACGTTCAGGTAGTAGCCGTCATAGTCCTTTGTCGCCTCTTTCACCTCACGTATTGGCTCCTGTATACGCTCTGGGAGCAGATTGACGCGGTCCAGGGCCCGCACCCTGTGCCTGTGCATAGCGTCTGACTCAATTGCGTCCCAGAGCGCGCGCCGCTACCCAACAATTTTAACCAAGTCCCCGTTACTTGTTAATTAGGGGATTGAAGGTTTTCACCGAAGAAGAACGCAAGCTTGTGGATGAGGGGATAAAGGGCACCGTATTCATGTTTAGGGCCGTCTGGGACGAAGTGGACAGTCAGTTCTCTCAACTATCTAAGAGTGAAAAGTTTCAGATCTTTGAAATTATAGCTCCAATTCTCAGCGATATGATATTGACTATTCCAGATTTGGAAGAGGAAGAGGAACGGCTCAGACAAAGAAAAAGAGGAAAGAACAGGAAATAGAGATCTGTCTCATATATACCCAAGTATTGGCTCGGAAACGCTTCACTTACCCGTAAATCTCAGATAAGAGGATATTGAAATACCAGCAGGCACCCACGCGGTTGTTTTTCGACTGTTTCACCGGTTTCTTGACCATCTTTGCTCCTTCGAGAACAGCAGAAACCCATACTCCATGTCCACGTTTCTACCAACGGCGTTCCCGACCATGGTAAGCACGATGGCAGGCTCGATGAGGAAGAAGCCCGAGCCGACGCGGGAGAGCAGCGCGCCACATTCGTGGCTATACGTCTCATTCCTCTGGATCTGAGAGATGAAAACACTTGAATCCAAGGTCAACGGACGGAGCTGATCCATTCAACAGCCTCTGGGATGCTTCCTTTTTCTCCGGACCTCTTCAACGGCGCCCAGCGTCCCCCTCCATCGGTCATTGGCCTTCTCCGATAAAGCTAGAAACTGGTCAGCCGCCTCCCGGGCAGAAAGGATACGCGCCTCGTCAAGGACCACGACCTCCCTCCTCCTCACAGCCGCCTCCACCATGAACCACCGTAAGGGCTTTAACATGCGTTTCGACACGTTTATATCGATAGGGTAACTGTTTTACAGTTAGAGGATCGATGGAGTCAGTCACTGTTTCCAGCAAGTACCAAGTCATCATCCCTGAGAAGGTGAGGAGGGAGGCGGGGATAAAGCCGGGTGATAGGATGGCCGTCATCGTGAAGCACAACATAATTCATTATATTCCAATCAAGCCGCTGGAGGCTACGAAGGGCATGGTGCCGGGCCTCGATACGAGTGACCTTAGGGACGAGCATGATAGACATTGATCTCAGTCGACTCCTACGGGTGGATTGAGCGCTTCACCAACGGTCCCAAGGCCAGCCTCTACAATGCGATCATCGAGAAGGCTACCCCCTCCGAGATAGTCACCTCGGCGATGGTGCTCTACGAGGTCTACAAGAAGATTAAGAAGGTTGTGAACGAGCAGAGCGCTTTGGAAGCGGTGGCCGCCATCGGCCAGACCCTTGTCGTGCCCGTCGACCAGTCCCTGTCTCTCGAGGCCGCTGACTATAGTCTGATGTTTGGACTGCATATGGCCGATGCAGTAGTCTATGCGACCGCTAGGCATTATGACGCAGAGCTCTACACCAGCGACGAAGATCTGAAGGGCGTTAAAGGCGTCGTCTTTTTTTAATCGAAAGAGCATCTCGGGCGTCTGTGTCTCGGCGGTGGAGCGGCTGATGGTTGCAATTACTCATTCCACGTTGTGTTGTTGCCTGTGAGGCTCTGGACGCGCGCGGGCAGATTCAATAATTTGGTGTAAAATGGTTTTATTATTCATCTTTTAGCGTTGTTTTTGCTCTGTTCTGGGTGTGGATGGCCTCGTGGCTCATCTTAATGTGCCCGAGAAGAGTAATGATGCCATGGGAGGGCTCCTATCTCGTTGAGGAATGTATGGCGTCCGCTAACTCTGCCCACCCTTCCCCTGGACTCCTCCTCATGCGAAGTAGGCTATGCTGTACCGAAGCCCCGGCCTACCCATAAGAGAGGCAGCGATCACAGCAGCGTAGACGACACTGAATATTATGCTGACGTGGATGCTGGCGTTCTCCAGACCCTGCCAGGTAAACCAGCTGTAGGCGATCCTCTTCTTCGCCCGGCCGTTGAAGCTCTCCGACGCTGCCCGTAGCCGCTTATAGATGACCCTAAACCACTCAGGACCCTCCACGTCGATCCTGTCCTTCACCGAGAGCACCTCAGGAGGGTTCACCCTGCCCTTCAGCCTTCTCCACGCTATGATGTGGTCCACCTTCCGGGCCTCCAGGGCCTGGAAGACGTTACTGGACTCCAGCTGGCTGTCCCCGGCTAAGAGCTCCACCTCGATGGACTCGCCCAGCACTTTG
>JBDRQD010000043.1:0-42647 GCA_043826455.1 Candidatus Bathyarchaeota archaeon
ATGCCTTATATCAATAGGTTCAATATCCCCATAATATGGCTTAAATTTATTAGAATGATTTTGCCCCCAATTGAATATGGCTTTCTTAATAGTAGAATGAATATCACTTTCTGGCATTTTTTTTGCCCTTCTTTATGGTCACATTTTTCTTTCTTTTCTTTACAGTTATATTTTTCTTTGTATCCTTTACAGGTTTTCTGGCAGTAAACGTAATTTTCTTCTTTTTTCCACGTTCAGTAGTTGCCCAAAACGATACTGTTTCTTTTTTATATTTGACCATAATTGGATACATATAAACTAATGTAAAAATAAGGTTTTCCCCTTTTTAAAAAAAATTAGAGTATTAACATTCTTCTCTAACTAATTCGCCACAACTCAAATGAAACACTGTGCAATAAGACTTTATTTTCTTTTTACAGGCCATTAAATACTGCTAAGGCTGTAGTTAAACAAAACGCTAAGTCTAGATATTTTGGCCATTTACTGAGTCTCGATGATCCGCTTGGCCCAGACCGCGGCCTGCTTTAGTTCGCCTTCTCTCAGGGGACCCTCCTCTCCAAGATCGATGAATTACCAAAAATATGTAACTAGGGGGGATAATAATTCTAAAGGGCGGTAGTTCAAATTTATCTTATATTTTAAATAAAGAATAAATTGAAGTAATAGAACATAGAAGATATGCCTAATATTCTTTATCAGATACGAGCATCAATTAAGGAAACTAAAAATTTTTTTTCAATTCATGACTCTGAAAATGATGATCTTACTGTGTATGCAATTAATTTTCTTAATTCACAAACATATGGTGAACTTGAAACAAATGCGACAGAGTTCATGAACAAAATCCTGGAAATCCATGGAAAAATAAATTCAGTTGGAGGCCCAGCTCTGACATTAAATATGATCGAATTACACGATCCTAAGATTAGAGATGAGCATAGGCTTCATTTTGTGCATTTAATAAACGTCTTTCTGCTTGGGCTTTACATCTACCATTCAATGAAACAGGTAAAAGAGGCAATTATTAATGATATTGTAAGTTCTCCAAATGAAATCCCTTCTAGAAATGGCTTGTTTAATTACTCTGGAGGAACAGAAGAAGGCGAGTTTCAATATAGGTGGCGATTAACAGCGATTGGGCATGATATCGGTTATCCTATAGAACTATCTAAAAATAGAATATGTAATTTGTTAGACTATATCAAGAAATTAGATAATGTTCAGCAAGATGTTACTGTTTTTTCAGATTTTGAAAGGTATAATGATTGGAATATATTTTCCGAAATAGACTCTTCTGTTACATCAATAAATCTCCGAACCTATGCTTTATATCAAAAGACTCATCCAGCGCACCAGAAAATTTTCCATGATCATGGAATCTATGGAGCCAATCTATTTTTACGATTAATGCACGAGTCATTCGATAAAGAACCATGCAGTATTAAACGTTTGAATAATTATACAATTATATTCGACTTAAAATTATTGCATCGTGGATTAAAGAAAATAGCACGAGCAATTGCTTTGCATAATTTGGATAGTTATGAGGATGCACTTAAAATCAGTCAAGTAGAAAACGATAGACTATACAAACTATATGGCGAATCGCTTGCTTGGTTATTAAAAATTTCAGATGAGTTACAAGAGTGGTATAAATTCCAGATAAATAATATCCCTCCGCGCAATATTCCATTACCTCCAGTCGAATTATCCATTGAATTACAACTGGATAAAATAATAGTCCATAATTTCCCAAAATCTGAGCGTGATATAAAGGAACTTTTAAAGAAATTTATGCGATATTATTCACCTTCAAATCTAATCCAATTTGATAATGTCGATTAAATATATTACACATATTTTTAATTCTTAGTTGCATCAGAGCCCAAAAAATAGACAATTTTCCGAAAATAATTATGGAGAGTGACTTATTGGCTGAAATGGGCTCAAAAACTCCCCCAAGGTCGGTAGCTCAAATCTACCCCCCAATACCACTAATCTACCGACCACTTATGAGGGCCTCGTCAAGATACTGTGCGCCACACATTACGAACCTTTTTATCTATAATATATATAAAAACATAAACGTAAATGAAGGTCAACGTCTCCGTAATAGGCTGCGGAATATGGGGCAGAAACCACGCACGAGTATTCTCAGAGCTACCCCACGCCACAATGAAGTCAGTGGTGGATCTCGACAAGAACAGTGCCAAACATGTTGCAGACAAGTATCACGTACAGAACTGCAACGACCCCGACCATGCCTTCAGCGACCCCGAGATCGACGCAGTGACCATCTGCACCCCCACCGTAACCCACGCAGACCTAGCCCTCAAAGCCATCGAGGCCGGGAAACACGTCCTCGTGGAGAAGCCCATGACCAACGACATCGACGAGGCCAAGATGCTCATCAAGGCAGCCAAGAGGAACGGCGTCCACCTGGCCGTCGGCTTCGTGGAGCGCTTCAACCCCGCCGTACGGGAGGCCATGAGAGTGGTCAACGAGGGGGAGATAGGGCGGGTCATCCTCGCCCACACGCGGCGGGTCAGCCGGTGGCCCGTAAGGATAGGAGACGTGGGCGTCATCAAGGACCTGGCTATTCACGACATCGACATAGTGAACAAGTTCTTCGGGGTCGAGGCTGGCGCCATATTCTGCAACGCCGGGAGCATCCAGCACGCCTTCGAGGACTACGCCAACATAGTCATGTGCCTACCGGGGAAGCGAGCCGCCTTCATAGAGACCAACTGGCTGACCCCCAGGAAGATAAGGACCCTGACCATAACCGGGACCGAGGGCATCATCAACGTGGAGTACATCGGGCAGACCATGAGCATAGAGAACAAGAAGCACATATACCAGCCCTTCATCGAGACCGCAGAGCCCCTGAGACTGGAGCTGGAGAGCTTCATCAACTCCATAGTCAGCGACACCCCGCAGGAGGTCACCGGAGAGGACGGGCTCCGAGCCCTGAAGGTGTGCGAGGCTGCCATAGAGTCCGCCCGCATCGGCAGGCCCGTGGTGAACAACCTGGACACGTGCGAGTACGTCTACATATAGGAGATCGAGACCTTGACGCGGCTGGTGGTTGTGGGCATGGGCTACGTGGGCATCCCCTCAGCGGCCCTCTTCGCAGATGTTCCAGGTTTCAGCGTTACAGGCGTCCAGAGACGGACCAGGCGCTCAGGCTGGAAGATCGAGTGCCTGAACCAGGGCGGGTGCCCCATAGAGGGGGACGAGCCGGGCCTGGCGGAGCTCATAGGTAGAGTGGTGAGTAAGGGGACCCTCCGGGTCACCGACGACGCATCCGTCTACGGCGACGCCGACATCATCCTCATCGACGTGCAGACCCCCGTGGACACGGACCACGTCCCCAGGTACGAGTCCCTCCGGGAGATATCAGAGGAGGTTGGGCGCAGGATGAAGCCGGGCGCCATGGTCGGCGTAGAGTCCACGGTGGCCCCCGGCACAACACAGCACATCGTCAAGCCCATCCTGGAGGAGGCCTCAGGGATGCTGGCAGGCCACGACTTCAACCTAATCTATAGCTACGAGCGCGTCACGGTGGGCAGGCTACTCCACAACCTAGTCAACATGCCCAGGGTCGTGGGCGGGTACACCCCCGGGTGCGCCAAAAGGGGCGCCGAACTGTACAGAAACATAGTCCAGGTCGAGGTCTACGAGACCGACTGCCTCACCGCCGAGATAGCCAAGGTGGCCGAGAACGCTTATCGGGACGTCAACATAGCCTTCGCCAACGAGGTGGCCCTCATATGCGAGTCCCTGGGGGCCGATGTCTATCAGGTGCGGAGGCTGGTGAACAGCTTGCCCCACGACCCCCGGGACCCCTCCAAGAACCCGTACAGGCTGATGATGGTCCCTGGCGCCGGCGTGGGGGGCCACTGCCTCCCCAAGGACTCGTGGCTCCTCAAGTACGGGGCGGACACCTACGGCAAGAAAAGGGTCAGCCCCTGGGTCATTCTGAGCAGCCGCTTGGTAAACGACTACATGCCCACCCACATGCTGGGCCTCATAAAGGACGGGCTGGAGGAGAATGGCCTCAAGCTGGGGGACGCCCGGGTAGCGGTTCTAGGCTACGCCTTCCTGGAGAACTCGGACGACGCCCGCAGCACCCCCGCCCACCCCCTCTACGTGGAGCTGAAAAAGGTCAGCGGTGAGGTGGTGGTCCACGACCCCCACGTGAAGGAGGCCGAGGGCGTCAACCTTACCCGAGACCTGGCCTCGGCGGTGGAGGGCAAGGACTGCGTCGCGGTGGTCACAGGGCACCGGGAGTACCATGGCCTGGACCTGGAGTGGCTGAGGGGCATGATGAGGACGCCGGTGATCGTGGACGGCCGCAACGTCTTCAGCCCAGCGGATGCCAAGAGAGCCGGGTTCACCTTCCGCGGAGTCGGCGTAGGCTCCTAGCCGTCACCCTGGTCACTGGGGCTTCCTGTAGTTCTTGCCCGGCTCCTTCTTGGCGTCCAGGGTGAGCTCATGGTTGTAGCACTCCACGCACAGCTCCCCCTTGAGGGGGATGTAGCCCGCGAAGAAGGACAGGGGCTTGCTGCACATTTTACAGTGTCTCATGCTGTCCATCGCACCCCAATCATGATTGTATCAAATATTTAAAATTATATGAAAGTCTATAACTCTGGCCTGGGCGCTGGATTATAATGTTTAGTGTAATGGAAACGTATTAAATCCATGTTCGACGCAGTACATCCGAGTGTGTGCGAATGGATGTTCTAGCTTCAAAGGGAGGCAAGGCGGCTTCCCCGAAAAGGATCAGCATAGCCAAGCCCATCATCAGCCCGGGCGTCCTCGGCGAGATAAAGGACGTACTGGAGTCGGGGCAGCTGCGGCAGGGGCGGAGGGTCAGGGAGTTCGAGGCCCTGTTCGCCGAGAAGGTGGGGGCCAGGCACGCCTACGCGGTGTGCAACGGGACGGCCGCCCTCCACGTGGCCTACCTCTCGGCGGTGAGGCCCGGCGACGAGGTACTAGTCCCCAGCTTCACGTTCCTGGCCACAGCCAGCATGGTCTACTACAGCATGGCGAGGCCGGTGTTCGCCGACATAGACCCTGAGACCTATCTCATCGACCTGGAGGACGTGAAGGAGAAGATCACGCCGAGGACCCGGGCCGTGGTGCCGGTGCACCTCTTCGGTAACGCGGCGGACATCCGAGGCCTCCAGGACCTGTGCGAGGACCACGGCCTAACACTAATCCACGACTCGGCTCAGGCCCACGGCACACGGTACGACGGAAGGGACGTGGGGGGCATCGGCGACCTGGGCTGCTACAGCTTCTACCCCTCCAAGACGCTGACCACGGGGGAGGGGGGCATGGTGACCACCGACGACGAGGGACTGTACCGGAGGGGCGTCCTCCTCAGGGCCCACGGGGACGACGGAAGATACCACCACATAATGATGGGCTTCAACTACAGGCTCACGGAGTTGGCCGCCGTCCTGGGCCTGGACCAGATGAGGCAGTTCGACGGGTTCCTGAAGCGGCGGAGGAGGTGCGGCGAGTACCTGAGGCGGGAGATAGGCAGGGTAGAAGGGCTTCACCCTCAGAAGGTCACCCCGAAGGTGGACCACAGCTACAGCTACTTCAGCCTAACCATGGACCCTGACAGGTTCAGGTGCACCAGGGACCAGTTCCTGGAGGCCCTGACGGCGGAGAACATCGAGTGCGCTGTCCACTACCCCGCGCCTCTCACGGAGCAGCCCGCCGTGAAGGAGCTGCTGGACCCGGCGCCGTGCCCGGTCTCGGAGGCGGTCTCTGAGAGGATATTCAGCCTGCCCATGCACCCCGCCTTGACGGACGAGGACCTGGAGCGTATCGTGGCTGGGGTGGAGAAGGTGGCCGGCTACTACCTGAAGTAGCCCCCGTCAGCCTCTGCCTGACTCCCAGTCCCGCTTCTTCGCCAGGTAATCCTCTTTGCCGTACCTGGCCTTGGCCGGGTTGCCGTAGACCACCGTGTCGGGTGGCACGTCCTGGGTAACCACGGAGCCCATGCCCACCACGGAGCGGGCGCCCACGGTTATGCCCGGCCTCAGGACGGCCCCGGCGCATATGGTGGCGTCGTCCTCAACGGTGACGCCCACCATCCTGTCCGACATGGGGTAGGGGTCGTTGGTGAATATTACGCCGGGCCCTATGAAGACCCTGCTGCCGATACGGGTGAGGGGCGGTATGTAGGCCATGCCCTCGATCTTACAATCTGAGCCAATTTTAACGTTGTAATCAACGTGAACAAGGGACCCTATCTTGGTGTTGTCCCCTATCTCCGTTTCGTCGCCGATGTAGGTGAAGTGCCAGACGCGGACGTTTTCACCCAGTTTAACGTTTCTTCCTATGTGCTGAGTCACGTTCGACGTGGGATAATACATGTTTTAAATCCATATTACAGTAACTATATAAAACATCTCATTAATTTGTGATGAAAGTAACAGACATAAAGTTAATCAATGGCAATGTGAAGTTTTATTGTGAGTTACTTGAATAAGTTCGACAAGTGTGAGCTTGAGCCTAACATCCTGTGCGACATGGAGTACAACTGCCTCAACTGCGCCAAACAGGAGAACCGGTGGGCCGAGATATGGATCAAGGGGCCGGCGAAGATAGTTGAGGCGGAGGCGGACGAGAAGTCAGAGGTGCGGGTGCCCGCCAAGAGCCTGTCCACACGCTAGGAGACCCGTCTCAAGCCGTTTTTACGCCGATGATAGCCGGCGGCGCCGTCCGCGGACCATGAAAACTGTCAGCCCAGTCTACACACAAACCAACATAACCCGCTGCGGCGAAGTCAGCGTGATGCATGTTCGCTGTAGAGCACTTTGTCGTATCGTTCTCACTGGGCTTGCTATTAGCGCTCCCGGTGTACTACTGGACGTCGACCACTGGTACTGCGTCGTCAAGGGGCTGGGTAACGCCAGATGGCTTCATTACAGTCTCGCGTCTGCTCCGGCTGTTCTTGTACTTCTCAGTGTCCTCTGGGGTCTTGTTGCTACTACATTTACGGTTGGATGGGGTGCTTTAGAGCCGGCGGTGGTGGAGGCCCCGGTGATCGAGTTTCCATTGCTGGGCTCGGGTGTCCGGGCCGCGGATGCTTCGCCCAGGGATGACTGACGGGGCCGCCGAGACAGCCAAAGCCCAGCGGCGGCTGCGGCGATCACACCTGATATGATTAGGGCCTGGTTGTTGTCCTCCGTGGGCCGTTCAGATACCTCCACGGTTCCAACCAGCTCGTTGTTGGCTTCATCCACTTCATGTACAGCGTCCTCCTCGTCCACGACGACCCTGATGCTGTACGCTCCTGGGGCGTCTGGGGTCCAAGCGAACTCGACGCCTCTGGCCTCTCCTGGGGGTAGCGGCCCAAGCCTGGTTGTCCCTTTTTTCAGGTCGTCTATGTAGAGGCTCACGTTGAGGGCCTCGGACGGGGCCTCGCCCATGTTGGACACGTTGAACGGTATGGTTTGAGGGACGCCGGCCGTCGCCTCCGAGGGGATGGCTCCTATGATGGTGAGGTCAGGTAAGGCCACGGCGTAGACGGTGAGGGGCGCGGTTACTCCTCCTACCCCCACATGGTGGAGGCCCGGCGTGTCCAGGGACAGGGTGAAGGTGACGAGTCTGCTTTCCCCCGGGCCCAGGTGGACGGTTCTCAGGGCCTTCGGGGCCTGGTCCACTTCCAGGACCAGGGTGAATAGCGCCTCGCTGTCACCTATGTTCGCCACCTCGACTGAGACGGTCACCTCTTCCCCCATGCGCACGGCGTCGCTGCTCAGGGCCAGGCTTCGGATGGCCGCCCCCTCGATGAGCGACGCGGCCCCGATGGTCAGAGGTGAGCCCTGTAGCTCGCCTCGCCCCAGCCGGGCCCACACGGCGCCCAGCTTTGTCCCCGTGTCTCTGCACTGGAGCCAGCCGGAGCTGTAGTGGTACAGGCCCAGGTTACCGACATCGAGGGTATTGTTGGCGTCGTATCTCAGCTCCAGGTACAGGGGCCACGTCACGAGGTCTGGGTCCCCAACGCTCAGGTCGAGGAAGCCGCCCACCTGCCCGGGGGGAACATGTTCGTCGGGGTGCGGGTTGTCTGGGTACATGAAAAACAGGATGGGGACCGCATCAGACGCGTTGACCGTGATGTGTCCGCGTTGGCCAGGGAGTTCCAGGGGGCCGCCCCGTGCTGTCAGCTCCACCCAGTCCGTGTGCCCCGCGAGGGGACTCAGTACGTCTACCAGTATCGTGGCCTGTCCGCTCAGCCCCTCCTCGTCTGTCACCGCGAGAGTCACGTTGTGGAGCCCCGGCGACAGGTACCTGTGGCTAACGGCTACCCCCTCAGCGGTTGAGCCGTCCCCCAGGTCCCACGTGTAGGAGGCGATGCGGCCCTCAGGGTCGTGGGACCTGTAGGCGCTGAAACCCACCAGCTGGCTCACGAAACACGATCTGCGCTGGGTCACCACCGGGACCGGGGGCCTGTTGGGGGGCTCCGCGACGTCCAGCAGCTCGACGCGTCTGCTTGTGAGGCCTATGTTGTCTACCACGGTCAGGACCACGGTGTACAGGCCGGGCGCGCCGTAGGTATGGGTGACCTCCTTGCCGCGGAGGACGGCGCCGTCGCCCAGGTCCCAGATGTACTCCACGATCATGCCGTCGGCGTCGTATGAGGCCGACGCGTCGAAGGTCACTGCCTCGCCTGCGACGGTTTTTGGCGGGTTGAAGCGGGCCACGGGGGGCACCAGGGATGGCGCCGGAGTGACGGTGCCCGCCTCGGAGAGGGTTAAGGTGCGGGAGACGCCGCCCACGTCCACGTTGAATGTGCCCGCAGGGATGGGGGAGGTGTCGTAGCTGATGGTGTACCTGCCATCGCCTCCGACCGTGACGGTGGTCCTGGCCGTCACCTCGGTGGATACCTTGCCTGCGCCGGGGGCCGCGTCGCCCTTCACCTGGACGTCGTATCTTCCCTGGAGGACACCGCTCTGGGATATGGTGGCCACACCGTTCACAGCCTCCTTGCTGACGCTTATCCAGATGCCTATCCTGACGGCCAGGACTAGGTTTTTCACGTTGGTGGCCTTCACGGTGAAGGAGTTGGGCCTCTGGGGGACCTCGACGCCCTTCAGCTCGAGGAGGTACTTTCCGCCGCTGACCTGGAGGTCCTTCTTGAACCTGATCTGGACGATGACCTCCTCGCTGGGGGCGGCCTTCACGTCTACTGTTAACACGTCTCCGCGGACGGGTTTCTCGGGGTAGACGGATACGGATGTGACGCCGCATGAAGCGGTGCAGACGGATAGGAACAGTAGGGCCAGTGTCACCGTGGCCGTGAGGCGTCTCACATCTCCTTATTTAGTGTCACATGTACATGAGTGTTAATGTTCACTGCGTCCCTGGTGAGTGGTTTAACCTCTTTTCAGCAGCTCGTCCACCAGGGCCACGTACTCCCGGAGGCCCTCGCTTATGAGTACCAGGGCCGCCAGGAGCCAGACCGTCAGGTCCCCCAGGTACAGCACCTTGACGGCGCCAGGGGCCTGGCCCCGGTAGTAGGCGTAGTACTCAACGGCTAGGACACCGCAGACTATGCCCAGCACCATCTTGAAGAGGGGGTACAGGAGCACCACCTTGCCCACCACCCTCACCTGTACCGTCATACGTGTCTAGAGGGGTACACGCACCACAATATGGAGACTGTCACACGCGGAGCTGCGGCCCGGTCATACTGAAAGAAAAATAGAGATCAGGGGGCCACCGCTGATCTCCTCTGGCTGTATATGATGTAGCCCACCGCCGTCACCACGACGACGGCTGCCAGGACGGCCGCCCACGGGACCCCAGGCGGCGGGGGCGGGGGGGCCGTGACGGTGAAGCCGCCTGTCAGGCTGCCCACAGCCACCGTGTATGCGCCCGCCGTGTTCCTGGTCACCGTGAAGGACACTGTTGTGCTGGAGCCGGGGTCGAGGGTAACTGTCCGGGTGTCCTCCTGGACGCCATTTATCTTCAGCTCCACGGAGGTGGAGCCTCTCAGGCCGCCGGTGTTCGTCGCCTTCACCGTGACTGTCACGGGGACGCCCGGCTCCACCGTGGCAGGGTTCACCGTGAGGTCGCTGAGGGTGAAGGACGCGGGCCCGGACGCCGGCTGCACCGTAAACGAGCCGGTGAGGCCGTTGACGTCAACGCTGTAAGACCCCGCCTGGACCCTGGACACAGTCCACTCCACTGTCTGCCGCTGCCCCGGCTGCAGGGTGAGCTTCCGGGTGCCCTCGGTGACACCATTCACCCGCAGGGTCAGGGTGTACGAGCCTGGCTCTGCGCCCACGTTCTCGACCTGGACGCTGACCGTGACAGCCTGGCCGGGCGGGGCCGTGGCTGGGCTCACCTGGAGGCCGCTGAGCTGGAACTCGCCCACCTCAGGCAGCCGCTCCACGGTCTCCGGGGGCAGATAGGCGAATAGGGCGCTCCTCTCCGCGGCGGACATGCCTCTCCACATCTCTGAGAGGAAGCTATCCGAGAAGTAGCTGAACACCTCACCCAGCTCATCAAGGCTCCCCACGTCTATCCACGTAGAGACCACATCAAATACCTTAGCGGTATCCATGGCCTCCAACACCGTCGCGACTGTTGATGGCGTCTCAGGCAGGCTAGCAATCTCTATGAAAATGTTCACCAGGGTCCCCGTGTCAGCGTTTTTAAGCGTTTCAGCGACGTGGCGAAGCATCTCCCTGGCCCTAGCCGGGTCCGTCTCCCCCAGCCTCAGCTTGATTGCCTCCTCGACCCGTTTGGCTGCCTCGCGGAGGTTGTCCTGAGCCATGCCCTCCACG
The DNA here is from genome assembly GCA_043826455.1 of Candidatus Bathyarchaeota archaeon. Lineage (GTDB taxonomy): Archaea > Thermoproteota > Bathyarchaeia > TCS64 > TCS64 > RBG-16-57-9. Next base: position 10,821 of record JBDRQD010000043.1, read on the forward strand.
ATCCTTGCCGCCGCCTCGGGTGAGGTCTCTAGGAGTATCTCTGCTGCCTTTTTCTTGTTCAGCATGTTCATGTAGGCGCCGAACTGCGCAGTCTTGCCGGCGCGAACCGCCTCCTCAAGGACCCGGGCCACTTTAATTGTGGTCATCTCGCCGAGAATGGCCGCGGCCTTGGAGGCCTCCAAGGCCGTCAAGACCCGCACCACGACACCATTCTCGGCCTCGTTCATGATTGCGGCGGCTGCCTTTGTCTGCATCTCCTTGACGATGGCTGCAGCGTTAGCCGTAGCCATTCTGCCCATGATGCTGGCTGCCTTCTTGGCCGTGATCTGGCTCATGATGTTTGCAGCCGTGGCTGGGCCCATGGCCGCCAGGGCGGTGGCAGCCTCAGTATCGCCCATGGCCTGGACCTGCCCGGGGGTGGGCGGGGCCGGCGGGGTCGGGCCTGGGGCGGGTGGGCCGCTTACGGTGACCTCCCGCTGGTGGAAGGCCACCAGCTTGTCGCTGACGCCCTCCCAGACGCCTATCAGGACGATGAACTTACCCGCGTTCAGGCCGGTGGTGGTCACCGGCACAGTCTTCGTGGTGTCCGTGGTGTAGTCGGTGAAGGCGGCTGAGAACTCGGCTCCGCTGTAGGCCTCGTTGAGCTTGGCGATTAGCTGGTCCTTGTCTAGGCCTTCCAGGCCGATGCCGGCGAGGCTGAAGCTGTCCGCCGTGCCCTCTAGCAGCGTCGCGCCTCTGCCCGTTAGGCTGGTGCCCTCGGTGGAGCCGTCGCTGGTGAGCACCAGGTCTACCTTGTACTTGGACTGCTGGATGATGACGGCCCCGTACCTGCGGCTGGCTGCGCCGGCCCCCGTCAGCTGTACCTGTATCTGGAGGTCAGTGCCCCTGGTGACCGAGGATGGGGCCGTAACCGTGGACGGGTAGTCCAGCACCTCTATGGCGGTGGCCGAGTACACGTCCAGTGTGTACGGGTTGCCCGGGTTCTCGTCAACTATGACTAGGGCGTAGTCCCCCGCTGGCAGGGTGCCTATTGTCTTGGATACCAGGTCGCCGTCCACGTTCAGAGTCTCGGTGGAGCTGTAGACGCTGCTAGCAAGTATCGACTTCATCGCTGATGTGTCGCCCCTGAAGGCGTCGCTGGCAGCGTCTCTGAGAGCCGTTGCTGTGACGGGGATGACTCGGACGGACACCGTCTTACCGGCGTGGGCGGTGGAGCCGCGGAACGTGTATGTTATGGTCTGGGCCGGTGTGTGGGTCTGGTGCTTGGAGGGTGGGTACTGGACGGTTCTGCCGTTGAGGTTGTACGTCGCCAGGGTTACCTGGTTGCCGCTGCGGGTGTAAGTGGCCTGCGTTACGCCACTGTACTTCATGGTGATCTGGGGTAGGGCAGCGTCGGTTCCTCCGCCCAGGGTGATCCAGTTGCCTTCCATGGGGCTGCTGGTGTGGTCGGCGAACCTGATGGTGTCAACGAAGCCTGGGCCCAACACCTGTACGACTAGGGGGTAGGTGGCGTCGGGCGGCGGAGGCGCTGCGCTTACCGGGGTAGCTATGATGGTTAGAAGTGCCAAGATGAGTACGGTTCTGAGCCTTTGAGGGTGTCTCTTCATGGTGTCTGCCTCACGTGTATGGGCAATTATCTAGATATTTAATGTTTAGTCTAATATGAACATATATTTTAGTTAGGCCCGGTCGAGGGCTGGTGGTGGATCGGTGTTAGGTATCATGGTTTGCTGATACCCTTCTCTAGAAATGACAGGTAGCGGCCCTTCATAATGATTAAAGGGGTTCGCCCTGTGCTTGGAGTGCTCTGGGATGCATGCACTGGGTAGGCTGCTGGGCTTTATGCTCCGGAAGAGGGGTGAGATCGCCGTCTTCGCGGCCTACCTGTGCATGGTGTTCACGTTCTTGGTGGCTTATCTGCATCCTACCAGGTCGGCGCTGGTGGCGGTGAACGGGTTCAACGAGGCTAACCTGGAGCTGCTGCTTATACTGGTGTCGCTGCCTGCTGCGGCCCAGTTCCTGTTCTCCAGCATGGCCCGGGATGGCCGTGAAGGATAGGCCTGTTCTCTGACTTTTAAAAAAAGGGTTGAGGGTTAGTAGACCCACCTGTCTATGATGCTGCCGGCGGTTATGGGCTCCTCCACGTACCACGCCTTCTCCAGGACTGCCTCGTCCAGGAGGGTGCCCGTCTCGGCGTCCATGAGCTGGAACAGGGCGTCGTAGTGCTTGCCGGCCATCTCCTCGGTCAGCTCCAGGGCGCCCAGCTCCATGTGCTTGTAGGCGCCGGGCTCCAGACTGGTGTCCTCCAAGGCGGCTGTCTCCCACTGGCCGGTGCCGTGCTCCGCGTACTTGACCCTGATGATGTATCCTGTGGCCTTGGTGCCCGTGTTCATTATCTTGGCTCTGAAGTTGACGGTGTCCCCGGGCTTCTTGGTGAGCTGGGTCTCGGTGGCCTGGGCCATGGGTATGAGTGAGCCGGCCTTCTCGGGCCTGAGGATGATGTCTCCGACGGCCAGGGTGAAGGTGAGGGCCAGGATGATCAGGGTTACCAGTAACGGCGCTATTGCTCTGCGCTTCATTTCTCTCCCGGGGTTGGGTGGGTTCAACGTTTTTTAAAGGGTTGTCGAGGCTGGGTACCCACCCTGGGACTGGTTTTAGGGTATGTAGTGGTGCTTGTGTTTGGTTGTTTTATGTTGATGTGACGCTGCGTTGATACGGCGGTCTTTCAATGGTTTTAATCTCCGAGTTAAGGGCGTTGTCCGTTTGATCCTGTTTTGTCACGGTTGGTTGACGCGTTCCCGTGTTTTTTGCTTAATCCCGTTAAATGCGTGTATGTTTGTGCATTGATATTTATCTGATGTATAAACCGTGGTTCCATCAAGCGTAAATCGTGGCCGCCTAACGATGTTGGGGGGAGTTAGTGGTTTCCATGTCGTCGGGTGAGGAGGCCTCCGAGTCTTCTCAGGATTCCAATGTTTTCGGCAAGTTCGCGGTGGCTTCGGTCCTGTTGATGGTTTACATGCTGGTTCAGAGGAACTTGGGCATGTCGGCGGTTTTTTTTACTTTGGCCACGTTCCTGTATGCGCTGGATATCAGGAGGAGGCCGGGGCGGCTGTCCCTGGTGTAGGGCTGCTTGTCGTGGCTGCTGTGTTTAAGGGGAGCTCTTACCGAGCCGCTCTATTATTCCATCGTAGGTTTTCAGGGCGGTCAAGCCTTCCTCTGTGATCCTGTACGCGTACCTGGAGGCTGAGGCCTTCTCCTTGGTGAGGTACCCTTTGGTGACCAGGTCGTTGACCATGTCCTTGCCGGGTTTCCAGGGGATGACGGTCTTGTTCAGAATCCTGTTGAGCACCGTCTCTCCTTTGCTGACGGCTTTGAGGATGTCGTGGTACCTGTCCATGGCGGAGCGGCTCTTTACCTGGTACACGGCTTGGAGCTCCTTTGTGGGCGCCCTTTTTCCTTTGACTCTGTGGATGGCCTCGGCTATCTCGTTGGTGAAGGCTTCGGCGGTCTTGGTGTCCTCATCTGAGAAGTGGCCGGGGTGCCGGTTCTCGAAGTTGATGGTGCCCAGGACCTGGCCTTGGTGGATTATGGGGACGCACATCTCTGACAGCATCCGGATGTTGCTTCCGCCCGGCAGGTAGTCGGGGTCTTTTCGTGTGTCTTTCACGAGCTGGGTCTGGCCTGTCTTGACAGTGCGGGTGTTTATGCTGGGCTGGTCCAGTTTCAGGCTGTGGCTGCTTAGGTTATCCTGTTCTCCTATGGTGCTGACTGGTCTGAGGGTGTCTCCGTCTGTCACGGCTAGCGCGACTTTGGTGGTGGGGATGATGGAGAACATCATGGTTGTGGCGAACATGGCCACGTCCTCGATGGTGTGGAACTGGGTCAGGGTCTCCCTTGTGAACCTGAGCTTTCCCTCCATATCACCACTCACGCGTGATACTCTGGGGGTCATTATATCCTGTAAGGTCGAGTTTGATCATTTATAAGGTTTGATGAATCGTGATCAGCTACAGATGTTTGACAGTTTATGGCTTGTTTCTTCTTGTCTCGGTCATGTAGGCTTCTAGGTCTTCTCTGGTGACTTTCCAGTGTATTATCTAGTGGCATGTGCGTGCGCTTTATCCGATACTAAAAGATGTTGGATGGCGCTTTGTTTAGGGCTAACCAATATTATCGTTTGACGTAGTTTTCATATAGCTCGGTTCGTTGTTTTTAATCAACTTAATTTAATGGTGATAGCCTTGAGAAGACAGCGGATGATGATGCAGAGGAGTCAGGTGGAGGAGCACTTGAGCCAGGTCCAGGGGGAAGAGGTGTTCTCTGCTGCCAAGTATGTGATCGACTCCGTCTACGAGGATAAGTTCAGGGTGCTGGTGTCGCGTCAAAAGGAGCCGATACCCAAGTCGGCTGGTGTCAAGGGCTTGGCCCGTTTTGATGTGTGGGAGCCTGTGGAGGAGGATGAGTTTATGATCCGTGAGAAGAGGCGTGCCTTCTCCGAGTTTGGGATAAGGGCGGACCAGGTGGAGGAGGGGCGGGTCTTCGTGAGAATCCCTGCCGACGGGAAGGCCAAGGCCCTTGAGATCACCGAGTTCGTCAGGGATGAGAGTAAGAGCCAGTATCTTGCGTTGGTAAAAAAGGAGCGGACCCGCAGGAGGTCGATCTAGGTGAGTGTAGACCTCAAGGCGGACACCCTCTCGGTTCACGTACTGAACGTGGGGGATGGCGACAGCATCGTGGTGGAGCTGCCTGAGGAGAGGGGCAGCCGCTCCCACATAGTGGTGGACTGTAAACGCGGCGACAAGAGTATCAAGTACCTTAAGCAGCTGGGCGCCAAGAGGCTGGAGCTGGTGGTGGCGTCGCATCCTCACGCGGACCACATCAATGGGCTGGTGGCCGTCATGAAGGAGTACGGTGACGTGGAGCAGTTCTGGGACAGCGGCTTCCGCCACAACTCGGACACCTGGTACGAGCTGGTGAGGTACGTCCGGGATGATAGGCCCGAGGTCCAGTTCATCAGGCCCACCTCCGGCTTGACCACGGTCATGTCAGGGGTTGAGGTCACGGTGCTGGCTCCTTCGATATCTCTGAGGAACAGGTACGACACGTATGGGGTGAACATCAACAACTCGTCCATCGTCCTGAAGCTCACCTACAAGGATGAGACAATAATATTGGCGGGGGACGCCCAGTTGGAGAGCTGGGGGAAGGTCACCGAGGAGTTCCCCCACTTCGAGAAGACGTCGAACCCTTCGCAGCACATCAAGGTGGAGAAGAACTATTTCCCCCTGGACTGCAGGTTCCTGAAGGTGTCTCACCACGGGAGTAAGCACGGCACGGCCCTGGAGGTTGTCGAGAAGCTGAAGCCGAACGTGGCGGCGATATCGTGTGACAGTCCCTCCGAGTACGGTTTCCCGCATCACCTGGCCACGGACTCGATAGAGGAGGTGACCAAGAAGGTGTTGGTGTCTCACAAGGGGTCGATCGTGTTCTGGGTGAACGGGGACGGCTCCAAGGGGGTCCACCAGTACACTGAGGGTAAGTACCAGGTTCCCCCGGGGCCCAACCGGGTCTAATATTTTTATTGTTGTTGAAGATTTCTTTGATCACCCTTCACCTCAGCGGTGTAGGCTTCCAGGTCTTCTCTGGTGGTTTATTGGTTTGTTATCTCGTTTGCGGTGGCCGTGTGCGCTCCATCCGATACGAAATGATATCGGATAGCGCTTCATTTTGTGCTATCCGATATGCCAGAGTATTGGATAAACGAGGTCGGTGTGTGATGGGGCTTCTGGTCTTGGCTGGTTGTTTTTCTTTTTCCTAGGATGATCCATGTGGGTATGGCTGCTATGGTGAGCCAGATGATCCACTGGTGTTGGTCGAGGTAGCCTTCGGTTATGAGGGCTAGGAGGATTAGGGCTGCGAAGATGATGGGTAGCTCCCTGGGCTTGATGGATAGCTGGGTCATTCAGTTTTCCTTGAGGGTTTGAGTCGTGGCTGTGCATTTATGGGTTTTTCGTCTCTCCTGGATTGTTAGGATTGTGCCCGCGGTTAGTGTTGCGGTGCCTATGATGAGGTTGGTTATGGTGTATTCTGGTATGGTGTGCGCGTCGTAGCTGTGGGGTATCCAGAACTGCCACCACTGGAGCTCATTATAGACGCGGAGGTAGGTCTCAGCTCCAACATCGTCTAGGCTCAGATATGCAGATGTAAGGAATAGGAGTCCAGTGAGGATGAGCGCAGGGCCGACTAGCTTCGTCCTTTGCATAGATGATTCTTGTCTATTTCTTGTTTTTATCGGCAGCGCTTTGGGCTCGAGCCGCGAAGCTTCCCTTTTCCACTTTTCCGTCGCCTTTTTTGGCTTCGGCGCTCTGGATTCTGGCCGCTGCTTCAGATGTCATCTTCTTACCCATTTCGATCAAGTATAGGGGAAATTGATTTTAATATAAACATTTCATTGAAGGAAATGCATCTATTCTTGAGCGGTATAAAAGAAAAAACATTTAAAAAAAAATTCACGCAATGATGACATTGAATGCGCGGAAATGACTAGAGAGGACCTGATAATCAAGCTCTGTTCCTGGTTCATTCTGGGGTGTCTACTGGTGTTTCCTGTTGGATACTATACGGGTGAATGCGAGGACACTCATGCGGATGGCCCAGGGTTCTCATTTTATATCTCAAAGTGTGAAGAAGGCTACCCCTATCACTGGAAATTCAGTAAATATGATAGTAGAGTGGGCTACTCCGTTACATATGATGTGGCTAATTTTTATCGAGACGGGATCATACTCTCATTCGTATCTCCCTTCATCCTTGAACCAGCTCATTTTATACTCAGGAGGTTAAAGTCAAAGGAAACCGTGTCATATCGATATATCAGTCCCCATTGGAAGAGCACGCGCTCATCCCATGGTTGACAGAGCTCCTAAAGCGTTCATCAGGCTATGTGTCAACCAGCCAGGCAAGATACTTCCGGACCTGGAACGCAGCCACCCCATGACCCAACCAGCTAGAAACTGTACAACAACCACTGCCCAGAAACTCAGACTAACCAGCAATAATAGTAGATGAGGGAGCAGGAAGATGAAAGCCTGTATGGTGTTCCCTTTCATGAACCCAAAACGCCTCTCCAGGTATCCGCCTAACAAGCCGCGGAAGAGGATTTCCTCTCCAAGGGTAACGTAGAACGCCTCCCGCTGCAATGCATACATGAATGAGGATAGACTCAGAGACCAACCTGCATACACTGAGACACTTACCATGGGGCTCTCAAGGACACTGGAAGGAACCATGCGTAGAACCAGCCACATCAGTCCCCCTACAGTGACGGCGACTCCGACGCCCTCTAGATAGAAGGCGCCGTTACACCCCTTCAAACCGAGGTTCTTCAGCACACTCCTCCATTTCTCTCCGCGTCTAATCTGAGAGGTGAAGTAAATTAGGGAAGGAATACTGAAGAGGATTAGCTGCGCTGGAACATCCAAAACCTTTCTCCAAAAAGGTATTTTTGTAAATATTATAAAAGATGGCTTAACCAACGTTTGTGATACGCATATACTCGTACTGCGTTCGCAGGTGCGCTCATTTTGTTTTATTAGTGCAATCTCTCGTTATTGTCTGCGCGCGACGGCGTGTGTGAGGTCAGTTTTTCATTAATAAAAATTAAATGCTTAACGATTTACATTTACTCTATGTCTAATGTGAAGATCGTAACGAGTGATAATGTTACGATAAATGAAATCCCTCAAGTTAGCGTCTCAAGGGAGGATTTCATCCGTATTGTGGACTCACTTGAGTCAGAGATTGTGTTTTCCTGCGAGATTGATTACCAAAGAAAGGATGCTTACATGATTTTCTATAAAGGAAGCATGGTCTACACTCAGTTCATGAAAGTTGAGACATGGGACGAATTCAAGTTAATGCACATGAAAATGCAGGAAGGTGGTTTTATTAAATATGATAAGTTCCTTGATGCGCATGATTATGGAATTAGTTCAAATGGCGAATACGAAGAGTTTGTTAGTTCCGATGTATATTACGATCAACGTGGATACTATTCAGAGAAAGAAAAGAAAAAGAAACTCTATAATTTGTATCTCCATGTGAATAAAAGTGGTTTTGAGAATTTTTCACAGTATAAGAATGCCTATAATCTCGGAATATCTGACCCTATGGAATACAATCTCTTCATTTCCTCGGAATGGGGAGAACGAGATCACTATAGAAGCTATGATAAAAATGATTACATTGAGTTCTGTGACGCTAGGAAAAAAGGATTCACAAGTAAAGATGAATATAGAAAGGCCGTTAAACTTGGTTTTGAAGATGCTAAAATATATAGTATGTTTGTTGAAAGCGGGTTGAAGGATAAGAAGGATTTCGATTACGTGGTCTACGAGTTCCCTTCAACTGTTGACGAGGAATTGAATAAAGCAGCGCAGAGTAAAAAAGAGGCTGATGCGGCGTTCAAAGATTCTCGGTACCAAGAGAGCGTATTATAGAACTTTATCCAGGTCGAGAAGTTATTGAACCTAGCGTATGTCATTTCACATAAACAAAAAATTGAGAGTCAAATCGATTTCGACGACCTGTTGAAGGAATTGAACTCTAAATATGGTCTTGGTATTTCTGGTTTGAGCAAGTTTAGATATTGTAGGCAACTTCGGAACAAGGTTGCTCATGAAAACTGTAATGTAACAGAAGAAGAGGCTCTGTCTGTGAAAAACTATCTTGAAGAGATAGTATCAATATTAATGCCTTTCATTAAATCAACGCTAGAAACGGAGTTCAAGAACCTATAATCGTGTCTTTCTTTCAATATTGTATATTTTTTAAATACTATATTTCGGCTTATTTAATTAATAATTAGTTTTATATTTCAGAAATCGGTCATAATCTAGGTGTGATATTTGGTTGAATATTATTTCGACATTGAAACCACTGGTCTTGACCCTGAGAAGGATAAAATCATCACGATTCAACGACAACTCATTAAATTCGGTAGACCAACTGGGCCGATAGAAATCTTGAATACTTGGGATTCTTCCGAAAAAGAAGTGCTTGAAGAATTTCTCTCAATGGCATACTGTCCAAACATGTGGGATTTTGTGTATATTGGTACTAACCTTCTGTTCGATTTCAATTTTATAAATGAAAGGGCGAAAAAGTGCGAGCTTCGGGGAACTGATTTTGCTTATTGTTGTGAGCGGCCTCATTTGGATCTGAAACATGTTATGATACTGCTCAATGAGGGGCGTTTCAAAGGATACTCGGATATATTAGGCAAAGGAACCCAGTTAGACAACACTTTGGTTCCTCAATGGTATTACGAAAAAAAGTATGGAAAAATTAAGCAGTACATTGAACTTGAGGCTGAAAAGACGATCGAATTCTACGGGAAACTTATAAAATGTCTTCCCACAATCAGAAATAAATTATAGTGTTTGAAAAAATCAAATAATTTCAATACGATAATTGACTTGACCACATTATTTTTAAATAAAATTTAAATTACCAATTGTTCCATTTCCATCAATATGTATCAATTACTCTATTTTCTAAGTGGGATAGTCATAGGTTTTTTTGTGATGTTCGTAATTTCCTCCATTAAAAACGCAGGAATTGGACGCATTATAACAATTTCGATATTATTTATATTGGTCTACGGATTCTTACAATTATTTCCTTATGATCCCAATGACCTATACCTTAATTTATGTAGTGAGTTTTTAGGTATAATATCAATAGGAGCCATATGGGATTGGTTGAATGTGAGGAAGGAAAACAGATTAAAACAAAGGGTTAAAAAACACACTACAATGGTTCTTATTGAATGTATGAAAGAAACATCAGATATAATTGATCATTTACAAAGAAAATCTATAAACCATGAGTTACATATAAACAGGTTAAAATCATGTCAAAGAAGATTACAAGTGTATTGGGCCATTTCTTTTGATAGGATTAATGAACAGATGCTAGAAAATATTTCTAAACTCGACTTTTTAATTGATCGAATTATTTTATGGTGTGAAAAAAATCCAGATGTAAACACAAATAGAACCTTAAAAAGATTACTTGATGTTTCAAAAAAAATTATTGATGACGCAATCAAGCGGGAATCGGTTGAATAAATTTTTCATATTCTGTTTGATTCAAATAATTTTGTGTACACCAATAATGTAATAATTGAGTTGTTGTTTTAAACTCGAATCCAAAATAGTTTGCTTGTATTTTATTCCATTCTTCATCCAAAATTAAGACACAGTTATCATTTTGATGAGCATAACAAAATACGTAATACTCACCAGAATTTCGATCATTTTCAAAAATCCAATCTATATCAACATTAGCTTCAACATAAACAATCGAACAATATCGGGAAACTAATTTAAGCTCTCCTGAGGTAGGTTTTTCTAATAAAAATTCTTCATATACTTGTTTTGGAATAATATAGTGGCACTCAACTAAACTTTTACTTAAACAAACATATGGTTTTAATGTTATGAATAAACTATTTAATGCAGGTTTATCTAAAACGAAATTTATCATTTTGAAACAAACTCATCAAATGATTTTTCTGATATTTCTAACCATTTGGCCCCTGTATATTTACTTATCAAACCTTTTCTGTATAGAGACTTAGTAAGTTGTATTTTATTTTTTAATAATCTGCTTAATTGAGTGGAGTTTTTTTTACTCTCAGGTAATAAATTATACATAAAAAACATTAATTCATCATCATCCATATTTTTTAATCTATTGTATGCAAGATTTAATTGTTTGATAGTTTCTTCATCATATGTTTTTATTATTTCTTTTGTAACTTCTTCTCCTAAAGGGGTAATTTCACAATTTTCATCAAATTTATCTATCAAATCATATGAATTTAATTCCTCAAGTGATTCTTGAATTTCATACGATACATCTCCTTTTCTAAAATTTGAAAAAGTAACGTAATTTTTCTTTTTAATATATTGAAAATATCTTGTTATCTTATGTATATGAAGTTCATTAAGCGAATCACCTTTGTGAAAAGATAGAATCAATAACGGTATTTCTACAGATGGGTCGTCTATGCCATATTCTTCCATGAGAGACATTAAATATGAATGTTTAGTATTAGTTAATAAATGTCACCAGCATTCGAGGTAGTGCGAGCAGAAAAACCGGAGGGTTTTCCTGCTTTAAGTAAAGAAATAAAGATATCCTCCAGTGTGACGGCTTATACACCTACAAAAAGTTATAGAAATTATAAAGATACAAATTTTAATACAACGCAATTTGTAGAAATTACACGTAATTTTCAGATGGATAGATTAAAAGCATTATTCGAAGGAAAAAGAATTAAAATACTAGAATCGATTCCTCATGAAATCGTACCAAGTAAGATTAATTTTGTCATTTTTAACCTTGATATAAAAAACATACCAGATGATGATATTATAGAGAGTTTTACACACACATTATATAAAAATAGTGTTAGTTCATACTTTCTGCCAACCATTAATATGAACGCTTTAAAATCTCCTATAGAAAAAATCAACAGAAAAGGAGAAACCACCATTAAAAATGTAGAGGATGAAAATAAAATAATAAAATATATGCATATGCTTGATTTGATGGTTGACATAACACAAGTATGGAATAAAAAAGAAATTATTGGAACAATACCTTTGATTGCTCCAAAATATGTAAATCCAATAATAGATGTGTATTTAAAAAAAGAGATAAAATCCTTCTCAATAGATGCTAATCTCAAAGATGTATTTTCTGGTCAAAACATGACGCATCTTAAAAATATTTTATTTAGAATAAGTAAAGTAGTGCCTCTATCTGAGAGTTTTATATATTTAAACAATCCTGGAATCGGTCATTTTGAGAATAATTACACCAAAGCAGACGATTTTCTAAGTTTAATCGCTGGAATCGATAATATTAGTGAGATTTTTAAAAGAAGATTATTTCGCCCAACTCCACCACTTCCAGGTGTACCAAAAAGACCGTCAAGATGTAAAATGTTCCAAAATTTAGATTATCGTTATCAATTGTTTGATACTTATGGACGAGCGAGTGTTCATTTCGGTGTCGATGTAAATCGTGACTTTATTAAAAATTATAATCAAGAAAAACAACTAGAAGAAACTATTAAAATTAGAAGTCATATTAAAGAAGGTACATTATATTCACATATCGACTCTAAAAAAATACTTGACGAAAAAATGAGAAAACAATTATCCGAATTAGAATCTAAACTTTCTTTTTAAATATATTGTTTAAAAATTATATAATAGAAAAAGTTCAAGTATAGGCTAAAGTAAAAACCGTAAACATAGAAAAATCACATTCTCATAACAATAGGCTGCGAAACATGGAAGGACGCCACATAAGACACGTACACTGCCCTTGCCAGAGACCAGAACCTATCATCGTGAACCTCTTCAACTCAACTAAAATGAACCCTACCAGACTTTCAAAGCTCGAACATGGGCGAGTTAAGCTCACTGAATAGATCAGGATCAAACGGGGCACCAAGCCACGGCACCACTATCAAAGGATTACCCTCACCGCTCCTGTGCCCCCGCAGGCAGGTGGTTCTCCACTCGCTGTCAAGCGACTGTGCACACGCCAAAACATTTACACTATCATTCATCTTTCTTGGGCGCTAACCCCGCTTTCCGTACCATCGACTTGATTTCCTCGGGCAGAGTCTTCCAAACCTGGGGCATCTCATCCCAGTCAAGCATCTCCCACCACTCAGGTCTAGACAGCACTAGCTTCCTATCCACAATCTCCACCTTTAATACCTCCTCATCCTCGAAAGGGAACTTCGGATCATCGAGGAGCTCCCGTCTCAGGTACAGCCTCGCCCCGGACTTAAACCGCTTCAGCTGAGCAGTCGATACCACGATGGCTCCTCCAATAAAATAGATAAATGATACCTTAAACGAGCCGTCACCATAAGCCAAACACTAAGACTCCGGGGGCTTCCCTATGGTGTACCCCACCAGCCGCCCCTCCCTCTCCAGCCTCTCCAACGCAGCCACCTCAGCCTCCAACTCCTCCACATCCACCACCAACCCATAACACACCCGCACAGCCCTGATCAACACATCCAGCGCCCTCATCTGAACCTCCTCAAACCCACCCGGATCAGCCGCCACCCGGTCACACACCCGCATCACATCCTCCAAACGCCCAATATAGCTCAGCCTCCTCTCAGCCGGGTCAACCCTGACTCTGCGGCACGAAATACCGACCTCCAACACGCCCAAGTCCCTTCACCGGATGTAGCCTTCACCGGATGTAGACCAAGTCGCTCCTCGCAAGACGCCTAAAACACCGGCTCGGCACCCCCAGAAAGAGCCTCCAATCCTTACAGGCCCCAACTAAAATCATGCTATCCGGGCTGACCCGCACCTCAGACACATCCAACTGCCGGATTAAGACAAGCCATCTATGGCCAGCCCTCCCTCATGTAGACCCTTACAGCACCCCCCGGAGGCTAGGGCAGCGCACACGTCTCCAATAATCAGATACATCACGCATTGTTTATGCCATTTTTAGCATGCATGTCATAATTTTTATTACAGAGGTTTTCGGTTAACCGTGTTCTGTAGGTCTCCTGAGCAAGGGATAACGAGGCATCTCACTGAAGAAAAAGCACGAAATAAAAGATGGAATTTTTTTTCCGCCTTATACCCTCTAGGACGGTATAAGCCGCCTCTCAGGAACTTCACCACGCCAGCACCACAGCCCCAGAGAGGGGGGAGGGGGTAGAGCAAGAAAAACCGGAAACAGGGGCCCCGCGCCAAAAGGGGCCCGGGAAACACGCCTTATCGATCCCATTCTATGCAAAAACGCCGTCCACTCCACACAGAATCACGGTCCGTCCAGCACATCAGAACGACTCAGACGAGGGCTGGTGTGCAAAAAACGTAGGGGGGGTACCCCCTAATGGCGGTTTTTTTAGTCATTCGGGATCACCCGCACACCGACGAGACGCCTGAGCGCCCCAGATAAATTGACGTGAAAAAAGGTAGGGGGGTATCATTTTATGGCGGTTTTTTCAGTCATAAAACGAATTAACTCATCCCGCGAGGCCATAACCCGGGGCATATGTGCAAAAAACGTAGGGGGGTATCGATTTTAGGAAGAAAAAACCTCCTAAAATCAGGGTCTCCGCCGCCGAGACCCGAACCGAGGATGACCACAACCATAACAAGAAGAAGGCACACCGGCCGAAACATGAGACCCCCGAAAGAAGCCAAGAGCCTCAGCCTAGATCGAAGAGAAGATCAAACCGCCATGGATAGGCCATCCTCAAACCCATACGCCTCTCAGGCTGTTGAGCATCGCCTCGCTCCCGACCCGCCTCACCTCCGCCAGCCCCATACCCACATCCGTCACCGCGGGGGCGATCTTAGGCTCGTAGCTTCCGTCGGGCAGCCGCGCCTCCAGCCCGTCCTTCAGGCTCGTCACCGAGACCGTCTGCGGCGGCCCGTAGCCCACCTAGGCGCGGCCCGGCACCCGGACCTGGGTCGTGAAAACCGGGTTCTTCCTGTGGGCCAGGACGCTTGAGACTACGTACCCGGTATAGTCCACATCGGTGATGGTCTTGTCCGCCGCCGCGTACGCGTAATCTATAGGCCGACTCGTACAAAGTTTAAATTCACATCCCCTCAACCAATTAAGACGTGAGGCGCCCCCATAAAACGAGTCCCGGAGCCTCCGCGCAGCTTGAAGAGAAACTCAACGCCGTCATCGAGGGCGGGGACCTGGCGTGGTGGGAGATGGAGTACCCGTCGGGAAAAGTCACCTACAGCGACAAGAAGGTGACCATGCTGGGCTACACCCCAGAGGAGTTCAAGGCGGAGCATTACAGGGACTTCGTCGACCAGCTACACCCGGAGGACCAGGAGACGGCCATGGAGGCCATGCGCCGCCACCTCTCAGGGGACGCGCCCAGGTACGAGGTGGATTACCGGATAAGGGCCAAGGGGGGCGATTGGCGCTGGTTCCACGACACCGGCACGGTCACCCAGCGGGGCCCGGACAACGAGCCCCTGAAGGTCACCGGCGTAGTCATTGACATCACGGCCAGGAAGAGCTACGAGAACAAGCTGGAGGCCCTCCACGCATACGTTAACAATCTAGGCGAGGCCTCCACAGTCCAAGAGATAGCTGAGGTAACTCTGGAAGCCATCGCCAGGGTCATTGGATTGACCACCAGTGTCTTCATGACGGTAGGCAAAGTCTGCTTAAGTCCCATATACAGCATGGGCGTAGACTTGAATTTGGTGTCTGAGTTACCCCTCGGAGGAAGAGGCATCACGGTGAGGGCGGCAAGGACCGGCGAGACCCAGCTTGTGCACGACACCCGCCTCGACCCTGACTACCTTCAAGACATGGATGCTGAGGTCCGCCTCTCGGAACTGGATGTCCCAATTAAGGTGGCCGGAAAAGCCGTCGCCGTTATAAACCTGGAGGACCGCCGCCCCAACGCCTACACGGAGGAGGACAGGAGGCTGATCGAGATATACTCCCAGCACGTGGCCGGCGCCCTCCAGAGGATAACCCATCAGGGTAGGGAGAAGCGGATAAACGCCAGGCTCCACGCCCTCAACAGGAACGCCGGAAGCCTCAGCAAGGCCAAGACCCTGAACCAGGTCTACGACCTCGTAATAAGCATACTCCGGGACGACTTCGGGTACAGGTGGGCCGGCATCGCCCTCGTTGAGGGGGACATCGCCCGCTATGTACGGCATATGGCGGTGAAACTGGGACCAGACGACTACCTTAGCCTGGACGGCAAAGGAGTGACCGTGAGGGTTGTTAAGACGGGGGAGACCCAGCTGGTGTCCGACGCCCGCTTGGACCTCGACTACGTTAAACTGATACAGGTGGGAGAGCCCTTCCTCTCCGAGCTGGCCGTCCCCGTGTGGGTGGAGGGGCAGGTCCACGCCGTGGTAAACCTGGAGGAGCACACAGTGGACGCCTTCGCCGATGAGGACAGGGACATGGTGGAGCTGCTGGCCCTCCACATGGGCACCGCCATCACCCTCATCAACGAGAGGCGGAGGCACGCGGAGCAGCAGACGGCCCAGGTTCGGGAGCTCCTGGAGGGCGTCCAGAGGATAAGCAGCATGGTTCGCCACGACCTCAAGGGACCCCTCAGCACCATAAAGAACGCGGCCTACCTCATCAAGGACAGCCCAAAGGACGTGGACGAGTACCTCACCATGATCAACAGAAGCGTAGACTACGCCTTGAACATCCTGGAGGACCTGAGGAACATAGCCGCCACCCCCGTCATCCAGAGGACCCTGGACAACCTGGTGGACCTCCTGGACCAGAGCCTGAGCGCAGCCGGCGTCCCCCCCGACATAACCGTGGTGAAGAGGTACGAGTCCCCCTTCATAGCCGTGAGCGTGGACGCCACCAGCCTTCGCCGGGTCTTCGACAACCTGATAAAGAACGCCGTCGAGGCCACGCCCGGGGAGGGGACCCTGACCCTCACCGTGAGCCAGTTAGACCACGAGGTCGAGGTGACCGTGGCCGACACGGGGACCGGGATGCCCCCTGAGGTGCTGAAGGAGATCTTCAGGCCCTTCTACACCACCAAGCCCACGGGCACGGGGCTGGGGCTCAGCATATGCAAGCGCGTCGTGGAGCTCCACGGCGGCACCATCACAGTGGAGTCCAGGGTGGGGGCGGGCTCGGTCTTCACCGTCCGGCTGCCCGTGTCGACGGAGGTAAAGTAGCTTCCCGACGCCATTATAACTTATCTCCACCATACATGGGGGTTGAGTGGAAGCAGCGGGAAAAAAGGAGTCCACTTTCATATAGTTATTATAAACACTGTAGACTCAGATACTAAGAGTAAAAATGTCAGGCCATCTCCCAGGCGCCGTAAGCCCCATCATTAGGGTACTCCTCATAGACGACAACGTTGACAAACTCAAAATAACCAAAGCTTTCATGGAGAGGGCTGACCCCACCCTCAGCGTCGACACAGAGGTATCACCCCGCAGAGCCATCGCCTCAGTAAAAGGGAAGCGCTACGACGCCATAGTCACGGACTACCATATGCCCGAGATGGATGGCTTAACCCTCACCCGTATGGTTAGGGAGACAGAGAAGGTGCCCGTCATCCTTTACACCGGGATGGGTAGCGAGGAGGTGGCTGAGGCTGCCTTCAAGGCGGGTGTCAACGACTACGTGATGCTGGAGGCGTCACCGGCCCACTACCAGGTTCTGGTTAATAGGGTGAGGCACCTGGTGGAGCGACACCGAGTCGAGGAGGTGTACCGCGCTGTCGTCGAGGGCAGCATGGACGCATTCTCCATCACTGTAGGGAACACAATCGTCTACGTCAACCAGGCAATGGCTCAGCTCGTCGGAGTAAAGAGCCCTGAAGACCTCGAAGGCAGGGAACTCAAGGAGTGGGTGCCGAATCTTGACGACGAAGACTTGAAATGGGCCGATTATATGAGACAAAAAGGGGAGAGGAAGCCTGAAATCTTTGAGACTAAAATTAGAAAGGTTGACGGCGAGGCTCGCCTCGTCGAGGTCTCCTTAAGTTTAACAAACTACTATGGACGTCCCGCCGTTCTCGCTTTCGTAAGAGACGTGACTGAAAGAAGGGCCATGGAGGAGGCACAGCGACGTGAACGAGATCGCCTTGAGAGCCTCCGACGCCACTCCGTGAAACTCAACTCGGCGGTGACATTGGAGGAGGTCGCGGACATCGCCTTAAGCATCATGGATGAGGTCATGGACGTGGAGCTATCGTCTTTCATAGTGGAGGAGGATGGTGAGCTCATCACCCTCCAAGTAAGAGGCTCCACAATGGCCCCTATACGTTTACCATTAAACGGGCCAGGAATAACGGTCAAAGCCTTTAACGAGAATCGGACCGTGGTAGTCGAAGATACAAGGCTTGAACCTGCCTTCGTGAAAGGATCCACCGACAGCCTGAGCGAGTTGGCCACTCCTATAATGTTTAAGGGTGAGGTAATGGGCGTGTTGAACATGGAGAGCCTGGGGATAGGCCACTTCAACGAGAGCCATAGGGTCCTAGCGGAGATACTTGCGCAGCACGTGGCCTCGACCCTCGACAGATTGAGGAAGGAGGGGGAGAGGATACGAGCCACGGTGGAGGCGGAGGAGTCCAGGGTCAGGGCTCAACAGTCTGAGGAGATGGAGAGGATGAAGACCCGGTTCATCTCCACGGCCACCCATGAGCTGCGGACCCCTCTCACCTCCATCAAGGGCTACTTGGAGCTGATCCAGAGCCACATGGAGAGGCTGAGTGGAGTCGAGGGCTTCAAGGAGATAGGGCAGATGCTGGTCGTCGTCTCCAGGAACGTTGACCGGTTGGAGGAGCTGACCAACGATCTCCTGGACGTGCAGCGCCTCACCGAGGGAAGAATAGAGCTAGTACCAGCGAGGCACATGATGGACGAGTTTCTGCAGCAGGTCAACGAAGAGCTTACTCCAACGTTGGAGAGGAGAAACCAGAGCCTTCAGATAACATCCAACGTCGACTCCCTCGTCTTCGGCAAGCTGCGTTTCATACAGGTCCTCCAGAACCTCCTGCTCAACGCCTCCAAGTTCAGCCCGGAGGGCTCAACCATAAAGCTATCCGTGGAGAAGCTGAAAGGATGCGTGCGGTTCAGCGTCACGGATGAGGGCATCGGCCTAGCCCCCGAGGACATACCCAAGCTCTTCACCCCCTTCCCCAGCATAGAGAAGCCCGGCTTCTACGAGGGCACAGGGCTAGGGCTCAGCATCTGCAAGGGCATAGTGGAGCTCCACGGTGGAGAGATTTGGGCAGAGTCACCCGGCCCAGGCAAGGGCTCCACCTTCGCCTTCACCATACCATACAAAACAGATATCAACATGAGACGCGGAGCCCATCAAAAACTCTAAATCATGTGTGCTTAAGCTAATCATGTGGCCAACATTCTGGTAGTCGACGACGAGGAAGACATACAGAGCCTAGCCGAGATAATCCTGAAGGAAGCCGGGCACAACGTGACAACGGCTCAGGACGGTGAGACAGCGCTGGACCTTGTAGGCCGAAACCGCTACGATCTGGTCCTCCTAGACGTCATCCTGCCGGGCATCAGCGGCCTCGACGTGTGCCGCACACTGAAAAAGGGGAAAAAGACGAGAAACATCCCCGTGGTGATGTTCACGGCCCTGGGCACTGGGGTGGACATGATGCTGGAGAAGGACGTGAAGGCTGACGGGTACCTCCAGAAACCTTTCACAAGGAGGCTGCTCCTGGACGCAATCGAGAGATGCATTAAACCGGTGAGACACCTCAGCCTCGGCTAGTATTACATGAAAATTGGGGTCTCACACCCACACACTCCTCAGGCTGTTGAGCCCTGTCTCGTACCTCATGCGCCTCAGCGCCGCCAGGCCCAGGCCCACGTCGGCTACGGCAGGCGCCACCCGAGGCTCGTAGGAGCCGTCCGGCAGCCGGGCGGCGGCCAGGTCAAGGTCGCATACGTATCCGCCCCCCGGCGTGTACCTGTGCTGGGCCCTGACTATCTGGAAGCTCCGCGCCTCCAGGCCATCCTTAAGACTCGTCACCGTCACCGTCTGGGGAGGCCTGTACCCAAGCTGGGCGCGGCCCGGGGCCCGGACCTGGGCCGTGACGACCGGGTTTTTCCTGTGGGCCAGGATGTTTGAAGCGACATACCCGGCGTAGTCCACATCGGTGATGGTCTTATCCACCAGACGGAGCGTCCGCTTACCGTAGGCAGCCTGGCTCGTGGAGTCGCTGGCCGTCCCCGCCTTCTCGTATCTGACGAACCTGAGGTTGTCGATGAGGAAGCCGCCGGTCCCCACCTGAGACATGTGCACTGCCTTGATCTGGACGTTGGCTATGACGCTCCCCGGGTTCCCCGTCTTGCTCATGGAGGCCAGGTCCATGGTGTACTCGTGCCAGGCAGCAGCGCTCTGAGGCGTGATCCCTGTCTCTTCATAGTAGTCGGTGACCCACAGCCAGCCGCCCCGCCAGATGCGCACCTCCAGGCTGTCTACGCTCAGCCCCGAGCCATACTTTAACTGGAACTTGAGCGAGTCGAAGCCGGTGATGTCTAGGTCCGGGAACTCGACCCGCATACGGTAGTAGCTCCCCGGGTTCGTGGTGTTGAAGTGGACGCTAGCCGAGCCCGCCACCTTGTCCCCTGTGTCGCTCTGCGGGTAGCCGCCGTCTGTGGGGTCCGGGCTGCTCCACCCCTCCACAGACTCGGTTAACGCGTCCCCGTCCGAGGGCTGTGTCTCCTCCTCGAACACGATGACCCGGACATCGTTGGTCAGCCTTGGGCTGCCCTTGATGGATTCCTTCACCTGGATGTCCAGGATGTTGGGGGTGCCGCCGCCGCTGCCATCCGTGACGCTGAGGGGGCAGACGAAGACCCCGTACTTCTTGAACCTTACCGTTCCGCCCGTGTCCACCCAGAAGTTGGCCCCAGTCTCGCTCGAGGCGAAGGTGGCCGTCTCCGCCAGCTTCTCCAGCAGCGACCAGACGCCCTCCTGGTGGAACCTGTTGACGATGGCGCGGTTGGTGGTGTCCTTGTCCTGGTACAGCTCAGGCGACTCGTCCAGCATGTCGTCGACGATGGTGCTGATCTGGGTCGCCGAGGCGTACTCTTTGGAGAAGGTGCGCTCCAGCAGTATCTCGCCCAGGTCCTCGCACACAAGCTGAGTCACTGGGTTGTCCGGTTCCCCCAGGGTGAGCCTATCAATGACGCGCCCCGTGAACAACTTACTCACCAGACTCTCAGACGCGGCCCCCAGGTACGCCATCACGACGCATCCCGGCCCCGCCCTCTGCGCACCGCTCAACGGACTCGATGTGTATAAACGGTAAACCTCCGCGTCGGAAAAGGCCCCTATATAGATTCGTGTATCATCCAGACAGCCTGTTAAGGGGTGTATAGCCGCGTTGTACTTACCTAGATACTTGGCGCGATTTACAGACGGAAACACCGGCACCCCGGACATGCTCAACTCCTCAATGAACACCCCGTTCCTGTAGAACCGGACCGTCTTAGCCGCATAGTCACAGACCACGGCTACATGAGTCCATACGCCGTCACACCCAGCGAAGAAGTTGTTAGATTGGGCTGTACGGTAGGCTGTGCCGTCGGCGTACTGCCATGTAAAGTGATACGAGCCGGGGTTCCTATAGCACCAGATGAACCCTATAGTCGAGCTCTGGGCACCGTCCGAGATGAGGGTCTGGTAGACGCCAGCGACGTAGCTAGGTTTGATCCATGTGGCGAAGGTGAGAGCGGTGCCGCTTAAGGCAAAGGCTACTGTCTGAACATAATCGTCCGACCCGTCGAAACTCAGAGCCTTCCCATATTTACCGTCAACCCATAATGGGCCATTATAAAGGTGCCCGGTGCGCCCCCACGGGCTAAGATCATAAGCCCTCGTATCCTGCCCCTCATCCATGGGCAGCCAGAGGGCCAGCCTAGGGTAGGCAGGGTCCCGGAGCATGGTGAGACGGAGCCCTGAGACGGCGGTGGTGGTCACCAGGTCGGCCACAAGCTCCTCTATCTCCGCGGGCACCAGAGGCGGGTTCTTTAGGACACAAGCGTAGTCGTAGTCGATGACGGCCTGGGCGTAGACCTGGCTGCTCCGGGCGTACAACTTAACATACTTCACCGTCTTCCCGGAGGTTAGCTGGAGCCACACAGCCTCGAAGCTGGTCGGGGCATCAATCCACCCCAAGGAGGTGGACGACGCGTCAGTGTACTCCACCTCAACCTTGTACTGTGGCGCCGTGTCCCTGCCCCTGAGGCGAACCCTGAACACGGGATATGTGCTGGTGCTGAGGTTGAGGCCACTGATGTCTCGCCTCCAGCCACAGCCGTTGACCGCAGCACCCTCCGTCACAGCCATGGACGCGTAGTCCCCGGCGACGTCATTCACGTTACCGAAGCTCTCAGAAGCCGCCGACTGGAACTTGACCCAGAGGCTGCTCCTGAAACAATCGTCCAAGAACCCGGGCTCCTCGTAGAGCTCCACCCTGCACTGGGCCCAGATGGGAGTCGGCACTAGCCTCCCCTCCTCATACGCTCCTCGAGACGCGGCCCCAGCTCACGGAGCCACTGGTCCACCTCCAGGCCGCTGGACGGCTGACGCTCGAAGGTGACGAAGATGGGTCCCAGGTGGGTCTGAGAGGCCGGGACCACGTACTCTCCCCGGTGCAGCATGTATAGGCCCGTCCGGTTCACAGGGCCTCCCGCCTGCATGCTCTGAATACGGCTGTAGACCATGGCACCTGCCGCTATGGCTAGGGGGATAAGCCACCACTGGCCTGAGAGGGTGGTGAGGATGGCCTGGGCTGCCGAGGCCGCCGCTGTGTTCTCCCGGAGCCTCCTGGTGAGGGCGGTCAGGTTGCTGACCACCTGGATCATGCTCATGAAGCTCGTCAACAGCGCCACCGGGTTCATATCGTTGATGGCCCGGCTCGTCTGCGTGACAGCGAGCCTGGTCGAGTTCAGAGACCTGAGAGTAAGGGACAGCGTAGCCAGGGTGCCCCCACTCTGAGCCTGCACCCCCTGAAGCGCAGCCGAGGCCTGGCTGGCGCTCTGGGCAGCCGCGTTGGCCGAGGCCGCGGCCTCTCCCAGCCCCGTTACCTGAACATTGTACTCAAGGTCCACACGGTTCGCCACTACACCACTCCCGCAGCCCTGTCTAGCATCTCACGGCCCACACTCAGACGCCCCGCCAGGACGCCCTGAAGCAGGAAGGGGCGGGCCGGCATCCTGCTGGTGCCGTCGTGGACGTGCCGAGCATAGTCCACCTCTCGCCCCGTAAGAGGATTCACGTGGCCCCCACCCCCAGCCACCAGCTTAGCAGCTAGGGGACCCGGACGCTCAACACGGATCGAGCCGCGCAGCGCTCCGGTGCGGACGGGGCAGAAGGCCCGGGCGAACTCCAGCATCGCGGGCACCTCCAGGGCCAGGTCAGCGGCCTCCTGGATGCTCTGAGGGATAAGGGACAGCTCGGCCCCTAGGTCCTCCAGACGCAGCGTTTTACTTACCTTCACCTTGCTCCCCTCCTGAGCCTATTAAGCTCCTCCTCCAGCCGCCTCTTCTCCCGGTCCTGCACGCCAGCCACCGCCTCCAAGTAGACGCCCAGCCTCTCCACGAACACCGCAGGCTGGACCGCCAACTGGTCAAGCGTCCAGCCCGTGGCCACACAGAGGGCCACATCCTCCGTCAGTGGGCTCGGCTTCCCTCGCTTCACAGCCTCCACTATTTTTTTCGCTCATCAACCGTGACGCCGTTGATCCGCAGGCAGTAGGAGATCATCTCCTCCACCAGCTCAGGCGGCTCAAGGCCGTGGACCGCCTCCACTGTGATGGGCAGAGACTGCCCCTCCTCATCAACCAGGTCCCACCCCTGGAGGCACCCGACCAGCATCAGGTCGTTCAGGGCCCACGGGTCCACTTCAGGCTCAAGCCCCGAGGCCCCCCTCTCCCACCTGGTAGCCTTCCTGAGGGCCTCCTGCTTCATCCCGTAGGTCCACGTCCTGAACGCCAGTTTATGGCCTCTGATCTCGACTTCATGCCTCATGGCTCATCACGTGAAGTTGTGCTCCAGGTAGCCCCCCGTGAACTCTACGCGGCACGCCACCAGGTCCTCTGGCTTGATTATGGGGTCCACCAGCCGCATCTTCCCCTTACTGAACTGAAGATACTTCGAGTTAGGCAGCACCAGCTTCAGGTAGAGCTCCGTCTGGTTGATCAGGTAGCTGAGGTACGTGCCGTCCTGGAGGTTCATGGTGAGCCTCACATCACAGAGGCGCTCCATCTCCTCCAGTCCCTGGAGTTGCTTGGTGGCCGTGCTGGTGAACACATGGACGGCGCTCAGCTGGTTATCTACCCTGAACTCCCAGTCCGTGACGTCCGGTATAGTCGTCCAGTCTGTGCCGTTGGTGCTCACCTGGACGTAGCAGTCCGACCACTCCCAGACGGTGCCGGGCAGCGCCCCGTAGCTGTGTATGGTGGTGGTCTTGGTGCCGTAGAGCTTGCCGATCATCTCAGCCGACCACACCACAGGCTCCCCTATGCTGCACTGGACAGATAGGACGTCCGCCTTCAGCCCCGTCCAGTAAAGATAAAGCTGGTTGGAGGCGTCCCGGTACAGCTTGGTCTCCGCGAAGAAGTTGTACCCACCGAGGATGAACTTCTGGAAGTAGTCGCCCAGCTGACCCTGAAGCCACCTGAGCCCAAGCTTCACGTTCTGGCGCCGGGACAGAACCGTCAGGGGTCTGCCCTCGCTGCCTCCGTCCCGGAGCACGAACACCCGGTTTAGCTCAGGGTCTAGGCTCGGCTTCATCTCAGTGACGTAGCCGACCCTGTACAGAGTGGTGGGAGTAGCCCCAGGGCTGCCCCCGTAGCTGGCCTCGTCGTAGGGCTTGTGCCCGAACGCGACCTGATCCTTACCCTTGTACCTAACCATAATACAGCACCTCTACTCGACACTGACTTCTGAACAGCGGAGGCCTGAGGCTTCCCTCGTCAAGGTCACGCCATGAGGAGACGCTCAGCGCCTCAAGGCCTCCACCTGGATCAGTACACTTGGAGTGGAGTATCCGGTCCACCTCCTGGAGCATCTCCCACCGCTGAGCCGCGTCGCCCCGGGCCCAGGCGTCAACAAAGTACACTGCCTCGAACCGACGCTCCGCCTGCGCCGGGTTCTCGCTGAACCCCACCTGACGGGGCTGCGTGAGCACGTGGCTCACCACCACCTGAGGAAACTCAGCCTTCTCCATGAGCCAGTCCGCGCTAAACGCAGGCTTGTAACCCAGGCCCCAGCCGCCCCCCAGGAGCTCCAGGAGCGTCACCTTGGGGTCCGTCAACTCATCGCCCTCTCCCCGTACACCTTACGGTAGGCCGTGGTGTGCTCCAAGCCCGTGACGTGGTAGCGGACGCCGTCCACCTCCACCTCATACCGCTCCTCATTCACCGGTGCCCAGACGGGCAGCAGCACCTCCAGGTCCGCCCTCTTAACCTCCCCCGGCGGGAGCCGGAGCTCGCCTGGAGACAGCTTCACCATTGCCTTCACGGTCAAGGACGTCTCCAGGTAGACTGGCTGCCCGTAGGAATCACGGCTTGAGAGTGTCTGGTGGACTACCACCACGTCTACGCCCCTTAGCCGGGCAAGCTCCTCGAAGCGCAGCGCCTCAGGATTAGGCATCATGACGTCGAAGCCCTCACCGAACTGCTTGTACATGAAGCTCATGACTCGTACAGCCCGACCTTGGTTACGTTGGTCACGTTGGCCCCTTGGTTGACCGCTGAGCCGGTGACGCCGAATATCTGGCCGGGGCCGATGACCACGTGGTCAGTGTATCCCTGAAGGTCGATGCCGTTGGGGGTCACACTCTGTCCATCGATGATGAGGCTGCTCAAGTTGATCCTGAAACACTTGTTGGCGGAGCCGTCGTCGTCTATGTCTATGGCGTCCCCGCCTGTCCTGTAGAATATGTGCCCCGTGCAGACGATGGACTCGACTCTACGATACATCTTGAAGCCGACGCCCACCGTGTTGAAGTGCTGGTTGTTGTGGAGTTGGCAGAGCCGCACCTTGCCCTCAGTCCCGTCCAGGGCGCCTATCTCTATGTCCCGGTTGTTGGCGTAGAAGTAGTTGTTCAGGAAGTAGCTCTTCAGTATCACCCCAGAGCCCACTCCTCCCTCTAGCCTGATACCGGCCTGGGCCGCGTTTTCGAACAGGCAGTCCTGGACCCACAGGTTCCACGAGTCCCCGGTGCTCTCCACGTGGAAGGCGTGCCTCTTGGCCTGGTTGATATAGACGCGGTCCATGTGCCAGTCTGATACCCGGTCCAGGTGCACAGTGTCCCGGTCCCCTGAGCCGGGGTAGAGGGTCATGTCGTAGAGGCCACCGAAGTGAACCGCGTCCCCGACTTTGCCGATGGCGATACAGTGGACGCCGTTGGCCACGTTGAACCTGATCATGGTCCCGTAGTCCAGGTCGTGCCAGCACATCCCGGCCCCGTACAGGTGCACCGGGTATACCTCGTCCAATGTCCACGGCTGCGTCTCAGTGACCTTGCCCTTGGGCAGCCAGACGGCTCCACCCGTGTCAGCGTACACGTCATCGATGGCCTGCTGGACGTTGCCGGCGGCCCTCTCCCAGATGTTGCCCCGGCTGTTCACTATCCGGGTTCTGTCCCTGATGAAGGCCTCGGCGCCGGGGCCGAGCCTGGCCTCCAGGGCGTCAACAAGTGTATCGTAGTGGAGGTAGGTTATGGAGTCCGGGGGATACGGCTTGATGAACGCAGGCAACATCATCCATCCTTTACGATCACTATTTTATTCCGACATATTTATACTATTTTTATAGCTGGCATAATATGATACGTATTATATTGTCTTCATTAAATGCCAGGCATTTATAGCCCGTTATAAAATCTGTGTACCAACTCCTCGACGAGATCGAATCGTTCATGACTGCCTTCGGGGAGACACTTTCTTCCCTGGGCACGGATGCATGTACAAATCAGGGGTCTGTGTAACTTATTTTATTGTCCTGCCCCTCATCTACGACCCCTTCGCCTTTCCTTATTTCAATCACGTTGTCTTTGGTGAGGGAGTCTAGCCACACGTGCCTGGTCTCTGAGTTACCCTGTGTTCCAGCGAACATGACTCCATCCGCGTTCTCGTTGCTGTAATTATCTGGCGCCTTGATCTCGAGGCCGGTCATATCGTTGTCTGTGACCCTGTTTTTTTCAGCGAGTATGGTTGTATCCTGCTGCTTGTCTCTTCCGTGAACCCTGATGCCATAATACGCCTTACCTGAGATGACGTTGTCAAGTACTTCAATCGAGTCGTTGCGGCCAACCTTGATCCCGACAAACCCATCAGCGAGACAAATAGAGTTCTCCGAGACGGTGCCCGCATGAAGCTTACCCGCCCATTCCGGCACGTTGAAAGGCCCCATGATCATCATCCCCCCGTAGTTCTTCTTTGTACATTTTATAGAGTTCTTG
Source organism: Candidatus Bathyarchaeota archaeon (assembly GCA_043826455.1). GTDB lineage: Archaea > Thermoproteota > Bathyarchaeia > TCS64 > TCS64 > RBG-16-57-9. Next base: position 37,872 of record JBDRQD010000043.1, read on the forward strand.
GACACAACTACGCTGAATCCTGGTTTATGCGGGAAGGCCATGGCGCTGTGAACGGTGATTCCGAACCCGGTCTCAACCCAGTTATGCACACGACTGCCGAACACCTCTGAAACTATCTCGTTGTCGATAATCTCAGCCTTCGCTGAAGCCTGGCAGTCTGATACATTAATCCCCACGGCGTTCATATTCTGGACAACATTCTTTCTTATCGATACCCTGCCTTCTGCATGTAATACGAATACTCCGACCCCACAATAGTACTCCTCGAGGAGATTTGGGTAGTAGCTTGGGTCATTCCACTGATCATGGGTTGAAGCGTATCCTCTTCTTAAGGGGGATAGGGCGAAATCAAGGTAGTTACCCTCAATGCGTACTCCCTCAGGATAATACGTGATATTTTCTGGGGCGCCGAAGTGACCTACCATTATTCCTGTAACCATGTCCCCATACGGGTGGCGTCTGCCTCTGCTGTACCCTGTCTCCAGTGTGATTCGGTTGTTCCTTATTGTCAGACCTGCGCCGCCTTCACCGTATACACAGATATCATTGAAATCTGTGAAGTGGATGTTCTCAATAGTAATGTGGGTGTTCTCTCCCTTAGCCCGCACCAGCCACTCGTTGGACGTGAAGGGCATCTGCCACCCCTTCTTGTATATCTTTGTTGATGGAACATCGTTCTCTCGTCCCTCCCCCCTGAGTGTGCAGCTCTTAGAAATGGTGATCCCTGAGTTACCGAAATTGAAGACGCCTCTGAGCGTCACCTCATCATAGTTGTCCACGGCGTCCTGGACCGCGCGCTGGTCGTGCCTGGGGTCATCTCTCCCATTGATCGTTATCCGCCTGATGCTTTCCCTACCCAGAGTCCCGCGGGTTGTTTGACCCTTCGAGGCCTCACTCCAGAGAAGCTGGTACAGGTCCCTGCACCACTTCACAGCCCCGGCGTCTGAGGTCGTGAACCCCGTGTAATCGTATCTTCCTTCGTGTGTGGGGAAAGACACGGCAGCCCTCAGCTTGGAGACGAAGAGGAGGACGCCCACCTCATGGGACGTGGAGCTTTCTACGAGGGGAGAGAAGGTTATCCGTGTGACGTCTTCACTCCTCTCCCTGTCTTCGTGTGTTATTATCTTGAAACTGGTTCCTTTGTTCAGCGCGTCCTCGATGCAACGGGTTACAGTGTAAGGAACCTCGTCCACCTGCATCCAGACGTACTCGTTCGAGTCGGCCACGGTTTCCTCGATGAACCTGAGAAAATCCATCATGCTCTCAACGTAATGGCTTTCAGAGAGCTCTCCGAGCCTTGAGACAAACTCTCCAGGGATCCCCCTCAACCCGTGCGAGATGAAGTAGTCCCTGTTTTTTGACATGAACGAGATTTCCTCGATCTGGCCCAGGACCAGCTCCCCGAATGAGGACAGGGAGTAGGTGCCGTCAAGGTTCTTCCTGATCACATCTACCTCGAGAAGCCGGGAGACGTGGCGGCTGACCTCTGGCAGACTCAGATCCAGTTTTCTGGAGAGCTGGGACAGGTTAAGTGACTCGCCGCTCAGCAGTATCAGTATCCGGTGTCTGACCTCACTGGAAACCTCGAACAATAGATCGTAGAGTCGCTCCATCTACACCACAATTGAAGGTTCCTAAAGGTTACGTACACGTTTTTAACCTTAAGGATTGCCCTGAAGTTACTATAATATTCGCTGAAGCTTCTCCCTGAGACAGGTTTACTCCTGTGAAGGTGCTGGGAACTGGGGCGTAACTTCTCTATCCACGTGAGATCAAGGGCTCACCTGAAGACCATCAGCATATCTGAGGATAACAGCGGCGCCCTCTTTGAGGGCGACCTGGGTGAGTCACTGGAAATAGCGCTGCAAGAGGACATGCTACTGCTGGTAAAGGGGACCCTCGGGACACTCAGGGTCGAGGTCACGAGGGATGAGCTGAGACAGGTTCTCCAGGCCAAGTCGAGGAGTTAGAACTGAGCTCCGAGGTGGGGAGCTATACAAGTACCAAGAAGGAGTGAGGATGAAAGAATGAAGATGGAAAAAGTGCTCGTGAAACAGACATCGCGCGGCATCTGCAAGTACGCTCTCCTTGCGCTGCTTCTCCTATCATCAGCATACATGGTGTATGGGCAGGGGTATGAGGAGTGGAGTAAGGACATTGGAGGCGAGGATACTGAACACTTCAAGGCGATACAGGAAACAACAGACGGGGGCTTCATCATCGTAGGCTACGTTGAGCTTTGGACACGTGACGACCGTGAACTATACATGGTAAAGACGGACTCCATGGGAGACATTGAGTGGTCACAGGTATACGGTGACGTAAAAGATGATGACGCCTACGACGTCGTGCAGACAAGTGACGGCGGATACCTTGTAGCAGGAGGCACAAAATCATACGGAGCAGGGTTAACCGATCTGTGGGTGATGAGAACCGATGGCCAAGGAGAGCTCCTCTGGGAGAAGATTCTAGGAGGAGCCAAAGACGACGTCGCATACTCGATTACCAGTCTGGCTGGTGGAGACTACCTGCTAGCAGGAAGCACTGCCTCATACGGTTCTGGAAGCAGTGACGTGTGGGTCCTGAAGATAAACGACGAAGGAGAAGTCCTCTGGAACATCACCCTAGGTGGACCCAAGAACGACATAGGAAGAGAGATAATAACCACAGCCGATGACGGGTTCATAATAGTAGGCGACACGTCCTCCTACGGAGCGGGATGGAGCGACGTATGGCTCATAAAAATGAATGCGGACGGCAGCGTCTCCTGGAACCAGACATACGGCGGATCAGCGAATGACAGCGGAAGATCCGTCAAAGAAACAAGTGAGGGTTACGTCATCGCCGGCAACTCTGACTCGTTTGGAAGCAACCTGGTTGAAGGATACATCGTTAAAGCTGACGCGGAAGGCAACCTTGTATGGGAGAAGACGTTCGGCGGATCATCGGATGACTACGCCGAATCAGTAGAACTGCTCGCTGATGAGGGTTACCTCGTAACGGGATACACGACTTCAACAGGTACAGGTGAGTCGGATGTCTGGCTCTTCTCATTATCAGGTGACGGCGACCTAGTCGACGAAACATTCTACGGCGGCAGCATGCGAGACAGAATGTACCAAGTACACGCAACATCAGACGGCGGATATATCCTAGTTGGATTCACATGGTCCTTCGGGTCTGGAGGAAACGGATACCTGATTAAGATCACCATGGAGCAGCCAAAGAAGCCGGCAGAGTTCAAGCTATCGAACCTGGCTGTCTCTCCCACGACAGTTGAAACCGGAAAAACGGTGACCGTGTCGGTGACCGTGACCAACGTGGGCGAGGAGACGGGAAGCCACAAAGCCGAACTGCTCTTGGATGGCTCTAAGGTCGACGAAGAGACGGTTTCCCTCGAAGGCGGAGCAAGTGAGACAGTGGAGTTCACAGGCGTCTCCGGAGGCGAGGGCGCTCACACGGTAGCCGTTGGCAGTCTCTCAGGCAGCTTCACTGTATCAGCGCCCCCAAGGCAAGACGGAATACCCGGGTACCCGGTAGCTTCACTAATACTAGGGTTATCTGTCACGGCTCTTGCGTTGCTCTATAAAAGAACCCACTAATTTTTTTATGACACTGGATGCTGGAGGTGGCGTCGCATATTTCCAAGTCTTGCACCTCCAGCAACTCTCTTGTTTATTATTTTTCAGGCGCCATTCTAGATTATTCTAGGTAAAACATAAACTATTTCTGAAAGAAACAGATAGTGATCGATGGCTCCTAAAGGTTATGTACCGATTTTTAACATTAAGGATTGTATCTAAGTTATTGTAATATTCGTTGAAGCCTCTCCCTGAGATAGGGTTGCTCCCATGAGTATGCTAAAAGGCGATCTCGCGGCGTTCAAATACAAATACACCCAGATCAGTCACATAGAAAAATTGCTGTGAATAAGCTTAGATCAAGTCTTATGGCATTTCATGGGTTGACGCCCAAGCTCCGAGGTGGGGAGCGTTAGAAATACCATGAAATGAAGGGAGAGTGAACAAACTGGGAGAAATAAGAAAAAAGATTGATGCCGTAAACAAGGGCTTCGTAGAAGCTTTCAACAGAGGAGACCTGGCCGCAGCCATGAGGGTTTACACAGAGGACGCTACTATCCTCCCGCCAAACACTGAGATGATTAAGGGAAGGAAGGCCATCACAGCATACTGGCAGGGCGCCCTGGATATGGGTGTCAAGGAGGCGAAGCTTGAGACGGTGGAGGTTACGCCCATGGGTGATAAAGCTGCATGTGAGATCGGAACATACGTGCTGAAGATTCACCCTGAAGGTGGGCCGGCTTTCACTGATAAGGGAAAATACATGATGGTCTGGAAGCTTGTGGACGGGTCCTGGAAATGGGACTCTGATGCCTGGAACAGCAGCCTACCACCAACATGAGGCTAAAACTGGTGAAAGACACCATCTGAAATTCCCCCTTTTTTCCAACCAAGACTGTACACGTAGGAAAATAGTGAGGATAAAACCATTGGTGATTGAGCACATAGTGATCGACGGCTCCGAAAGGTTACGTACCCGTTTTTAACCTTAAGGATCGAACCTAAGTTAGTGTAATATTCGTTTAAACTTCTCTCTGAGACAGGTTTACTCCTAATAAGATGCTGGTATCTGGATGAACTTGAAGAGATCAAGGGTTAACGGGACCCTAACCTCTCTCAAGGTTGAGTTCACCTGGGCTGAACCAGGACAGGTTCTCCAGGCACAGCAGAAGAGAGAGACCTGAGCTCCGAGGTG
>JBDRQD010000044.1:0-7216 GCA_043826455.1 Candidatus Bathyarchaeota archaeon
GGAATCCAGGAACCCTATCTCGCTGTCGAGGCACTCCATGTGCCTGAGATGCGTATCCAGTATGCACCTGTCCACCGGATCCAGCTCCAATCCCCGCAGCCACTCCAATCCGCCGACGCCGAAGGCGTCGCTCCACGGGGAACTGTAACCGTACCTGTCCAGGTGGCTGTGGACCCGGTTCTTAACCATGGTCCGCATCTTCACCAGGGACGCCCTCTGCCGAAGCAGAGCCCTGACCTGCCTCACCTCCCTAGGAGCCACGTAGCACTCGGCGATGAGGTCGGCCCGGAGCAGGTGGGCCAGGATCCTTGCCGAGAGTTTATCCGTCTTGATCTTGGCTGAGGCTATGGCCTTCGTCTTGTACGGGTTAGCCAGCTTCATCTCGGCGCCGTGGCCTTCCAGGGCCTCGTAGATCCTGAGCCAGAGGTTGCCGGTGGACTCGACCACGGCTTTACACTGGACGTCGCCCACATGTTCCAGGAGCCTCTGGATGCCTTCGCCGTTGTTGGTGAAGGGGAACTCCTCTACGATTGTGCCTTCCTCGTCCATGATGCACGCCTGGCACCGTTTCTTTCCCACGTCAACGCCTATATACCTCATGTGTTCACCTTCCTTCTGGGTGTCTGGTTGGCTTGAAGGCTGCAATCACCTATCAAGGCTCAGGGCCTACTTAGAGAGCAGACAGGTATGGAAAACCGTTTTCTGTGGAAGCGATGAGGGTGTCACAGGTGGCTTAGGCCCCTCCCGAGCTTGGTCCGTACGAGACCCTCAAGCAGACTGGGCCGAATCCGAGCGGCTACCCGACTGGTCCAAGTGAGACCCCATAGGAGCGTGCCGCCCGCAAGCCACCCAGAGGTGACACCCGTGAAGATCGTAGGAATAGACGTCCAATAAAAGATGTGTCAGGCCGCCATCCTCGACGATGAAGGGGAGCTGCTTGACGAGACCCGGTTCATGAACACCCCGGAGGGCATAGAGATGTTCGCAGAGAGCCTCACAGCCACCGGGGACGAGGTCAAAGCCGTACTTGAGTCCACAGGGAACCTGTGGATCCAGGTCCACGACAGACTCGAGGAACACGGCATACCCGTAGCCCTCTCCAGCCCAACCAACAGCCGCCTCATCTCCGACTCACGGCTGAAGACGGACAGGACCGACGCCAGAGCCCTCGCCCGGCTGCACCGAGCCGGGGTCCTCTCCACCTGCTACGTTCCAGGTACTGAGGAGAGGAGCCGACGGGAACTCCTACGCCACCGGCTGAGGCTGGTGAAGAACCGGACCCAGGTGAGGAACCGGACCCACGCCCTCCTCGACAAGCACGGGGTTCGCATCCCGTACAAGACGAAGTTCAGCAAGAAGGCCATCGCATGGATGAAGGATCTGAGCCTCGGCTTCATGGATGACGCCATCCTCCGCAGCGACCTCGCACTGCTGGGGGTCCTGGATGAGCAGATCGGCTTCGTGGAGGAGAAGCTGGCGGCCCTCGCCGTGGACGACCCAAGGGTGCGGCTGCTGATGACCATGACCGGCGTGGACTACTTCGCCGCGATGCTTGTCCTGGCGGAGATGGTCACGGTGGACCGGTTCCGGGGTGAGAAGGGTTTCTGCAGCTGGATGGGGTTGGCCCCGAGGGTGTGGCAGTCTGGTGAGAAGGTCTGGGTTGGGGGTGCCGGTGGATTTGGGAACAGGAGGATGCGGTGGCTGATGATCCAGTGCGCCCACGTGGCGAGGAGGCATGACCCTCGGCTCCGACGCCTCTACGAGAGGCATGAGAGGAGGAAGGGTGGGAAGAGTGCTGTGGCGGCGGTGGCTCATGAGATGGCCCGGATCATGTACTATATGTTGAGGAATGGTGAACCGTATAGAGGCGTTAAAGTTGAGTTGTGGGAGAGAAAGCTTAAGAGGATGGAGAAGAATGCGTTGATTGGCTTGCGGAACTAGTATGGATACCACCTGGACGCCTTAGTTTCCAGACGTTTTTCCATAGGAGCTCAGGAGAAGCCCATTCAACGCGTAGGTCTCAAGGACCAGCATAATTGAAGGCCAGCCAACCACCACCCAACAATAACTGAGCGTGACCCTATTTCATCTCTTCAACACAGCAGGCTAAGGAGAAGGGATAAATACGCCTTCATACAGGCGCGCGGTGTTGGATACTACACTGCCATCCTGGTGAAGGCGGAGATAGGCGAGGTGGAGCGCTTCCTCCTCTAGGGAGAGGATGACAGGCTACTCCGGCCTGGTGCCCAGCACCAAGAGCAGCGGAGGAGTTACCAGGCACGGCAGGATCACAAGGGAGGGCTCCAAGTGGCTAAGGTGGGCGCTGGTGGAGGCGGCCATGGTTAACATCAGGTACGATACCCCCATCACCCGGGCATACCACAGGATCGCGGAGAGGAGGGGTCGGAAGACGGCCAGGGTGGCCGCTGCCCGGATGCTCATGGAGGTGTGTCACTCGGTCTTGAAGAATAGGCGGCCCTACTATAATCCACTGTACGCTCAGGCATAGCCGTCTCCTCGTGGCGCGCTGACCCGCTTCGGGCGTGGTCGTGCTGGCGATTGAGGGCGCCTGGATGCGTATCCATATTGCCCCCGTGTGGTGGGCGGATACCCGCGTGCGCAGATGTGCCGCAGGGAGACAGCTGTGAGGAATGGAGGAAGAGAAAAGGATAATAAAGACCTTCACATACCCGCGCGCTACCAAACACAAATTAATAATACCTCAAAATTTTTATATATATCAGAGGGTTAGACGAAATGATATCCGGTATCATAATAAAAGAGATCATAAAAAATGTTGATGAGAGAGGCTCCCTCTCGGAACTTATCAGGGAAGACTGGAAAGACCTTCTAGGAGAAGACAAGATTACCCAGTTTAACCTATCCTACAGCTACCCCAACATAGTCAGAGCCTGGCACCGACATCTCCGAGGCCAGGTAGACTACTTCATCTGCATAGAAGGCTCGGTCAAGGTTTGTGCCTACGACGACAGAGAAGACTCGGAGACACACGGGGAACTCGACGAGATAATCCTCAGCAGCGAGAGACTCAGAGCAGCGAGGATACACGGAATCCTATGGCACGGATACAAAGCCATAGGCACACAGCCAATAAAGCTTCTATACGGCGTCAACAGACTCTACGACCTCAAGAACCCAGACGAAGAAAGGAGACCTTGGAACGATCAAACCATCATACCCACTTCAATAAATGGCAGGAGAGATGATATAAGAGTAGGTAAACCATGGGACTGGAACTACCCTCCACACAAGTGAAACCAACATGAAACTATTAGTGACCGGAGGACTAGGATTCATAGGGAGCAACTTCATCCTACAAAGCCTTTCAAATCACCCAGACTACGAGATCATTAACGTAGATAAGATCGGGATAGGCGCAAACCCTGAGAACCTCAAAAAACTCGAAAACAGAGACAGATACCGCTTCATAAAAGGAGACATCTCAGATCCCAAACTCGTACAAGAAGCAATTAAATATGTAGATGTGGTAGTCAACTTCGCAGCCGAAACACACGTCGACAGAAGCATATCGGACCCCAACCCCTTCATCGAGAGCAACTACATTGGAACCTTTAACCTCCTTGAAGCAGAACGAAAAAATAGCAGAAAAATAAGGCATATCCAAATCTCAACAGACGAAGTGTACGGAGATATAGCGAAGGGGTCTTTCACTGAAATTGATAATCTGCAACCTTCAAGTCCATACGCAGCTACAAAGGCAGCAGCGGATCTCCTATGCAATGCCTACGTAAGAACCTATGGAATGAACATAATCGTAACACGTTGCACCAACAATTTCGGCCCCTATCAATTCCCAGAAAAATTAATACCAAAAACCATCCTGAGAGCCATAAGCAACCTAAAAATACCTGTATATGGCACAGGCGAAGCCATAAGAGATTGGCTATATGTCCTAGACCACTGCAGCGCTATAGAGTTAATAACAAACAAAGGAAAGCAGGGAGAAGTATACAATATTTCAGGCGGTTACGAAATCTCGGCTATTAAAATAGTGAGACGGATCTTGGATCTATTAGGTAAAACCGAAGATCTGGTTACATTCGTAAAAGATCGGCCCGGCCACGATATGCGTTACAGCCTTGATTCCACCAAACTGCGGACAACTTTGAGATGGAGACCGGAACATGAATTTAACAAGGCTCTAGTAGAGACCGTGGACTGGTATCTTAAAAACGAGTGGTGGTGGAAGCCAATAATTAACGAGAAAGTACTTCACCCTACTCCTTGGGAGTCATAACATGAGACTCATAATAACTGGAGGTAGTGGTCTCCTCGGATCGGCTGTCGCCGCCCTCTCACAAGCAAATGGATATGAAACCTATACAGGATACAATCAACATCAAGCAAACGAAGGAACCCCGATCCCACTTGACATCACCAACATTCATATGATAGAAAAAGCCTTCCAAAAAGCTCAACCCAAAATTGTAATTCACTCCGCAGCCATGACCAACGTAGATCGATGCGAAGAGAACCAAACACAAGCAACTATGATCAACGTCAAAGGGACACGAAACATAGTTAAAGAAGCCAAAAAGTATGGTGCCTTCGTTCTTTACGTATCCACGGATTATATTTTCTCAGGTGAAAAGGGAGGATACTTGGAATCTGATGAACCAAGCCCAATAAACCACTACGGAGCCACAAAACTAGAAGGAGAACAAATCTTAATCTCGTCAAATATTGAATACTGCATCGTGAGACCTAGTGTCATCTATGGCTCAAGACCTGCAGCAGGTAAGGAAAATTTTGCCCTATGGGTAATAAATAATCTTAGAAATGGTAAATTAATCAATATCGTTGATGATAATTGGGTTTCCCCAACACTCAACACCAACTTGGCGGAGATGATTTTAGAGATCGTAGAACGGCGGCTTACGGGAGTATATCACCTCTCAGGGGCAACCCCAATCAACCGCTACGACTTCACCAAACAAATAGCCAAGACTTTTGGGCTGGACGAATCCTTAATACTTCCTGTAACCTCGGAAGCCCTGAACTGGAAAGCAAGAAGACCGAGAAACTCCACTCTAAACGTTGCTAAAGCATCAGCCACTCTAAGCAGCAAACCATTGGAAATCCAAGCAGCTTTAAAGAGAGTAAAAGATGAAATAGTAGATCAGTTAGAAAAGACGTGAGATCATGAAGGGACTGCTTCTCGCAGGAGGGCATGGCACAAGGCTGAGGCCGCTTACCTCCACTGGAAACAAGCACATGTTACCAATAGCCAACAAACCAATGCTTGTCTACGGATTAGAGCATTTAAAAAATGTAGGTATAAAAGATATTTGCGTCATCCTCGGCCCCGTAAAAGAGGGAGTAGTTGAAACCCTCGGCGACGGCTCAAAGTATGGCGTAAATTTAACTTATATAGATCAACCAGAGCCAAAAGGGCTAGCTCACGCAGTTATTATTGCTGAGACCTACCTGAAGGGAGAACCCTTCGTCATGTACCTGGGGGACAATTTAATAAAACAAGGGGTAGCGCCCCTCATAAAAATTTTCGAGGATAAGAAAAGTGACTGCGTCGTTGGAGCCACCCAGGTTAAAAACCCCTCCCAATACGGTGTAATCGTCTGTGATAAAAATGAAGAAATCATAAAGTTCGTAGAGAAACCAAAGGAGCCTATAAGCAATTGGGCCTTAATAGGAATCTACATCTTCAACGACAAGGTATTCGACGCGGCAAAGAAGATCAAGCCCTCCTGGAGAGGAGAACTCGAAATAACCGACACCATCCAAACACTTCTCACAGATGGAGCTACAGTAAATGTGCAGAAAGTACAGGGATGGTGGAAAGATACAGGAAAACCGGAGGATCTCCTCGAAGCCAACCAACTCATCCTTCAGGAGCTGAAACCGTACAACCACGGTAAACTCGAGGAAAGCGCCAGCCTCACCAACAACGTTGGAGTCGGAAAAGGAACCATCATCCACAATAGAACCACGATCCGAGGGCCAGTCATCATAGGCGAAAACTGCGAAATAGGTCCAAATAGCTACATCGGACCCTACACAAGCATCGGTGACAATGTAACCCTCATAAACACAGAATTAGAGAATAGCATTGTCATGAACGGCACACGCATCGACTGCGGAAAACGGATAATCGATAGCCTCATTGGCAAGAACGTCGAGATATTCGACACAAACCAAAATGTGCCTAAAGGTTACAAACTGATCTTAGGAGATGCCTCTAAGGTAACCCTGTGAAACTCATCCAAACAGGAGGATTGATCCTATCTTAACATTTACCTCGACTCTTCACGACCCAGAGAACCGGCTAGAGTACTTGATTAAGGATGTGGGTAAAAAGCTCAGAGAATTATTCGGCTCGGTGTCTGTTGCTTATACACCGGAAACACATCCTAATACGGTTGACATACTTCAGACCCGAGGTTACTCTACCCTCAAAGCAAATCAAACCGTCGTCGGTTGCTATCAAACAGCCTTAACCCAAGCGTCTCTGTCGGGTGCCGACAACATATTCTACTGCGACTTGGATAGAGCCCTCCACTGGGTCAAAACCTACCCCGACGAGCTCAGAACGCTGGCAGAGTCGTCGATCCAAGAGGACTTTATACATTTAGGGAGAACCTCTCGAGCCTTCAACACGCACCCCGAGACCCAAACGGTGACGGAGAGTATAGGAAACAGAGTGGCCTCTAGGGTTATTGGCCTCACCGAGACCCGAGATATCCTCGGCACTACTTGGATAATCACCCCCGCTTTAGCAAAGTTGGTCCTCGAGATCGTGCCGAGTAATCGGTACGGCTTCTTTATCGAGTGGCCACTCACACTCTGGCGTTCAGCCAGAAACCCTAACTACATCGAAGTCGAAGGACTAGAATGGGAAACCCCAGATAGATACAAAGAAGAAATAAAAGCCGAAGGCCTCGAGCATTGGATGAAACGCTTTCAAACCACCTCTGAGTGTAGACAACGAAGCGTCATGCTCAGGGATTTCATCGACTCAGCCCTAAACAAGAAGTATCAAGAATCCAAAAGCGGATATTCAGATAGGCATCGTAAATAACCTCAGTAGATTCGCATGTGGTTGATTTTTAGGCTTTTCCTGCTCTTTATATTCTTGGATGTTCTCCTCGGTGGGCTACGGGAACCCCGACCATAACGCCCTGACACCATCAAACAGCCCATGCTTAACCACCCACCT
>JBDRQD010000045.1:0-2187 GCA_043826455.1 Candidatus Bathyarchaeota archaeon
TGAAGCCCAGCAGGTAGCCGACGCTGCCGAGGCTGAAGGCGGCCCCCGCCACAAGGGCCGCCACGAACAGGGTTATAAAAATGCGGTCCTTGGCCGAGCTAAGCGGGTTACCGTCTCCGCCTTTGGGCTTTGAAAAAAAGGGAACGGATTTCAAAGGGGGTCACCTCTTCGGCTTGGGCTTGGGCTCCATGCTGAAGTAGATGGCCGCGACTCCGAGGACCCCCAGGGTGCCTATGATGAGTGGCCACCGCTGCTCGGTGCCGAGCTCGACGCCGAAGCTGGCCAGCTGCGTGTTGGTGCTGCCCGTGTCCCGGACGATCACCACGAACTCGTACTTGCCGTCCCCGGGGAGCGTGTAGGTGCCTGTCCACTGCTCGATGCCGTACCCGTCGTAGCTCTTCGCGAAGTTGATGGTGTCTGCCCCAACCACGCAGTAGATTTTGTCAACGCTTCCAGCGCCCTGGGTGACTACCACCTTGAACTCCAGTTTGAGGCTGGTGACGTAGATGGTGTCGCCGGGTCCCTTCACCTTGACGCCGTTGACCAGCACCTCTCCCTCCAGGTTCACGAGCTTGATCCTGGCCTCATAGGTGTCCTTGTGGCCGGCGCTGTCCGAGGCCGTGTAGAGAAGTATGTACTCCTTGTTGGGGTCGAGGGTGACGGTGAAGGCGCCCAGGTACTTGTAGGTGGTCCCCGACTTGCTGGCCTGCCCCATGGTGCATTTCTGGACGCTGCTGCCCCGGGTGCCCAGGAGGCCCACGTTGAATATCTCGGCGGTGGCCTCCTGCATCCCCAGGTTCTCCTCTACGAAGAGGATCACGGTGGGCTTGCCGGTGCCGTAGGCGATGGCTCCGCTGGTGCTGGCCGCCTCGTCTATCACGGGCGGGGTCGTGTCGGCTATGATGGTGCTGGTGCCCCAGAAGTAGGCCCCACCCATGACCACTGAGAATATGATGAGGGTCCAGGCCGCCGTCCTCACTATGCGGGCGTTCATTGTGCCCCCTCCTTACGAATGTAGACCACGTAGGTTGGCTTACCGGCTACCTTCTCCTTTCTAAGGACCGCCTTGTTCCCCTGTTTTCGCAGGTCCTCAGCCTTCTCCTGGGCTGCCTCGTAGTCTCGGTCGCCTGTGCGAAAGACGTACTCCTTGCTGCCTACCTTGAGAGTGCCGCCGCCGACGGGCAGCTTGATGCTCTGGCTCATGCCGTTGGACCTGGCGTATTGAAGGGCTTGGCGCTGGTTCTCCCGGCTCTTGGCGGGGTCCGTGAAGCTGTCTACCGCCCCGTGGTTCCACTTTACTACGGTGGGTACGAAGGTGTCGCACCAGTCCGTGTAGGCCAGCGTCTCGTAGTGCTTGCCCTCCCCCACGGGCTTGATGCGGTGGTAGGGGTGGCCGAGCACGTCGTAGCTGACGTCGATCCTCCTACCTACCTCGGCCCATCTGCTATTCTGCGAGGACTCCCCGCCGCTGCCTCCACCCCTGTGTTTCGCTAAACGATCCAATTCACTCTGGGGCTTGCTCCTGATGGGCGGACTGACTCCGCCGCCCTTGCTGCGCCTTGGCCGGCTCCGTCTAGGCTTGTTGCTCCTCATCTCTTGTTACCTCCCGAGCCTGTCTAGGATGCCCTTCTTGGCCCTGGCCACGCCTCTTCTACTGTATCCAGCCGCCTCCCCGATGCCTATGAGGGCACTTAGAAGCCCGTCAACCACCGCGAGCACAAAGCCGGCGCCCCACAGAAGAAGCCCCGCGAAGAGGCCTAGCACCCACTCAGCCGCCGCCCCCAAAGTGGTGACGGCCATGCCGAGGGTGCTGCCCACCATCCAGCTGCTCCTCATCTCCTGCATGAGCAGCGTGTCCAGCCCCGTGAAGATGGCTATGCCGTAGAGGGCTAAACCATAGACGGCACCGAACACCACCATCTGCCGCTTGTCCTTCCCCAGGCTCTTACTGTTGAGGACCAGGTACAGGGGAACCACCGCGATTAGCAGCGGCGCCAGGTAGCCAAGAACGGTGAAGCTGCGCTCCACCATGAGTGTTAGAGGGGCCATGACCTGGCCTACGATGCCCGATGTGATGTCGGTGGCCTGGGGTATGAGTAGCCCCACCCCCAGAATAGCCGCGAGTCCAACGAGCGCGGCAAGGATGATTCCCGGTGCTATCAACTTGTCGTTCCTCCTAACTTCTCC
>JBDRQD010000046.1:0-119315 GCA_043826455.1 Candidatus Bathyarchaeota archaeon
TTTTAGTCACTCGGGGCACCCACCCACGACGACGCACATGAGGCTCGGGCCACATATGAAAAAACGTAGGAGGGCACCCCATTTAGCACAAAAAAACCCCAGAAACACAGCCCACAGCACCTCAAACCCCCGAAAAAGCAGCACCCCACAACGAACACCGCCACCCACCACCACCGCCAAACAACCCCGGAAAACCCTCAGAACACGAAAACAAACCAGAAAACAGGGAACCGCGGTGGCGGTGAAGGGACCCCCCCCCTCCCCCCCACGCACACACACGGACACCCCAGATAAACCCAAATACCCCCAAACCACAACACACCCAATGACCATCCCAGGCCCCAAACGCAGAAAACTCAAAGCCCAAGCCCACCACCTAAACCCCACCATCCAGATAGGCAAAGAAGGAGTCACCCCCGCCCAAATAGAAACCATAAGACGCCAACTAGACCACCACGAACTCATCAAAATCAAGTTCATCGAACACAAACAACAGCGCAGAGAACTATCCACCCACATCGCCCAACAAACCGACTCAGAAGCCATAGACCTCATAGGAAACACCCTCATCCTCTACAAACAGAACCCAGACCCAACAAAACGCAAAATAGAAGCCTAAACTCTACGCCCCAAAACAAGTCTTATAAGACAACATCCAGCAGTTCGCATCATGGCACTCGACCCCACCGACACCGCCATCCTCAGAGCCCTCCAGCAGGACGCCCGAACCAAGTACAGCACCATAGCAGAGGAACGCGGCGTCAGCGTGGACACCATCATCAAACGCTTCAAAAAACTCCAACAACAAGGAATAGTCAAACACACAACCCTCCTCCTCGACCCCCGCAAACTCGGCTACGAAATAATAGCCAACCTGGCCATAGCCGCCGAGCCCAGCTGCATCACCGAAGTCGTAGGCTACCTCCAGAACCGGGAGGGCGTCCTCTTCGCCACCCACACCATGGGCCAGTACGACGTACTCGCCCTAGCCGCCACCCGCACCATGAACGAGATGAACGCCCTCAAAGAAGCCATCCAGAGCCACACCAAGGTCACCGACGTCAAAGCCAGCATATGGGTAGACCAGTTCCTCCTATGCCCCCAGAACTTCGAACTAGAACCAAAGGAGAAGACACAATGAACGAACTCGACAAAAAGATCATAGAAACCCTCACACAGGACGCCAGAACCAGCTTCAGAAGCATAGCCGCTGAGACAGACAAGTCCACCGACACCATCATCAACCACTACAAACAACTCACAGCCGAAGGCGTCATCAGAGGCAGCACCGTCGTCCTCGACACCCAACACATCGGCTACGAAGGCACAGCAGCCTTCCACATAGACGTAACAACCACCGCAGGCCACACACCAGCCCAAGTCCTACAGACCCTCATACGGATGCCCAACATCATCGTCGCCACCAAGACCGTCGGCGAACACGACCTCCTAGCCCTCGCCGTCATCCACAGCATCCAACACTACACGGAGCTAGGCCGCCAGATCGCCGCCATACCCGGCGTCCGAAACATCTCATCCAACGTCTGGGCCGGAAACCAAGAGATATGCCCCAAGTACTTCATCATATAGAGCCGTCAGCTGCCGCAGACACACAGATCACTGTCTACGGGCAGACAGCACCCGGTACCCGCTGCCCCTAGACACCACCGTGTGCCCCCTAAAGTACCTGTCCAGGAACCCGGCCAGGGTCCTACCCCCCGTGTTACTCTGAACAACCAGCTGCAGCAGCCCCCCCGCCTCAAGGTGATCCACGGCCCCAGACACCAGAGGCTCCACCACCTTCCTCATCCCCGCCGAGATGGGCGGATTAGAGACGATGGTCGAGAAGACCCGGCCCCCCACAGGCCCGTACAGGTCCCCGGTGAGCACCTCCACGTTACCCACCCCCATCCTCCGGACGTTCACCCCGGCCAGCATGGTGGCCCGACTGTTCACGTCCGTCAACGTAACCCTGAGACCCGGCTCCGTCACCGCCGCCACTAATCCGATGACGCCGATGCCGCAGCCCATGTCCAGGAGGCCGCCCTCCGCCGGCACCCACATGGACTCCACCAGCAGCCTGGTGCCGTTGTCAATCCTCTTGTGGCTGAAGACCCCGGTGGCCGTCATGAACCTGTATCGGCGGCCCCTGAGAATCGCCTCTATGATCCCCTTCTCCATCCTGGACCCAGGCTCAGACGAGAAGTAGTGGCTCGCCACCGCTACCACGTCTTAGGGTAGACACCCATGGGCATGATCACCCTGACGGCGGACGCCACGATGCCGTGTTCCTCGGCCTGGATCTTGCCGCTGCTCATCTCGGCCTTCATCAGCGCCACGGACTCCCCCTTCTGAGTCATGACCGCCACCATGTCGCCCACCTCGATCCCGGTCTCGTAACGCACCACCCCCGGCACCGCCAGCTGAGCCCCGTTGCAGACGGCCTCAACAGCCGAGTCCCTTATCCACACCTTGGGGAGCAGCCGCAGGCCATCCTCCACCGGCCTGATGATCCTCCTAAGAGGTCCCTCGTCCCCCTCGTCTCTCCTGTCGAGGGCGTCCGTGAGGTCGTACATGGTGAAGACCTCCTCCTCCGTGAAGGGTCCGGCCCGTGTCCTCCTCAGCTCCTGCATGTGGGCGCCGCAGCCCAGCACCTCACCCACGTCGAAGCAGAGCTTCCGTATGTAGGTGCCGCTCTGGCAGGCCACCCTGAACAGCCAGTTCCTGCCGTCGCCCTCGTAGAAGTCCACTTGGTATATCCACCGGGTCCTGAGGCGGCGGCTCACGCTGCTCCTGAGGGGCGGCCTCTGGAAGATCTCGCCGGTGAACAGGTCCAGGGCCTCGCGCACCCGTCTCTCAGACACATCCTCGTGGGTCCTCATGACGCAGACGTACTCCTTGCCGGACTCTAGGAGGGCCTGCACTACCTTGGTGCTGTCCTGCAGCGTCACGGGCAGCACCCCGGTGACCTTGGGGTCTAGGGTTCCGCCGTGGCCTACTTTATCCAGTTCTAGGAGTTTCTTCACCCAGCTGGCTACTTCGTGGCTGGTGGGTCCGGGCACCTTGTCTATCACCACTAGGCCGAACCTGATGTATTGGGGTAGAGGTCTCTGGTCTGGGGTGCACCCGTAGTTGGGGTTGGTTGTGTCATCGACTTTGACGCGGGTCTCTCTGGCTGTCTCCCAGGCGGGCCTCTTCTGCATGGGTATCCATCAACGACTTGGTGACTATAAAGTATAGCTCTTTATACTCAGGAGATCCTCCGACAATTAGGCCATGGCTAAGGCTGTCCTCTTCGACCTGGGCAACACCCTGGTGAGCTACTACCAGAGGCATGAGTTCCCCGGGATACTTGAGGAGGCCGTCAACGGCTGCGTGGAGCACCTGCGTGACGCCGGCATTGGGTTCCGTGAGGAGGGTCTCTGGGACAGGGTCAAGGAGCAGGATCATGGTTCCCCTGATAACAGGGTTTATCCTCTGGGGTTGCGGCTGGCAGCTATATTTGGTTTGGACGACCAGGTGACCATTGACGGGTTGTGCCGGGTGTTCATGGAGCCTATTTTCGTGCGGGGTAGGCTTTACAGTGATGTGAAGCCTGCCTTGAGAGCTCTTAGGGCGGGTGGTGTGAAGACGGCTATTGTTTCTAATACGCCTTGGGGTAGTTCTGCTGGTTTGTGGAGGTTGGAGTTGGAGCGGTTGGGGTTGGCGAGGTTGGTGGATGAGGCTGTGTTTTGTGGTGATGTGGGTTGGAGGAAGCCGGATCCCCGTGTCTTCCAATACGCCTTGAGCAGGATCGGTGTCGAGGCTGGGGATTGTTTGTTTGTGGGTGATGATCCGAGGTGGGATGTGGTGGGGGCTGTGGGGGTGGGTATGAGGGCGGTGCTGGTGGATAGGACGGGGGAGGACCCTGATGCCCTGCACGGTCTCGGTGGGCTTCTGGGGCTTCTTTAGGCTGTTTGTGTGTGTGCGTGTGGGGGGGGAGGGGGGGGTCTCTTCACCGCCACCGCGGTTCCCTGTTTTCGGGGTTGTTTTCTTGTTCTGAGGCTTTTTCTGGGTTGTTTGGCGGTGGTGGTGGTTGGCGGTGGTCGCCGCGGTTTTGTGTTTGGTGTGTGTGTTCTTTCTTGGTGTGGTTCTCTGCGGGAAAGCCGTGGTAGGTAGATTAAAGGAATTACTTTTTTGATGGGGGTTTATCGTCAACAGGCCTGGGTGTTGAGTCTTGCGCCTTTGTCATGTTTATTTATTAGGTTTAGCTTGAATTAATTGATGGTTCAGGTTTGTCCTTTTTGTAGGAAACAGATCGCGGATGAGGATATGGTTTGCCCTTACTGTGGTGATCTCTTGATTTACGAGTATCCGAAGCAGGTAGCGTCTGAGAGAAACGCTGTGTTGTTTCCCGTTGGGTTTATGCTTCTAATTGGTGCTATTTTGTATGGGGTGTTTCAGTCAGAGTTCAGTGGTGTTATGCGTGGATTGTTTTTCGTCTTCTGGTTGTCTGGGTTCGTAGTCTTTTGTGTGTACGTTGGTAAAGGGGACAGGGATTTCTGGTGGGGAAGATAAATCCAGCCATATAGTGAAAACGTGCGCGTTTAACACAAACCACTCTCCCGAGTGTTTGAATTAGTCAATTTATTATCAAGTCGTGGCGAATCGGCGCGCGCACCTAGGCCCCATTATCCTCCGGGCTACCACTGTCCATGCTCAGATATCTGCTACTTCTGAGCTTCTCTAACAGGGTTTTTCAGATAGTTTTCGACAGTATGGTGTATTCTTCTTCCTGTCTCTGCGTAGGATCAATGCTTGTTCTGTGTGGCTTCAATATAGCTTCCCGGCTCAACACCTCGCTAGGGTCCAAGCCCAATGCCATGGCAACGCCCCTCAGGGTCTCTATCTTGTTCATCTTGGTTTGTGGCCTGATGCTCAACCCTGCGTTACGATAGACTTCTCTGAGCTCCTCAACGTCTGTACTCTGCATATCGAGATACGTGTCCTGAATGTACCCCATCATGCGCGACCACTTGTGTGTTATCATTTAAATTGATCCCTGTTTCAGACATTACATAATCTACAAATGGAGAATCATACAATGGAAAGACCTTCAGTTTTTAAGGACCCCAACTTGTGGGGGGCATCGGTAATAATTCTTATCACAATCATTCTCTCGATAGCCACCTTTTTCCGTTGGTTCTCATTGCGTTTCCAAGTCGGTCCATTCTCTTTTACTCATTGGCTGGGTTGGATAGGGGCCCTGTTCATAGCATTTTACACGCCAATATACTATGTATTGAAGCGAAGAAACCCGAAACTAGTCAAAACACTCATCAAAATCCATGTATTTGGTAACCTACTTGGTGTCATGTTGATATCAATACACTACGCCCAACAGATGGGTAGGCCAGCAGAATTCTATCCGGAGTTAGGAACAGGATTAACATTGTACATTGTAATGTTCATACTGGTAGCTACAGGTTTCCTTCACAGATTTGGGGTGTTAGATAAATTAGGGCGATATCGTATATTTCTGCCTCATCAAAATAGGTTTTTACATATTGCTATTACTTTGACTTTTTATATTGTTATACTTGTCCATATACTCCGAAACGTGGGTATTTTATAGACACCTTCATTTTTTTCTTGAAACCACTCAGATGCGCGCGCGTTAAACACTTTATTTCAAGTTAGCAGGTTGAGGATTTAGGTCTGTTATGGAGGATTTTATGGAATCAACTGTTTCCTTGTTCATCGTTACGATGCCCGCCTCCCATGTGATACCTGCGGTAGCATTTTGCTGGAAGTTCATCGATGAAACAACCGCCAGTAAATCATCAATGATGACTATTTTTGCGTGTAAATTATTTTCATATAATATTTTTATCCCTTCCTTCAAAAGCCACTCGTGAAGCTTCTTCACATAAGGTCCACTAGAACTACGAGTTACTACCACAACAGTTCTACCATTTCTCCGTGCTGTGGTCAATAATTTTGTTGGCATACTCCGATCAATAAACGGATTAACTACAATTATTGTGTTGAAAGCATGTGTGATGATATATTTAGTGAACGTGTCTAAGTAATGGCCTTCGAGGAAGAAATGCTCTTTTTCCAGTGAAATTTCAGGTTTTTCTAGTTTTACCCATGACTCAGTTGAAGTGATTATATCAGGATATTTTGGAGAAGGTTCTTCGTAATCATCGGGATATTCCCATTCCTCGGGAGGTTCAAGCCATTCATCCATATGTTCTTCAAAATATTCATAATCTGCCTCAAGTTCCGGACGTACTCTATATTTACCTGAATCTTCTAGAATAACATCGCCTTCTTGGATCAGTTCACCTAATAAAATATGAAGGTCAGTCCATTGATACAAAATGGTTTGGTTTAAAATTTTTTCTATTTCTTGAAATGTTCTAGCCCCATGAAGAACAATCGCAGAAATAACTTCACCTTTCTCGGTAAACAGATGCTTGATCTCTTTTGGAGCCATCAAAAGATAGTAGAGTATTCAAATTAAAAAATTATGCAAAGCGCTCGCAACACTTAAATAATTTATATTTTGGAAGTATTATATGAAAATTAATGGACTTTATTACAGCATACATCATATTTGTAATTCTTTTTATCTTCATTCTAGTTAAATTCGCAAAAAAGCCAACACACAAAACCTATGGCATCCAATCAATTACTAGTGACGGAAGAGAAGTAAAAAGCTATTCTGAAAAAATATTAGCAGATTACTTTCAAAATATAAATTTACGTTACCAGTATGAGCCAGGCTTAAATGACATATATGCAAATCCCGATTTCTACTTACCTGATTATGATGTATATGTTGAGTATTGGGGATTGCTTGAAGCAGACGATCCTTATGTCAAGCGTAACTATGAAAATCATATGAAACGTAAAATGGCAATTTATTATGAAAATAAAATAAAATTCATTTCGATATACCCAAAAAACTTGGAAAACCTAGACTGGATTTTTAGAAAAAAATTTGAAAACGTAACAGGTAAAAAACTACCTCACTAAAATTATCCAACTATTAATCCGAGAATAATGCTTTATTGAACGTAAAATACTCTGATGAACGAATACTCCAAAACTCAAGATAAGATAATTTCACACTCCATGAATCATACTTACCGTTCACGTCAGCCCAGAAACCAACGAGAACCCATCTATATATTGTGTTTCCTTCAAGATCTACCTGACCACGGGGCCCACTCTCCATCTCACAGACAAACAACTCACCGAACTGAAACCAGACTAGATCAGTACCTAGACCCCAGTATCCACCGGGCAACCATTATATGAGGCACAGCCCCATGTAACCCATCTTGCTGAGTAAAACAGCCGTCAGACGCCTCATGCTCGATAAACAGGGTATAGGCCCCCACACCGGCTCAGCCGACAAGGAAGCCGTCTACAGGACCATAGACCGCCTGGGCTGCCTCCAGATCGACACCATCAACGTCGTCGAACGAGCCCAGTACCTCACCCTCTGGACCAGACTAGACCAATACGACAAGAACAGCCTGGACACCCTAGCCTACCAGGACAGACGCCTCTTCGAGCACTGGGCCCACGCAGCCAGCTACATCCCCCTCAACGACTACAGGTACTACCTACAATCCATGCAGCAGAGAAGAGAGGAAGCAGAGCAGAGATTCAACCGCCGCACAGGCAAGGACCCAGAACTCATCAACAGAGTACTAGACAGGATCAGAGACGAGGGCCCCCTGGGCTCCAGCGACTTCGAGGGCCCCAAACGGAAAGGCGGCTGGTGGAACTGGAAACCCGCCAAGCTAGCCCTGGAGCTCCTCCTCGGCGCAGGCATCCTCCAAGTCCACCACAGGAACAACTTCCAAAGATACTACGACCTCTCGGAGAACGTCCTGCCCCAATGGGTGAACACGGAGCCGCCCCCCGACGACGAACGGGTCAGGTTCTTCACCCTCAGAACCCTGGGCGCCCTGGGGGCCGTCAAACCCTCA
Organism: Candidatus Bathyarchaeota archaeon; assembly: GCA_043826455.1. Lineage (GTDB taxonomy): Archaea > Thermoproteota > Bathyarchaeia > TCS64 > TCS64 > RBG-16-57-9. The sequence continues at coordinate 7,989 of JBDRQD010000046.1, forward strand.
GACATCAGGGAGTACTACCACCACTGGTCCGTCAAGCTGGGCCGCACCACCAAGCAGCTGGAGACCACCCTGGAGGAGCTGGTATCGGATGGCTCAGTCGAGAAGCACAGGATCGAAGGTGAGAGGCCCAACTACTACGCCCTGGCCTCAGACTCCGCGGACGCCGAGCGACTATCCGACGACTGGGACCTAAACCAGGTGCGCCTCCTCAACTACTTCGACAACCTCATGTGGAACCGGGGAAGAGTCCACACCCTCTTCGGGTTCCAGCCCAAGCTGGAGGTTTACCTCCCCGTAGATCAGAGAGTCTACGGCTACTACCACCTACCGGTCCTACACGGAGACAGACTGGTGGCCCGCCTCGAACCCAAACTGGAGCGATCCGAGAGCAGCCTCAAGGTGAGAGGCTACTGGCTGGAGCCTGGCTTCAAACCCACCGAGGAGTACCAGGACAAACTGGAACAAAACCTGTGGTCCCTGGCCCGGCTCACGGGCGCGGACACCGTGACGTGGGCTACTTCTTAGGCCAGCCCGTGACCTGAGTCTTGAGAGGCGGCTCACCCTTCACCTTACCCAGGACATCCATGGCCAGCTCCACGTTATCCTTAGGACCCTCCAGGAGAAAGACCTTACAGCCCTCGGCACCATCAATGCCACCAGCTGCAATAGGAACAACGTCCACCCCGAAGAGAAGCCTCATGGCCTCCATCTCAGTGATGACCTGACCGTGAACCACAATGATGCCACACTTCCAGCCCATGCAGCGGTCGATGACCTCCGTGCCCATCATGCTCTGCAAAGCATCCAAGGGGCCCGGCACCAGCTTCTCCAAGCCGGCCGGTATTATGAGCTGAATCCCGTTCCTCACTATGTAGCCCCACGCCGTCCCTATGGTGCCCCCGCCGGCCCCCGCCAATAGTATCCCTGCGGCGCCGAAAGAGTCGATGGCGTTGGCACCCTTGATGAACACATCGTCCGGCCCCATCCTAGACAGATAGGGCACGAGCTCACCCGTGTTGCACTCCTTAAGCTGCCCCTTCTCAAACACATAGTGACTGTACCTGCCCTCCGTCTTGGTGATGTTGAGGCCCGTGGCCGTCACCACACCCGCGGTGAACATGCCCTTGTCGGGTATCTTCTTATCCATGAGCTCCTCGGCCACGTAGGCCGTGGTGGTGCTGGTGGCTAAGATTAGGATGCCCTCCTGGTACGCCTTCTGCACCGGCTCCATGCAACTGATGGCCTTGGCTATGAGCCGCTTGCCCTCGGCGGGGGTGAGAACTACCTGTGCCTTCATGTCTGTTCCTCGGATAACTATGCATGGAGATTGGGGCTTTAAATAAAAAGGTAGCTAAAGAGAGGCGGCCCGCCACCAAATAATACCCTAAGACCTGTCACCGTGCGCCATATTATGGTGGCGGCTGAGCCGGAGTCCACATTAAAAATTTGAGCAAAGAGACCCCTGCCCCCATGAACACGTTTACAGTAAAGGATAAACTCGCCCGGCCGGACCCGGGCTACACCGCGCCCTCCGCCAGGGCCTCCGCGTATATCTCCCCGAACTCCGTGAGACGGATGACCTTCATCTTGCTGCCCTTCTCGGCGTCCACCAGGCCCTTCATCTCCAGCCGCGCCACGATCCTGCTGAACCTGTTCCTCAGGGTGCTGTTAGCCGCCTTGTACCCAAACCACCGGATAATGTCGCTGATGCTCTCAGCCTCACCCCCGTTCTCCCGCAGCAGCACCAGGAGCTTCTTCTCCCGGGCCCACTCCTTCTCCTCGTGCTTGCTGCTGGGCTCCAGCCTGTACCCTGGAAGCTGGATCTCCGTAGGCTCCCTGCTGGGCTGCTCCCTGGCCCGGCTGAACCACTTCTCGAACTCGGGGGCCCCCGGCCTGCCGCTCACGTACCAGCCCGGGTCCTCGCTGGGGACACTGTAGACGCGGGCGTTCCTGAACATGAGGGCTATGGTGAGGGCTATCCCCATGGCCGTGTTGGTGGTGCTGGTGATGTCAATGAGGGCCTCCTCCCCAGAATCCCTGGCCTGGCTCATGATGCCGTGTATGGTGCGGAAGATGCTGCGCTGATCCATGGGGTCGTAGGGCACCATTATGGGGTCCAGTATCTCCAGCTTCTCCTTCAGCTCCTCGGCGTTCACCCGGCTCATGTAGCTGAACACGTTGCCGCCGCTCTCAGCCTCGTCGCTGTACAGGAGGTACAGCTTGGTTATTCCGTGAACCTTGCTCCAGTACCTGATGCCGTCGAAGGCTCGACGGTAGTGTTGTCCCACGAGGCAGATGATGATGGTCATGGCGGATCCCCGGATGATTCACTCTTCCACTGATAAACCATTAACGCGTAGAATATATAAAATATGGTGAATGGAGACGGGGCGCCACTCATCATTCCCTTGTTTTGAGACAATCCCACATGTATCCGGGTTATCGTGACTATTCATCCGCTCAGAATTATAAGTATTATGGAGAGGACAAACACTCTAATATAGCACGATTCGCCTTACATATTTCATCTATGCGTAGTGTGCTCCATCGGAGACACACACTATTAAGGTTGCAAGTAAAATGAAGGTCACAGTATACTCTTTACCCGACTGCCCCAAGTGCGACAAGCTCAAGAACTACTTGGAGAAGCGGGGAGTGGATTTCGAGGCCCGCTGGTTCGACACCGAGGCGCAGACGGATTTCATAATGATGAACATGTTCGGCAACCCGCCAATACTCGCGGCGGGCTCCGCCGTGAGGCCCTCCGAGGAGATGTTCGAGGGCGACACCCTGAGAGAAGAGAGGGTTGTGGAGGTTTTGGAGAGTGGCTAAGCTTAGGGACCTGCCCCCGTACCAGCGCAGGATAGAGGAGTTCTTCACAGAGAACATGTACATGGGGATGCCCATGGTGCACACCACGGACGGGTACCTGGTGCCGTGGGAGAAGACCCGGATCACCGACATGCTGGCTCTGGAGACCACACTGGCTGAGAAGATGTTCGACATCCCCGCCATCGGAGATTCCACAGCCCAGAAGATAGCGGACGAGGTAGAGAGGCGCATCAAGCTGACCAAGCCCAGGTTCGTGTCGGGCCCCATGGTGAGAGAGATCACCAACAACATCCTCCTGGAGTGGAGCCACGAGGTCCCCGAGTTCGGCATCTACAGGAACCTCCTGACCAGGGTAGGCGCCCCCGTCTACGACGCCTACCAGATCGACACCGGCGGCGGCTTCGAATCCAAGGAGAACGCCAACCTCCAGCCCAACCCTGAGACGATCCACAAGAAGAAGGCGGACATGCTCAGCAAGGAGCAGTACCTGCTGCTGATGGACCCCAAGCTGGCCACCGCCCACCACCAGGGGGACATCCACATCCACACCCTGGAGTACTTCGGCTCCAGGCCCTTCTGCCAGGACTGGGACCTCCGCTACTTCCTCTACTATGGGCTGATCCCCGACGGCAGCGGATTCAGATCCAGCGTCGCGGGCCCGGCGAAGCAGCCCGAGGTGGCCATACTCCACAGCGTCAAGGTGCTGGCCGCCGGCCAGACCAACTTCAGCGGCGGCCAGGGCTTCATGTACTACACCATGTTCCTGGCGCCCTTCCTGCGGGGCCTAGACTACAAGCAGATCAAGCAGCTGGCCCAGATGATGTTCTACGAACTCACCCAGACCTACGTGACCAGAGGCGGCCAGCTGGTGTTCAGCAACATCCAGCTCCCCATGGGAGTCCCCAAGATATGGAGGGACGTCCCCGTGGTCATGAAGGGCAGGATAGGGCCCGACACCTACGGGGACTACGAGGACGAGGTCCAGAAGTTCTTCCGGGCCATCAACGAGGTGGCCCTGGAGGGGGACTACTGGGGCAAGCCCTTCAACTTCCCCAAGAACGAGAACTATGTGTCCCCGGAGTTCTTCAAGCCCGAGTACGACGACCTTTGGCTCCTGGTGCACGAGGCCGTGAGCAAGTTCGGGGCCCCCTACTTCGACAACATGCTGCCCGCGTACCGCGGCTACGGCAACGGCATCAGCTGCTACCAGTGCTGCGCCTACCAGTTCGCCAACACGCCGGAGACGGACCCCAAGTTCTACGAGAAGCTGTACTTCCAGGACGGCCAGCACTTCAGCATGGGCGGCTGGCAGGTGGTGAGCCTCAACATGCCCAGGCTCGCCTACAGGGCCAACGGCGACTACGACAGGCTGCTGGAGGCCGCCAAGGAGAACATGAGGCTGGCCATGGGGGTCTTCGACGCCAAGCGGAAGTGGATGGACAAGACCATAGGCGGGGGCATGGTGCCCTTCGCCACCCAGACCCCCAGGGACCCCAGGACAGGGAAGAAGGGGCCCCCGGCCGTGGACTTCAGCGAGCTGGTGAACGTCATAGGCGTCGTGGGCATCAACGAGATGGTCCAGTACTTCACCGGGGGCCAGCTCCACGAGACCGACGACGCGGTGCGCCTCGCCGTCAGGCTGCTCCTGGACCTGGAGAAGTTCAGGAAGGGCCTGGAGATGAGGAGCGGCTGGAAGGTGATGCTGGCCAGGACCCCGGCCGAGTCCACGGCCCAGACCTTCGCCGTCGCCGACCTCCTCCACCCAGAGTACAAGACCATGGCGCGGGGCATGATCAAGGGAGACCTGAGCAGCGTCAACGGCGTCACCAGCAAACGCGACCTCCCCATCTACTACACCAACGGCACCCACACGTATGTCGGGGCAAAGGTGCCCCTGGGGAAGCGGATCGACATAGAGCACAAGTTCTTCCCCATCCTCAGCGGAGGAAACATATTCCACGCCTGGATCGGTGAGAGCGCCTCGGACCCGGAGGCCCTGTACAAGCTGACGCAGCGCATCTGCCGCAACAGCCAGATAGGGTACTTCAGCTACACCAAGGACCTGACGGTGTGCAGCATGTGCCAGAGCACCAACGCCGGGATGCTGAAGAGCTGCCCCACGTGCGGCTCCGAGAACGTCCGGTACTGGAGCAGGATCACGGGGTACTACACGGATGTGACGGGGTGGAACGAGGGCAAGCGCCAGGAGCTCATGGACAGGTACAGGGTAACAGTGTAAGCACCAGCACCCTTTCTTTCAATCATGATTAACCATAAAGGATTTAAGCAGTGGTAGGACACTCATTCATGATTAATAACGGCCCCCGTTGGCAAACAATACAGCCAACGGGTCATCAATACTTTTAATATATTCTGAATATAATCCTAAATGTTACGCTTTGAAGACAGCCATACTCGTTGACAACATGTACCTCCAAAACCTGAAGGACGAGTACTGCGTGGGCACCCTAGACCCACGGCTATACCCCGCGCACCTCCTCAGACCAGGAGAGAACCACTTCATGACCTACATCTTCGACGCTGAGCCCTACGTGCCCAAGGAGGGAGCGACCGATATACATTTTGAGCAGAGGCGGAGGAAGAGGGAGTACTTCGAGGCTATCCAGATGCTTGAGCGTGTCAAGGTCGAACTGGGCTATGTTGTGCCCCGACCCGGGAGGTGCCCGCAGTGCGGGGAGATGTTCACCGTGCCGGTCCAGAAACAGGTAGACGTGAAGATATCTGTGAGGCTAATGTCCCTCGCCTGGGAGAGGGCCGCGGAGAAGATCGTGCTCCTCTGCGGCGACGGGGACGTGCTCCCAGCCGTTAGGGCGGTCGAGCCGACGGGGACCATCGTGAGGCTTGCCTATGGACAGGTTGGAAGGGTAAGGGCGAGCAGGGCGCTGATCAGGGAGTGCCCGGAGAAGATGGAGCTAACCAGGGAGAACCTAGAGAGAATGATGCTCAAGCCCAGAGAGGTATAATTATGTCTCACAAGGAATGCGAAATAATGTTCGGGTACGTCTAAGTTATTATTATGGCGGACTCCACGAGAGCCCTTAACTTATCGTTGTTTACCCCTGTGTAGACTATGGCTCCGTCCTCGTCGTAGATGATCTTGTTGGACGCCTCAAGGTAATCCAGCACCCGTTTGAAGGTCTGATACTGGACCTTCCTGGGCAGGCTCCTCCACAGCTTCATCTTGGTCGGGTACTCCTCCGCGTCTATGATGGCTTTCTCAATCATGAGTATAGTGTCCAGCCGGGGCTCGTGCAGAACCTTCATCACAGCCCAACAAAATATACAGTTATATAAACTTATACAACTCAACGATTGAGGTCACATAGCCAGACTTAGCAGGAGCCCTGCAAGGTCGTGGAGTACCCCCACCACAACAATCCACAGAAGCACAACAACCACAGCTCTCCCCCAAGAAAGGCTGAACACCTCCCTGACCGCCAGGCCCTGCCACACCGTGGCCCAAAGACCCACAGCGTAGAAGGGGTTAGGAGCCCAGCCGAAGAGGAACCCCGGCGTCATACCGTAGACCACGGCCACGGCGGACAGCCTCTGAAAGTCACCGAACGCGGGCCTCCCCATGACGAGCCAGGCAGCCGACGCCAACACGGGGGCGCTCACCGCGGCCAGCACCAGATAACCCGCCATCACGAACCCTGCGAAGAACAGGGCCTCAGCCAAGCCGCCCACCTTCAAGCCCAGGGTCTCAAGAGCCCAAGGCGCGAAGATCTGTGCAGAACCCCCCGCGTTACTGGGGTTGGAGTAGTCCACCCCGTAGAGGCTGAGGACACCGGAGATGAGGGCAGTGACCCACCCAATGGTCAGGACGTGGCACAGGGAGTCCCTGAAGCCTCTATCCCTGAGCGACCTGAACGCGCCGAGGGGGTCAACAACGATCCTGTAGACCAGGCGCAGCCGCTCCAAACAGGCCACCGTTGATAAATCCCAGCCTGGAAATATATCTATAGTTGAAACTTAGAATACACCAAGCCCACCCTTTTTATCACTCAGCAACTCCATCCCCTCATGGAGCTCGTCTACATAGGCCGCGTCCGCTCACCCGTCACCGAGGCCGTGGACATGAACTGGGGCCATGTCGTCTCCGAGATCGTCCTGGAGCCCGAGTACGCCCCCGGCCTCCAGGGCCTAGAAGAGTTCAGCCACGTCCTCGTCCTCACCCACCTCCACAAGGCAGAGTGGGACCCGGAGAAGCACCTCCGGCGCCGCCCCCAGGAGCGCAGCGACATGCCCCTCACCGGCATCTTCGCCCAGAGGGCCCGCCACCGCCCCAACAGGATAGGCGTCACAGCCGCCGAGATAGTCGAGGTCACCGGTAACACATTGAAGGTCCGGGCCCTGGACGTCGTGGACGGCACCCCCATCATCGACATCAAACCCTACGTACCCTACTACGACCGCAGAGACGCCGCTATCCCCGAGTGGATGACCCGAATGATGAAAGACTACTTCTAGTTAGCTAAATGCAACCCGAAAAATTATCACATTCTTCCACGCAGCTGTCATCAGTCCCCCGTATTCGCCTCATTACATGCCATATGTAACAAACCCTGAGCCCCCCCACAACACAATTCCCAGCCACTAGGAACAAACCCCAAGAATACCAGAGAAACCAGAGGCTACAGCCTATGCGGCGGCGGATACCTGGGATACGCCACCCTACTAGGCCCCAGGCCCAACTCCACGGCCACCTCCGCCAACTTCAGGCTGGCCTCACCCCCATCCACCACCGGCAGCCCCGTCCTCTCCCGGAGAGGCCGCCCCATACCGAACATGCCCAGACAGTCCAGGTAGAAGGAGTCATACCCCTCCGCAACAGCGGCGCGGATAGCCTCCTCCGTCAGCCTGTAAGTCAGATCCAGGTCGTCCCTGAGCCGGAGCACCGGCAACGGGTGACGAATCCTACCCACCCGCTTACCCGCCATGGACGCCAGCAGCCGCATGGCCTCCCCCGGCCCGATGACGGGGATATCCACCAGGGTCCTGGCCTCCTCCACACCAGGGTCACCGCCACACCAGCTGATAACCGCGTCGTAGCCATCAGCCTCAGCCGCCTCCACATGCTTGATGACCTCAGCCGCGGCCTGAAGATGATCCACGGCGCACTCGATGGCCGGAGGCCCCTCCCTCACCTGAAGGTACTCCACCTCGGTCCCGTCCCTCGCGATGGACCTGAGGAAGCTCATCCTCTCCTCCATCTTGCCGCCGTCCAACCCAGTGATGGAGACAATCACCAGAATCCTCATCACCCTGGAATAAGTGGCACAGGTTTATAACGTCCACTAGCCCAGGGCCCCCAGAAAACATTTATCGTCAACCCGCCCACGTTTACCTGAGCAGGGTTGACCTTCAGAGTAGGCTACCTCACCCAGAGGGAGCAGGACATCTGGGACCTCAGGCGCCGCCGCAACACCCAGTCACAGATAGGCCGCATGATGGGCGTCAGCCGCCAGGCCATCCACAAGGCGTACCAGATCATTGACCAGAAGGTTGAGCAGGCCTTCCTGGAGGCCGCGGACGCCAACCACCTGGAGCCGAGCACCATCAACCTGGTGGAGGGTGTCATGGAGGCCCACAGCCCCGCCTACAGGATCCCCGTGGTAGTCAGCTTCAGCAAAACCAACGGCGTCAAGGTCTGGTACCTCTACGAGGGTAAGTGCGGCGAGTGCCACCTGGAGAGCAGCTGTAGGGCGACCCTGGAGAACGAGGCCCAGGAGCGGGGCGTAGACATCACCGCCGCCGACAAGCTGAGGACCCCCACCCGGCTCGCCACAAAGATATTCGGGTTGGACGACGCAGGATGATCGAAGCCGAGTTCATGAACGCGTGCCCGTTCCCCCCGGGGGAGCCTAAACCCGAGGCCATGGACGTGGCCCCCAGGCCCAGGACGCCATGGATCAGGCGGTTCATGAGTGGCAGGGCCCTGGCCCTCGCCCTAGCCTTCATCGCCCTAACAGCCGTATACGTCTACAACTACCAGAACATGAGCCTGCCCAACAAGTCTCTGATGTATCAGCCCGACTTCGCTGTAGCCCTCAGCATGTACACCTACGCCTCGGTGATGCTCACCTACTTCATAAAACGTCACAGGGACAGGGCGAGAAAAAGCAGGTAGCCTTCAAAGAACGCCTAAGAGCCTCTTTGAACACGTTTATATGTAGCCATCCACAGGTAATCCGAAACCATATCGCATTCGATATCGGAAGTGATAACATTTGAGGATGCACCGCGGACTAGGAAGAAGAATAGGAGTCCCCAAGGGGTTCCTGCGCCACATAACCCTGCAGCTTCTGAGGCAGACACCCATGTCCGGCAGCGAGATCATGGACCAGCTACAGGAGTACACGGACTGGAGGCCCAGCCCCGGCAGCGTGTACCCGCTCCTGTCCATGCTCCAGGATGAGGGGCTCATTAGGCCCCACGAGGATAAGGATCCCAGCGTCAAACGCTTCACTCTAACTGACGCCGGCCTGAAGGAGACGGATGAGCTGGCTGAGCACAGCCAGCACATGAGGAGCAGAAACAAGTCCATTCGGAAGATATACTGGAGGCTCCACATGGAGATGCCTGAGGACCTCTACATGAGCTTCGCTGGGCTCCTGGACACCTTCGAGACCATATACTCCAGGAACAGGGGAAATCGGGAGATAACCGGAAAGCTGAAGATGACCCTGGACAGGGCCGTCGAGGAGCTTTCGCTGATAGAGGCCTAAAGATGAATGCCCTCCGCAGAGCGTTAAGCTACCTCTCACCCTACAAACGGGAGGCCGTGCTGGCCACTGTCCTACTGGGGCTGGTGGTGGTCACCGACCTATCCATCCCCAGGCTCGTCCAGGTCATAGTGGACGACGGCGTCGCCAAGATGGACATAGGAGTCATCCTGTGGACCAGCCTCCTCATGATAGGGGCCAGCCTCCTCAGCGCCGTGTTCATGATAGCCAACACTGTATACGCCGTCAGGGCGGCCAGGGGCATGGAGGCCGACCTGAGAGAGGGGCTCTTCAGGAAGATACAGACCTTCAGCTTCGACAACCTGGACGAGTTCCAGACGGGGCAACTTCTGACCAGGCTGACCAGCGACATCAACCAGATCCAGATGATAGTGTTGATGGCTCTCAGGATGTTCACCCGGGCGCCCCTCATGTTCGTGGGCAGCGTCACCATAATGTACGTCACCAACCCCACGCTGGCTACCTCTATGCTGGCTGTGCTTCCGGTGGTCATCGTCCTGGTTACCCTGTTCATAAGGTGGATAGAGCCTCTGTTCACCAAGGTCCAGGAGAAGCTTGAGGCGTTGAACCAGGTGCTCCAGGAGAACATCTCAGGGATCAGGGTGGTCAAGGCCTTCGTGCGCCGCGACTACGAGGGGGCCAGATTCAACAGGGCCAACTATGAGCTCACCAGCACATCGGTGCGGGTGACCCAGCTCCTGAGCGTCTTCTTCCCCCTCATCATGGCCATCATGAACCTGGCGGGGGTGGCCCTCATCTACTACGGCGGCGTCCAGGTCAGCCTAGGGACGGCCACGGTGGGGGAGATCATGGCCTTCACCAACTACCTGATGAGCACCATGTTCCCGGTGATCATGCTGGCCATGATGGCGGGCCAGATATCGGCGGCCAACGCTTCGGCGGTGAGGATCATGCAGATCATGGACGCGGAGCCGGGGATCAGGGACAGGCCCGACGCGGCGCCCTTCGAGAATGTCTCAGGCAGAGTGGCCTTCGAGAACGTCACCTTCAGCTACAGGGACGACGGCGGTGACCCGGTGCTCCAGGACGTGTCCTTCACGGCTGAGCCGGGGCAGAGGGTGGCCATTCTGGGGTCCACGGGCAGCGGCAAGTCAAGCCTCATCAACCTGATACCCAGGTTATATGACGTCTCATCGGGGAGGGTGACAGTGGACGGCGTGGATGTCCGGGACATCACCTTGGATAGCCTCCGGGGCGCCATGGGCATCAGCCTACAGGAGGCCGTGCTCTTCACCGGCACCATACGGGACAACATAAGGTACGGGCGAGGCTCTGCCACCGACGAGGAAGTGGTGGCCACGGCCAAGGCGGCCCAAGCCCACGACTTCATAGTCGGGTTCCCCCAGGGCTACGACACCATGGTGGGGCAGCGGGGGGTCAACTTGAGCGGCGGGCAGAAGCAGAGGATCGCCATCGCGAGGGCTCTGCTGGTGAACCCTAAGATACTGATTCTTGATGACAGCACGAGCAGTGTGGATGTGGAGACGGAGATACTCATCGAGAGGGCTCTGGAGGAGCTCATGAGGGATCGTACCAGCTTCGTCATCGCCCAACGTATAAGCACGGTTCTCACGGCGGACAAGATACTGGTCCTAGACAACGGCAGGATCGCTGCGGAGGGGGACCACGCCACGCTCATGGAGACGAGCCCCATCTACAAGGAGATATATGATAGCCAGCTGGGCGACGGAGGCGCTGCACAATGAGTAGACAGGGCAGAGGCGGGCCCCAGGACGAGGGCGGCCAGCGGAGGCCGCCCATGGGACCCAGGCACGGCCCGGGCGGCATGGGGGCCATGGAGAAGGCTAAGAACCCACGGAACGCGTTGCTGAGGCTTCTGGACTACCTGAGGCCTTTCAGGCTGCACCTGGCCGCCATTGGCCTGCTCACTGTTGCGGGCACGGTCCTGGGCCTGGCGGGGCCCTACCTGATGGGGGTGGCCATAGACAGGTACATCATGGTGAGGGACCTAGAGGGGCTACTAGACATCTCTCTGCTTCTGGCGGGGACATACGTGGCCAGCGCCGCGGCGTCCATGGCGGCGGGCTGGATCGCGGCGGGCATCAGCCAGAGGAGCCTGATGCAGATGAGGAAGGAGCTCTTCGACCACATGCAGACCCTGAGCCTAGGCTACTTCGACAGGAACCCTGCGGGGGACCTGATGAGCAGGCTCACCAACGACATTGACGCCATTAGCTCGGCTTTGACGCAGAACGTCACTAGCCTCATTTCAAATGGGATTACCATCGTGGGGGTCCTGGCGCTGATGCTGGTGCTGAACGTGAGGCTTACCTTGGCCAGCCTCATAGTGTTTCCGCTGATGACGGTTTTCACGGCGGTGGTGGGTAAGAGGACCCGGGAGAGCTTCATGGGGCTCCAGGTGAACCTGGGGGCCATGAACAGCGTTATGCAGGAGACGGTGAGCGGCCAGCGGGTGGTCATAGCCTTCAACCAGCAGGCCACGGTGACGGCCAAGTTCTCCGAGGCTAACAGGAGGGTGAAGGAGATGGGGATAAAGGCCATGACCTACGCCATGCTGGTGCCCCCCATGATGGGCATCCTGAGCAACACAAACATCGCCATCGTGGCGGGTCTAGGAGGCTGGATGGCCCTCAGCGGGTTGGCTACGGTGGGCACCATCGCGGCCTTCATAGCCTATAGCCGCAGGTTCGCTGACCCCCTCCGGCAGATAGCCAACCTTTACAACAACATCATGTCAGCCCTGGCCGGCTCCGAGAGGATATTCGAGGTGCTGGACACCGATCCGGAGATCGTTGACGCGGAGGACGCCGCGGGCTTCGAGGACTTTGAGGGGGCTGTGGAGTTCAGGGACGTGGACTTCGGGTACGTTGAGGGCGTGCCCGTGCTGAGGCATGTGAGCCTCAGGGCTGAGCCTGGGCAGACAATAGCCCTAGTGGGGCCCACGGGGGCGGGTAAGACTACGATAGTTAACCTCCTCACCCGGTTCTACGATATCCAGGGGGGCAGCATCAGCATCGACGGCGTGGACGTCAGACACATCAGGAAGGATGACCTCCGGCGGCAGCTGGGCATAGTGCTGCAGGACGTGTTCCTGTTCAGCGGCTCGGTGATGGATAACATCAGGTACGGGCGCCTGGACGCCACCGAGGAGGGGGTCATGGCCGCTGCGAGGCTGGCTAACGCGGATGGGTTCATCAGGCGCCTGCCCCGGGGGTACAGGACGGAGCTGAGTGAACGGGGCGGCAACCTTAGCCAGGGGCAGAGGCAGCTTCTGAGTATAGCGAGGGCGATCCTGGCTGACCCGGCTATCCTAGTGCTGGACGAGGCCACGAGCAGCGTGGATACGCGTACGGAGCGGCAGATACAGGAGGCGCTGCTGAACCTGATGAAGGGGCGGACCAGCTTCGTGATAGCCCACAGGCTGAGCACCATCAGGAACGCTGACCTGGTGCTGGTCATCAACCGGGGTGAGATCATTGAGCGGGGGACCCACGATGAGCTGCTGGCGGCGCGGGGCTTCTACTACCACCTGTACATGAGCCAGTTCAAGGGCACCAACCACAGGCCGGAGCTGGCTGAAAAAACGGTGGGGTGAGGCCCGGCCTCACCCTTTGTAGTGTATGGGGTTGGGGGCTCCGCACCCTGGGCATGTCTTGTCGTCGAACTTGAGGCTTTGGCCGCACTTGCACCTGGTCCACAGCTGTTGGCCGCAGCCGGGGCAGTAGCGTTTGCCTGTGAGGGGGTGGGGCCCCGCGGCGAGGTCGCTTCTGATGCTGGCGCCGCAGTAGGGGCAGAGCCACTGGGTGATCGTGTGCTCCATGTTTGATGTTTGGTTGTGGGGGGAGATAAGGTTTGAGGGGGCTGGCCTTTCAGCTGTTTGAGGACCTTGTCTACCCCTCCGCCATTAACTGTATGCACTCGCATAATGGCATAAATACGAAAGCTAACTTGTTTTTGCTATGATTGATCTAACCGATTTTCTCGGGATTATCCCTGATTGGACCAGGTACTACACAGTTGACGAGCTCCATAAGAGGAGTACAGAGATCGCGGATAAGTACCCTGGTAAGGTGAAGTTAATGAATCTCGGTAAGTCGACACAGGGCGAGACCATCGACTGCCTGAAGGTGGGCGATGGCAAGTACAACGCATTGATCCACGGCTTCCCGAACAGCGAGGAACCCTACGGTGGGAACCTCATCGACTACCTAGCCTGTAGGCTAGCCGAGGATGATGAGATCAGGGGGGAGCTCGACTACACCTGGTACTTGATCGGGTGTAGTGACCCAGATGGAGCGAGGCTAAACGAGGGATTCCAACTCGGCCCCCATACACCGATGAACTTCAGTCTGAACTACTATAGGACGCCGACCAACATGACTCCTGAGTGGTGCTTTCCCTTCAGATTTGGGCCACTGGACTTGAACAGCCCGGTTGCTGAGACTCGTGCATTGATGAACCTCATGGATAGGATAGATTTCCACTTCGTCAGCAGCCTCCACATGATGAAATGGGGTGGAGTCACCTATCAGGTTCCCCATGCTTGCCCTGAGCTGTATGTTCACCTCTGGGAGTCAGCGAGGAGGTTCAACATCTTCCCAAGGAAGAGGCCGGGTACCACGATTGCTCCGGGAGTGAGTAAGGCATATTACCTGACCGTTGCGAGGGGTTACCTGCGTCAATGGGCTGAGGGGAACACGAACATTGAGCCCATTAAGGGGTGTTACATTTACGAGTATGGGCAGATGCGGAATCCCCACATGTTTATGATGATACCTGAGTGCACATTCTGGTACGACCCTAGGATGTGGGATGATACTCCTACGGATGAACCAGTCGGGGACTCCTTAAAGTACGCTCAAAGCGTTGTGACGGATGTGGAAAGCTTCATGCTTGGAGTCTGGAGAGAGGCGTTGCCCCGTCTGAGGGTGGCGTCCCCATTCAAGCTGATGATTGAGGAGATGATGGAGCCACTCATCAAGAAGTACACTAATGTCAGCAACCCGACGTTAAGGTTTGACGATAGCGTCCATAACCGTAAGGCTACGGTGGCTGAGAAGGTCGCTATTGAGGGACGCGAGGTCTCTTTCCGCATGACTCACTTGGGAGGGCTCATTAGGGTTCTGGACGCAGAGCTGGATCAGAGTGTAGATGGAGTGGTTGAGAAGCTACGGGATGAGGTAAATGGCAAATTAGGTGAATATGACAGACTTCTCCATAAGAATTTCAAAGTGACTTTAAACCCGATTAAAAATAATGTAGGTATGGGGATAAGCTCCATATTGCACTCGGCGATTTACGCTAGGGGAAGACAACCCTAGCCTTAACCATATTATTAGATCACAGGTATACACATCAAAATAGTATACGTATGAGCTTCATGTAACAAGGCATAGAATTATTTTACCTGACTCCTGTATCAACCCATGAAAGGCATTGAAGGCATGATCACCTTCACCTACCACGACAACATAGAGAAGGCCAGCGAATTCTACCGCGACGTCCTCGGCCTCCAACCCGTAATGAACCGGGACTGGGTAAAGATATACAAGGCCGGAGCAGACAGCCACATCGGCCTCGTGGACAGCGAACACGGCTACCTCAAACCCTCAAAGGACAAGCCCGTCATGCTCAGCATCATGGTGCAGGACATAGACGCATGGCACAGGAGGCTCACAGAGAAGGGCGTCAAGACCAACCACCCGCCCAAGGAAGCCGACGGCATCCACATGAGGGGCTTCCTCACCTGGGACCCCTCAGGCTACGTCATAGAGCTCCTGGAGTTCCTCACCAAGCCCTACGGCGAATAATGGAACACCGATCCATAACATTGTTAAAAGGGGGCCCGGACCAGCCACCGAGGACAGAAACCCCGCGCCACACTAGAGCGGCGAGACCACTCGTGGCTCGCCCCTAGGGCCGCGGGCCCCCTCCTCACCTTATCAGCACCAAACCGTCCGGGCCCGGCCTCCACCCCTCGGCACTCCTCCCCAGGGCCCAGTGGTAAGTGGGTCGGTAGAGGAACACCCAGGGGGCGTCATCTCTCACAGCCCTGAATATTCTCCGATAAATCCGCTGCCGGGCGCCGTCGTCGAAGGTCCTCTGAGCCTCCCCGGCCATGCGATCCACCTCCGGGCTACTGTACCCTTCCCACCAGGGGCCTTTGAAGGCTGAGTGTAGCTTCTCCCTGAGCACCCTGAAGGTGCTGCGGGGGCTGGAGTCGAAGCAGCACATGTCGCCGATCCGCTTATCCCGAACCATCTCAGCGTAGGCTGGCCGGTCCCCGTGGCATTTAACCTCCACCTCCACACCCACTGCCCCGTACATCCTCTCCATGGCCGCAGCAAGCTGGAGTGCTTCATCGGGCATCGAGGTGGGCACATCCATCACAAGCCTCAGCCCGTCACCGTACCCAGCCTCGGTCAGAAGCCTCCAAGCCCGGTCCGGTTCGAAGCCGTAGGGCGGCGTCTCAGGGTCATACCCATAGTGGTGAGCAGTGAGATAACCAGATAGCTGGGTCGCCTCCCCCCGCTTCACCCGGCTGATGATCCCCGGCACATCCAGCGCGTAGTTCAACGCCTGCCTGACGCGGCCATCCACGCAGGGCCCCTTGAAACAGTTGAGCATGAAGATGATGCAGAGGCCGCTGTCCAGCTCGGCCACGGGGGCCCCCTCCGCCCCCGCCAGGCGTTTACCCTCGGCTCCAACCATGCACGCTATGTCGGCCTCCCGATCTAAAACCATCTGGGCCCTCATAATGGGGTCAGGCTCTGCAAGCCACGTCAACGCCTCAACCTTAGGAGACCCGCCCCAGTACCCCCTGAAGGCCTCCAGAACAAGCTCGTCGCGGCCAGCCGACCCCACTAGGTAGGGACCGGTGCCCACGTACTCCCGGGGGAGCCGGTCCAGCTCATCCTCGGGGCCTATGGGCATCTCCGAGAGCAGGTCCAGGAGATCGGCCATGGGCTCACCTGTCCTGATCCTCACCACGTCCCGCGTGACGGCCTCGAACTCGGCGTCACCTATGTAGCCGGCGTAGACGCCCTGGGTGCCGTAGGCGCCCCCGATGGACGGGTCGACGACGCGCCTCAGGGACGCCACGACGTCCGAAGCCTTGAGCTGATCTCCGCTGTGGAACCTCACGCCCTCCCGGAGCTGGAAGAGCCATGTCAGGCCGTCCTGCTCGACGCCCCAGCTCCTGGCCAGGCAGGGGCTGAAGCCCCCGGCCTTGTTCCGGGTGACCAGCGCCTCGTACACCGAGTACACTATGTTGTTCCTGGCGTTGCTGTCGCTGCAGATGTGGGGGTCACCCGCCTGCACGCTGCTCTGAGCTACCGTGAACTCCATGGCACCATGAACCGCCCTCAAATATTTAACGCCTAGGCGAAGTCCTCCAGGTCGGCGGGCTCCTCCTCCGCGGCCACCTGCTCCAAGCTGCGCCCCGACACCATCGAGTTGGGCATCTCCTCCGCCACGTCCGAGCCTGGCCTAGCCTCACCGTCCTTCATCTTGAAGAACAGCCACCTGGGCCTGCCGCCCCCGCCGGTCCTGATGAGGGCGAAGCCCCCGCGGAGCTTCTCACCGTCCAGCCGTATGGTGGCGTGGCCCTCCTCCAGGCTCTCAGCGAAGCCCTTACCCTCCTTCATGTTGGCGAAGGTGCCCCGGTCCCAGACTATCACCGTTCCCGCCCCGTAGTGGCCCTCCGGGATTACCCCCTCGAACCCCGCGTAGGCCATGGGGTGGTCCTCCGTGGGCACGGCCAGCCGCCTCACCTTGGGGTCCATGCTGGGCCCCTTGGGCACGGCCCAGCTCTTCAGGACGCCCCCCGACTCCAGCCGGAGGTCGTAGTGGAGGGTGCTGGCGGCGTGCTTCTGGACCACGAACATGGGTTTCTCGGCGCCCTCAGCCACCTCACCGGCAGGCTCGGGGCTCTCGGAGAGGTCTCTCCTGTCCCTGTACTTCGCCAGAGGATCAGAATCGTTCATACAATAGTAATGGGTGCAGGATGCAATAAAGAGGATACCGAGCAACGCTTTTCCCGTCGGCACCGGTCTCAGTTATTCCTGACGCCTCCGCGTGCTCGTAGAGACAAGCAGACCGTGAAAAAACGAATGAGGCATTTCACTGAGGAAAAGCACAGAATATAAGATGGAATTTTTTTTCCGCCTTATCCCGGCTGGTACGGGATAGGCCACCTAACTAACGATACGCCCACCATGTCAGCACCGGAGCCCCAGACAGAGACAGGGGGGTAGAGCAGGTGAACCGTGAACGGCCGCCCCCGGCCAAAAGGAGCCCGGGAAACACGCCTTATCGATCCCATTCTATGCAAAAACGTCGTCCATTCCATATAAAAACCCGGCCCAAAAATCACATCAACCACTGCGCAATGGAGAGCCTGATGTGAAAAAACGTAGGGGGGTATCATATAATGGCGAATATTTTCAACAATACAAGAATTTTAGGGGCCTCATGAAGCCTATGGGCGGGCACATGTGAAAAAAGGTAGGGGGGTATCGATTTTAGGAAGAAAAAACCTCCTAAAATACGGGCTTCGGACCCTAACCCCACAATAATATGAAATGTGACCCAAATCCTCTAAAAATGAAAAAAGTTGGGTTGAGCTTCTAGCTCTGAGCCATCTTCTTGCCGACCCTGCTGGCCAGGCTCCTGGCCTGGGCGTTGGCCTTGGCCACCAGCAGCTCGATGGTGTCCGGTGTGGGCCACTCGGCCTCCACGGCCACCGCCCGGGCCTGCTGGAACGCCTTCGCCAGTATGGTGGGCGCCGTTACTGGGGTGACATACGCGGCCTCCACGGCCACCTTCAGCGCGTTGCCTATGGCGGCCTCCAGGTTCCTCCTGTAGGCGCCCAGGTCCAGGATCAGGGCGTCGCCGGGTATGATCTCACCCCGCTCGTACACAGCCTTGATCCGTAGACCCATCTCGGAGGCCCTGACGCCCATGCGCTGCAGCAGGTCAGCCAGGTCATCGTTTATAACCTGACCCTTCCTGACCACCACGGTGTCCTGGACTACCCAGATGCTGCCCGCCTCTATCCTGGTTCTGACGCTCAGGGCGCCGAACTTGCCGATGAGGGGGCCCGGGCTAAGCCCCGTGTTGCCCGCCGATATGGTTATTTCGTTGAGTGCTACGTCCCCGGCCTTGGCGAACACCTTGACCTTGTTGGACTCCAGCTCCATGGCCACCCTGAAGGGGTTGCCGTTGGTGAACAGGAACACGTTGGGCCCGGAGACCATCTCCATGAACCCGTCCCCGCCCTTCTTGCCGGCCTCCTCCATGCTGATCCTCATGAGGGTGTTCTTCAGCACCTTGAACTCCAGGCGGCCCCTCAGCTGGCGCCTCATGTCCTGGAGCATGCCGCTGTTGACCTTGTTCAGGTCGGCGGCGGCTATGACGTCGTACCCCTTGAGAAGCTCGACAGTCTCCTGAACCGTCTCCGTTTTCTCCTGTGGAATGTGACTCGACATGGCATTCACCTAGTAAACCTTCACCGCGTCGCCCATAGTCAGCTTCAGGTAGATGCTGCGCACGTTGGCGAAGCCCCTCCTGGTGGCCTTGGTCACGTTCTGCACCACGGCCTCTATGTTCTGGGCGACCTCCTCGTCGCTCATGTCCTCCTTCCCCACTATGCAGTGGATGAAGGGCTTGTCCCTGCTCCTCAGGACCACGGTTCTGCGCTCGCGCTCGAGTATGCTGTCTATCGGTGCCTGGGGCGGCACAGGGGTGGGCATCTTGCCCCTGGGGCCCAGGATGGGTCCAGCAACGCGACCTACTGTAGGCATCATGGGTGCCTCCGCGACGAACGAGTCATAAGGTTGAAGGGCCTTCTTGGCTGCCTTCTTGTCCGTCGCAAGCTGATCAAGTTCAGCGGGCTCTACAACTGCATCCGCTCCTGCCCTCCTTGCTCTCAGCGCTAGGTCGCCCGAGGCGAACACCAGTACCTTGCGGGCGCCCACACCGTTGGGTAGGGTGAACCGCAGGTTAACTCTCTGGTCAGGCCTGTTCATGTCGAGCTCCCTTAGGTTGATGGCGAGGTCGAAGCTCTGCTGGAAGTTCCTTGCAGGGCTGGCCTCCCTCGCCTTCTCGATGGCTTCCGTTATCTTGTTCTTTGGGAGCGACATTTTGAGTTCCTCTCAATCTCACCTTAGATACAATTTAAAGGTTGTTTATGCCTCCGCCAGCTTCTCGTCGAACTCCCCCGCCTTGATGGCCATCTGGACCTCCTTGGCGGGTCTCCCCTCGACGGTGACGCCGGCACTCTGGCACGTCCCCAGAACCTCTCGCACAGCGGTCTTGAGGCTGGCAGCGTATAGTCCCGCCCGCTTCTTCTTGGCTATGCTTATCAGCTGATCCATGGTTAGGTTGGCGACGTAGGCCGTGTTGGGTGTGCCACTGCCCTTCTCCAGGCCCGCAGCCTGGCTGATGAGGGCGAACGTGGTTAACATGCCCACCTTTACGGTGAACTTCTTGGTATCGGTGTCTATTACGACGTCCACCGGCACCGGCAGCCCGTCGTACTCCTTTGTCTGGGCGTTGATCTCGTTGACGATGGCCATGATGTTGACGCCCATGGGCCCCAGGGCGGGGCCGATGGGCGGGCCGCCCGTGGCCTTGCCGCCGTTGACGATGAAGTTGAAGGATTTCTCGACCATTAACTTTTCATTCCTTTTAGCTCTCTTACGTAGTCAGCGTGTACCGTGATAGGCAGAGTGAACGCGGCCTCCAGTATCTCGATGGTGACCTCCTCCTTGCCGACGTCAACACGTACGATCCGGGCCTGCATTCCCTTGAAGGGCCCCGCGATAACCTCCACGAGGGTCCCCTCCTCTAAGCCTTCGACCACTGGCTTGGTCTCGATGTAGTGGTCCACCTCCTCGGGGCTGATGGTGCCCTGCACCCTCTCCCGGGTGTGGCGCATCCCCCTGATGAGCTCGTCCACTATGTGGGGCCTCTCGGCCTCTATGATGATGTACCCCTTCAGCTCGGCGGGCGCCAGTATGGCAGCTATGGGCAGGCCCTCAACCTTCGCCTTGTCGGCGAGCATGAGGGAGACTGTCCTCTCCTGGCCGTTGGTCACCTTCACCGCGTACAGGGACGTTCTCACCGCTTTTTCGGACAATTAGACCACTCACGATGCACCATCCTTGATGAGCCCCAAAGATATTAATATTGCTCAAAGCTTCCCCGGTGGATACAAATATTAAACACCTCAAGGATGATACGTTGACTGGTGAAAACATGGGCATCCACGCTTTACTCTCCCTTATACAGGAGCGCACCACCGACTTATCGATCCTGTTCCTCGAGTTCGAGGAGATCTTCGCCATAGCCACAGGCTTCGTGCTCGTCCTCATGTACCTCTTCTACGTGAGGTACAGCTACGACAAAGAGGACACCCTGGATACGCCTTAGGCTCAGAGCCCGCCCTGCAGGGTCACGGACAGCAGCCTTACGAGGAAGCCCACCGCCCCCAGAACGCCTATCCCCGCGAAGACTATCTTGATGCTCATCCAGTACGTCTTCCAGTCGGGCCTTGTCAGCGTCCTGAGGAGCCTGTCCGCGGACTGGAGGAACTCGTTAAACGGCATACCTGTCACCCTATCGATCAATGGTTCCTAGTTAAAGTTTACGTATCAGCCAGGAGCCTCTCGGCGAACCAGCCCGCGTCGAAGGCCTGGAGGTCCCCGTAGCCCTGGCCCACCCCCACGTAGATCACCGGCTTGCCGGTGAGGTAGCTGACGCTGAGGCTGCTGCCCCCCTTGGCGTCGGCGTCCACCTTGGTGAGGATGGCCGCGTCGAAGCTCACGGCCCTGTTGAAGGTCATGGCCTGCTCGGTGGCGTCGTTCCCTATGAGGCTGTCCAGTATCATTATCGTTAGGCTGGGCTGGACGACGCGCTTCACCTTCT
Organism: Candidatus Bathyarchaeota archaeon; assembly: GCA_043826455.1. Classification (GTDB taxonomy): domain Archaea; phylum Thermoproteota; class Bathyarchaeia; order TCS64; family TCS64; genus RBG-16-57-9. The sequence goes on from JBDRQD010000046.1 coordinate 29,519, forward strand.
GCAGCTCGTCCATGAGGTTCCTGTTGGTCTGCATCCTGCCCGCCGTGTCTATGAGCACCACGTCTATTCCCTGGGCCCTGGCGTGCTGGACGGCGTCGAAGCCCACGGCAGCCGAGTCGGAGCCGTACTTGTGGCGAATTACCCGGACCCCCAGCCTCCTTCCGTGCTCCTCCAGCTGCTCTATGGCCCCGGCCCGGTACGTGTCCCCGGAGGCCAGCACCACGGTGTACCCTTTGTCCATGAGGAGCCTGGCCACCTTGGCTATGGTGGTGGTCTTTCCGGTGCCGTTGATGCCTACGAACATGACGCTGAGAGGCTCACCCCGTTTCCGGTACTCGGAGGCCAACTGGATGAGGTCCACTCCCTGCTGGCCGTTGAGCACCGCCGCGATGGACTCCCTGAGGGCCTCCCGGACGAGCCTGGACCTGTCCCCGAACCTGGGTGCCTCAGCGCCCAGAAGCCGCTGCTTCAGCTCCGCGCACACCCTCTCAGCCACCTCCACGGACACGTCGTTCCCTATGAGGTGAAGCTGCAGATCCCACAGCGCCGGGTCCAGGTCCTTCTCGGTGAGCCCAGAGCTGCTGATCCTTTCTACAATGCCCTTGAGGCCCTGGCGGAGCTTCTCAAACAACTACTTTGCACCCTGAATGGCGTTCTGGATCTCCACTGATAACCTTTCCGCCATTCTGTTGTGGGTCTCCAGCTGGCCCAGGACCTGGCCCATCTGCTCCTGCACGGACTCCTGGGCCTTCTCCATCTCCTGGAGCCTCACGCCTATGTCCTCCACGGCCTTATCGTACTCCATCTCCACGGAGACGTCGGCGCCGATGCCCACGATGACCTTGCCTATGTCCCCCAGGCTGGCGTTCATGAAGACGCCGCCTCCCACGGGCACCAGGAGGCTGCTGCCCTGCTCCACGTTCCTCAGTTCCCCCAGGCTGCCCTGGGCGAGACGCAGCTCCGCGATGGTTGCGTTGAGAATCTGTAGCCTCTGCTCCAGGACCTGGGCCGTGCCCTCCATCATCCTGATCTCGGATACGAGGCGGCGCAGCTGCTTCTCCTGTTCCTGGGACACCTGGGGCTACTCCTCGGGCTTCTCTTCCTCTACGCCGTGGATGGTGATCTGGTGGCGCTTGGCCCTGTGGCGGCTGCCTATGTCGGCGTAGACGTTCTCCAGGGCGTGCTCCTCCTTGGTGGCGGCCACAACCTTGTCGAAGGTGAGGGGCTCGAAGAAGGTCTTCTTGTTGACCTCACCCCAGACCCTGAACTGTTTGACGCTCACTCCGCCGCCTCCGCCATGGTGACTGTGACGACGCCCTCGCCGTCCCGGTTCATCTTGACTCTGATCTTCCTGGGCGGGTGGTATATGCCCCTGGCCCATATGGCCTCGTTGACGGTGGGGTCGATGATGATCTCGGTGGGCTTCATGTGGCGCTTGGTGAAGTTCTTGAGCACCGTCATGGCCTTCTCGGCCCTGCGGTAGCCCGGGGCGATCCATGCCCTTCCCAGAGGGACCGTGTAGACTCTTTCCAGTTCAGACATGCCTCAATCTCCTATAATCTGAGCTTCCGGACGCGCCAGTTGCGCCTGCTCTTGGGGCTCCACCTGACGTCGCCCCTGGTCTTGGCGATGATCCAGGCCGGGACGCTCTTCTTGGACTTCCCCGCCTTGGCGAGGCGTAGCTTGTATGCGAGGTGTTTGTTCCGTGCCACATTCATACTCTCCTGATGTTTATGTCCCTCTTAGCTACTTGGCTCTGTAACTCAGCCAGCAGCTTCTTTAATAAGTCATCGGTGATGGGCAGCGGCACCCTCCCGGTCTGGGCCACCTGGATGAGCTGCAGCTCAACCTGGGCTGCGAAGTCCGGCCGCACCAGCTTCACGTTCTGGAGCCTCGCCCTAGCCTCGGGTGTGAGGATCTTGCGCAGCACGGCCTCCTTCTGGGCCTCCGCCTGGGCCTGAGCCGACTGCTCCTGCTGGGCCCCCCGTGCCTGAAGCTCGGCTATCCTACGCTGCCTAAGCTTCTCAAGTTCCTCATCCGAAGACATCTGAGTTCACTAATAATCCTTGAGCTCTGGACGCTCCCGGTCCAGGTCACGTTTTATCTGGGTGCTCATGGCGTCCAGCAGGCTGCGGCCCTTCTTGGACACGGCCCTGCCCTTGTTGCTGTCCTTCTGGGCTAGGCCAGCCTGCTCCAGCTGCTGCATGATGGTTCTGATGATGTTGCCGCCGGCCTTGGCGAAGTGGGCCGGCCTCATGCCCACCCTCTTCCTTCCGCCGTACTCCTTCCTGAGCCTGGAGACGCCCACGGGGCCGTTCATGTAGAGCTTCCTGAGGAGGGACGCTGACCTGATGTACCACCAGTCCTGGTTCTGGGGGACCCTCTCCACGTGGCTCCCCGTCTTGACGTAGCCCGCCCACTCGGGGGGCTGGATCTCCTTGACGTTCTCCTTGATGTAGCCTGACAGCTTCTCTATCAGCACGTCCGCCGGTATGTCGTATGCGGTTGTCATTTTCCTTCTTCCCAGATGCTTGAACCATACAGGGTTCCGGCATATATACCTAGCCTTTTCCTGTAGGTTTCAGCAACTCATAACCTCAGAATTAAAATAAAAGGGTTTAGGCGCACGGAGGACGGAGGGAGATGCGCCTCGGTGGGTTCAGGGGGCTGGTAGACGCAGCTGTCTGCAGGTTTTTCGTATTTTTTAGGTGATTTAACGCCTGTGTGATGAATGTGGTTTTTAACACTTTTATGTTAATTTCCGGGGGCCATAACCATCGTCATACATCGATATACCAGTAGTTTACCACAGGTTTACGCTCGTTAACAGATTAAAGTGATAAACAAGTATAGATTAATGGTCTGTAAAGAGGATCAAGAAGATGAAGAGACGAAACATCGCCCTGATGGTACTTCTCCTAGCCATGGCCGGGGTGACCTACACCCAGGCCTTCACCCTCACCCCCCTACAACAGGTGGCCGAATTCTACGAGGCCACGACGACTGAATCTGATAGAGCCATATCCAACTTCAGGTCCAGGCCCCTGGGCAAGAACAAGATACTCATAACCTTCACTCTGAGCGCAGGGACCCAGGACGCCAACGTGACCGTGCAGCCCATGGATGTAGACGGAAACATACTGACTAGTCAGGGTACCGGGTCACTGATACAGTACAAGGCGGGAACAGGGAACCTGGTGAGCTGGAGAACTTTCCCCGTAGCAGGCGAGGAGATGTTCTTCTTCTACGAGTACAACAGCACTACAGGCCCAGGCTACCCGGGGCCGGTGGACATCAGGGTGCTGTTCGCGATACCCAACATCGTGCTGAACTATGAGACCTGCCTGGTAGAGGTAAGGGACTACTGAGAGGACTGGGGATGAGTGGGCAGAAGCTGTGCGTCTTCGTACAAGGAAGACTCTGCCCATTCCCTACCCAGGAGCTGCCCCTCCAGACGTGCCAAGTGTGCGTGGAGGCTTGGAAGACCGAGCTCACCATGAAGGCCCAGAGCCAGGCAACTGAGGCTCCCCTCAGGACGTTGACCGTCGCCCACGACGGCTCAGTGGCTGAGGCCCGGGAGACCCTGAACAGGCTCAACGAGCTGGACGAGCTCTTCATGGGGGACAACCTGGACCCCATGGACTATGTGAGGCTCAGGAAGGAGCACATAGGCAAGCTGGCATCGAACGACAGGCCCAGGCTCGTGCTGGAGGCCCTGGACGGGGAGACCGCGGCTCAGCCAACGCTCAGGGACACCCGACTGGTCCTGGTAGTGAGAAGCTTCCTGGGCGACAAGACGCACACCTATCCTCAGGGCTGGGACGCGCCTGAGGCCCTCAGCGAGGGAGTCATAGACCAGTTGTTCAAGCTGGCCGAGAGCAAGAAGGCTGAGGACATCAGGGCGGGGGCCGGGGGATACAGGTTCGCCTGCGTCCGCCACGGCAAGGGCAAATTACTGCTCATGGTGCTGGACGGCGACGAGGAGTTCGAGACCTACGAGGACGAGATAAGGCGCCTCTCCAAGGTGTTCAAGGGAGAGGGCCACTGGGTCAAGACCCTGAGAGAGATGAGAGGCTAGCCCTCCAGGTACCTTTTATCCAGTTTAGCAACCACCGTGTAGAGGGGGTCCACTATCTGGGCAACCCTTGCCTTGGCGGCCTGGCTCAGGAACATGTAAGCGTCGTCTCTGCTCCACCCGTAGTCAGTCATCCAGTGGATGAGCTCACGGTAGGCCAGGCGGGCCGCGTCCTCCAGGGGCCTAGCGCTGCACACGGCCATGATCTCTGAGGTGCTCTCTACTCTGGGCCAGGCTATGGTCTTGTGCTCTACGCTGAACCTAAGCTTCACGGTGGCCTCCACCTCGATGGCTGTGCCGCATATCTCGCCGTCGCCCTGGACGGCGTGTACGTCGCCTAGGCCGAAGAGGGCGCCCCTCTGGGACACGGGCAGGCTGAGTCGGTTCCCCGGCTTTATGTCGGGGCAGTCCATGTTGCCTCCGTGGGGGCCAGGCGCCAGGGTCTGGATGGCCTCGTGAGCCGGGGAGACGCCTATGGTGCCTATGAAGGGGTCGACGGGAATCTCCAGGACCTTGCCGTGGTCCGCCTCGTAGAGGACCTTACCGTCCTTGATGGCGCAGACCTTGGTCCTGGGCTCCATGAGGTTCAGCCAGCCTTCCAGTGCCCCGAAGCCGGGTATGATGCTGGCGGCGCCCCACTGGGGGAGATCGATGCCCAGGAGCTCCACGACAAGGGTGTCACCGGGCTCAGCCCCCTCCACGTATATGGGGCCTGTCACCGGGTTCAAGGCGCCCACGAGGCCCTTCTCGGCCGCGTCCTGGAAGCTCTGGGTGGGGGACACAACGCCGCCGTAGGCGTCCCAGGTCTCCACATCCACAGTCTCCCCGGGCCTGACCCTGGCCACTGACGGGGTGTAGGGGTTGAGGGTGGAGTTATCCTTGGCGGTGAGCTGATCCCTCTCCTTGCGCTTGATCAGTTTAACCATACGACCACGGGTAGCCATGGGTTTCAGAGGGATTAAACGGTTGCCCGCCTGGGCGACGGCAAAAACGGAAAGAATAAAAATAGGGGGTGTGGTTGTCATATAGCAGTCCGATAGGACAGACTATCAATAGAGGTGAAAAGTATGGAATACATGTATGCCGCTATGCTCCTACACAGCGCAGGCAAGAAGATCACAGAGGAAGCCATCACAGGCACGCTCACAGCGGCGGGACTCAAGCCTGAACCCACAAGGGTCAAGGCCCTCGTCGCCGCCCTCTCAGACATCAACATCGATGAGGCCCTCAAGGCGCCCGTCTTCACGGCCGGCGCCGCCCCCGCCGCTGCTCCGGCAGCCGCTGAGGAGGAGGCCGCTCCCGCTGAGGAGCCTGAAGAGGAGAAGAAGGAAGAGGAAGACCTGCAGGGTCTCGGCGCCCTCTTCGGCTAAGTCTCCCCAAGTTTCTTTTAGGTATATCCACCCTATCCTAGTTTTAGGAGCCTGACCGTATGCAGATACCAACAGATAGCTTACATCTCGTTTATGTGCCTAAGATATCCTTAAATGATTTACAAATGCAACTAAGGTGGTTTAATTGATTAGTTCTGACAAATTGAAAAAGATGTACTTGGAGTTTTTCCAAAAAAACGGACATAAAGTAATTGCGAACGCATCTCTTATACCAGAAAACGACCCAACCGCATTATTCATCTCAGCTGGGATGCACCCACTTGTACCATACCTACTGGGTCAACCGCATCCAAGTGGGAAAAAACTCGTAAACGTACAGAAATGCCTCAGAACTAGCGACATCGATGAAGTGGGGGATAGTTTCCACCTGAGCTTCTTTGAGATGCTGGGAAACTGGTCTCTCGGAGACTACTTCAAGGAAGAATCAATTCCGTGGAGCTACGAGTTTCTCACGAGCAAAGAATGGCTCAATATCGATAAAAATAAGCTAAGTGTCACAGTCTTCGAAGGAGACGAAAAAGCACCAAGAGACACAGAAAGCGCGAAGATATGGGAAGGACTTGGAGTCCCCAAAGATCGAATATTCTATCTGCCTAGAGAGGATAACTGGTGGGGCCCCATAGGCAGCACTGGGCCATGTGGACCTGACACCGAGATGTTCTATGACACGGGTAAAGAGCCGTGCGGAAGTGAATGTAAGCCTGGTTGCTCCTGCGGAAAATTCAATGAGATATGGAACAATGTCTTCATGGAGTACAATAGAACCTCAGACGGAGAGTATGAACTGCTTGAACAGAAGAACGTTGACACGGGGATGGGGGTTGAGCGAACAGTCGCGGTTTTACAGGGAAAGGATAACGTATATGAGACCGAGATATTCGCTCCCTTAATTGAAAAAATTATAGAACTTGCTGGTAATGGAGTAATCCCCTATGAAATCCCTGAAAATCAGATTAGAAGCGTCAGAATAATATGTGATCATTCTCGTGCAGCCACTTTTCTTCTAGCCGAAGGAATAGTTCCTTTGAATGTGGAGCAAGGATACGTTTTAAGGAGAGTCATTAGAGGAGCTATCAGACACGGAAAACTGATAGGAATAGAAGACGAGTTCCTAAGCATACTAGCTCAGATCGTAATAGAAACATACTCTGAAGATTACCCTCACCTAAAGTCGAGTGAAGACTTTATCGTAACCGAGCTAGGAGAAGAGTACAAGAAATTTAACAACACACTGGCAAGGGGTTTAAACAGATTCAATAGAATAGCCAGAAACAATAAAAAAATCGACGGCAAGGACGCGTTCCTACTTTACCAGAGCTTTGGCTTCCCAATAGAAATAACGAAGGAGCTGGGGAAGGAGAACGGCATCTTCGTTGATGTAGATGGATTTCATGAGGAGTTCGAGAAACATCAAGAAGTGTCCAGAGCCAGCGCTGACAAAAAGTTTGGGAGCGGTCTAGCTGACACGGCTGACGAGACGGTGAAACTGCACACCGCGACACACTTGCTCAATGAGGCGTTGAGACGGGTCTTGGGGAAAGATATCACCCAGAAGGGCTCAAACATAACACAGGAGCGTCTACGGTTTGACTTCAACTTCGACAGAAAGCTATCTGACGAAGAGATTGAGGAAGTGGAAAAGGTGGTTAACGAGCAGATCAGGAAAGCTCTTCCAGTTAAGAGAATTGAGACTACATTAGACAAAGCAATAAAGATGGGGAGTCAGGCGGTGTTCGAGCAGAAATACGGGGAAAAGGTCTCGGTATATTCTGTTGGTGGCTTCTCGACGGAGCTATGCAGCGGCCCACATGTGAAGAATACGCGTGAGCTTGGACGATTTAAGATAGTTAAGGAAGAAGGTATCTCCGCAGGCGTCCGCAGGATAAGAGCAGTCCTCGAATAACTGGGCTCCAACCCAACTCCACCGGGATATTTGTTTCGAAACCAAAAATAGGCAACCGTTTTTACTCATAACCTTTATTCTAGCAGCGTCCAAGAATCACATTGGTTAGAGGATAGAGCGCATATGGTTGACTGGAAACAGATCGAGGAGAAGTGGCAGAAACGGTGGGCCGAGGCAAAGGCATTCGAGACCGACCCCGACCCCGACAAGCCCAAGTTCTACCTGACAGTGGCGTACCCCTACCCCAACAGCCCCCAGCACATCGGCCACGGCCGCACGTACACCCTGACCGATGTGCACGCCAGGTACAAGCGGATGCACGGCTACAACGTGCTCCTGCCCATGGCCTGGCACTATACTGGTACTCCGCTGTTCGCCATGGTGGAGCGGCTTAAGGAGAAGGACCCAGCCCTCCTCGACACCTTCCTCAACCTTTACAACATCCCCAAGAAGAAGCTCAAAAGCCTGGAGGACCCCATCGCCATGGCCGAGTACTTCGCAGAGGAGATCAAGCACGGGATGCAGCGCATCGGGTACAGCATTGACTGGCGCCGCGAGTTCACTACGGTGGACGAGTACTACCACAAGTTCATAGAGTGGCAGTTCGAGAAGCTGCGGCAGCGCGGCTACATCACCCAGGGCAGCCACCCCGTGGGCTGGTGCCCAGGCTGCGGCAACCCCGTGGGCCAGCACGACACCGTGGGCGACAAGGAGCCCGAGATCGAGGAGTTCACGGTCATCAAGTTCACCAAGGACGACATGGTGTTCCCGGCGGGAACCCTGCGCCCCGAGACCGTGTTCGGGGTCACCAACATGTGGCTCAACCCCGACGCCGTCTACGTGGAGGCCAGGGTGGACGACGAGACCTGGGTGGTGAGCGCCGAGGCAGCCGACAAGATGCAGCTCCTGGGCCACAAGTTGGAGATCATCAGCGAGTTCCAGGGAAGCCGCTTCATAGGCGCCACCCTCACCAACCCGGCCACAGGCAGAGAGATGCCCATACTGCCCGCCACCTTCGTGGACCCCAAGGCGGTCACAGGCGTCGTCATGTCGGTGCCCGCCCACGCACCCTTCGACCTAGTCGCACTGGAGCAGCTGAAGCGGGACGTGAAGAAGAGCCCCAAGGACTACAAGTTCAAGCCCGAGGCCGTGAAGGACCTGGCGCCCATAAGCGTCATAGAGGCCAACGGCTACGGGGAGAGCCCCGCCGTGGACGTCGTAGCCAAGATGGGCATCACCGACCAGAACGACGAGAGGCTCGAGAAGGCCACCAAGGAGGTTTACAGCGCAGAGTTCCACGGGGGCAGGATGAGAGGCAACACAGGCCAGTACTCTTCGCTACCCGTCCAGCAGGCCAAGGAGGCCGTCAAGCAGGACATGATCGCCAAGGGCACCGCCACCACCATGTACGAGCTCCTGGAGCCCATCAGGTGCCGCTGCGGCTCAGAGGTGGTCGTCAAGATATTCGAGAACCAGTGGTTCATCAACTACGGCGACCCGGCCTGGAAGAGGCTGGCCCACGAGAACATCGAGGCCATGGACATAGTGCCCAGGGAGCTACGGCAGGAGTACCATAACGTCATCGACTGGCTCAGAGAGAAGGCGTGCGCAAGGAAGGCCGGCCTGGGCACCAAGCTGCCCTGGGCCGAGGACTGGATCATCGAGGCCCTGAGCGACTCTGTGATTTACATGGCCTACTACACGGTCATCAAGGGCATCAACGAAGTGAAGCCGGAGCCCGAGCAGCTGACGGAGGACTTCTGGGACTACGTGTTCCTGGGCAGGGGCGACCCCCTGAAGGTGAGCGTCAAGACAGGGTTCCCGGAGGATAAGCTGGGGGAGCTGCGCAGGGAGTTCACCTACTTCTACCCCATGGACGCCAGGCACAGCGGCCGCGACCTCATCAGCAACCACCTCACATACATGGTGTTCTGCCACGACGGCATCTGGCCCAGAGACATGTGGCCCAGGGGCATCTACGTCAACGGCTCGGTGCTCATGGAGGGCGCCAAGATGAGCAAGAGCCTCAACAACATAATACCCCTGATAAACGCCATCGACTTGTTCGGGGCCGACCCGCTGAGGCTGAGCCTCATGATCACCGCGGAGCCCCTCAAGGACGCCGACTTCAGCCCCGACCTGGCCAAGAGCATGAGGGACAACCTGGAGAAGTTCTACGCCAGGGCCCAGGAGATCATCAAGCAGGGCAAGGGCAGCCCCAAGGACCTGCGGGACATCGACCGCTGGATGCTCAGCAAGCTCCAGGGCTACATAGCCGAGGCCGACGAGGCCATGACCGAGCTGAAGATGAGGAAAACCATCCACGCCGCCCTATACGAGCTCAACCAGGACCTGGACTGGTACCTGAAACGCGTTGCCAGATACAGGGACAACAAGGACAGGAAGAAGGCCATCCACCACGTGGAGTGGACTGTCCTGGACACCCAGGTCAGGATGCTCACCCCCTTCACACCCCACCTCAGCGAGGAGATATGGGAGATGATGAAAGGCGGCGGCTTCGTAGCCTTCGCCGAGTGGCCCAAGGTGGACCAGTCCCTCATCAGCAGGGACAGCGAGGAGCTGGAGAGGATAATCCAGAACAGCCTGGAGGACGTCCAGAACATCACCAAGGTCACCAACATAACTCCGGCCAAGGTCCACTTCTACGCCGCCGACGGCTGGAAGTGGAAGATATACTTGAAGGCCCTGGAGCTGGCCAGGAGGAGCACCCTGGACGTGGGCACCCTCATCAAGGAGAGCTTCAAGGACGAGGAGATGAAGGTCCGCAGCAAGGTGGTGCCCGGCTTCGCCCGCGCCCTGGTGGACGACGTCATAAAGCTGCCCGCCCAAGACGTGGAGATGCGCCTCAAGATGGGGCAGCTCAACGAGGTCACCATACTGCAGGACGCCTCCAGCTTCCTGGAGGCCGAGTTCGGGTGCCCCGTGGTGTTCTCAGGGGAGTCTGACCCCTGGGTAGAGGACCCCGCCAAGCGCGCCAACAGGTCCAAGCCCTACAGGCCGGCCATCTACGTCGAGTAGAGGCCCTAATTTATATTTTACAGGTTTTTAAGCACGAAGAAAAAGATGGAAAATTTTTTCCGCCTTATATCCTCTAGGACGGTACAAGCCAGCTACAGTGACGGGGGCTACCCGATGTTTATCTTGACGCCACTGAAGCCGGCGTCGGTCCTGAACCTGCCCTCGAAGAGCTGGTGGAAGCCCTGGAACTGCTCGTCCAGGCCGTCCAGCTCGAACTTGTAGAAGCCGCCCCTCGTCCTTATCTCCAGCTTATAGTAGACCTGCTCCACGGCCTCGCCCCCCCTGCCCCTGCGGTCACTGAACAGGCTCACCGTCTCCACGGAGTCATTGGGCAACACCTCAGAGCCCGGGTTATCGGCAACCACAGCCTCGTAGGTCCACCCCATGAACCTGTCAGCGTACCTGAAGCTGGTGCCCAGCTGGGCGCCCCACTGGTCCCAGAACCCCTTACCCTCGCCCTTTGCCTTGTCCCTGGCCTCATTGACGGCCTTGTTGATGGCTTCCCCCGTGAGGGGCACCAGGATCATCCTCTGAGGCGTCACCAAGAGGTTGAAGGTGTCCCACCTGCCGAAGCTCTTAGGCTTCTTCAAGCCGGTGACGGCAATGACCACCACCTCACCCACCTGCTGGCCACGCGAACCCTGGGCTGCCAGCGGAGGCGACTGGGCCTGCTGAGGCGAAGCCGCCTGCTTCAAGGCAGCGCCGCAGTCGCTACAGAACTTGTCCCCAGGCTGCACCTGGGCCCCACAGTTGGAGCAGAAAGGCATAACGATTCCTTCTATCAAGCGCCGCAGGCCCGTTTATCACCCTTTCGGGCAACTCGAAGGCGCCTGTAAAGGTTTTTATGGGCTCCACGTTCACTCGGAGTGAATGATAGCGCTAGGCGTCGAGTCCACGGCGGACAACCTGGGCATAGGCATAGTGTCCAGCGACAAACGCGTCCTAGCCAACATACTGGACGTCCACGTCCCCCAGGAGGGCGGCATCCACCCACGGGAGGCCGCCAGGCACCACAGCGAGCAGATGGGCGCCACCGTCAGGAAGGCCCTCGACACCGCCGGCATAAGCATCAGCGAGGTGGACATCATAGCCTTCGCCCAGGGACCCGGCCTCGGCCCCTGCCTCAGAACCGGAGCCACCAGCGCCCGCGCCCTCGCCAGCTACCTGAACAAGCCCCTGGTGGGCGTCAACCACTGCGTCGCCCACGTGGAGATAGGCCGCATGGCCACAGGCGCAGAGGACCCCCTCACCCTATACGTCTCGGGGGGCAACACCATAGTCAGCGGCTACGAGTCGGGCAGGTACCGCATATTCGGGGAGACCCTGGATATAGCCGTGGGCAACTGCCTAGACAGCTTCGCCCGGGCCGCCGGCCTCGAGTACCCCGGAGGCCCCGACATAGAGCGGAAGGCCGCCCAGGGCGAGAAGCTGATACCGCTACCCTACACGGTGAAGGGCATGGACCTCAGCTACAGCGGCCTGCTGACGGCCATCACAGCCGAACTCCAGACGGGCAGGCACAGAATCGAGGACCTGTGCTTCAGCCTTCAGGAAACGGCCTACGCCATGCTGGGGGAGATCACGGAGCGGGCTCTGGCCCACACCGCCAAGCCCGAGCTGCTCCTAACCGGCGGCGTCGCCGCCAACAAGCGGCTGGGCAGCATCGTCAAGGCTATCGCGGAGGAGCACGGCGCCAAGCCCTTCGTGGTACCGATAAGGCTGGCGGCGGACAACGGCGCCATGATCGCGTGGACAGGGATACTCGCGTACAACTCCGGCATCAGGACACCCATAGAGGAGAGCCTCGTGAACCCAAGCTGGAGAATGGATCAGGTGGAGGTACCATGGCGAAGCTCATAGCCAGAGGCGCCGAGGCCGACCTCATCCTCACAGACTGGAACGGGCTCAGAGCCCTCGTCAAGACCCGTAAACCAAAGAAGTACAGGCACCCCGAGCTGGACAGGCAGCTCAGGAAGACCCGCACCAGGGCCGAGGCGGACATCATCCACAGGGTCAAGGCGGCCGGCGTACCAACACCCCTCCTATACCAGGTGGACCCCGAGAACGCCATCATAGTCATGGAGTACATCGACGGCGTCAAGGTCCGGGACCTGGTGGACAGGTTAAACGACGAGGATAGGCGAACCCTGTTCCTAAGGATCGGCCGCTACGCGGGCACGCTACACGGCATGGGCGTCATCCACGGGGACCTCACCACCAGCAACATAATAAAAAGCGGGGACAGGATCGTGTTCATAGACTTCGGCCTCAGCGAGGTGAGCCGGGAAGTGGAGAAACGGGGCGTGGACCTGAACCTCATGAACAGGATGCTCACCAGCACACACTACAGGCACCAGGAGGCCCTGCTCGAAGCCTTCAAGGCCGGTTACAGGGAGACCAACCCGGAGGCCGAGGAAGCCCTCCAGCGGATGGAGGAGGTCGCCCGGAGGGGACGCTACATTGAGAAGAACTAGGATATGGATGGGCACCAGCAGCGACCACAAATACGAGGAAGCAAAGGAAGTGCTCGCGGAGTACGGCGTCGAGCTGGAGCGCCTGGGCATAGACCGCGTAGAGATACAGGCGGACGACCCGGAGATCATCGCAGAGTTCAGCCTAAGGCAGCTGGACGTGGACGTGCCCATACTCATCGAGGACGCGGGCCTCTACATAGACAAGTACTTCGGGTTCCCGGGCCCCTACAGCAGCTACACCCTCCGCACCATCAGCAACGAGGGCATACTCAAGCTCATGGAGGGCGAAGAAGAGCGCGGCGCCCGCTACCTCTCGGCTGTGGCCTACCGCGACGGCGACACCTCGGTCACCTTCACCGGCGAGGTCCGCGGAGTGATAGCCCACGAGTGCAGGGGCACCGGGGGCTTCGGCTACGACCCCATCTTCATCCCTGATGAGGGGGACTGGCGAACTTTCGGCGAGATGACCCCCGAGGAGAAGGCCAGAATAAGCCACAGGGCCAGAGCCTTCAGGAAGCTGGGGGAGTGGCTCAGGAAACAGTAGCCTACTAGGCCAGAATTTCGGGCCACCTGTCGATCATGTACTTGGTGGCGTCCGCTATCTCGAAGGGCCTCGAACCGTTGCCCGTGCGCACGTAGAAGTGCTGCTTGCCCTTGTGGCTCATGAAGGCGGGTTCCTGGCTGCTCTGCACGGTGACGCGGCACACCTCCATGCCGTCCACCTCGTAGAATCTGAACCTGACGTACCTGAGGTACAGGTCCCCGATCTTGTTGGAGATCTGGTTGATGATATAGTTCTCGAAGCCGTCCCTGTTGGGCTTAGGCAGTGTCCGGTAGTCGTGCCCCAGGCCCACCACGGCTCGGTCATCGTTCACACCTATGACCAGCTCGCCGCCGTCAGCGTTCATGAAGGCGCACAGCGTCTTCAGGCAGTTGACCTCAAGCTCCTGGTCCACACACTTGCCCCGGGTGTTGTACCTGAGGCTGGCCTTGAACTCCAGGTGGGGCCCCTCGTCCAGGTTTATAAGCTCCTCCACGTCCGGGGGGGCATTGAGCTCCCAGCTGTTCTTGGCGTAGTTCCTCATTATCTCGGGCTGAAGGCTGGCGATGTCGGTTAGGCTCAGGATGCCCAGGACCTTCCCCCCGTCTCGGGGGTGGATGACGGGCAGCTTCTTGATCCGTTTGTTGAGCATGATCTTGCCGGCCTCCTCTAGGCTCATCTCGGGGTCAGCCGAGATGACGGACCGGGTCATGACTTCCTCCACGGCGGTGACCTTGGGGTCCCTGCCGCTGGCCACCACCCTCTGAAGGACGTCCCTCTCCGTGAGTATCCCGTCCACGTTGCCGCTGCCCGAGACGATGACGCTGCTGATGCCGAACCGGGTCATCACCCGGGCCGCGTCCTCCACGGACTCGACGGGGGAAATGGAGACGACGCTGAGAGTCATAAGGTCCTTTACCTTGAGGGCCGAAGCTTGTGGCCTCATAGCGTTCTTCCCTCAGCCGTGAGCCTATTGATGGTTATGGAGCATTGTACTAGAGCCTTAAAGGGGTTTAATTATCCCTGAGTTTATCGGTGGCTGAAGATAACCCCAGGCCTCCAGACATATGGATAGACGCATGTGATGAGCGTCGGTGCGAAGGTCACATCGTCTTGTGCCAGTAATAGTAGTCATACCTCTCAGTGAACCCAGTCACCTCGTACAGCCGGTTCGCCGCCGGGTTGTCCGCTGCCCCGCCGATGTAAAGCAGCGCCGGATCATACCTCTCCAGGCGCCTGAAGCCCTCGCATAGTAGGGCCCTCGCAAGGCCTCGCCCACGGTACTCCGGGAGGGTCCCCATCGGCTCCAGCTCGGTTATACCGCTGGGAGGGTCCAGCCTGAAGGTGCAGAACGACGCTATCTTCCCGTCCTGGTCAACGGCCACGAGGTCAAGGTCCTTATGATAGAACGACGCGCGGGAGGTCTCCTCCAAGACCTCCTTGGTGAACCACTCACCGTGCCCGAAGACAGCCCTGACGCCCCTGGCGATCTCCTCAAAGTCCTTCTCAGGGCATACGGACCGCACCTCAAACCCGTCCGGGACCCTGTAGCCGGGAATGGGGGCGTCCACGTCGCGCAGACGCAGTATACCGTAGACCGCCCCTCTCTCGAAGCCGTGCCTCCGGAGCGCCTTCTCCCTCGCCGGGTTCCCCTCGAGGGCGACGACTGAGAGCCTCAGCCCCCCGGGCTCCGCCCTCTGAGCGGCGCTGTGATCCTCGATCCATTGGATGATCTCCTCCTCGAGGAAGCTGTGGTCAGGGTGGATCTGGATGAAATAGCGGAACTTGGCCTCGGGGTTGGCCACCGCCAGTATCCTCGGCCTCTGCTCTCCACTGCAGAACTCCCATATGCGTGTGTCGGACTCCATTCCTCTGCCGCTGTTCTCGAAGCGGGGTGGCAGCCAGTTGTGAAGGCTAGCAGTCTCGGAGTAGGTGTCCCGGAGAAAGCTCATTACCGCCTGGAAATCGTCTTCGCGTCGGTACCCGCGTGAAGATACTGGCATGCGTATTGGTGTCATGGGGATCAAATTATCTCTTCTGGACGCGTTCGCTGTCCAGATAACAAGCGCAGTAAAATAGTTGTCAACGCCCCAGCTTCAGTAAAACTAAAAGGAATAGCTGTTTTTAGTTATTTTTATTACAAGATAACGATACCAAAAACCTTTTTATAGGCAGCAGAGTCTAACCTTAGAGCACCCGGAGAAAACACAGAATGGTAGGAAAACTCTCAACGATGCGGGGCGGAAGCCGAAGCACCAGGCCGGTGAGCAAGAGGCCCCCCAACTGGGTAGTCTACCAGCCCGACGAAGTACAGGCACTCATCATAAACCTGACCAGGGAGGGCAAGACCCAGAGCCAGATAGGCAACATCCTCAGAGACGTCCACGGAGTGCCTCTGGTCAAGCCTATAGTGGGCCACGGCATCAGGAAGGTCCTGGACGAGGCCGGGCTAGCTCCCAAGATCCCCGAGGACATCTACAACCTGATGGTGGTCGCCACGCGCCTCCGGAGACACCTGGACCGTAACCCCAAGGACTTTCACAACAAGAGGAGCCTCCAGCTGACGGAGAGCAAGATATACAGGCTCACCCGGTTCTACAAGAAGCGGGGACTTCTGCCCAAGGACTGGAGTCACAGGCAGGAGATAGTCACCGTCTAGCGGGGTCCCTATGGCCCAGCCTGACGGCTTCCTTCGATCCTTTGCGCCCGCAGTCCACCTCTTTCGTGAGCACGCCAGTAGAGGCAGCAGGATACGTATTGTGACCCACAACGACGCTGACGGCCTCAGCAGCGGAGGCATAGTCTGCGTCGCCGCCCACAGGGCGGGAGCGTCTTTCAGGGTGACAAGCGAGAAGAAGCTGGACGAGAAGCTGGCCCGGAGCCTGGGGGATGAGAACCCGCCCCTGACGGTGTTCACTGACTTCGGCAGCGGCTACCTGGACATCATCTCGGAGAACCTGAGCCGTGACGTCATAGTGCTGGATCACCACCTGTGCCAGGAGGCTGAGGCGGCCAACATTGTCCACGTGAACCCCATGCTCCACGGTATCGACGGGGCCAGGGACATTGCGGCCTCGGGCATCAGCTACCTCTTCGCCAAGGCCCTTGACCCCAGGAACATGGACCTGAGCTGCCTGGGCCTCATAGGGGCCCTGGGGGACCAGCAGGACAAGGGGGAGCGCAAGTCTCTCGCCGGCCTCAACGCGCTCATCGAGGAGGACGCAACAGGCGCTGGGCTCCTGGAGAAGCACGTGGGCCTCATCTTCTACGGGTACGAGACCAGGCCCCTGCCCAGAGCCATCGCCTACACCACAACCCCCTACATTCCTGGACTGAGCGGCAACGAGGGCAACTGCGTGGCCTTCCTCAAGCAGATAGGGATAGAGCTGAGCAAGGGGGAGCAGCTCAGGGCCCTCGCGGACCTCACGGAGGACGAGAAGCGCACCCTCTTCAGCGCCCTCAGCAGCCACATGGTGAGCACCGGCTGCGACCCGGGGAGCGTCCACGAGCTCATAGGCACCATCTACACCTTCAGGCTGGAGGACCCCGGCACCGCCCTCAGGAGCGGCCGCGAGTACGCCAGCCTCCTCAACGCCTGTGGCAGGATGGGGAAGGGGGGGCTCGGCCTCAGCATATGCCTCGGGGACAGGGGGGAGGCCATGGAGGAGGCCCAGCAGACCCTGGACGAGTACCGCCGCAGGATCGGCTCGGCCCTGGACCTGGTGCAGATGAAGGGCATGGTGGAGGAGCTGGAGGGCATCTACGTGATCCGGGCCGGGGACAGGATAGACGACACAGTCATAGGCGTCGTCTCAGGCATCCTTCTTAGTCAGGGGATGCTGAAGGCCACGAAGCCCATAGTTGCCACGGCCCTCAGCGAGGACGACCAGGTAAAGGTCTCCGCCAGGGGCACCGAGGAGCTGGCCAAAGGGGGTCTCCACATGGGCAAGGTGATGCAGGAGGCGGCTGAGGCCCTGGGGGGCGGCGGCGGTGGACATGACGTGGCGGCCGGAGCATACGTACCTGTTGATAAGGAGGAAGATTTCATAGCTAAGGTGAACAGCCTTGTCCGGGAGAAGCACGCCGAGTGAGACTAGGATCACCATCAGGTACAGCAGCCCCGAGGCCGCTGAGGCCATAATGAGGGCCATCGCGCCGGACAACACGGGGGCCCCGGAGGGTATGAGCATTGAGGCTCATGTGGATGGAAGCACTCTCAGCGTCGACGTCGTGAGCAGCAGGGGTCTGGGAAGCCTGGTGTCCACCTTGGACGACCTTCTCAGCTGCGTCCAGGCCGCCGAGGCGGCTTTAAAACAGTTATAGTATGGTGATGGTCGGCTCTAGGGACACCTGGGCCTTGACGCTCTGCCAGATCAGGCTGTACTTCTCGGCCATCTGGAGGGCCCTGTTGACCCGGTCCTCCGTGGTGCCCCTCGCCACGATGTGGGGTTTGATGGTCATCCTGCTGAAGGCGCTGGTCCTGTCCAGGTACTCCTCCACGTGGCCCGTAGTCTCGCAGCTGTAGCTCACGAGATCGATCTTGAGCTTCTCTGCAGCCCAGATGACCATCAGAGTGTAGCAGGTGTTGAGGGCGCCTACGAAGGCGTCCTCGGGCGTCAGCACCCCGTGCTCGCCGTGGAGGTCCTTGGGGGCGCTGAAGGGCATCTCGGCGCCGTTGCTGCACCTGAGGACGCCCCTGTGTCCGCCCAGCCACTCTACGCTTGTGTGGTACTCAGGCACCCTGCTCACCCTGAACCCAGTCGATCTTCTCAGCTATCTCCAAGGCGACGCGCTCAGCCAGCTTAACATCATCTTCGCTGAGGACCCGCCTAGAAGCCGGGGGCTCCACGCCCCACCCCTCTATGAGGGCCTCCACGTCCACGTCCGCCGCCGTCAAGCCACTGTACTTCTCAATTGCCTTCTTGGCGCACTGCCTGTGGCAGCCATCCACGGGGATTGTGGGGAACCTTTGAGCGAACTCCCGTTCACCCGAGTCGCCCGCCAGGAATAGGGGCAGGCAGAGGGTGACCGTGCCGGGCCTTACCCCTTCAAGGATCATACGTGTCGCGACGCGGCTCAGGGTGCCCATGCTGCAGCACTCGCCGCTGCAGCTGATGACACCCACCTTGGGTTTGATATTCATTGCCTTTCCTCCAGCAGCTCGTCCACCTTGGCCGCTATCCTCTCGGCCAGCAGCCCTGAGAGCCTCTCTCCGTCCTCGTCCAGGAAGGTTACCTCCCTGGGCTTCAGTCCACGGTTCTCCCTGAGCAGGTCCATGACTCGTATGTGGGCCGCCACGTTGCCGCCCGCGATCTCGATGTTCTTGCCTGCGCACTCCAGGGGGCACCCGTCCACGGCTATGCACTTGCTGCCCTTGACCTGCCTCGTGGCCTCCTTGTCCCCCATGACCAGTAGGCTCAGGCAGTTGGTCTCAGCCTTACCTGGGCGGAGCTCGTCCACTACCCTGAACGTGGCGTCGCGGCCTATGGTTCCAAAGGGTTTCCCGATGCCGCTGCACGGGATTACCAGTATCTTATCAGTCATCCTCGGCCCCCTTGAGCTTCCTGACCTCTGCCTCCGCCTTCATCTTCATGTACTTGAAGTACTCCTGGTCGCTGAGGAGTCCCTTCATCTGGTTGGGGGCCACTGATTTCACCTCGGCGACCCATCCCTCCCCGTAGGGGTCCGTGTTCATGAGCTCAGGGTAATCGTTGAGGCGGTTGTTCACCCGAGCTACGCTGCAGTCGAAGGGGGCCTTGACGTCCAGCACCGCCTTGATGGTCTCGTAGGCGGCCAGGGGCTCACCCATCTTTAACTCGCCCTGGCTCAGGAAGTCCACGAAGACTATGTCGCCGCCCATCCTCTGGGCCAGGTCGGTGATGCCGACCCTGTAGGCTTCACCGGTCTGCTGGACCCAGACGTCGTCTTGGGTGTATCTCAGGCCCTTCCTGACCTTGATTATGAACTTGTCTATTGTTGTGGAGATGTAATCGTCGGCCATCTGCTCACTGTCCTGGAGTATGCTCCCCCGCGTTTCATATAAATATATTTAGATTTGTATTGGTTGGGTTCGCTAAAGCTCCCCCATCCTCTCCTTGTAGCGGGACGACATGAAGGTCCACTTGCCCTCCTTCCGCTTCTCCACGAAGCCCTCGGCCTCCAGTATCTTCAGGTGGTGAGACAGGTTAGGCTGGCTTATCCCCAGGGCCACCATGAGCTCGCAGACGCACATATCCCTGACCTCCAGGAGCCTGAGTATCCTGAGCCTCTTGGCGTCCGATAGGGCCTTGAAGACCCTGCTCTTCTTTCTGGCTTCCTTGGGCTCCGCTGCCTGGGCCGCCAGCTGCTTGAGCTCCTCCTTGTAGTCGGCTAGGCAGGTGCCGTCGCAGACGTTACTCTCTATGAGTCTCTGGAGCCTCTGATCTAGTACGTTCTTGGGCATCTGATCCAAGTAATCTATTTTTAAACGAATTTAAATATGTTTCAATCCAAGTTCATATAAACGGATTTAAATACAAGCATGGTGTACGGTCTCTGAATAGTAGGGTGAAACACGTGACGGAGCAAAAACCTCACCTAGGTTTCTTCGAGAAGTACCTGGCCGTCTGGGTCATAGCCTGCATGGGCGTCGGCCTCGTCCTGTCCCAGTACCTGCCCGGCCTCAGCCAGGCCATAGACAGCTGGCAGATCAGGGGCATCAGTGTGCCCATCGGCATCTGCCTGTTCCTCATGATGTACCCGGCCTTGCTCAACCTCAGGCTCGAGGAGCTCAGGAAGCTGGCCAGGAACCCGAAACCCATCATCCTGACCCTGTTCAGCAACTGGGTCATAGCCCCCATAGTGACGGTTATACTGGCCAACGTGTTCCTTAGGGGCTACGACCAGCTCACGGTGAGCCTTATACTGTTGGGGGCAAGCCCCTGCACGGCCATGGTGCTTGTGTGGGGCAGCCTGGCCGGGGGCAACCAGGAGCAGAACTTCATCACGACGAGCCTCAACACCATAACCATCATGATACTGTACGCGCCTCTGGTGGCCTTGCTCACCGGCGTCCAGAACATAGCCATCGACAGGGGGCTACTAGTAATATCGGTTCTGGTCTTTATCGGGGTGCCTCTCATCCTCGGCTACTTCAGCAGGAGGTACCTGACGAGCACGAGGGGCGAGAAATGGTTCCAGGGCGTCTACAGGCCCGCCGTGGGCAAGGTGGCCATCGCGGCCCTGCTGACCACCCTCATAGTGCTGTTCAGCCTGAACGGCGACGTGCTGCTCACTAACCCGGACCTCATGGTCCTCATGAGCGCGCCCCTGCTGGTGGGCTTCTTCGTGGTGGTGGGCTTCAACCTGGTTGTTACGAGGCTCATGGGGCTAAGGTACCGTGAGGGCATCATCACGGTCATCATCGGGAGCAGCAGCCACTTCGAGATAGCCATAGCCACCGCCATCAGCCTCTACGGGCTGGGGTCTCAGGCGGCCCTGGGCACCACCATGGGCCTCTTCTGGGAGGTCCCCATCATGCTGAGCCTGGTTTGGCTGGGCAAGAGGCTCAACGAGAAGGGCTTCTGGGGAAAATAGGGTCACCCGAACGTAGTCTCAACCCACACTCTTATCTCGTCCCTGATCCTCCTAACCTGTGCTATGACTTCATTCTCAGAGCCTGCTATGGCTGAGGGGTCTCTGAAGCTGCGGTGGATAAGCTCACCCCCCGGGAAGCCTGGGAGATAAAAAGGGGTCGGTTAGAAGCTGACCACCCTGTCGCTGTCCCTTATCCACTCGGCCAGAATCTTCATGGAGCCCTTCTCCACGCCCTCCACCAGCTCCGAGGGGTCCAGGCCGCGGGCGGTTATGCAGGTGCCGCATACCTTCACCTCCACTCCCCTGTGGATGAGGGCTTGGAGCATCTTCTCCATGTTGTAGAAGCCGTCAGGCGTCTTCTGGCCACGTTTTGCAGCCACCACGCTGTCCCCCATGAGGAACACCCGCACCTTCATAGCCATCTCTTCGGATGCAGCAGTTGAAGCCAGGCGCAGGGCGTTCCACGGCTTCTCAGAGCCGTAAGGCGGGTCGTTCACTATTATCGTCAGATTCATACATCTGATGCACGGAAGCCGGAACTAAAGGGGTTTTCCTCCCGGACACTGTCAAAACCTATATATGACTGCACTGCATTGTCTGGTCACTGAAACAGGGAGAGAAAAAACAGCTTGTCCAGGGCAGTCAGGGATAAATGGCGGCGCAAAGAGTGGTACGACATCATACTGCCCCGCTACTTCGGGGAGACCAAGGTGGGGGAGACGCCATGCGAGGGCCCCGACAAGGTGATGGGCCGAGTCTTTGAGACCACCCTCGCAGCCATCACGGGCGACTTCAGCCAGGAGTACATGAAGATGTACTTCCAGGTCAACGAGGTGGAGGGCCACACGGCCCGCACAGTCTTCAAGGGCCACGAGTACCTACGCGACTACCTCCGCAGCCTGGTCCGCAGGCGCAGCACCAAGGTGGACGGCTACTTCAGGGTCTACACCAAGGACGGGTACAGGATCAAGATCATAGTCACCGCCATGACCCAGACCAGGATAAAGACCAGCGACGAGAAGGTCATCCGCAAGATCATGGAGGACATAGTGACCGAGAAGACTCAGACCCTCACCTTCGACCAATTGGCCCACGAGATGGTGCTGGGCAAGCTAGCCAGCGACGTCTACAACCTTGCCAAGAACATCACGGGCCTCAGGCACGTGGGGGTCAGGAAGAGCGAGCTCCTAGCCCTACCCAACTAAACCCTTATGGGGCGCCGCCCCTGCGCCCAGAAACGTTTTTAGCTAAAAGCAATCCAAAAAATATCACATTCTACCCAGCCACAGTCATCTCAAGCCACACCATCATGGCGTAGACCCCAAAGAAACAAAAGCCTAGACCTCCACAGAATCATTGAGTTGGACGCCCGCAGACAGGTAGCCTACGAGGCCGCCCGCCTCCTCTACGACGGAGCCTACGATGAGTACAAGGACGCCAAGGAGGTCGCAGCCACCAGCCTGGGAGTGAGAAGCATACCCAGCAACTACGAGGTCGCAGAGCAGCTGGAACGGGTAGCGGAGGCTGAGGAGGGCTCAGACCGGCTGAGAAGGCTCATGGAGATGAGGATGGTCGCCGTGGAAGTCATGAAGGCCCTGGGCGACGTGAGCCCCAGGCTCATAGGAAGCGTCTGGAGGGGCACGGCCAGAATGGGCAGCGACGTGGACGTGGTGGTCTACGGCGACCACGACCTCGTGGAGTTAACGCTATCAGAGAAATACTCAGTGAAGGAGAAGACCGCCAAGTCATTCATGGTGGAGGGGGCCCCCAGGACCTCCACCCACCTCAAACTAGAGGTGGGGGGCTACGACGTGGAGGTGGTGGTGCGCCCCCCCAGGGACGTAGAGGCGTACAGGGATGAGCGGTGCGACATCTACGGTGACTTTAAGCGCGGCGTGGGGCTGGGGGAGCTGGAAAGACTTATGAAGACTGACCCCCTCCGCAGATTCATCCCAAGGAGGCGGCAGCGTTAAAGCCCAAGCTCTTCGGCTCGTCAGGCATCAGAGGCCTCGCCAACGTGGAGGTCACAATCACGCTAGCCCAGCGGGTGGGGGCCGCCCTGGCCACGGTACACAGCGGCGGAACCTTCGTCGTCGGCAGGGACGCCAGGACCACGGGCCCCATGCTGGAGGCCGCCCTCCTCAGCGGCATAGTCTCCGGGGGAGCCGACGCCCTCTCAGTGGGCATGGTGCCCACGCCGGTGGCGGCCTGGATGATCAAGGAGACGGGCTCCGAGGCCGGCGTCGCCATAACCGCCAGCCACAACCCCCCCGAGTACAACGGCCTTAAGGTCTTCAACGGGCGGGGCATGAGCCTCACCAACCGGGAGCAACTGGAGCTAGAGGCCGTCCTGGAGAAGGAGGCCTACAGCCTGGCCCGATGGGACGAGGTGGGCACAGTGGACCAGGTGGACGCCGTTGAGCCCTACTTGGAGGCCGTCTCCGAAGCCCTAGACGAGCTGGGCGACCGCAAGGTGGCCTGCGACCTGTTCAGCGGGGCCACCTGCACCGTGGCGCCTGCCGCCTTCCAGGAGCTGGGCGTGGAGGCAGAGTTCATCAACAGCGTCCCGGACGGGGCCTTCCCGGCAGGCAACCCCGAGCCGTTACCTGAGTCCCTGGCTCGGCTTGGAAGCTACCTGAAGGCAAGAGACCTAGATCTGGGCTTCGGGTTCGACGGCGACGGCGACAGGATGATGCCCGTGGACAGGGGCGGCGTCACGGTTAGCCCGGACAGGGCCCTGGCGGCCTACGCCGGCTACGTGGTCGATCGGAAGGGCGGAGGCACCGTGGTGACCCACGTAGGCGCCAGCATGAACGTGGACGACATGGTGGAGGAGGCGGGGGGCACCGTGGTGAGGACACCCGTGGGAGACGCTTTCATTACGGAGGCCATGGAGAAGCACAGGGCCGTCTTCGGCGGCGAGCCCGTGGGGGCCTGGGTGATGCCCGAGGTCCACATGTGCCCCGACGGGGTGCTCTCGGCCCTGAAGCTCCTGGAGGCCCTGGAGGACACGGGCCTCAGCCTCAGAAAGTTCGCGGAGAGGGCCCCCGAGTACCCCCTGGACAGGGCCAAGGTGGAGTGCCCCAACAGGCACAAGCAGAAGGCCATGGAGCTGCTGGCCGAGGAGTACCGGGGCGTCTTCGGTGAGGTCAAGGGCGTCAACACGGTGGACGGTGTGCGCTTGGAGCTGGAGGAGGGCTGGGTGCTCATCAGGCCCAGCGGCACAGAGCCCCTCATGAGGCTGACCGTGGAGGGCCGGGACTCTAAGAAGGTCCGGGGGCTAATGGAAAAAGGTAAGACCCTGGTGAACAAGGTTATAGGGGGTCTGAAGTGAAGGCAGTCATACTGGCCGCTGGTAAGGGTACCAGGCTTTGGCCGTTGACGGAGTACACGCCCAAGCCGCTGCTGCCCGTGGGGGGCCGCCCCCTACTAGAATGGATGATCCAGAGGGTCAGAGAGGCGGGCATACATGATGTCCTAATGGTCACCAACTACCTTGAGGACCAGATCAAGGGCCACTTCGGGGACGGCTCAGGCCACGGCGTCAGGATCAGCTACGCACGCCAGAACGAGATGCTGGGCACCGCCGACGCCTTCAACGTAGCCCGGGACTGGGCCGCGGGTGACGAGTTCATGGGGCTCTACGGTGACCACTACCTGGCTGAGGGCACCTTGAAGAAGGTTATTGAGGCCCACAGGCCGGGGGAGGTGACTGTCGCGGCCCTGGAGGTGAAAGACCCCAGCCAGTACGGAGCCTTCGCACTAGAGGGAGACCTCGTTAAACGGGTGGTGGAGAAGCCCCCCAGGGGCAATGAGCCCAGCAAGCACGCCAACGTGGGCATCTACGTGTTCCCGCCACAGGTCTTCGACTACATCAGCAGGACCCAGAAGAGCCCACGGGGCGAACATGAGATCACAGACACCCTGCAGCTCATGATAGACGAGGGCACCACGGTGAGGAAGCACGACCTGGGGCCAGGCGACTGGTTGGACATAGGCCTCCCCTGGACACTGCTAGAGGCCAACGAGAGGGCCATGGTGGGCCTGGAGCGCAGGATCGAGGGAACGGTGGAGGAGGGGGCACACATCCACGGCCCCGTCTGGGTCAAGGAGGGGGCCCGCGTCAGGTCAGGCGCCTACATCGAGGGCCCTGTTGTGGTGGGGGAGGGCAGCGACGTGGGACCCAACTGCTACATCCGGGCAAACACCTGCCTCTGCAGGAACGTCCGGATAGGCAACGCCTGCGAGGTGAAGAACAGCGTAATCATGGACGGCACCCACGCCGCCCACCTCAGCTACATAGGGGACAGCGTCCTGGGCAAGGGCTGCAATCTGGGGGCCGGCACCATCACCGCCAACCTGCGCTTCGATAAATCGCCCATAGAGGTGACGGTTAAGGGGGAGCGCCTGGACAGCAGCCGACGGAAGCTGGGGGTCATCATGGGTGACAACGTGCAGACAGGGGTCAACGTGAGCATCCACCCCGGCGTCGTCATCGGTCCCGACGCCTGGATAGCCCCGGGGCTCATAATCCAGAAGGATGTCCCGGCCAAGGTGATCAAGTTCAGGATACCGGACAATAAGGAGAAGCAGCGGTAACCCACCACATTTATTATACTCCAAGCATTTTGAGTGGCTGGACCAGATGGAGCGCGACGATTTAAAGAAAAGGTACCCGGCCCTGGCCAAGGAGATGAAGGAGGGCAAGGGGAAGGCGGACCTCAGCTTCGAGGTAGAGGCCCCTCAGCCGGACCGCAGGTTCTCGGGCTACGACCCCAACGTTGTGGACTTCCTCCGAAGGTGCAGTAGCGACCAGGAGGCCCTGGAGATCATCGAGTACATGAGGAAACGAGGCGAGGTCACAGAGAAAGAGGCCGAGACGCTGTGCACCCAGCTGCAGGAGAAGGGAGTCAGAAGCTTCGGTCCCAAGAAGAAGCCCGGCTACTACGAGAAAGAGGGGTAGCCGGCACAATAAGGTAGGTACCCCCGCCTGAATAGATTTGTAGAAATTTTCGGTTAACCGTGTTTTCTGGGTCTCCAGAGTCTAGGACGAGGAGGCGTCTCACCGAGGAAAAAGCATGAATCATGAGATGGAATTTTTTTTCCGCCTTATCCCGGCTGGCACGGGATAAGCCACCCAGGAAACTACACGCCAGCGCGTCGGCCCCAGGAATAAGGAGGGGGTAGAGCAGGTGAACCGGAAACGGCCGCACCACACCAAAAGGGCTCCTAAAACCGGTCCGACGCCGCAAGAATCTTCACAGAAACACGGTCTATTCAGCACATCAGACACGCTGCATCGGAGCCGATGTGAAAAAAGGTAGGGGGTATCACCTAATGACGATTTTCTCTATTATTAAGGGATACCCGCCCCCATGAAACCGACACCCGAGGCACCAGCCAAAGAAGAACATAACCCAAATCCTCTTGTAATATAAGCAGGGGTTCCCCACAAGATATTATGTCTGACATAGTCAAGAAGCTACAGGAGCAGAAGGAGCTTGAGCTGAGCCACGTCAAGAGCCTGACGCCCTTGGCCAAGAAGACAGGCCACCCCCTAGTGAAGGTGATCCTCCAGTCCGTTATCCATGACAGCGGTAAGCACGCCTCCATATGCCAGGCTCTAATAGACGTCAACGCCGGCGAGACGCCTTACAAGCTGGACCTGGACATGGCTAAGGCCGTGGAGTTGCACCAGAACATCAAGCAGCACATCAGGGTCGAGTCCAAGATGATCACAAGGCTCGAGACCATGGTGAAGGAGGCTAAGGATGACAGAGTCGCGGAGCTCCTCAGGTTCATGCTGGAGGACGAGAGGAGACACCATAGGCTCCTCACCGGGCTCTCCAACCTCCTGGACAGGGACGAGACCGCCCTGGACGAGTACATGAAGCTCTTCCAGACCTTCATGATCGTCCCCCCAGAGTAATAACCCACCTTTTTCTTCATCCTCTTCACGTAGAGGGCGGATAGCAGAACTTTTACAATGAAACTCTTTCATCCATAAACTTATGCAGCCTAAACCAACAGGATCATTGAAGCAGCCTTGCCCAAGATAGTCGGACTCGTCGGAAAAGCCAACGTCGGTAAGAGCACCTTCTTCGCGGCAGCCACCCTCAAACACGTAGAGATCGCGGCCTTCCCCTTCACCACCATCAAGGCCGATAGGGGGGTCGGCTACATCAGGGCCCCCTGCGTCTGCAAGGAGCTGGAGGTCACGGACAACCCCCAGAACAGCGCCTGCGTGGACGGCGTCCGCCTCATCCCCGTGGACCTCATAGACACCCCCGGCCTCATCCCCGGCGCCCACATGGGCAAGGGCCTGGGCAACCAGTTCTTGGACGACGTGCGCCGCGCCGACGCCCTCATAGTTGTGGCCGACGCCTCGGGCGCCACGGACATCAACGGTCAGCCCACTGACCCGCTGAGCCACGACCCCGTGGAGGACGTCCAGATGTTCGAGGAGGAGTTCGACCTGTGGCTCAAGGCCCTTCTGGCCAAGGACTGGGACAGCATCGTCCGCACGGCCCAGGCCAAGAAGGAGAACGTGGACAGGCACCTGGAGGACAAGCTCACGGGCCTAGGCATCAACCGGGTTCAGATAGCTCAGGCGCTGCAGGAGGCCGGCCTGGACGGCTTCAAGAGCGGCCAGTGGACGGATGAAGATTTCATGGGGTTCGCCACCACCCTCAGGAAGGTGAGCAAGCCCCTGATAGTGGCGGCCAACAAGGCGGACAGGGACGGCGCCGAGGAGAACGTGAAGAGGATCAGGGACGCAGGGTACAGGGTGGTAGCCATCTGCGCGGAAGCCGAGCTTGCGCTGAGGCGGGCGGCGGACGCCGGCCTCGTGGAGTACACGCCGGGAGATGGTGACTTCAAGATCAAGAGCCCGGAGAAGCTTTCGGAGGGCCAGAGGCGGGCCCTGGAGAGGATCAGGGAGAAGGTTTTCAGTAAGTACGGGTCCACGGGGCTACAGCAGGCCATCAACGAGGCGTTCTTCAGCCTCCTGGACATGATAACAGTGTACCCCGTGGAGAACGCTGAGAAGCTCACCAACCACCACGGCCACGTGCTCCCTGACTGCTACCTGGTCCCCAGGGGCACCACGGCCAAACAGTTCGCAGCCCTCATACACACGGAGCTGGCGGAGGGCTTCATATACGCCTTGGACGCCCGCACCAAGAAGCGGCTGGGCGACACCTATATCCTAGAGGACCGCGATGTTATTCAGATCGTCTCGGCCAGGGGCCGAAGATAGGTGAACATGATGGTTAAGGTGCTGGTGGCGGACTCCATCCACGAGGACGGGGTCAAGATGATGAGGGACGCGGGCCTGGAGCTGGACCTCCAGACCGAGATCACGGCGGATGCCCTCAAGAAGGTGATAGGCGGCTACGACGCCATAGTGGTCCGAAGTCGGACGAAGCTCACCAAGGAGGTCCTGGAGAAATCCGGGAAGCTGAAGGTGATCGCCAGGGCGGGCGTCGGCCTGGACAACGTGGACGTGGCCTACGCTAAGGAGAAAGGTATCGAGGTCTATAACAGCCCGGAGGCGCCCAGCAACGCGGTCGCGGAGCTGGTGCTGGGTTATATGCTGGACCTGGCCAGAAACATCAGCCGCGGCGACCACGGCCTCAAGCAGGGCAAGTGGCTCAAGAAGGACCTGGGCGGCTTCGAGCTCCAAGGTAAGACTCTGGGCATCATAGGGTTCGGCCGCATCGGGTACCTGCTGGGCAAGAAGGCCAAGGCCCTGGGCATGGAGGTCCTGGCCTACGACGTGATCATGGACAAGCTCAGACACTTCGTCGTGGAGATAGGGGCCAGGGACGTGCCCCTGGACACCCTGCTGGCTGAGAGCGACTTCGTCACAGTCCACGTGCCCCTTCTACCCCAGACCAGGCACATGATCAGCGCAGCCCAGTTCAACAAGATGAAGAAGGGCTCCTACATCATCAACGCGGCCAGGGGCGGCGTCGTGGACGAGGCGGCCTTGAAGGCGGCTCTTGACGCGGGGCGGCTGGCGGGGGCCGCCCTGGATGTCTTCGAGCAGGAGCCGGACCCGGACCCTGACCTGGTGACCAGACACAACGTGGTGTGCACGCCCCACATAGGGGCGGAGAGCGAGGAGGCCCAGGTAGGCAACAGCACCATCGTGGCCGAGAAGCTCATCAAGTTCTTCAAGTAGCCCCCTTTTCTTCAACCACCCGAAATCGTATCATTCATTAACCTGTCCACCAGCCCTATGGATAACTGATGATAACCATACTAGGTGCAGGCCTGGCGGGCCTCAGCGCCGCCTACCACCTGGGAGACGGCTACAGGGTCCTGGAGCGTGAGGCTGAGCCGGGCGGCCTGTGCAGAAGCTTCGAGGAGAAGGGCTACGTCTTCGACATCGCCCCCCACATACTGTTCTCGAGGGATGAGTACGCCCGCGGCCTCTTCGCCAGGCTGCTGGAGGGCAACCTGCTGACCCATGACCGCCGAGCCTACATCTACATGATGGGCACCTACGTCAAGTACCCCTTTGAAGTTAACCTGTACCCCCTTCCCCGGGAAGTCATAGAGGAGTGCATCCAGGGGGTGGTGGACAGGCCCGCCCTGAAGCCGGGTAACTTCAGGGAGTGGATTCTCGCCTCCTTCGGGGAGGGGATTGCCAGGCACTACATGGTGCCCTACAACGATAAAACATGGAAGTACCCCCTGGAGAAGATGAACACTGAGTGGCTAGGGGGCCGCGTCCCAAGCCCCAGCGTCGAGGAGATGAGGAGGGGCGCCAAGGGCGAGCAGGAAGTAGACTACGGCCCCAACGCCCAGTTCTGGTACCCCATGGTGGGCGGGATCGGCTCACTGCCCAATAGGCTGGCTGAGGGGCTGAACGTGTCCTACGGGTCCGACGCCGTTGCGGTGAGGCCCACCGAGAAGGGTGTGAAGGTCACCTACAGGAAAGGTGGAGCCGCCAAGACGGTGGAGTCGGAGTACGTGATGTCGTCGCTTCCTCTACCAGAGCTCGTGAAGATGTTGCCCGAGGTCCCCGAGGACGTGGTGAAGGCCACGGACAGGCTGGTCCACAACAGCATCGTCTGCGTCAATGTGGGGGTCAAGAGGCCCAGCATCACAGACAAGCACTGGCTCTACTTCCCGGAGGCCCACCTGCCCTTCAACAGGATCAGCTTCCCCATGAACTTCAGCCCGGGGACCACCCCGCCTGGCCGCAGCAGCGTCCTGGTGGAGGTGACGTACAGGAGCAGGCAGCCGGACCTAGAGGAGACAAAGGAGGGGGTGCTGCAGGGCCTGGTGGACGCGGAGCTCATGTTGGAGGGCGACGAGGTGGAGGTCTGCCAGGCGTCCAGCTACAGGTACGCCTACGTCATCTACGACCTGGACCACAGGAGGAACGTCGAGGCCGTACACAGGTACCTCAGGGAGAACAGGGTCATACCCATAGGCAGGTTCGGGGAGTGGGAGTACTACAACATGGATAAGGCCATCCTCTCGGGTAAGAGAGCGGCTGAGGCCCTGAAGGGGAGCTAGCATGATCTCCGTGGTGGTGCCCACCTACAACGAGGAGAAGAACATAGAGGGCTGCCTAAGGTCACTGGTAGATCAGACGGTGCCCCGTGAAGAGATCGACATCATCGTGGTGGACGGGGACAGCACGGATCGGACCAGAGAGATCGCCGAGGGCATAGCCGACAACTTCATCATCCAAACCAGTGAGGGAGTGGGCGGAGCCAGGAACGACGGCTTCGCCATAGCTCGCGGCGAGATAGTGGCCACCACGGACGCTGACTGCCACCCCTTCCCGGACTGGCTAGAGATCATCCAGCGCAACTTCATGGATCCGAAGGTTGTGGCCGTCACCGGGGTCCTGGTGCCCTTCGACTTCGGCGGCATGGGCAGAGTGGAGGAGTTCGCGTACCGGCTCCTCTTTGACCTGTCTAACGTCGCACTGGTGGTGATGAGCTGGTTCGGTAAGATGCACCTGTGCGGGGCCAACTCGGCCTTCAGGAAGGACGCGTTCCTGGAGGCTGGGGGCTACCTGCCCCTGGCCTACGCAGATGACGTGGAGATATACAAGAGGGTCAAGGAGAAGGGTACTGTGAGGCTGGACACCGGGATGAGGATAAACTATAGTGTCCGCCGCATCAGGAAGGTGGGGCTCCTAAGGTACATTCTGCTGTTGTTCAGGATGGAGTGGGATGTCATGGTGATGGGTAGGAAGCCTGTGAAGGGTGGGTACGCTAGGCAGACCTATGAGTGAGGTGGGGTTTTTGTTGGGGGGATCGTTGGGTCTTTGTGTTTTCGTTGTGTGCGCGTGGGGGGAGGGGGGGTCCCATCACCGCCACCGCGATTCCCCGTTTTCCGGCTTTTTTTCTGGTTCAGAGGCTTTTTTAGGGTTCTTTGGCGGTGGCGGTGGTTTGTGGTGTCCGTCGTGTCTGTGGTCGCGTGGGTTGTGTCGTTGTGGGGGGTGGTCGGTGTTCCTGTGTGGATCAGGGTCGTGTTAGACTGGTTTCTGGGGTCTTTTCGGTCTGGTGTGGACGTTTCTGGTTTCTCTGCCATCTCCCTTTCTGGGGGCTGGTGCCAGTGTGGTGGGTGATGAGTTGCATGCAAGGCTTATGCTCTCCAGGAGGGTGTAAGGTGGAAAAATATTCCATCTCCTGCCTCATGATTTTACTTCAGTGAGATGTTTCCCCGTTTAACTGGTTTGTTACATGGAACAATGTAGCTAACATCCCATTTTCTGAATTCTTCATAGGTGAACTGGTCTACTCTCTGTTTCTCAGCTTCACCGCGTCGTAGACCCCCGCCAACAGAAACTGAACACCCACACCCAGGAACAGCCCCGAGTCGAACACCAGCCTATCATACCTCTCCCTCAGCCCCGGCAACTCAAAGACGACCCTGAAAGACTGTAGCAGAGGATACCCGTGAGGACTACCGAACCTGACGCTGCCCTCCAAGATGAGAGACCTGTGACCCGCCGCCCACTCGCGCCAGTAGATCGACTCGCCCACCGGCTGAGGAATTGACTCCACGACCCTGCTTTCAACGGGCAGGTCCACCCTCAGGCTGACCAGCGGCTCACCGCTCAGCCAGCAGGCGTCAGGCCTCACATCCAGCGCCGCCTCCGAGTCGCTGTTGCTGAAGGGCACGGCCAGCTCGTAGCTCGTGTACCCGACCCTGGAGACCGCACCGAACCACCGGAAGCTCACCATGACCGTGAACATCGGGTACTTCGACTCCGGCTTGAACTCATAGTACATGACCGAGACGTCCTCTTCGGGCACCCACTCTATGACCGCGTCCCCCGTGTAGTATATCTCCCGGGACTTCTCGTCGTCGAGCCCCATCACCTTGAAGAAGGCACCCTCGACCCTGTGGGGCACCTGCAGGCCGAACATGATCTCCCCCTCGCCCTGTACAGCGACCTCCCCCGCCAGCATGCAGTCCACGTACCCCTCCTCCAGCGAGATCGACGTCACCTCGAAGGTCATCTCATCGGCCTCAAAGTCCCGCGACGCGAAGGGCAGAACACCGTAGTAGGGGAGGATGACCGCCTGGTGCCCCTGCGAGACCTCCATGGAATACATCACCCCGAGGGCCGTGAACACGATCCCCACCACAAGCGGGAAATACACTATAGCGGCCCGCAGCCTCTGACGGTAAAGGCGCTCAAACATGAATAATCATCGCGAGCCACGACATATATAGCGTTAATCAGCAGGCAACACTGAAAAGACGACGCAAAGAACCATTACAATTGTTATCCTTTTAATAATTTCAACGTAGAACATAGATGTGATAAACCATGAAGCGTGCGCGCTCCGTTTCTATAACAATTAATTATTATAAGACGAGAAAGTGCACTGAAATCTTCCACCTTTTACATGGAACACGTTCAAATGAAACCTGGTCGATTGTAGGGTTTCTGGGCTAGTTCTTTCTGCCTGCGACCCAGCCCACGTCCTTGTCGGACTTTATGGCCGGGTGGCTTGGGTCCACCATGATTACCTCGAACCACTTGTAGCGGCCGTCCTGCCACACCCAGTAGCTGTTAAGCACCTCCATGTTGGGGTACTTCCGGGCCGCCCTCTCCTCGGCTATGAGCCTCCTGCTCTTGGCCGGCGTGTACTTGGTTACGCCCATCCGTTTCTGCCTGCGCCCCAGCACCGGCCTCAGCTTCTTGCGGCCGCCCCTGGGCACCCGTGACCTGACCACAACGAAGCCCTTCTTAGCCTTGTAGCCCAGGCTGTGGGCCCTGTCGAGCCTCGTGGGCGTGTCCAGTCTGACCACTGAGGGCTGCTTGCGCCAGGTTATGGCCCTCTCCCGCATGATGTCTTGAACGTAGCTGTCCTTGGGGCTCTTCCAAGCGTCTCTGAGGTACTTGTACATGGCTGTTTTCCTCGTTGGGCTATCAAAGTAGACTGGTTCAAACTAATAAAGATAATGGGAACCCCGCACCGCCTAGAATATGGAGAAGAGGAGGAAGAGGGGCAGGAAGACGTGGGCCACCAGCCCGATGACCGTGATGAGCGTGTTCAGGCTGGGCCCCGCCGTGTCCTTGAAGGGGTCACCCACGGTATCGCCTATGACAGCGGCGTGGTGGGCGTCGCTGCCCTTGCCTCCCAGATGGCCCTCCTCTATGTACTTCTTGGCGTTGTCCCAGAGGCCGCCCGCGTTGCTCATGAGGAGCGCTAACAGGAGGCCGCTGAAGATGCAGCCCGCAAGGTACCCGCCCAATGCCTCCACGCCGAAGATGAAGCCCACGGCCAGGGTCACGACGATGGCCGTGACGCTGGCGGGCAGCAGCTCCTTGATGGCGCCCACTGTGGCTATGTCCACGCACTTGGCGTAGTCGGGCACGACGCCCTCCTTACCCTCCCGGAGGCCCGGTATCTCGCGGAACTGGCGCTGGATCTCCTCGATCATCCTAGACGCGTTCCTGCCGACCCCCAGCATGAGCTGGCTGCTGAAAACAGCTGGCATGGCGACGCCGATAAGGGCGCCCACCATGACCAGGGGGTTCATGAGGTCGAAGGAGACCGCGGCGCCCAGCTCGGCCTCGGCCACCGCCTTGAAGGCGGCTAGGATGCTGATGACCGTCAGCCCGGCCGCGCCAATGGCGAAGCCCTTGGTGATGGCCTTGCTGGTGTTGCCGGCCGCGTCCATGGCGTCCAGTATCTCGATTGTCTTGTGGTCCAGGCCACCCTGCTCGGCGATGCCCTTGGCGTTGTCACCGATGGGGCCGAAGCTGTCGGTAGCCACCACCATGCCCACGATGCTGAGCATACCGAAGGCGGCGATGCCGATGCCGTAGACGCCGTAACCGGGGCCTATGGCCTCGGTCACCGTGTGGGCTATCCACGCGGCCAGGCCGATCCCCACCAGGGGCGGGAACACGCTGAGGAGCCCGTAGCTGAAGCCCGTGATGATGTTGATGGCGGCGCCCGTGACGCTGCTCTCGGCAGTGTTCTTGGCTGGGGGCCGGTTGATGCTGGTGAAGTAGTCGCTGGTGACGCCAATGACAACACCGGCGATGAGACCTACAGCTGCGGCGCCCCAGAACCTGATGTTATAGCCCAGCATAGTGGTAGCCAGGTAGCTGAGAACCATGAAGAGGCCCACAGTGACGTAGGTGCCCCTGTTGAGCACCGAGCCTGGGTCCCCGCCCTCCTTGACGCGGACCACGAAGATGCCTATGAGGCTGCTGAAGGCGCCAAGGCCCGCGAAGACCAGAGGCAGCTCCAGTAGGTAGCCGCCCAGCACCTGGCCCAAGACCATGACGGCCATGAGGCTGGCCACGTAGCTGTCGTAGAGGTCGGCGCCCATCCCCGCAACATCGCCCACGTTGTCGCCCACGTTGTCGGCGATGACAGCAGGGTTCCTAGGGTCGTCCTCGTCCAGGTCCATCTCCACCTTGCCCACGAGGTCTGCGCCGATGTCAGCCGTCTTAGTGAATATGCCTCCGCCGGCCTTGGCGAAGAGAGCCATGGCCGAGGCCCCGAAGCTGAACCCCAGGATGACGTTGGGGTCGCGGGTGAGGAAGTATAGGACGCTGACCCCGGCCAGCGCTAGGCCTATGACGCTGGTGCCCATGACGGCTCCGCCCCTGAAGGCTATGGGGAAGGCCTTGGTGATGCCCTTGCGGGCCGCGCTGGCCGCCCTCAGGTTGGCGTCCGTGGCCACGTCCATCCCCAGCCAGCCGGCGATGGCGCTGCACACGGAGCCGAAGACGTAGCCGACGGCCAGTATGACGTTGGCCATGATGTTGTCGGTGGCCCAGATGGGGTGGGGCAGGAAGATGAGGAGCACCAAGGCCATGACTGCGACGAACACGCCGAGGGTTCTGTACATGCGGTTGAGGAAGGCCCTCGCACCCTCCTTGATGGCGCCAGCCACGAACTGCATTCGCTCCGTGCCGGTGTCCTGCTTCCTCACGAAGTCGTGGATGTAGAAACCTACGAGAATCGATATAATCGCCGATACTGGGGCTATGTACCATGCGTCAACCATTGACCTCAAAACCTCCGGGGTTTTTCTCTAATCCGGCATTATACGAGCCATAATGTATAAAAATGTGTGGGGTGATAGCCCCGTTTTTTACTGTTTTTTGTGCTCCACGTACCGTCTCCGCGGTATGAGCTTACCCGGAATTATGAGGAACGCCGTGAAGCTGCCCAGCATGCACAGCCCCAGGAGGAAGGGCGACAACGGCACCACGTGGAATATCTCTGCTAGCGCGGGGGTGTAGAGTATCAGTATCTGAAGCCCATAGCCGACAGCCACCGACACGAAGAGCCACTTGTTGGCCGTGATCCCCTTCCAGCCCATCTGGAAGATGTGCTTGGTCTCGCTTCTACATTGATAGGCCAGCAGGAACTCGAAGAACACGATGCTTGAGAAGGCAACTGTTCTGGCCGTGGTGGCGGCCAGCTCATAGTCACCTGTGACCTCGAAAGTAGTCACAAAGGTGTAGAAGAAGGGTATGAAGTCGCTGATGAAATCCACCAGGGCGGCGAAGAGGATGAACCTCCAGAACCGCCTCAGTATGTCCTCCTTGGGGTCCCTGGGCGGGTACTTCATGATGTCCGGGTCCGGTGGGTCAATGCTCAGTGCCACGGCCGGCAGCCCGTCCGTCACTAGGTTGATCCACAGCACATGTATCGGCAGGAAGGGCACGGGTAGGCCTAGGGCGGCCGTGACCGTGATCTCGATGAACTCGTCGAAGTTGGCCGCCAGCATGAGCCGGATGTACTTGGCCACGTTGTCGTATATCTCCCTGCCACCCTTGATGGCCGTGACGATGGTGGCGAAGTTATCGTCCTCCAGCACCATGTCGCTGGCCTCCTTGGTGACGTCGGTGCCCTTGATACCCATGGCCACACCTATGTCGGCGGCCTTCAGGGCCGGGGCGTCGTTGACGCCGTCCCCCGTCATGGCCACGATGTGGCCGAGGCGTTTAAGGCTCTGGGCGATCCTCATCTTGTGGGCGGGGCTCACCCTGGCGCAGACGCGCACATCCTCGATGGTCTCGTCCAGCTCTTCGTCTGTGAGGGTCTCCAGCTCGAAGCCCTCCAGCACCGATTCGTTGGTCTCCTCCTTGAGGATGCCGATCTGGCTAGCAATGGCTACCGCCGTGACCCTGTGGTCACCGGTGACCATGATCGTCCTGATACCCGCGCTCTGGGCGGTCCTGATGGCCAAGGGCACCTCCTCCCTCGGAGGGTCAATCATGCCCTGTATCCCTACGAAGGTGAGGCCGCTCTCCACATCCTCCACGTCAAGGTCGGCGAGGTCGTAGTCGTCCGGCAGCCACTTGTAGCTCATGGCCAGGACGCGGAGGGCGTCGGCGGCCATGCTCTTCATCTGATTCAGGTTCTGCTTCAGGTCGGCCTCGTTGATGGTCCTGGGCTCCCCGTCCAGTACGCTGGTGCACCTGTCGATGATGATCTCGGGGGCCCCCTTCACGTAGGCCACGAGCCTGCCCTCGGGGGTCTTGTGGATGGTGGTCATGCGTTTACGGGACGAGTCGAAGGGAAGCTCGGCGACCCGCAGGTACCTCTCGTTGAGCTCTTTGACGGGCATCCCGGCCTTCTCGGCTGCCACCACCAGGGCGCCCTCAGTGGGGTCCCCGAAGACCACCCAAGAGCCGTTGTTGTTTTGGAGGTGGGCGTCGTTGTTGAGGGCCCCGATCCTGAGGAGGAGCTCCATTGTCGGGTCCGACGCGGGGTCCGTCTTGGCTCCGTCGCCGTGGAACTCTCCCATGGGGTCGTACCCTGCCCCCGTGACATCCAGGGTCACCCCGTTGGCGCTGATTCGAGTGACCGTCATCTCGTTCTTGGTCAGGGTCCCCGTCTTGTCGCTGCATATCACGGTGGTGCTGCCCAGGGTCTCAACGCTGGCCAGCTTCCTCACTATGGCTCTCTGCCGGGCCATGCGGGCCGTCCCCAAGGCTAGGGTGATGGTGAGCACGGCGGGCAGCCCCTCAGGTATGGCTGACACGGCCAGGCTGATGCTGGTCATGAAAACATCCTTCAGGGACCTGTCGTGGACGAAGAGGAGGACGAAGAAAACGAAGACTGTGCAAGCCACGCTTATCTGGGCCAGCTGCCTCCCCAGCCGCTCCATCTTCTTGCGCAGGGGCGGGTCCTCGGTGTCGATGGACTGAACCATGCCGGCGATCTTGCCGAACTGGCTACTCATCCCCGTGTCGGTCACCAGGGCCACGGCGCGGCCGTTGGTGATCACTGTACCCATGAACACCATGTTCTTCTGGTCGCCGACGCCCGCTTCAGGCGCGACCACCTTCAGGCTCTTGCTCACGGACCTGGACTCGCCTGTGAGAGCGGCCTCGTCCACCTCAAGGTTGGCGGCCTCGATCAGCCTACAGTCCGCTGGCACCCGGCTCCCCGCATCCAGCAGCACGATGTCCCCGGGAACCAGATCCTTGGAGTCGATGGACTCCTCCTTTCCGCCCCTGAGAACCAGGACGTGGGGCGAAACCATGGCCTTGAGGGCCTCCACGGCCTGCTCGGCCCTGTACTCCTGGACGAAGCCCAGGATGCCGTTCATTACCACGATGAAGAGGATGACCCACGTGTCCGTCATAGGCTCCCCCTCCTGGATAGCTATGTAGGCGGACACGATGGCCGCGATAATCAGTATGATGACGAGGATGCTGGTGAACTGCTCGTAGAGGAGGTGATACCACTTGGTCTTCTTCTCCTCCACCAGCTCGTTGGGGCCGTAAAGCTGGAGGCGGCGCTCAACCTCCTCATCAGTGATGCCCTGCCTGCCCGACTCGAGGCTCTTCAGGGCGTCATCGATCTCTGTGGCATGCCAGTTACTCTTCTCCAAAGCCGACACCGTGTTAAAGTCTAGGCGCTTTCACTAACCTATGTCCACAAAGGGAATGTATTCAGACTTAAAACTTATACGCTGATAATCAAACCCAACCCGAAAAACCAGTAACTACTCTACTACCAAATATCTCTTCTGGCGCATGTAGAGTACCCTCAAGCCCCTGTCCCTGAGCCGCCTCCTGAGCTCCGAGTCCGTCGTGGCGACCACGTAATTATACTCTGAGGCGAGCCGGATTAGGGAGTCGTCCACCGTCTCACCCTCCCGGGGCTCGTCCTCGACGACTATGCACCGGGAGGCCAGGGTCAATGCAAAGTCTAGCTCCCTCTGGAACTTAGGCCCAGCTTCCTCCTTCAGGGACTCCATCTCTCTCAGCACGCCGGAAGTGACTGTTGGCTCCACAAGCTGGTTGAGGGCCCTCTCCGCCTCTGCGAATATGTCCACGCCGAAACGGATGGGTACCAGTAAAAAGTTGGTGTCGACTAGAACCTTGGCCGGCAACTCAGCCACTTACGGTCCCTACTCCGATGAGCCTCCACCTGCTCCCTATGCGCCTGCTGATGGCGACCCTGTCGCCCGTATCCGCGCATACGGGGATGCTGAGGCTGGCCTCCATGGTGGACTTCCTGATGTCTGTGACGTCCCCCATGGTCTTGGCGGTGCCCACGTTCAGTAGAAGCTTCTCACCCTTGGCCACCTTGGCCACCTTCTCCTTCTCCCGGCTGCCCACCACGTTCTCGAAGAGCTCATAGTCCAATACAAGCTTCTCCAGGACCTCTGGCAGTGTACCCGGTTTGCCCACCAGGCTGCCTACAAGCCCGTCGCTCTTGGTGATGGAGGGGTCCAGCATGGTACCCACACCCGCCAACCCGCCGGGTACAGCCTCGTCCACCCCCGTGCCGCCGACGTGGAGGCTGGTTATCTCTGTGAGAAGCTCCCGCATCTTGATCCTGTTCTTCTGCCGCGTAGGCAGGCCTGGCCTGATCTCCACTTCGTCCCCCATATTGAAGTTGCCCTGGGTTATGCTCCCCCCCAGGACGCCTCCAACGATTTCCTCGACGGCTGTGCCCGGCTTGTTGACGTCGAAGCTTCTGATGATGTACATCCTGGGCGGCAGGTCTGGGTCCCTCTCAGGCGTGGGCAGGTACTGCTCCATAGCCTGGATGAGGAGGTCTATGTTGATCTCCTGCTGGGCCGAGACCGGGATGATGGGGGCGCCATCGGCGATGCTGCCCTTGACGAAGGCCTTGATCTGGTCATAGTTCTTCAGGGAGTCTTCCCTGGACACCAAGTCGATCTTGTTCTGGACTATGATGAGGTTCCGGAGGCCCACGGCCTCTATGGCGGCCAGGTGCTCCCGGGTCTGGGGCTGGGGGCACTGCTCGTTGGCCGCGATGACCAGTATGGCGCCGTCCATCACGGCGGCCCCGCTGAGCATTGTGGCCATGAGTATCTCGTGGCCGGGAGCGTCCACGAAGCTCACGGTCCGCTGAAGCTCGGCGTCCCCGCCGCAGGCGGGGCACTTCTCGGACACGCAGTAGCACTGGGGCTCGTCGCAGTTGGGGCACTTGTAGATGGCCGCGTCGGCGTAGCCCAGCTTGATGGTGATGCCTCGCTTGAGCTCCTCGCTGTGACGGCTGGCCCACTGCCCCGTGAGGGCCTGGACTAGGGTGGTCTTGCCGTGGTCCACGTGGCCTATGGTGCCAATGTTGATCTCCGGTTGGCGCGGTAGTTTTGCGATGACGATTATCCCCCTGAACTAGTGGATTAGCTACTGCGCCTTATCTTAAATACATATCTCTGAAGGCTAGGAGGGTGGCTACTCACCATGTTTTGGTAGTGTTTTGGTAACAGTTATATTAGGTTCTCGCGGACTTGAATCAGACAAGGTGCACCCATTGAGCGAGGACAAGGTACCTGTGATGATCCCCCGCAGCCTCTACCAGAAGATCGAGGAGAAGATCGCGGGCACCAGCTTCACCACCGTTGAGGAGTACGTGGCGCTGCTTCTGGAGAACGAGTTCCCGGAGGAGACGGAGTACAGCGAGGAGGAGGAGGCCCTCATCCGTGAGCGCCTCAGGAAGCTCGGATACATAGAGTGATCAAGATGCCCAGACCCCACGGAGGACGCCTAGTGGACAGGCTCACCCCACCAGCCGCTGTTGAAAAGGTGCGCGGCGAAGCCACCGAACTAGTCAAGCTCGACGTGTCCGAGGAGCTGAGCCTGGACTTTGAGAACATAGCCTTTGGCCTCTACAGCCCCCTTGTGGGGCCCCTTAACCAGGACGAGTACATGACGGTTCTGGCCAAGGGGCGGCTAGCCAACGACCTGCCCTGGACGATACCCATACTCCTGGACGTGTCGGAGGAAGAGGCGGCAGGGTTCAGTGTAGGCGACAGGCTGTGCTTAGTCTGCGAGGGTGAGCCCTTCGCGGTCATGGACGTGGAGGAGAAGTACGGCTGGGACAGGAAGACCCACTGTGAGAGGATATACAAGACCACGGACCCGGCTCACCCAGGCGTAGCCAAGACCCATGAGATGAAGGAGACCCTCGTAGGGGGGTGCGTCGATGTCTACGAGCCCTCACCCGGGAAGTACCCAAAGTACCGCCTGAAGCCTCGGGAGACCCGGTTCCTGTTCAGGGAGAAGGGGTGGAGGACGGTGGCCGGGTTCCAGACCAGGAACGCGCCCCACATAGGCCACGAGTACGTGCAGAAGACGGCCCTGGCCTTCGTGGACGGTCTGTTCATCAACCCGCTGATCGGTAAGAAGAAGTCGGGGGATTTCACGGACGAGGTGATACTAGAGACCTACGAGGAGGTCATCAGGCACTACTTCCTCAGGAACAGCGCCACCATGGTGACCCTGGAGATGGAGATGAGGTACGCGGGCCCCAAGGAGGCCATACACCACGCCATCATCAGGAAGAACTACGGTTGCAGCCACTTCATAGTGGGCCGCGACCACGCCGGCGTCGGCAACTACTACGGACCCTTCGAGGCCCAGGAGATCTTCGAGGACTACCCGGACCTGGGGATCATGCCCATCTTCTTCCGCAACTTCTTCCACTGCAGGAAGTGTGGGGGCCCCCAGAACGACAAGATATGCCCACACGGAGCGGAGGCCCACGTGAACTACAGCGGCACCAAGATGAGGAGCCTGCTGCTGGAGGGGAAGAGGCCGGACGAGACCATGATGAGGCCCGAGGTGGTGGACGTAATCCTGCGCCACAAGGAGCCCTTCAACCCCTAACACCTCACTACCCTTATCAGCGGCCCTGCACCAGCTTGTGGGATCGAGATGGCTAATAAGATAAACGCATCCCACATCCTGGTGGAGAAGCAGAGCCAGGCACTGAAGATACTGGAGGAGCTGAAGAAGGGCTCCGACTTCAAGGAGCTGGCAAAGAAGCACAGCACCTGCCCCAGCGGTAAACGGGGCGGCGACCTGGGCAGCTTCGGCAGGGGCCAGATGGTTAAACCCTTCGAGGACGCGGCCTTCGCGTTGAACGTGGGGGAGACCACTAAGGAGCCCGTGAGAACCCAGTTCGGGTACCACATCATCAAGAGAACTGGTTAAAGGACCACAGGAACGCCCTCAGCAGCCTCCTCCAGTCCTTGGGGATGTCCCTGAAGGCGTCACACTCCAGCCAGCACGTGGGGCACCCGAGGGAGCCTATGATTCTCCGCGCCTCCTCGGCTTTATCTGAGGAGAGTATCTCTTTTAGGGGCGTCTCGAAGGCGTTGCCCATTAGGTGGTTCATGACTATGCAGGGGTAGACGTCACCGGACGCGTCTATGAACACGGACTCCTCCGCCGCCGAGCACGCCATGGAGCGGCCCTCAACTAGGAACTCCGTCATTCCCTGTAGGTACGCGAGGCTGGTCAGGCCCTTGAGGGTCCCCTTGTCCTCTTTGACCCACGAGGCTAACTGTTTGACCACCGGCTCCATGTCCTCCGCGGTGATCTGCCTGGTCTCGCCCAGGTTCTGGTAGTAGTGCTCGCTGATGTTGACGGGCCTGACGCTGAACTCGGCGCCGTACTGGCCTGACATCTTCTGGATTATGGGGGCCTGCTGGTAGTTGGCGGCTGTCAAGGTGAAGCCGGCGGATAGGTGGAGGCGGGGATACTTTTTCTTAAGCTCCGACAGCAGCCTCAGGGTCGTCATGGCGAGCCTGAAGCTGCCGTCTATGCCTCTCTGGATGTCGTGGGACTCGCCTTCACCGTCCAGGGACACGGTCACACCCAGATGTGGCTCGTCGACGTCTACGAGCATCTGCTTGGTCATGTCGGCGACCTTCTCGGGTAGAAGCCCGTTAGTGGGTATCCAGATCATGCAGTGGGGCAGCGCGTCGTGGACGGCCTCCGCTATCTCTGGCAGGTCGTCCCTGAGGAAAGGCTCACCCCCTGTGAGCTGGATGAACCTGAGGTGCCTCAGCGTGGCCCTGTTGTCGTGGAGGAACCGGGTGATCTGTTCGAGGGGCGGGTCCGGGCGGGGGTCCATCTTCCATATGTTGCAGGTGTTGCAGCGCCCGTTGCACCTGTTGGTGACAGCGAGGTTGCTGATGGCTGTGAGGGGCCTTGACATCGAATCCAATATAATTATATTCGTAGATAAAACTTAACCGCCAGATATTTACAGTGGGCACACCTTGGATACCTCGACCGAGATGAAGATAACGAGGATAGACCACCTGCACTTCTTCACAACCGACCTGGACGAGGCCATAGGGTTCTACGAGGACCTGGGCTTCACCCTCAGCCACAGGCTCCAGCACGGGGGAAGGGAGGCGGCTCAGCTTGCAGCGGGCGATGTCACCGTGGACCTCAACCAGACCAGGGCCGCGGACAACCCTGGGTACAGCCACTTCGCCGTACAGGTGGACGACCTGGACGAGGCGTGTGAGATGCTGAGGGGTAAGGGCTATGATGTGGACGGCCCGACGTACAACCAGGACACCAAGAGGTGGATTCTAACTGTGAGAGACCCTAACGGGTTCCTGGTACAGATGGTGAAAGCAGAGAAGTAAAACTACATGGAGAATGAGATATGAAAGTGTACGTGGTCTGCGACCTGGAGGGCGTCGCAGGAGTGGTTGACTTCAGGAAGCAGTGCATGGAGGATGGAGCGTATTACCAGCAGGCTATCAAGTTGGCCACCCTTGAACTGAACGCGTTGGTGGAGGGCGCCCTCGAGGGCGGGGCCACGGAGGTCTACGCGTGGCCGGGCCACGGGGACTTCCCCGGCGGCATCGACGTGGAGCTTCTTCACCCCGAGTGCAAGCTAGTCATGCACGCGGGAGACGGGGGCCCGGCAGGGATCGACGGCTCCTTCGACGCCATGATGCTCCACGGGCTCCACGGCATGGCTGGCTCCGAGAACGGCGTCCTGTCCCACAGCTTCATGCCTTTCCTGCGGAACGTCTGGCTCAACGAACTGAAGATAGGTGAGATCGCCATGAACATGATCAGCTTCGGTGACCACGGTGTCCCGACGGTCATGGTCACGGGGGACCAGGCAGCGGTGGACGAGGCAAAGGCCCTTGTCCCCGGCGTCGAGGGAGCGACGGTGAAGTGGGGCCTGGAGGAGAAGCACAGGCTCGGCGCCCTCTCTGTTAGAAGAGCGGTGTCCCTCTCACCAGTGAAATCTAGGAGCCTGATAAGAAACGTGGCTAAGAGGGCCATGGGGCGGATCGGCGCAGTCGAGCCCTTCACCATGGAGCCGCCCTACGTGATGAGGGTCGAGTACACGGAAAGCAAGTACGCCGAGGCGGCGGCGATGAACCCCGGAGTGCAGCGGATAGACGAAAACACTGTAACCCAGACGCGCGGCAGGCTCCAGGAACTCGTATTCTGATCTGTTTCACACACGACTCCTCACCCCCAGGCTCCGCCCCACTTATAACGGGGCCTCTGAGAGTGAAGCCGTGCAGCGTCAGTTGCTGGAGAGACCGAGGCTGGGCGAGTCAAGCATGCATCTCTTCCTCAAACAAGTGGGGAGACTGTTCCTCCTCAACCAGGGGTGCCACACCGTGGAGACAGAGGTCAGGCTCAACCAGCTAGGCCTCCAGCGCCTTGACGAGCTGGACAACAAGAAGATAGTGGACGTGCTCGGCGTAAGCCTCAGGTACAAGCCCATCAACTGCAAGATGGCGCAGGGAGAGAACTGCGAGGACTTCACCCTGCCCCAGCCAAGCCTGT
Source organism: Candidatus Bathyarchaeota archaeon (assembly GCA_043826455.1). Lineage (GTDB taxonomy): Archaea > Thermoproteota > Bathyarchaeia > TCS64 > TCS64 > RBG-16-57-9. The sequence goes on from JBDRQD010000046.1 coordinate 74,080, forward strand.
ACGATGTAGGTATCAACGTCCTCAGGGGGGTGGAGGTGAAGGTGAGCAGAGGCGACTTCAGGAACGGGTTCATATGCGCCGGCTGCAACTACAACTACGTCCTCACCCCCACCAGGCTCGTGTCCCCCAGCCTCCTCCCCAAGGGCGTGGGCCTCATAGAGTACAACAGGTACAAGTTCAGCTGCGAGCCATCAGACGACCCCGAGAGACGCCCATACAGGATCAGTGGGCTCAGGGTAGTCCGACGGGCACAGTACAAGGAGCTGCCCCGGTTCCAGGTGGACCACGCCATCGCCGCCGTGGCGGAGAGGAGGCTGTCAGAGGCTCAGAGGGCCGCACTTGCAGAGGTGCTGACAAGCCTGGACGACCCCGAGCTTGTGTACCAGGCACCCTAATCGTTGAACAAGCTCTCGATGCCCTTGAGCCGGTTCCTCAGGGTGACCTCGGTGGTGCCCGCCGCCAACGCGACGTCCTTCTGGATGCGCTTCTCCTGGGTCACAATACAAGCCTTGTAGAGGGCTGCGGCCGCAAGGCCCCGGGGGTCCTTCCCCGTGAGGCCCTGCCTCTCCCCGGCCGCGACGAGGAGGTCTATGGCGTACCTCTCGGTGCGGGTGTTCAGGTTCAGCTTGGAGGCGATGCTGGGCACAAACTTTATGGGGTCATCCACGGGCATCCTGAGGCCCAGCTCCCTGATCATGAGCCTGTAGGTGCGCGCCACCTCGGCGTGGTCCCTAGTGGAAGCCTTCGACAGGTCCTTCAATGGGCGGGGCACCTTCAACTGTCTGCACGCGGCGTACACGCTGGCCGCCACGAAAGCGTCTATGCTCCTGCCCCTGAGAAGGTCCTTCTTGAAGGCCCGCCTGTAGATGAGGGCGGCCCTCTCCTTCACGTTCCCGGGCAGGTGGAGCTGGGCTGACAGGCGGTCCAGCTCGGACATGGCCAGGTTCAGGTTCCTCTGCTGAGTGGTGTCCAGCTTGGCCCTGTTATCGAAACGCCTGAGCCGGGTCATCTTGATGCGGGTCTCGTCGTCCAGCCGGTTGCCGTTGTGGTCCTTGTCGGCCCTGAAGACAGTGGACAGCCCCTTATCGTAGAGGGCCAGCGACGAGGCGAGCCCGGCCCTGCTGCGGCTCTGGTTCTCCTGGGTGGTGAAGGCCCTCCACTCGGGGCCGGGGTCCACGATGCTGCTCTGAACCACAAGGCCGCATGCTCCGCAAACCTCCTCGCCGGTGTCGTAGTCGATTATCAGGTTAGAGCTTCCGCAGCTTGGGCACTTTATATTCAGTAGCCTCCGAACCTTAGGCTTCGGATGTGGGTTTCACTCGGAGGACGCGTTATAAGGATGCCGAGTACACCTAGATGCCTCAGATTGATAACCCATATATAGTGGGGCAAGTGTGTTCATCTGTAATCATGAGCGGAAAGGACCCATTCCCGAAGGAGAAGACGGCCACCAGAACCATACGTATCAACGAGGCCTACGACGAGGCCCTGAGGTACGAGGCCGAGCGCCACGGTGTCAGCGTCAACACCCTGGTGGACCAGGTGCTGAGGCGGTACTCCCACAGCTACAGGTACTTCGACAACCTGAGCGCCGTCACCATAAGCGGCAAGACCCTGGAGAGGCTGCTCAGCAACATCCCGAAGGAGAAGATGGGCGAAATGGGCAAGGCCCTGGGGGAGGAGAGGCCCAAGAATCTGCTGCTGCTGAGGGGCCTGCCCCTGGACTACAACTCGGTGATGTGGTACCTGACCGAGCTCCTGGGGGACACCAGCAACTGGTACAGGGCTACGTACCATCGTAGGGGGGAATACGACATCCTGCACCTGAGCCACGGCTTGGGAGAGGGGTGGAGCCTCTTCCTGGAGAGGTACGTGACGGCCTTCTTCAGGGAGGTCCTGGGTATAACCCCCGAGACGGAGACCCTGGGCGGCTCGGTCACCTTCACCATCGACATATCTAAACTCAAGAAAGGTAAATGAGCACACGGCTAAAACGACTATCACTAAACAACCACATGGATAGATCATCGTTTCATTTCGGTAGGTTTATACTGTCTAATCTCTCATTGTGAATAAAACCACTGAAAGGTGCATAGCGAATGTCATTCAAGATGGCCAGAGTCGGAGAACTCAAGGAAGGAAGCTACGCCATAATCAACGACGAGCCCAGCCAGATAGTACAGATCCAGAAGAGCAAACCCGGAAAGCACGGGAGCGCCAAGTTCAGGTGCACCGCCATCAGCATCTTCGACGGCCGGAAACAGAGCTTCGTCAGCAGCGTGGACGCCACAGTCCAGATACCCATGGTCGACAAGAGGAGCGGCCAGATCGTGAGCATGGGCCCCAGCAGCCTACAGCTCATGGACATGGAGACCTACGACATCAAGGACGTGGCGCTGCCCATCGACGAAGAGATCAAGGCGAAGCTGGAGGCCGGCAAGGAAGTTGAGTACTGGATCATCATGGACAGGGTAAAGATCCAGCGCGTCAAGAACTGAAGGCGCACAGATGAAGCGAGTTCACCAGATGCGGCTCCGCCCCGGCATGACCGCCCTTGAGCTGGCGGAGGAGATGAAGCGGGCCGGGGTCATAGGGGCCGGACGGGTCGGCAGAGCCGTGGACATCGTGGCGGAGATGTTCAGCGACCCCGAGTACACGGTTTTCATCACATTATCCGGGCCCCTGGTGCCCGGTGGACTCAGGCTGGTCTTCAGGGACCTCATCAGGGACGGCTACGTGGACGCCGTGGTGACCAACGGCGCCAACATGGTCCACGACATAGTGGAGGCCATGGGCCGGAGCCACCTGGTGGGCACCGTGAACGTGGACGACCAGCAGCTCTACGAGGAGGGCTACAATAGAGCCTACGACATCTTCATAGAGAGCCAGGCCTTCGTGGACATCGAGGGCTTCATAGGGGGAATCCTGGACGACATCCCGGAGGATAAACGCGTTGACACACCCATCCACGGGCTTCTCCGCGAGATAGGGCTCAGGCTCAAAGACCCTGACAGCATCCTACACACGGCGGCCGAGAAGAACGTGCCCATATTCAGCCCCGGATTCCTGGACAGCATGCTGGGCATACCCCTGTGGCTCTACAGCCAGAGGAAGAAGCTGACCATCAACCCGCTGAAGGACTTCAACCTGCTCTCGGACATGGTTTACGAGGCCAAGAAGTCGGGGGTCATCATCCTGGGCGGGGGCACACCGAAGCACCACGCCCAGTACATGCACACCCTGAGGGACGGCCTGGACGCCGCTGTCCAGATAAGCAGCGCCAGGGTGGAGGACGGCAGCCTCAGCGGGGCACCCCTCTCGGAGTCCATAACGTGGGGGAAGCTCAAGGAGGGCGTCCTGGAGGAGAAGACCTCCACCATCTTCGGGGAGGTCACCACCATATTCCCCCTGATAGTGGCGGCCGCCCTGGAGAAGATCAGTGGCTAGACCAGTAGACGGGTGCCGCCATCCACCTGTAGGGTGGCTCCGGTGATGTATCGTGCCTCATCGGAGGCCAGGAAAAGGATCGGGCACGCAATGTCCCCAGGCTCCCCTACCCGCTTCAGGAGGGTCCTCTCCGTCCAGTACGTCTTCTCCTCCTCGGTCATACCCCACGTGTCCACGGCGCCGGGGGAGACGGCGTTGACTCTCACTGGCGCGAGCTCCCGGGCGAGGCCGCGGGTGAGAGGCGTACCGGCGGCCTTGGTGAGGGTGTACCCCACGCCCCCGGCGTCCCAGTCCATTACCACGTTCACTATGCAACCCGCGGCCTCCTTAAGGCGGGGGGCCGCCGCCCTGCTGCACACGATGACGGCCATCACGTTCACCTCCATCATCCTTCTCCAGTGGCCCCAGTCGGGCTCCACCAAGCTGAACATGGGGGGAGGATGCACGGCAGCGTTGTTGACGAGGACATTCAGCCTACCGAGGCGCCGGGCGGCCTCCTCCACCATCTTCTCGGCTTCCGCGGGGCTGCTGAGGTCCGCTTGCAGTGTGAATGCGTTCCTGTGCATCTCGGCTATCTTCCTGGCAACGTTCTCAGCGTTCTCTCTTCTGGAGTTGTAGTGGACCGCCACGTCGGCCCCCTTCTCAGCGAAGAGGAGAGCCGTGCGTCCGCCGATCCCGCCGCTGGCCCCGGTAATTAGCACGCCCTTGCCTTTGAAGCTCATCGGCTCACCCCCTCGGCGAAGGGCCTGTACTTCTCCAGGTCGCCCCTCCAGTCCACCTGGTTGATGGGCCACGTGTAGTGGGCCCGCCTGGGCTTGCAGATGAGTTCAAGGACCTCGAAGCCCTTGAAGAAGTCCACCGTGTTGGCGGCCTGGGCAACGATGGCCGTGTCCAGGCCCACCCAGCTCCCGGCCATGGCCACCGCCTCCTCCCCAGCCTCCAGATGGTCGGCGTCTGTGGCCTCCAGAACCGCTGTCATGCATACGTGGACTCCTCCGCAGATGACCTTGTAGAACATCATGCCAAGTTTGCCGGTGTCGATGAGGGGGCTGTGGGCGCCCAGGTTCCAGAAGGGGTCGGTTCCTCTCACCACGGGCGCCCCAAGCTCACTGATCCTCCTGAGCATCCCCTCGTCAGGTATCCCTATCCTGAGGTCGCCTATGGGGGTGTTCTCCACCCTCGTGCCGGCCGCGGAGGTGACGACGATGACCCTCTTCCCCTTGAAGACCTTGATGGCTTCAAGGGCGGTCAGCCCGGTCTCCGAGGCCACCACGGCCCTGTCTATTCCCAGCTCCAAGGCTCGGGCGTAGGCCAGCTCAATGGTCTTACCGGTGTTGATCTCTCCGTGGGCGTCGAAGTAGAAGCAGCCACGGTTGACGCCTAACTCGCCTCCCATGGCCTGATTTATCGCGCAGTGAATATAAAACCGTGAAGGTTGGATGAGGCGGGGCTCACGCTCACCTTTTGAGCTGAAAAAAAGATGATGCTTGACCGGTTTTCCGGTCTGCTTCTCATAAAAATGGAAGGGGACAGCGAGGCTCCGGCTTCACGTAGCCTTCTTGAAGTGCTCCGGGCCGACCTTGCCCTTCACATACTTCTTGAACTCGCTGCTGCACAGCTCAGCCACGAAGTCCCCGTCCCACCACTCGAAGGTGGTGATGTCCTCCTCCACCACCATCACGTGGGGGACGCCGGCCTCCACCGTCGCCACCTCGCCGACCATGAGAGGCACCTCACGGTACCCTCCGCCCTCGTAGAGCACGTACTTGGCCTTGCCCGACACCAGCAGCGTGTACTGGCGGTTCGGGTGGATGTGGTTGCCCCTGTAGGAGCCCCTACGGGTCTCCAGCAGCGAGTAGAATCTTCCCTCTCGGTTGAAGGCGTAGCCTTTGCCTATTCCTTCAAAGGTTCCCCAGTCGTCTAGTTTCAGTGTGAGTTCTCGTTCACTCCTTTCCTTGGGATACTCTCAACCCCCATATTCCAATATTTATCATTTTTTGTAAATAATATTCCCCAGGGACTAGGGGTCACTCCGCGGGCAACGCGACTCATGCCCCGGCTAATATAACTTAGCCGAAAAAATGACGAAAAGAATATATTCACACACCATATCACCATAGGCATGCTACCCGCCATCGACATAATCCCTGACAGACGCCGAAAACTGGGGCTCACCCAGAACCAGCTGGCGGACCTGGCCGGAGTCAGCCAGAGCTACATAGCCAAGCTGGAAGCCGGGAAGATAGAGCCCAGCTACCTGAAGGTGAAGTCCATCTTCGAGGCCCTGGACAAGATAGAGAGGAGGAAGGAAGTGTCAGCGGCCGAGATAATGACCGCGGACGTCATCAGCGTCCGGGCTGACGCAGCCATCCACGAGGCCGTCGATATCATGCGTAGGCACGGGTTCAGCCAGCTTCCCGTGATGGACAGCGACAAGCCGGTGGGCGGCGTATCGGAGAGAACCCTCCTGGACCAGATCCTGTACCCTGACGACGACACCCCCCCGGGGCAGAAGAAAGTGAAGGACATCATGGAGGACAGCTTCCCCCAGGTCTCCGAGGACGCCCCCCTCAGCCTGCTATCGAGCCTACTGAAGTACTACCCAGCCGTGCTGGTGCAGAAGAAGGGAGAAGTGGTGGGCATCGTGACCAAGGCTGACCTCCTGGGAGTGATAAGCTAAACAACTTTTAAGAGCCACACGGGTGACCACTCTACCCATGAAGCTCACGAAGAAAAACGTCCTGACCGCCGTGGTGCTGTTCCTCTTCTCGGGTTCAATTATTATCGGAGTAGCAAACCTATTGTTGAAGGAACCCGAGATGAAGGAGACAGCGGTACTGGAGACCAGCCTGGGAGTCATAGAGATCGAGCTTGACAGGGCGAAGGCACCCAAGACGGTGGAGAACTTCATAGCCTACGTTGCGCAGGGCTTCTACGATGGCCTGATCTTTCACAGAGTCATGGCAGGATTCATGATCCAGGGGGGAGGCTTCGAGCCTGACGGCACCTGGAGAACCCCCACCAGGGACCCTGTGAAGAGCGAGGCCAGGAACGGCCTGAAGAACGTGAGAGGCGCCATAGCCATGGCCAGGTCCGCTGAACCGGACTCGGCCACCAGCCAGTTCTACATAAACACGGTGGACAACCCCAACCTGGACTACCCTAACCCAGACGGCTACGGGTACACGGTGTTCGGCAAGGTGGTGAAGGGCATGGACGTGGTGGACGATATAGAGGCATCCCAGACGGGTAGAAAGATAACCCCATACGGTGCCATGAACGACTGGCCCACCGAAGACATAGTCATCATAAGGGTTTACATGAAGGAGAAGTAGAACAAAGTCCCTCTCATGAGGAATTTAAACACCGATCCTTTTTTTCTGTGACGGCGATGTTGTACCTGGCCGTAAAATATAGAGGGTTTTGGTTCTCTTTGGTTTGGCGCCAGGTCGCAGGCATCGGGGCTGGTGTCCTCTCTAATGATAGAAAAATTCGCCATTAGGTGATCCCCCCCCCCCACCTTTTTTCACATCCGGCATCTGTTGCGCCGTGTTTGATGTGCTGAGTGGGCCGTGTTTTTGTGTGGAATGGACGGCGTTTTTACATAGAATGGGATCGCATCTGACTGGTTCCGTGGCTCCTTTTGGCGCGGGGCACCTGTTTCCGGTTCCTCCGCTCTACCCCCCCTCCACCCCTCTATCCGGTGCCCGGTGCTGGCGTGTCGATTGCGCCGTTTTCCGGGTGTGGCTTATACCGTCCTAGAGGGTATAAGGCGGAAAAAAAATTCCATCTTTTACTTCATGTTTTTCATTGTTGAGGTTTCTACGATCCAATGGCTCTGGAGTCCTAAAAAACTCGATTTTAATCAATAACAGAAAAAATGGTTTAGAGGCTGTGCACAACCTCTCCGTCTATGATGACCTTCTCCACCTTGGTGGCGTACTCCAGGGGGTCGCCGCTCAGCAGCCTCAGGTCAGCGTCCTTACCCACCTCTAGGCTGCCCACCCTGTCCGCGACGCCCATGATCTCGGCCGGCACGATGGTGATGGCCTTCAGGGCGTAATCGTAGGGTAAGCCCTCCTTGACGCTGAGAGCCGCGCATATGGGCAGGAACCTGATGGTGCTGCCCACGGCGTCCGTCTGGATGGCGAACTTAACCCCCGCGTCGTACATTACCTTGGGGGTGTCGTAGCCCAGCTCCCTCATCTCCCACTTGCCGCGGGCCGTGAGGCTGGGGCCCCACACCGCGGGAATCCCCTTCTCGGCTATCCACTTGGCAATCCTGTGGCCCTCTGTGGCGTGCTCCCAGCTCATGTCCACGCCGAACTCCTCGCAGATGCGGACCGCCGTGGCAACGTCGTCGGCCCTGTGGGCGTGGGCCCTCAGCGGGATCTCCCTTTTGAGCACTGGGACCAAGGGCTCCAGCCTGATGTCATACTCGGGCTGCTTATCGGGCTCGTCCACGAACTTCTCCTTCTTCTCCATGTAGTTCTTGGTCTTCTGGAGCCACTCCCTGAGGACGCCGGCGACACCCATCCTGGTGCTGGGCATCTTCTTCTGCTCGACGCCGTACACCCGTCGGGGGTTCTCCCCGAAGGCGATCTTCATTCCGCTGGGGTCCTTGACGACCATCTCATCTACTGTGGTCTTGGGGGCGGTCTTCAGGACTACCCCGGTTCCTCCGATGACGTTGGCGCTGCCAGGAAGCACCTGGGCCGTGGTTATCCCCTCGAAGAGGGCCGCCTCCAGGCCCCCCTCGTCGGCGTTAGCCTTGATGCCGTCGATGGCGCGGACGTGGGGGGTGGCGGGCTCCGTCATCTCGTTGCCGTCGCTCCCAGCCCAGCCTATCTTCTCCTCCCAGATGCCTATGTGGCAGTGGGCCTCCACCAGGCCGGGCATCACGTACTTGGCCTTCAGGGCCTTGACCCCGTCGGGCACCTTTACATCCGGCCCTAGGGCCTTGATCTTGCCTTTCTCGATGAGCACAACGCCGTCCTCTATGACGCCGTTGGTTATGGTCAGAACCTTCTTACCTTTCACAGCTAGCAAGCTTTGCACCGGATCGAGTATGCCCGGTTCAATTATAGGGTTTTCTATGGATGGGACATGAGAAAGAAAATAAAAGAGGAAAAAATTTGGGTTACACTTCGGGTGTCTTCTTGCGGGTCAGGTCCCACCCTATCATGCTGGCGAGCATGATGAAGGCGATGACCCAGAAGGCCAACTGGTTTTCGGGGTCGTTCGGCGGGATTCCCAGAAGGAACTGGGAGCGGCCGATGAAGAGGCTGTACCTGGTGAGCACCGTGTATCCATAAGCTGAGCCGAACCCAGCCATCATGGTGTACCGGGCGATCTTCTCCACTACCTTCATGGGCGCGCTCTCGCGAGCGGTGCCTGTGAACCAGAAGTAGAGGAGTACGCTTGGTACCATGATCTGGATGAGTATGTTGTTGACGGTAGCCCCCATGTTCCCCGCGACAAAGAAGGGTGTCTTCGACTGGGCGACGATCTGCTCCAGGAACTGGGCGAATACGACCGTCCTCAGAGCCATGCCGATGCCTGTGCCCACCACTATGGCCAGGGGCCACCTGTAGAGGTAGAAGGTGCTCTTGTTGAACCTTCCATACCACAGGATGCCTATGACCATGACTATGGCGAACAGCAGCATCATCCCGGCGCTGGCGCTCCACTGGCCGCTCCACTGGTTCCTGATGTAGAGCAGGTCCACCGAGACACCGTATCCCACGGCGACGCCTAGGTAGACCGACTCCGCGATGCGGTACCAGGGGTTCTCACGGTACAGGATGCTGTAGATGCCTAATGTGAAGAACACCGCTGTCCATACAGCGATTATGTCCACCATTACTTCTCGTCCCCCTTTGTCATGAAGTAGGCGATGTTACCTATCACGACCAGCAGCACGATCAGCAAGTGCGACGTGGATACAGCGTCTACGCCGGCCACGGCCAGGCCTGGCTTCTGCAGCAGCAGCTCATACTCGGCGCTTACGGTCAGACCTGGCATGAGGGCCGAGATCTGGCCCGAGTTAACGTAGGGTATCATCCCTGGCACGGATACGCCGATGCAGCCCACGATCATGGGTATTCCATATGCCGTGTTCCATTGCCGTAGCCACTCGGATGCGCCGGGGGTTCCCGTCTCGAAGCTCATGATGAGGTCGATGTCAGTAGCGGTCTTGATGTTGTCCATAATAGCGAAGCTGCTCAGGGGTCTCCCCTCCACGAAGTCGTTCGCCACAGAGTTCTGGAAGCTTGTGGCCAACGCGCCCATGGCGGTCTCGCCCCCGGGTAGGTAGCCCAGGTTGATCCAGTCAACACCGTAGACGTAGCCGAAGTCGGCGGGGTTCACCTGCCGTAGCATGGCGGTGAAGACCAGGGGGCCCTCTGTCCAGAAGCTCAGCACCACGATTTTAACGTCCTTCTGGAGGAGGTGCTTCATGGTGGCGACGGTCATTGGGAACAGCTCAGGCATGCCTGAGGTGCCGTACATGGGTGCGAAGATCACTGTGTCTCCGTCTTTGACGTTATTCTCGACGTAGCTGTGCCAGGCCCTGGCGTCGCTGCCGATGGGGATGGGTAGGCCGAGGGGGAATATCAGCGGGAAGAGGACAAATATCCAGGCCAGGAGGTAGATAATCCTCCTGTCCAGGTTATTGATCTTGTCCATGATAGACATTTTACTCTTCGCCTCCTCCTCTCAGGTAGCCGCGCTCGATGCCCATCAGGGTTCTGACGGCTAGAGCGATGGCTCCTAGAGCTGCTCCGATCATGACTCCCCTCATGGTAGCCATGTTGGGTACGTTACGGATCCATAGGCTGATGTCTACAAGCACCGGAATAGGGCTGGTGAACAGCGGGGCATTCCCCATGACCATCAGCGTGCCCGAGACGAGCACTATGGCTGCCTCGATGTTTCGAGCCTTGAAGGCCCTGACGGCTGCTGAGGTGATGAAGAAGGCCAGGATGCTGTACATTGTGCCTCCTAGAGGTGTCTGGATGTTTGTGAATACCCAGTTGAAGATAGAGTTGTTCCTGCCTAGGCCAAACTCCGCGAGCGGTAGACCAGTCAACACCATGATTATTACGAAGACGAACACGAGAACGCTGAAGTACCACCCCTCGACCCTCCTCTGCACACGTTTACCGTGCACCTGGAGGATAGAGATGACACCGACGAAGGTAGCACAAGCTACAATGAGTAATACCCCGTTTGAAGCGGTTCCCGCTGCGTCCTTCAGCACCGGGATATCGAAGTAGTAGGGTATTACCTGTAGAAGCGTCGCAATGATGGTCAACGCTATCGGGATCTCGATTCTCTTTAATGCTTCACCCATTTTTCATCACATCGCGAATAGGTCTAGGAGAATTCTGCTGCCCATGGTAAACGTGACGGCGCCGAGGAAGCTCAGCACGACAGCGACGATACGCCCCACGTCCTGGCCAGCCAGGCTGGCGATGAGCGTCGCTTCGTTGGTCAGGTAGGCCCCGGCGGAGTAGATCTCCTCGCCGATGAGACAGTAGTCCGATGTCACTAGGAAGAAGGGTATCTGCGACGTCTGGGCGGTTCCCGTGATCTGCATGGCGCCGATCCTTGAACCAGTCTCGGCCAGCTGGAGGGACTCGGCCCAGTAGGCGCCCACCATGATGTTGGCGCCGGGCTTCTCCCTCATCATCAGCCCCATGTAGTTGCTAGAGAAACCGAACTGCTCGCTGGAGAGGAACTGGACGCTGTCAGGGTCGAACTCCTCACCTTTGCCAGCCAGCTTGTACTCAGTCTCCACGATGTCAGATGCGATAGGCCATACCTCAGGCTGCCTGACGGGGACCACGATCCTGGCCCCGACAGCAACGCAGCGCTTTGCGACGTAGTTGAGGACACTGAGACCAGCTATGGTCTGGGGCCCTGTAGTCGCGTCACGGAGGTTGGCGATGCCGTGACTGCAGAAGACGGGTCGCCCCATCTCCACAGCTCGGCCGATTGACTCGTCTATGGCGTCGATGCCGGGTATGCGTCTTACCTTAGGTACTTTGCCTGCCTGCGCTTGTTTGATGTAGTAGGCCACTGCGGCCATGATGAACAGTAGACAGATTAACCCGAAGATTCTGCCTTGGATTAGGAAAGCCATTTTTGGTAGTCTCCTTTTCTCCGTGAAGTATTTGTTTTGTTTTAATATATAATATTCATCCTCGAATGATGTTGGTAATGTAGGAAACATCGGTAAAACGGGGCACTTTCACACGTCTCCGCTACACTTCAGTAGGTAAACCTCATGAACCCTTATGTCGGCGGATTAGACTAGTTTGACCCCCGAGATGCATAGACAGATACTGAAAGCTATTCTAAATGGAACACAGCCGGGGCCCGTTGCCTTAGATACATTAAAAGAGAAACTGAACATTACAGGCGAAGCGCTGGAAGATGCGCTGAACAATCTACAGGAGGAGGGTCTAGTAACCGTGAGCGGCGACGCCCTGGAGCTCACGCGGGATAACAGGCTGGGACTAGCAGTCAAAGCCATTGAGCTGGGCGCAGACTTCCAAGCAGTGAGCCGGAGCCTGGGCTGGCTGGAGTTCGAGGAGCTGGCCGCACACGTCTTCGAGATGAACGGGTACAGCGTCCACAGGAGGTTCAGGTTCCAGGCCGAGGGGCGGCGCTGGGAGATGGACGTCCTTGCCCTCAGGAGCCCCTACATAGTCTGCGCCGAGTGCAAGCACTGGACGAAGGGCATCGGCAACAGCACGGCCCGAGGCATCATTGAGACACACCTGGAGAAGACGGAGGTCTTCAGCAGGCACCTGCACCATATGGCCAAGAAGGTACGGGCCCACAGGTGGGGCAACGCCACCGTGGTGCCCCTAGCCCTCACCATGGCCCCCACCGACATGAACATCTACAGGAGGGTGCCGTCCGTAAGCATCCTGGCCCTACCCAGCTTCCTAGACGAGTTCGGGGGCCAGCTGGAGAGGCTGGTGTATCACAGGGTGGAGCTCCCCCCGTGGAAGCCTAAGCCGACCCAGACGAGACTGAGGCTGAGTTAGCCCAAGCTAAGAAACACCCATGTTTTTAGGCTGGCTAAAGGTAACCCCTAAAAGCGAGGACTACAGTGTTTGCCCGCATGGAGAAGCAGGAGCTGGCGGCCGCAGCCGTGGTGGGGGGCCTAGTCATCTTCGCGGTGAAGCTTTACAGTTACTTCATATCGGGTAGCGTGGCTCTTCTCTCGGACGCATTGGAGTCCATTGTGAACATTCTTGCTTCGCTGATGATGCTTGTGAGTATCAGGGTCTCCTTGAGGCCGCCGGACGAGTCGCACCGGTATGGGCACCAGAAGGTTGAGAACATTTCGTCGTTTGTGGAGGGGGCTCTGGTGCTGTTGGCTGGTCTCCTCATAGGCCGTGAGGCTGTGCTGAGGCTGTTTAAGCCTGTGGCGCCGATGCAGCTGGGCTTCGCTGTGCTACTGTCACTGGTGGCCACCGCTATGAACGGGGGGCTCTCCTGGCTACTGATGCGGAAGGCTAAGGAGACGGGCTCCATGGCATTGGAGGGGGACGCCATGCACTTGCTGTCGGACGTGGTTTCATCGGTGGGGGTGGCGGCGGGGCTCCTGGTGGCCGATAGGCTGAGTATGCCGGTCCTGGACCCCGTCATGGCTCTCGTGGTCGCGGTGCTGGTTCTGCGCATGGGTGTCTCCCTGCTAGGGAAGAGCAGCCAGGGCCTCATGGACCACGCTTGCCCAGAGTCCGAGAAGCGGATCATGGAGATCATGAACCGCCACAGGAGCCAGTTCCTGGATTTCCACAATCTGAAGACGCGGCGTAGCGGGGACAGGGTGTACGCGGAGCTGCACATGAGGGTGGACGGCGATTTATCGGTGCAGGAGGCTCACGACCTCATGGACCACCTAGAGGCGGACATACGGAAGGAGGTCCCCGGCATGGAGATCACCATGCACGTGGAGCCGCCGAGAGAAAAAACAAGTGATTAAAAAAGGGGTGGGTTTAACCTGCTCTTCTAGTGTAGAGGTAGGCTACCGCCAATATGGTAAGCCCCGCAGCCCCATAGATGAAGTACGTCATCGTCTGGCTGGTCTCGGGTTCTGACGGCTCCGTGGGTTCAGTGGGCTCTGTGGGCTGGGTCTCAGCCTCCTCCAGCACGGTCCAGGTGCTGAAGTGGCTGGTCTCTGCCTCGAGCACGCCGTTCTCGTCTAGGTGGCTGTTCACATGCATCCAGGTCTCACCGTTCCAGTAGGCCCAGGTGAGCCTCTGGGGGTCTACTTCTCGGCCCAGCTGCGCCTGCAGCGCCACGGGGTCTATCTCGACGCCCAGGCGAGCCTGCAGGGGTATGGTTGCGTTAGGCTCTATTAGGCAGTAGAACCCAAGCCCGTTCACAGGGCCACCGACATCGGAGGGTTTCTCGGCCTGCAGCCTGATCTGTAGCTCAAGCGCCTCGCTGGGCTCCAGCTCCAGGCGGAAGAGGCGTTGACGGAACTCTTCCTGGGCTGTGATCCTCAGCTGAACCTTCTTGGTCGAGTTGAAGACCATGGCCGTGTTTCTGAACTGGAGAGTGTTAGATTCCTGCTCCCGTAGCGTCCATTTGAAGGCCTCGGGCACCTTGTCTGTGTAGTTGAAGGCTCTGGTAGTCTCAGGGACGCCGGGGATTTCTGGTCTCTGAGTCTCTCTGTTGAGCCTGGTGTCCTGCACGGTCCAGACGGAGAAGTGGCTGGTCTCAGCTACCAGCACGCCGTCCTCGTCCAGCGTGCTGGGGACCTCTACCCACCTCATTCCGTTCCAGTAGCACCAGGCCAGGTGCTGTGGGTCCACGTCCAGCCCGGTCTGCTCTCGGATGGCTGCGGGCTCTATGAGAACCCCCAGCTTCGCCTTAACGGGCTCCGTCGCGTTGGGCTCGATCTCCAAGTAGAAGCCTATGTGGTTTCTCGCTGGGTCTATGGATTCCGGCTTTGTTGCCCTGAACCTCACCTCCAGCTCCATGGCTTTACCTGGCTCCACGTCGAGCCTGAAGAGCCTCTGCTTCACCTCGCTCTCCGAGTTGATCCTAAGCTGGACCCTGTCGGTGGAGTTGAACACCATTGCCATGTTCTTGAAGGTGAAGCAGGCCTCCTCCCGCTCGCTGAGTGTCCAGGAGAACCCCTCTGGTACCTGGTCGGAGTAGTTGTAGGTCCTCGTCTTCTCGGGTACTCCGGGTATCTCGGGTGTGGGCACCTCGTTGGGCTTCTTGTTCTCAGCCACGGTCCAGACGGAGAAGTGGCCGGTCTCGGCCTCCAGGAAGCCCTGGTCGTCCATGCGGCTGGGCACGTTCTCCCAGCCTGTGCCGTTCCAGTAGCACCAGGTGAGCCTCTCCCTCAGTATGGGCCTGCCTAGCTCGTCGGCTAGGCCGGCGTCGTCGATGTACAGGCGCAGAGTAGCTCTGAAGGGCTCTGTGCCGTTGTTCTCCAGTGTGAAGTACCTTCTCAGCCCGAAGGCGGCCTCAGGCGTGTCCGTCGGGGGCTCGTTACAAGCATACATGTTGACGTGCATGTTCCTGTTGGCCACCATGTTCATGGCGAAGTAGGATGCCTTGAGGCCGGGGGCCTGGGAGATGTTTAGCTGAAGCCTGTGTGTGGCTCTGAACTCCATGGTTGATGCGCCCATCCTCAGGACCTGGGAGACGCCCTCGGGCACAGTGTGCTGAACCCGGTTCATGTTGGTGTAGTTGAACCTGGGGGCGTCCGCAGGTGGGTCAGGCGTGCCAGCGCCTTTGGGTGTGGCTGTCTGGGCGCCTAAGGCGCCTGGGGGTACTATGAACGCCGCCAGCATCAGCAGCGTCAAGGCGAGCTTCATTTGAGTCTTACTCATGTCAATCGGAAGGTAATATCTCAGATAGATATATCAGGAATACAGATGAACGGCGTGGAACATTTGTTCCAGAAATAAAGATAGGGGGTTAACCCAGTTTCACGTACTTGGAGAGCTGCTCAGCCTCCTTCTCGAGGCCCAGCCACTTCAACGTGGCCCTGGTGGGGACTCCCTGCTTGTCCCAGCCCCGCTTGTCGTAGTATCTCTGGAGTAGCCCGTCGTACTTCTTCTCATCCAGCTTGGCTCCCTTGAGGGGCCCCTTGGGCAGCGGGTGCTTGAACCACCTAGCCGGCGGGTAGTCCATCTTCCTGCTCCACTTGTCGCCGTACTCCCGGACCCAGAAGGCCCGCATCAGCGCGTAGACGCGGTCGCCCATCTCCCACATCTCGTCCAGGGTCATCTTGACGCCCGTGGCCGCCTCAAGGTACTTGGGGTAGTCCTCCAGAGGGTACCCCAGCTCTATCCACGGGAACCTGCACGAGACCAGAGTCTCGAACATGCCTCCCCTGATGCGCTGAAACTCGATGACCTTGTCCGCCTTCTCCGGCCCATAGCTGTCCCGTTTGCCGCTGCTGATCTCCCAGCTGATGACCCAGGCGTCCTTGTGGTGGGCGCCTATGGGGCTGGTGCCGAAGCTGAGGGCCATGCCGGGGCAGGCGTGGCAGTCGTAGGCGCTCACCTCCAGGCCCTTGGCGTGGATGGCGAGGTCCTCCGAGCCTTTACCTATCTTCTCGGCGGCCTTCCTGACGCCGAGGCCGAATACGGCTCCCTTGTCCCTCATGTAGGCCATGTCTAGGAGGAGCTTCTTGGCGCCCTCGAAGTCACCGAACCTGATGGGCATGTCCACCAGGCCCTTCTCGGCGCACTCCATGGCGAAGCCTATGGCGCTGCCGGCGCTGATGGTGTCTAGGCCCAGCTCGTCGCACATCCTGTTGAGGGTGCCGATCTGCTCCAGGTCGCCGAGGCCTATGTTGCTGCCCAGCATGGTGACGTTCTCGTAGTCCAGCTCAGACTCCCTGCCCTCGCTGTCCAGGATGGTGTTGCCGCAGATCATGTTGCAGTTGGGGCAGCCCCGCTGGACCACGGTGGCGGCGTGGACGGCGTCGCCGTTCACGTTGGCTATGTGCTCGAACTGGCCCTCGCTGAAGTTGCGGGTGGGTAGGGCGCTGGCCGTCTGCATCATGTCGGCGGCCATCATGGTGCCAATCTTCTTCCAGTAGGGGTAGGCGTCGAACTTGGGTATCCTGTCGAAGCCCTTTCTGCCCAGGTCCTTGAGCATGGCCGGGTCGGCCGCGGGCAGCTCCTTGCTGCCCTTGAAGACGGCGGCCTTCAGATTCTTGCTGCCCATGACTGCGCCCATGCCGGGGCGACCGCCGGCCCTGCCCTTCTGGCTGACCACGGTGGAGAAGAGGCACTTGTTCTCGCCGCTCTGGCCCGTGAGGAGGGTGCCGGAGGCCTTGCCGTGCTTGTCCTTGAGCCAGTCCTCGGCCTCGTAGCTGTCCTTGCCCCACAGGTGGCCGGCGTCCAGTATCTCGGCCTTGTCGTCCTCCACGTAGAGGTACACTGGCTTCTTGGCCCGGCCCGTGATGACCACGGCGTCCAGGCCACACTTCCGCATGTTCGTGGAGGCCAGGGTGCCCAGGTTTCCGTCACCGTAGCCGCCCGTCAGTGGGCTCTTGGCCGCCACCACCATCTTGCCGCTGTTGGGCACCTGGAAGCCCGTGTAGGGGCCCGTGGCAAAGATGAGCATGTTCTCGGGGCCCAGGGGGTCCGCGCCGGCGGGGAGCTCGTCCCAGAGTAGCTTGACGGCTAGGCCTCTGCCTCCTATGAACTTCTTGGCTACTTCCTCGGGGTAGGGTGTGACCTTCGCGGTTCCCTTGGTGAGGTCTACCCTGAGGAGCTTACCGTTCCATCCCTTCATGGTTATCGTTTAAAGTGGATGTGTGACGGGTTTAAGCCTTTTACCATCGACCTGCAGGAAGGTTCAACTCGAAATGCGTGTTGGTGCGTCCCCAGTTCAGCTTTACGTGTAATTTATAATGATGACAGCTGCGTGGAAGAATGTGAAATTTTTTCGTGTTAATTTTCGGATTATTTTAATAGAGTCCGGTCGGTGTTCAGCCGCCCACCACGAAGGGCATGATGACCACGTCGTCCTCGTCGCAGAGTCTGGTCTCCACGCCGTCTAGAAGCTGGATGTTCTTACCGTTCACCATGACTGCCAGGTCGGCGCCCCCGACCTTGAACTCCCCCAGGTATCCTTGGCGCGTCTGCCCCGCCTTGGAGGCTAGGAGGTTGGCCAGGTGGCGAACTGTGGCTCCGTCCTCTAGCTCGATGTCGTGTTTGCTGCCGACGGTGGACGCTACGTCGCCGAAGATGCGGACCCTGACCTTCATACTTGTATTTGATGGTGTAGCGGTTGATAAACAATAGGTAAGGTCATCTGTTACGCTCTACCAATCCGTGCTCACGACGTCCCGAAGCGCCCTGTCCGTTGTTACCACTGTGGCGCCGGTCTCGATGGCTAATGAGGCTATCAACGAGTCGAAGTAGTCGAGACCCCTATCCTGGAGGGCTACGGCGTCACGCAGCGATGTGACCGTGTTGGAGACCACTTTATCAGCCGATATCCAGCCCTCGAAGGCCCGCCAGGTCAGCCTCCGCTCCTCGGCGCTGTAGCCTCTGGTCTTCATCACTAGGTCGGCTTCTAGAAGTACTACCATGGGTACGCGGGTCTCTCCTCCTTCCCTCAGCTCTTCAAGGTGTATGACGCTCTCAGCGTGGTGCCTGCTCCCCGTGTTCAATGCGCCTATCAGTGTCACGGTGTCAAGGAGCCGCATCTCTGTGCTTCTCAGCCTCCTTGGTGATCAGCCTTGTTGCTTCGTGGTCCTCCTCCGCCCAGCCCTTTAGTTTGGCTGCCCCTACCTCTCTGGCCTTCCTCATAAGGGTCTCGGGATCGATGAGCTCCACGTGGCCCTCCTCTTTTACGTTTACTACTAGGACGGTGTTGGCCTTTATTCGGGCCTCCTCCCTTATCTTCTTAGGTAGGACTAGCCTCCCCTTATCGTCCATAGTGACTGTTTCGCCCACAGTTAGTCATAGTTCATCCCACTATATTAAATGGGTGGGATATAGTGAGTTATAATCCCATAAAATTAAATAAGTGGGAATGGATTACCTGAGCTCGGCCATGGTCTTCTCCAGAAAGCTCATGTCAAGCCTCTTCAGGGCCTCCTTCGTCGGGATACCCCGCTCGTCCCAGCCCAGTGTTTCGAAGTAGGCGAGACGCCTGCGCTTCACCAGCTCACGGTCCGTGGTCCTACCCTTGTAGGGGCCCGAGGGCAGGGGCTCGTAGAACCTGTCGGGGTTCTCGTCGTCCTTCACGGGCTCCCAGGTCACGTCCGGGCCTCCCAGAAGCAGCAGGGCCTTCTGCAGGGTCACTATCCTGGGCCCGTTGACCCTGCGCCATGATTCGATGGATATGTCGTACCCGGTAATGGCCTTGGCGTAGTCGAATATCAGCTCCTGGGGGGCCCTGGCAAAGTTGCAGTAGACGGCTGAGTCGCTGAACACGGAGCCTGACATGTCGTGGTACCCGTCCCTGACGATGCTTGTGTGGTCGCCGCCCTGCACGTTGACGGCGTAGCCGATGTCGTGGGCCAGGAAGTCGGCGTCGCTGCGGGTGCCGTGGGCGCCCACCTCGATGCCCTTCACGTGGACCGCGTACTTGAGAAGCTCTTCGGGCTCAAGTCCCTTCATCTCCGCGATCTTCAGGGCCGCCCGGTAGGTGCCCTCGGCGAGGATGTCGCCGATGCCCTCCCGGTAGGCTATGATCCTCGCTAGCCTGTCGAAGGCCCCGACGTCACCCCACTCCAGCTTGAACCCTATGTCCTCCTCGGTGAGGATGCCCCGCTGGTAAAGTTCAGCCGCGTACCCCATGGTGTTGGCGCCGCCGATGCCCGAGTGGCCCAGGTTGTCAATGAGGGCGCTCAGGTGGATGTCGTCGGCTGGGTCGAAGATGCCGAAATTGGCCCCGCAGTAGGCCTGGAGCTCGTAGTCGGGGTTGTCGGTGATGTCCCCCTTCCAGGGGCCGCTCTTGACACAGCTCAGCTTCATGCAGCCGGTGGTGCAGTTGAAGTCGGCCCACTGCTTCTTCACCCAGAACCCGGTCTCGAAGGCCGGGCCCCCGAAGCTCCTCCTGTCGTGCCACTCCTCCTGCCAGTTCCTGATGGGCTCACTGCTGTAGGTGTTGGCCGTGGACCAGCCGCCGTAGCCGGTGCCCATGCGCCTGAAGCTGTCATTGGCTATCAGGTGCTCGTGGGCCCTCTTCCACAGGAGCTTCACGGCCTCCGGGGCGTAGACGTCGGGCAGGGGCCCCCAGCCCTTGGCGACTATGGCCTTCAGGTTCTTGGATCCCATGACGGAGCCATAGCCGCCGTATCCCGCCGCATGGCACAGCTTGGTCATGACGCAGGCGTTCCTCACCATGTTCTCCCCGGCTGGCCCGACATAGATCATCCCAGGCTCCTTAACTAGGCCCCTGGCGGGGTCGCGCCCGGATAGCTCCTCGGAGACCTCCTTGTTGAGAACCTTGATGGTCTCCTCGCCCATGGCGCCCCACAGGTGGCCGGCGTCCCTGATCTCGCCCCCGTCCTCAGTGACCAGGACGTAGACCGGCTCATCGGCCCTGCCCGAGACTATTACTCCGTCGTAGCCCGCCGTCCTCAGCTCGTGGGCGAACTCGGTGCTTGCCGTGGAGCCCACGGTCCCGTTGCTGACAGGCGACTTCCCGGTGCAGCATATGCGGCCGCCGGGGTAGATGCCCGTCATGGGTCCTGTGAGGGCCAGGAACAGGTTGTCTGGGCCGAGGGGGTCAACCTCGCTCCACCTCTCGCCGATGCGGTCCCACAGGATCTTGGCGCCGAGACCTCTGCCGCCGAAGTACTGCTCAAGGATTCGCCCAGGGAAGGTGACATCCCTTGTCTTCCCCGTGGTGAGGTCAACGTCCAGGTACTTGCCAGCGTAGCCTCCCGGGGTCACGCTATCACCTCCTCGCCCTTCTCCCCGAAGAGCTTCACGGCCAGCATCCTGGCCACCTCCACGGGGTTTCTGGAGAACAGCTTCCGGCTGCTGCTCATCCCCTCGTGGACCAGCCTCAGCGCGTTGTACCCGGCCTCCCCGCAGACCTTGACGCACTCGGGGTCGCCGCCGCACAGGTCGCAGATGGTGGCCTTCCTGTCCCTGGGGTGAAGATAGGGGACGGTGCCGGGGCAGGCCCGTACACAGGACCCGCACCCTGTGCAGGCTTCCCTGTCCACGATGACGGCCGTGGTCTTGCTGTCCATCGACAGCGCCTGAACGGGGCAGGCTTTGACGCAGGGGTAGTCGTCGCACTGGGCGCACAGGTGAGCCACCTCCAGGCCCGGGAAGGGCATGAACACTCGTACCCTTGACGCCTCGGGCCACATCCAGCCCTCGTGGTGCATGCTGCAGGCTAGTTCGCAGCGCCTGCACCCTGAGCAGTTCTCGTAGTCTCTAACGATCCAGATAGAACTCATGGCATTAGCTAGGGCGGGTGGTGTCATGAAACTTTTGGTAAAGAAAATTGGTGAGGGTTTACCTCAGCTTGGCCATGCTCTTCTCTAGGAAGCCCAGATCCAGCTTCTTCAGGGTCTCCTTTGTCGGGATGCCCCGCTCGTCCCAGCCCAGGGTCTCGTTGTAGGCCTTGAGCTTCTCGTCCACTAGCTTCCTGTCCGTGGTCTTGCCCTTGTAGGGGCCGCTGGGCAGGGGCTCGTAGAACCTGGGCGGGTTGTCGTCGTCCTTCACCGGCGTCCACTTGAGGTCGGGTCCGCCCAGCATGAGGAGCGCCCTCTGCAGGGTGACGATCCTGGGGCCGTTGACGCTGCGCCAGCCGTGGAGGGTTATGGGGAACCCTGTTATGGCCTTGGCGTAGTCGAAGACCAGGCTCTGGGGGACGCCGTAGAAGGTGAAGTTGCAGAAGACGGCGCTGTCGGTGAAGACGGCTCCGCTCATGTCGTTGTACCCGTCGGTGCTGGTGCTGGTGTGGTCGCCGCCCTGGACGTTGGCTGCGTAGCTGATGTCGTGGGTGTAGTCGGCGTCGCTTCTGGTCCCGTGGGCTCCGATCTCGATGCCCTTCACGTGGACCGCGTACTTCAGCAGCTCCTCGGGCTTTCTGCCCTTCATCTTGGCGATGATGTGAGCCGCCTGGTAGGTGCCCTCGGCCAGTGCGTCGCCGATCTTCTCCCTCTTGGCCATCATCCGGAGTATCTTGTCGAAGGTCTCCGGGTCGCCCCACTTGGGCTTGAAGCCGAAGTCGCTGTCCTTCAGTATGCCCCGCTGGTGGAGCTCAACGGCGAAGGCTGCCGTGTTGGGGCCGTTGATTCCGCTGTGGCCCAGCTGGTCGGCTAGGGCCGAGAGGTGGATGTTGGCCGCGGGGTCGAAGATGCCGAAGTTGGTTCCACAGTAGGCTTGGAGCTCGTAGTCTGGCATGTCGGTGATGTCGCCCTTCCAGGGCCCCGTCATTATGCAGCTCACCTTCATGCAGCTAGTGGTGCAGTTGAAGTCGGCCCACTTCTTCTTCACCCAGAAACGATCCTCGAACCTGGGTCCGCCGTAGCTCTTCTCGTCGTGCCACTCCTCCTGCCAGTTGCGGATGGGCTCAGAGCTGGTTTCGGCGCCTACGCTATACCCGGCGTACCCGGTGCCGTGGCGCCTGAACTGGGTTCGCCCTATGAGTCTCTGGTGGGTCTTCTTCCAGAGGAGCTTCACCGCCTCAGGGGCGTCCACCTTGGGCAGCGCTCCGCGGCTCTTGGCTACCACGGCCTTCAGGTTCTTGCTGCCCATGAGACTGCCATAGCCGCCGTAGCCCGCCGCGTGACAAATCTTCGCCATCACCGCCGCGTTGCGGACGAGGTTCTCCCCGGCGGGGCCTATGTAGATCATGCCCGGCTCCTTCCACAGCCCCACGCTGGGCTTCCGCTTCTGAAGCAGCTCAGTGACCTCCTTGTTCAGCTTAATCAGCGTCTTCTCCCCGTCCAGGCCCCAAAGGTGGCCGGCGTCCCTGATCTCAGCGCCGTCGTCGGTGATGAGCAGGTAGACGGGCTTCTCTGCTTTCCCAACAAACGTTACACCGTCGTAGCCGGCCTGCTTGATCTCGTTGGCGAACTCGGTGGCCGCTGTGCTGCCCACGGTGCCCATGCTGACGGGGCTCTTGCCGCTGACGCATATCCTGCTTCCGGGGTAGATGCCCGTCATCGGCCCAGTGTACACCATCAGTGGACTCTCAGGCGCAAGGGGGTCCAGGTCGGCCCACTTCTCGCCCACCATGTCCCAGAGGACTTTAGCCGCCAGGCCCCTGCCTCCGAAGTACTGCTCCAGCACCTTGTCGCTGTAGGTGACATCCTTAATCTTGTCCTTGGTGAGGTCTACCTCAAGCCATTTTCCAGCGTATCCGCCCGGCATTACTCGATTACCTCCTCGCCCTTCTCGCCGAAGAACTTGATAGCTAAATCCTTAGCCACCTCCACGGGGTGCCTGCTGTAGAGCTTTCTGTGGACGTTGGGGCCCTCGTTGGTGATCGTTAATGCATTGTACCCGGCCTCGGTGCACACCTCAACACATTTGGGCTCGCCGCCGCAGAGGTCGCATATCGTGGCCTTGTTGTCGCCGGGGTGGAGGAAGGGCACCGTGCCGGGGCAGGCCCGGATGCATGCCCCGCAACTGGTGCACTTCTCACGGTCTACGATGACCGCTCTCGTGTTGGGGTCTGTGCTGAGGGCCTCCACGGGGCACGACGCCAAACAGGGGTAGTCGTCGCACTGGGCGCACAGGTGGGCCACCTCGAGCCCGGGGAAGGGCATGAACACTCTTACTCTTGACGCCTCAGGCCACATCCAGCCCTCGTGGTGTATGCTGCAGGCTAGCTCGCAGCGTCTGCACCCTGAGCAGGCTGACTGGTCCCTGGCGATCCAGATCGGTTTAACCATATAATTCACCAGAAGTTGTCACCATACTCATCAGGGGCATAGGATAAAAAGATTAGCAGATTCGAGTAGAAAGGCGAATGGAACCATAAAACACATCGTTTTTGGTTTAAAGCAAATGAGAAGGAAAAAGAGGCTACTGTCGGTACTTGGCCATCACCGGCTCCAAGTCAGCCAGCCCCAGCCTCACAAGAGTCTCCTTCTTCGGCACCCCACGCTCGTCCCAGCCCAGGGTCTCGAAGTAAGCCTGGGTCCTGATCTCCACACGCTCCCTGTCGGTGACCATGCCCTTGTAGGGGCCACTGGGCAGGGGATCATAGAACCTGGACGGGTTCTCGTCGTCCTTCAGCGGCTCCCAGGTCACGTCCGGGCCGCCCATCAAGAGAAGGGCCTTCTGGAGTGTGATGATTCTGGGCCCGTTTATGCTGCGCCAGCCGTGGATGGTTATGGGGAACCCTGTGACGGCCTTGGCGAAGTCGTACTGGAGCTGCTGGCTGGGGCCGCGGCTGGTGAAGGTGCAGTAGACGGCGCAGTCGAAGAAGAGGGCCCCGCTCATGTCCGTGTACCCGTCTGTGACGGTGCTTGTGTGGTCGCCTCCCTGGACGCTGGCCGCGTAGCACATGTCGTGGGTGTAGTCCTTGTCGCTGCGTGTTCCGTGGGCCCCGATCTCGATGCCCTTCACGTGGATGGCGTACTTGAGGAGCACCTCGGGCTCAAGGCCCTTCATCTCCGCTATCTTCAGGGCCGCCCTGTAAGTACCCTCAGCGAGGATGTCGCCGATGCCCTCCCGGTGGGCTATCATGTGGGCCAGCCTGTCGAAGGCCTCGGCGTCGCCCCACTCCAGCTTGAACCCTATGTCCTCCTCGGTGAGGATGCCCCGCTGGTAGAGCTCCGCGGCGTACCCCATGGTGTTGGGGCAGTTGATGCCGCTGTGTCCCAGCTTGTCCATCAGCGTGCTTATGTGGATGTTGTCGCCTGGGTCGAATATGCCCAGGTTTGTGCCACAGTAGGCCTGGAGCTCGTAGTCCGGCACATCGGTGATGTCGCCCTTCCAGCGTCCGGCCTTGATGCAGCTCACCTTCATGCAGCCGGTGGTGCAGTTGAAGTCGCTCCACTTGACCTTGACCCAGTACCTGTCCATGTACCGGGGGACGCCCATGGACTTCTCGTCGTGCCACTCGTCCTGCCAGTTCCTGACGGGCTCGCTGCTGGTCTCGGCTCCGCAGCTGTAACCCAGGTGGCCTGTGCCCCACCGCCTGAAGGTGGTGTTGGTCATGCAGTCCCTGTGAGCCTTCCTCCAGAGGAGCTTCACCGTCTCCGGGGCGTTCACCTTGGGGAGCATGCCCCGGCTCTTGGCCACCACGGCCTTCAGGTTCTTGCTGCCCATCAGAGCTCCATAGCCGCCGTAGCCGGCGGCGTGGCATATCTTGGCCATGACCGCCGCGTGCTTGACCATGTTCTCTCCGGCGGGGCCTATGTACATGCTGCCGGGCTCCTTCCAGAGCCCCAAGCCGGGCTTCTTCTTGGCAAGGTCGGCTCTGACCTCCTTGTTGAGCTTGATGAGTGTCTTCTCACCGTCCAGGCCCCAAAGGTGGCCGGCGTCCTTGAGCTCGGCTCCATAGTCGGTGACCTGTAGGTACACGGGCTTTTCTGCTCTGCCCGTGAATACGATGCCGTCGTACCCGGCACACCTCAGCTCCACGGCCAGTTCTGTGGCCGCCGTGCTGCCCACGACGCCGTTGCTGACGGGGCTCTTACCGCTGACGCATATCCTAGCGCCGGGGTAGATGCCCGTCATGGGGCCCGTGGCGAAGATCAACGGGTTCTCCGGCGACAGGGCGTCCAGTTTGCTCCATTTTTTACCGACCCGGTCCCAGAGTATCTTGGTGGCCATGCCTCGGCCGCCGAAGTACTGCTCCAGAGTCTCGTAGGGGAAGGTTATGTTGGTTGTCTTCTCCTTGGATAGGTTCACGTCCAGCCACTTGCCAGCGTATCCGCCTAGGGTCATTCTATCACCTCCTCGCCCTTCTCTCCGAAGAACTTGATGGCCAGGTCCTTAGCCACCTCCACCGGGTGCCTGCCGTAGAGCTTCCTGTGGACGCTGGGGCCCTCGTTGACGATGGTCAGGGCGTTGTACCCGGCCTCCGTGCACACCTCAACGCACCTGGGCTCGCCTCCGCAGAGGTCGCAGATGGTGGCCTTGTTGTCCCCCGGGTGCAGGAAGGGCACCTGGCCGGGGCACGCCGTTATGCAGGCGCCGCAGCTGATGCACTTCTCCCGGTCAACGGCCACGGCCCCGTTGGAGTCGGTGGATAATGCCTGAACGGGGCAGGCTTTGACGCAGGGGTAGTCATCGCACTGGGCGCACAGGTGGGCCACCTCCAGGCCCGGGAACGGCATGAAGACGCGGACTCTTGAAGCCTCGGGCCACATCCAGCCCTCGTGGTGCAAGCTACACGCCAGCTCGCAGCGCCTGCACCCTGAGCATGCTGACTGGTCCCGGGCTATCCATATGGGTTTCACCATGGGTCTCACCAGAATAATTTGAGCACTCGGTGAACGTGGGCTGTTCAACATAAGAAAGTTTCGAGGCTACTTAGCCGGCATCCGCACCTTGTCGAAGTGCTTCATTATGAACTGGGTGAGCTCAGGCTGCATGGTGTACAGCATCTTGGCCTCA
Source organism: Candidatus Bathyarchaeota archaeon (assembly GCA_043826455.1). Taxonomy (GTDB): domain Archaea; phylum Thermoproteota; class Bathyarchaeia; order TCS64; family TCS64; genus RBG-16-57-9. The sequence goes on from JBDRQD010000046.1 coordinate 100,080, forward strand.
CCCTTAGGTATGAAGAGCCGTATGAGGTAAGTCTTGCCCAGCCGGTCAGCGGACTCCAGGTAGGCCTCGGGGCACCTTATGCTGCCGTCGCCGCAGAACTGGTGGAAGTCCTGGATGGCGGGCTCCAGTATCTCCTTGAACACCCTCTCCTCAGCGTATGTGTGGTCGAAGCTTACCCTGTAGGTGTACTTGATGTAGCCCTCGTGGGTCATGTTCAGTATCTTGCTGCTCATGACCTGGGTGTTAGGCACCTTGAGGACGTTGAATGTGGGCGTGTACAGGCTAGTGTAGTTGATGCTTATCTCCTCCACCTGGCCCTCCAGGTCACCGATCCTGACGTAGTCCTTCACCTTGAAGGGCTGGCTTAATAGGACGTAGAACCCGGCCACTATGTTGTTGATGGTCTGGCTGGACCCGAAGCCTATGGCGGCGCCTATGAGGGCCGAGCCACCCAGGAACATGTTGGTGGGGAGGCTGAATATCTGGAATATGGCGGTGGTCGCCACCACGATGGAGACGATCCTCAGCAGGAGCTTCATGATGTTGGTTATGTGGGGCTCTAACTCGTGCTCCTTGGCCCGGTGCCGCATGATACCCATCAACGCCCGGTACACGGCGTAGATGATGACCAGGGCCGCCGCTGAGTACATGAAGTTCCACAGGTTTGCCTCTAGCCACGCGATGACGCCCTCGTACATTGGGTGCAGGTTTAGGCACCCAGAATATATTAGTTACTCTTCATCAGGGTCGTCGCCCCGGCTCAGAGGGGACCTGCTAGCCTCCACGGTTCTCCGCACCTGGAGGAGCAGGCTGGCCTGGAGCCCGAAGACTATGATCTGGAACCCGGAGACCACCAGCAGCATGGCCAGCAGAAACGAGTAAGGGTTGAGGAACCCCGGCTGCCCGGATCGCACCTTCTCCAGGCTCAGGTACCCCAGCAGGGCAAGCCCGGACACCACTGCAAGGCCGCCGAACCAGAAGGCCAGGACGTCGACACGCAGAGACACCAGGTCCCTCAGCTTAGACCTCACCTTAACCCCTAGGGGCTGCCTGCTGGGCCGGCCCCCTTGAACCTCCACAGGCATCTCCATGATCCTGAGGCCCCCCCGCTGGGCGGCCAGCAGTATCTCGGTCTCGAAGACTGTGGATGAGGGCACCTCACCGAAGACGGGTAGGACGCGACCCCGGCGGAACGCCTTCACGCACGTGGTGTCGGTGAAGCCCGTCCTGAACAGGCCTCTGACGAGGCCATGGAAGCCCCTGCTGAGCAGCCTGCGGTGAAGGGGTCTATGGTCTAGGCCCGGTCCCATCCTCTTGGACCCCACCACGACGTCGAACTCGTTGAGGCGCTCCACGCTCAGGGGTATGAAGCCCAGGTCCGCGGAGAGGTCCATGGGGAAGTAAACCACTTTATCGAACCTGGCCTCAGCGACGCCCAGCTTCAGGGCCTCCCCCAGGGAGGGCTCAGGTATCTCGATGACCCGCACATGATCCAGTGTCTCCGCCAGGCCTCTGGCCACGCTGGGCGTCTGGTCCAGGCTGCCGTTCTCCACCAAGATGACCTCGTAAGCCTGTAACGCACCGGAGAGGTACTCGACCATGATCCGGGTGTTCCTCTCAAGCAGCGCAGCCTCGTTGTGCACCGGGACCACGATGCTGGCCTCTAGCCCCATTGAGCCCCCTCCACAAGTAACATTTAACCTGTGACGAGAGACACTATTTTAGATTTACTAGGACGTGAAGGTATCCGCCTTGAGGGTGTGCATCGTGTCCCCCGAGTTCTTCCGCTGGGGAGTCCACGGAGGCTTCGGCTACGTCACCTGGACCCTAGGCAGAAAACTGGCTGAGCGCGGCGTGGACGTCTACGTGGTCACACCAAAGAGAAAAGGGCAGCGCCCGAGGGAGGAGGTGGACGGGGTGAAGGTGATGGGGTACGACGCCTGCCACAGCTATCCCTATCCCGTTGGGGCGGTGGCCTCCCGGCTCAGGTCCAGGGAGGCTTACCGTGGGGCCGACGCCGACATCTACCACAGCCAGGCCGTCAGTTTCAACACCCTGGCCGCGGAGACGGCGGCCCCGGACCGGCTGCACCTCATCACCTTCCAGGACCCCTACGACATGGAGGAGTGGAGAAGAATAGCGGAGGTTGATCCAAGGTACAGGATGAGGCCGGCCCAGTGGGCCAGGATCAGAGCAGAGCGGAGCATCCAGACAGAGGCGTGCAGACGGGCCGACGGGCTATACACCCAGGCCAGGTTTCTGGCCCCCAGAGCCCAGAGACTTTTCGGATTGAAGAAGCCCCCAGGGTTCCTGCCCAACCCGGTCCCGGTCCCCAACAAGCTCCCGGAGAAGAGCGACGAACCCACCGTCTGCTTCCTGGCCAGGTGGGACCCCCAGAAGCGGGTTGAGGTGTTCCTCAGCCTAGCGCAGAGGCTCCCCCAGGTGAGGTTCATAGCCATGGGCCTAGGGCACGACCCATCCAAGGACGCCGCCCTCAGGAGAGCCTATGGTGGCTTAACCAACCTAGAGCTCACAGGCTTCGTATCCGAGGAGGAGAAGAGCAGGATATTGGGGACGAGCTGGGCCCTGGTGAACACCAGCGTCAGGGAGGCCCTCCCCGTCAGCTTTCTGGAGGCATTGGCCCACGGGACCCCCATCATCAGCGGCGAGAACCCCGATGGCCTCACGGAGAGGTACGGGTACCACGTTACGGGCGGCGACTACATGTCAGCGATACACAGGATGCTGAGCGACCCGGAGCGGAGCAGGAAAGGCTCTGAGGGCAGACGCCACGTGAAACGGGTTCACGACGCGGACAGGGTGACGGACCTCCACCTCAAGGTCTACCAGAGGCACCTAGAGGGACAGGCTTGAAGCTGCTGGCCTTTGGCGGCTGGTTCGGCTCCAGGAACCTGGGGGACGACGCCATCCTCGTCGGCCTCAAGGAGGTCATGGAGGCGAACGTCCCCGGGGCAAGGATAACGGCCCTGTCCACGGACCCCCAGTACACCAGAGACGCCTGCGGCGTAGACGCCGTCAGGCTCCAGAGCCCCAGAGCCCTCCTCAGGAACCGGGAGGAGTACCTGGCGGCCTTCCGGGACGCCGACGCCGTCGTAGTCACCGGAGGCACCCCCATATACGACTACGGCCACGTGAGCCGCGCCATCCACATGGGGCTGCCGGCCGCCCAGGGCAAGCCCATGATCCTCTTCAGCGTCGGAGCCAAGCCCCTCCGGTCGCCCCAGGGAAAGGAGATCACCAGGCTCCTGCTGAGGGGAGCCGCGGCCATATCCGTGAGGGACCACGCCTCCAGGAGGGTGCTGGCACAGCTCACAGCCCAGCCCATCACGGTGACGGGGGACACCGGCCTCCACGTCAAGGCACTGCCCACCGGAGTGACCCTGGACAGGCCCGCCGCCGTGGTCTGCCCCAGGCTCCTCAGCACCAACTACAGGGTCCACTACCACGCCCAGCTGTCCCAGGAGGACATGAACAAGACCAGACACATGGTGGCCCGCGCAGTGGACGCCCTCAGGGACAGGGGGCTCAACACCTACATGGTCCCCTTCCACACGGTGACGCCCGACGACGACAGGCAGGAGATCACCCGGATAATGAACCTGGTTAAGGACAGGGACGTGGAGACCCTGGACAGGCCCCGGAGCCCCGGGGAGGCCCTCAGCCTCCTAGGCCAGGCGGACCTAGTCCTGGGGCTCCGGCTCCACTCCCTGGTGCTGGCCGCCGCAGCGGCCACGCCGGTGGCCTCCGTGGACTACGACCCCAAGATACGGGGCTTCATGGAGATGGCCGGCGCAGCGGAGTACCTGTGCCGCCCCACGGACGGCCTCAGCGCCCTCACCGAGGCCGCCCAGACCGCCCTGGAAAGGAGAGACGAGGCGCGGGAGACCCTACGGGAATCGGCCGAGGCCATGCGCAGAAGGATCACAGGGGAGGCGGTGCGGGTCAGCGGCCTGCTCCAAGGCCCTTGAAGAAGGTGCGGGCGGCGCCGGCCAGGAACACGGAGCCTATCACCAGGACCATGTCCTCCGGGCCGGCCAGCTCCAGGGCCCTGGCGAAGGCCTCCTCCGCCACCGGGTGGACCTCGAAGGGCTTGCCGTTCTCGGCTACCAGCCCCGCCAGGTAGTGGGGGTCTGAGGCCCGCTCCGCGACGCTGTGGGTGGTGAGGATGACCTTGTCCGCCATGGCGGATATGTTCTGCATCATCTCGGGTATCTTCTTGTCGGTGCTGATGCTCGTCACGGCGATGAGCCGCCGGTGAGGTATCTCCCTCTCCACGCTGCGCCTGGCGGCCGCGGTGGCCTCGGCGTCCTTGGCGCAGTCCAGGACCACCAGGGGCCGGCTCATGACAGCCTCCAGCCGGGCCGGCCAGTAGACGCCCCTGAGGCCCGCCCTGATGGCCGCCTCGGTGACGGAGCCCTGCTCGTCGGCCGTCTCAGCGGCGGCCACAGCCGTGGCAGCGTTTACTATCTGGTGGTCACCCAGGAGGGGAGTGAAGAGGTCATCGTACCGGCCATTGAGGCTGCTGAGGCTGAACCTCTGCCCATCCATGGTCGTGCCCAGCTTCCTGTAGCTGGTGTCGTAGCCCACACGTATGACCCTGCAGCCGAGGCTGTCCGCCCTGTCCTTGAAAACCTTGTAAACGGAATTGTCCCGGGTGGCCGTCACCAGGGGCCTGCCGGGCTTGATGATGCCGGCCTTCTCCCCGGCTATCAGCTCCAAGGTCTCGCCCAGGATGTTGGTGTGCTCGTAACCGATGTTGGTGATGACGCTGACCACAGGGTCTATGACGTTGGTGGCGTCCAGCTTGCCCCCCAGGCCCACCTCCACCACGGCGTAGTCCACCCGCTGCTCCTGGAAGTACTTGAAGCACATGGCCGTGACTATGTCGAAGAACCTGAGGGGCATGGACTGCTCCAGCATCTCCTCGAAGAGGGGCCTGATGACGTCCAGGAGCCGGGTCACGTCCTCCCGGGGTATCTCCGCGCCGTTGACCTTCACCCTCTCGGTGAACTCCTCCAGGTGGGGGGACGTGTAGAGGCCCACGCGGTGCCCGGTGGCCTCCAGGATGGACGCTGTGAGGGCCGATGTGGAGCCCTTGCCGTTGGAGCCCCCCACGTGCACGGATTTGAAGAACTTGTGAGGGTCGCCAAGCAGCCCCAGGATGTGCCTTGTCGGCTCCAGGGTCCGGTGGGGACCGAACCGTCTCACGTTGTACAGCCAGTCAAGGGCTTCAGAGTAGTTCATGGCTCCACCAGGCGGCCTCGCAGCCTCATGGCGTTAACGTTGAGCGCCCTTATAACCCCTACATAAAGAAAAGCAGAGACGAAGGAGGGGCCTCACTCCTCCTTCTTGAACCTGCCCTCGAGGCTGGCGAGGCACTGGGGAAGCGTGGTGTACTCCATGGCCCCCGGTCCCAGGCGGGCAGGCTGGAATACGCCGTGCATCCTCATGAAGCTGGCCATCTGCATGGCCTCCTGGCGGGCCAGGTCGAAGGCGGGGTCGTCGAAGAGGTCCACCACCATGGGCTTTCCGTCGTCGTCCGCGGCCAGCTTCCCGTCCGATATCTGGACTCCTAGGCCGATTATCCTGGGGGGCCCGTCGAAGAGGGTGCACTTGCTGTTCTTCAGGCCCACGGGCATGAGGGGGCCCCAGTGGCTTCCCCTCATCCAGCCGGCCACCAGGTACGGATGCAGGAACGGGCTGGTGATCTCCCCGACGCTGGGCAGGCCGCTCTGGGCCCGCACCAGGCACACCGGGTCGTCCTTGCCCACGTACTTGCCCGCGATGTAGCTCAGCTTCGTCGTGCTGCTTGCGGCGGCGATCTCCCCGTCGTCGTTCCTGGTCACCTTCTTGATCATGTAGGTCTCGGTGGCGCCTATGAGGGCCAGGAGACTGTACAACTCCTCGGGGCTGCGTAGGACGACACTCTTGTTCTCCTTGCCGTCCAGGACGTCGAAGCTGAAGCCGCAGGTCATCCTCGGGTCGATGACCAGGCCGCTGGTGTTGCCGGGATCGGCGAATATCTTGTAGAGGAGGTAGTTGAAGGCGGCGGGCTCCGTCTTGTCGGCGGCGTACACGATTACAGGGTCGCTGCCCCGCTCCTTGAACTCCATCTCGGCCACTCCTGGGCCCATGCCCTTCACGTTACCGCTGAAGGCGTCCTTGAGGAGGTCCTGTCCTGCGCCGTATAGCTTGAGCTTCTTGGCCTTCTGGGCGCAAACCAGAAAGGTGTCCCACGCCAGCTTGTGGATCTCTGTGCTGTTCTCGCCCCTGCTGTGGGTCATGAGGAGCTCCAGGTCGTCGCCGGCGTTGAACACGTAGTGGCTGTTGATGAGCCCCGTCTCCTGGGCCTCAGCCATCTTCTTCTCGGCCAGGGTCAGCAGCGGCTGGGGCACGGTGACGTGGCCCGGGATGCTGCCGATGTCCGCCTTGATGAGGGATACGGTGGTCTTGACCATGATATTTACCTCTAACTTGAATAGAGTACGGTTATATAATAATGCTTAACCGAATGAGGGTCAGAGGAGAATGCTCCTCCAACGGTACGTGGAGCAGCCGCACCCATCGTCGTCAGGGTCCATGGCCTCGATGACTCGTAGGAGGGCCTCCGACGTGGGCCGGGTCCACCGTTTCTGGAACTCGCTGAAGGCGGTGTCGCCCTCCCACCTGGGGTCAACGAGCCCCTCCCCGTAGTTGCTCACCAGTTCCAGGGCGGCGTAGCATGCACCGATCTCGCGGGCGAAGAAGACCTCGGGCACCAGGTTCATGGTGACTATGTCGATGCCCAGGTTCTGCCACCTGAGCCTGATCTCCGCGGGGCTCTCCAGTCTGGGCCCCTCGGCGACGCCCACTATGCCCCGCTTGAAGACCCGGGGGAACCCGGCTTCCCGGCAGGCCTCCACAAGGTGCCCGCTGAGTGTGGGGCAGAGGGGCTGGTGGAGCCTGTAACTGTACCGCTGCACGTCCAGGCCCTTGTCCTGGAGGCTCACCATGAGCGTCTGGGCCCGCTTGGTGGTAAAGTCCACGAAGTCGTCGGGGATCACCGCGTCCCCGGGGTCCAGGAGCCTATTGGTTGAGCCGCATAGGGCTGTGCCCAGGATCTTCTTTGCGCCGGCCTTCCAGAGGACATAGAAGACGCGTTCTCCGCTGCTGTCGGGCTGGGTGTTCCTGATCTCCCGGGTGATGCCGTGGAAGTCCACGTAGAGGAACTCCTTGCCATGATATTTGGCGAGGGTGAAGGGGGCCGTGGGGCCGAAGGGGGTCTCATAGACCAGGTTGTCGCCGATGATCTCTACGCCGCTGTAGTCGTGGGGGAACTTGGCGCCGATGGTGGTGGAGCCGCCCAGGACGGCTATCTTGACCTGCGGGATGTCAGCCATGGTGAAGAAGGCGCGGGCACCGGTTAAAATCGTTGCGCGCCGCTGAACTGAAGTAAATGCACTAAAACATACTCTGATTCATTGTTCTGGCCTCCGACCGGGAATTGATCAGCTATAACGATCAGATTTCCATAGGTAAATACTAGAATATACGTCAACGACTATGGAATCTATGGTACATATAGGGGAAAGATATAAATAGGTAAATGTTGCTGTATCGCTACTCTGTTCGCGGACAAGTATTCCGATGCGGCTCGGGGTATTCCTGGCGAATTAGACTCAAAGGTGAATAAAGAATGATGTTAAAGACGGCCAATAAGGTTGGCAACGAAGATGTGTGCCCCGAGTGTGGAAGCAAACATATTATTATCGATAACGGCTCCGGGGAGCGTATTTGTGGAGGATGCGGCCTCGTCGTGGCTGACAACATGATCAACGAGGGCCCTGAGTGGAGGGCCTTCAGCCAGGACGAGAGAGACTCGCGTAGCCGAGTCGGGATGCCCCTCAGCTTCAGCGTACATGATAAGGGCCTCAGTACCATGATCGGCCAGGTAGGCAAGGACGCCTTCGGGCGCACAATCCCCACCAAGACCATGTTCCAGATGCTTAGGCTGAAGAAGTGGCACATCAGGAGCAGCTACCAGAGCAGCATCGACAGGAACCTGAGCCACGCCATGACCGAGCTCAGCAGGCTCAGCGACAAGCTTCACATACCCAAGCCTGTGAAGGAGCGGGCGGCGGTCATCTACAGGAAGGCCCTGGAGAAAGGACTGGTACGCGGCAGGAGCATCAGCGCCATCGCGGCAGCCAGCCTCTACGCCGCCTGTAGGGACACAGGCACTCCCAGAACCCTCCGGGAGCTGGGAAGGGTGAGCACCATCGACAAGAAGGACCTGGCCCGCTGCTACAGGCTACTGCTGAGAGAGCTGAAAATGAGCATGCCCATCCCCAAGGCCCAGTACAGGGTGCCCAAGATCGCGGCCAAGGTGAACATCAGCGAGAACACCCAGCAGACCGCCGTGAACATCCTCCGGAGAGCCGAGGACATGAAGACCACCGCCGGCAAGGACCCCATGGGCCTGGCCGCCGCGGCCCTCTACATCGCCTGCGTCATGAACGACGAGAAGAGGACCCAGAAGATGATAGCGGACGCCGCCGGCGTCACCGAGGTCACCATCAGGAACCGGTACAAGGGGCTGAAGGAGTCTCTCAAACTGGACCTGTAGGCTCCTCTCATCTAGTTGTAACGTTTTTATCTCCACAGCCCATCCTTCAGCCACCTGGTGTCACGCATGAGCGAGCCCGTGGACTATCTATCTGAGGAGACTTACCGCCCGGAGTGGCTTGTGGATGGGGTGACGGAGCAGACCCTCGAGGCCGTGGTGAAGCAGAGGCCCGCCCTGGTTAAGCTGGGCAGGGAGCTGGCCAAGTACAAGCGGTTCTACCTGGTGGGGAGCGGAGGAAGCCACAGCGTCCAGCTGCCCCTACGGTACCTGGCGGACAAGTACACGAAGGTGCCTGTGCACGCCTACAGCGGCTGGGAGTTCCTGGAGCAGCGGCCGGAGGCCGTGGACGGTGAAGCCGCCTGTGTATTCATCAGCCAGAGCGGAAGGACCAAGGAGATCGTTAAGGCTCTTGAGTGGTGCAGGGAACGGGGCGCCGTCACCGTGGGCCTCACCCAGAGGACCGAGTCCCTGATAAATGAGAAAGCGGACCACGGTATCGGCTGGGAGGCCAGGGGCGTGACCCTGGGCAAGCTGGGCTGCCTCTACATCCTCTTCGGGACGATATTCGGCGAGAAGGGGTACGAGGTGGGCGCCAGGATGGTGGAGACGGCGACCAGGCTACCGGACATCCTCCCCGGGATGATACCTAAGGCCAAGGAGACCGCCAGGGTGCAGGGCCTGACGCTGAAGGACCACGACGAGATATTCATGGTGGGGGGCGGCATCAACTGGGGCCTCACATACCAGTACGGCCTCTGCACGCTTATGGAGATGTGCTGGGTCCATGGGACCCCCATCAGCTACAGCGAGTTCAGGCACGGCGCCCTGGAGCTGTTTACAGAGGGGGCCGCTGCTGTGTTCCTCAGGGGCAGGGGTGGGGAGCGGGAGCTGGAGGAGGCGGTCATCGAGTTCGCCAGGGGCAACGGCGTAAAGTGTATCGAGTACGACAGCCAGGGCCTGGACGTGGATAACCTGATGACGCCTTTCACTCTATTCATGGAGCTGGAGTGGCTCAGCTACTACCTGAGCCTAGCAAAGAACCGCAGGATGGGCGCCTGGCGGTTCTACGACAAGGTCAAGTTCTAGGGGTCCCTGCCCCATGCTCCCAGCCGCCCGCATGTCTCAGCGGCGGCTTGGTGGCCCTCCTTGATCGATTTCTCTATACTTTCTCCTTGGAGCCTGCCGCACAGGAACGAGGCTATCCAGCTGTCCCCGGCCCCCAGGGTGTCCACCACCTCCACCGGGAGGGCCCGGCCCCTGTACATCTTGTCTCCATCGTAGACTAGGGACCCGTACTCCCCTAGGGTCATCGCCACAACGCCGGGTGTCCTCTGCTTCAATTCCCTGATCTTAGCCTCAGGGTCCACGCCCTTCTCAGCCAGGTGCCGGCCCGAGAAGAAACTGCAGTCCAAGTACTGCATGATGCCTGTGCGGGGGTCATCCAGCTGGTTGCTGAAGTCGCAGCTCAGAAGGGCCCCAGACGTTTCCCTGATATATGGGATGTGCTCTCTGCCGAAGCCCCAGACGCTGAAGTGGATGAGGTCGTAGCCGCGGGGGTCAGGCAGCGCCTCCGGGGGCAGCGTCGCGTCCTTCTGGACGCCCTCCAGGTAGTGGGCGAAGACCCGCTCACCGCCCCTGATGAGGATAGTGGTGACGGCGGTCTCCCCCGCCCACCTGAGCACCTTGCCCGGGTCCAGGCCCTGGGCCCTGATCTGGTCCACCATGAAGCCGCCGTTCTCATCTGCACCCACTGCGCCCACGTAGTCGGCGTGAACCCCGGGCACCCGGGACGCGTAGACGGCCACGTTCAACGCGTTGCCGCCGGGGAACCTCCGGCCCAGCTCCGCGTAGTTGTCCACGCAGTTGTCCCCTATGGCTAGCAGCCTCAAGGTTTTCACCCTGACTTATGTAATTGTGCGCCCCCAGCCTATATGGTGTACGATGGAGCTCATAGACGCCATCAGGGGGCGGAGGAGCATCAGGCGGTTCAAGGCTGACCCGGTGCCCGTTGAACTGATTCGTGAGGTGCTGGACGCGGCCAACTACGCGCCGTCAGCCAAACGAGGCGAGCAGTGGAGGTTCACCGTGTTGACGAGCGGGGCCAAGGACGCGTTCCTCCGGAGGTTCGACGAGGAGCTGGACCGGTTCATAGAGAAGCACGGAGTCAAGGCCGCGGGCTCATCGAAGAACTCGTGCAGGATCATGGGTGAGGCGCCCGTGCTGATCATCGTGTGGAACAGTGGCACCTACGGGTGGCTCACGGAGGAGCACAGCGTCGCTGCCGCCATCCAGAACATGCTCCTCAGGGCCTACGACCTGGGTCTGGGCAGCCTATGGATCGGGGACGTCTACTACGCCTACGAGGCCATCAGAGGCTACTTCGGTAAGGAGTGGAAGCTGAGTGGAGCCGTCTCTCTGGGGTACCCGGACGGTGAGGGCATCAGCTTCCAGCGGAAGACCGTGGACCAGGTGGCCGAGTTCCTGGGCTAACCCATTTACGGTTAACAAGTCTTTAAAGCATACACAGCTTTAATTGGGCACCTAGTTTTGCTAGGAGGTAGAAGCGTGTATCACTTGGACTGGACAGAACCATCCTCCTGACGGAGGACCAAATACCCAAAAGTTGGATAAACATAGTTCCCGACCTCCCGACGCCCCCCTACCCTCTGCTTGACCCGGCCACACGTGAGCCTGTCAAGCCCGAGCAGCTGCTACCCGTATTCGCCAAGGAGCTGCTCATGCAGGAGGTGTCGGAGAAACGGACCATACCCATCCCCGAGGAGGTGAGAGAGGCGTACCGCCTGTGGAGGCCCACGCCCCTCGTCAGGGCGAGGCGCCTGGAGAAGGCGCTGAAGACCCCCGCCCGCATATACTACAAGTACGAGGGTGTGAGCCCAACGGGCAGCCACAAGCCCAACACCGCCGTGCCCCAGGCCTACTACAACATGAGGCAGGGCGTCGAGAGGCTCACCACCGAGACAGGCGCCGGCCAGTGGGGCAGCGCCCTGGCCTTCGCCGGGAACCTCTTCGACCTGGACGTGGAGGTCTACATGGTGCGGGTGAGCTACGAACAGAAGCCCTACAGGAAGATAATGATGAGGCTCTTCGGCGCCGAGGTGGTGCCGAGCCCCAGCACACGGACCAAGGTAGGCCGCAGGGTGCTCCAGGAGGACCCGGACACCCCGGGGAGCCTGGGCATAGCCATCAGCGAGGCCATGGAGAGGTGCCTAGGCCAGGAGAACACCCGGTACAGCCTGGGCAGCCTCCTGAACCACGTCCTCATGCACCAGACCGTCACAGGCCAAGAGGCGGCGCAGCAGCTGGGCACCGTGGAGGAGTACCCGGACACCGTCATAGGGTGCGTGGGAGGGGGCAGCAACTTCGCCGGCCTCGCCTACCCGTTCATCAGGGACAGGCTGAAGGGAGCACCACCCAAGGAGACCAGATTCATAGCCGTGGAGTCCTCGGCGTGCCCCAGCATCAGCAGGGGCGGGTTCCTCTACGACCACGGGGACACGGGCAGGATGACGCCCCTCATAAAGATGTTCACCGTGGGCCACGAGTTCATCCCCGAGCCCATCCACGCTGGCGGCCTCAGGTACCACGGCATGGCCCCCAGCCTCAGCACCCTGGTGAGGGACGGCTATGTGGAGCCCAGGGCCTACGACCAGGTGGAGGCACTGAGCGTGGCAGCCATGTTCGCCAGAGCCGAGGGCCTGGTCCCGGCCCCGGAGACGGCCCACGCCGTGAAGGCGACCTTGGACGAGGCCCTTGGGTGCAGGGAGACGGGGGAGGAGAAGACCATACTGATGCTCATGAGCGGCCACGGCTTCTTCGACATGGCCGCCTACGAGGCCCTCTTGGACGGCGGGCTGAGGCCCTTCCAGCTCCACCAGGGCGTCATCGACGAGAACCTGGGCCGCCTGAAGCGGCTCTACCCCTTCGCCTAGAGTCTAATCCCTTTTTTTAGATTTCTATGTCGAGAAGCTTCTCCAGGTCAGAGGCCTCCACGTCCTGGGGCTCCAGCAAGATGCTTCCGCCCTCAGCCGTGAATATTGCTTTGCCGTGGGCCCTGACCAGGGGCATTATCGCGTCGGTGTAGCCCCTGTCCACTATGGTCTTCAGGTTGTAGCCGCATATCACCTTCATGGGCAGGGTCAGGACCTTGTGGAGGGCGTACTCGTACCTGAGGAGCTCCCTGACCTTGTCGTGGATGAAGAAGCAGGTGACGTCCCCCATGGCCCTGAGGCCCAGGCCCCTGGACCTTAGCCGGGTCACCTCCTCGTTCCACTTGTTGATTATCCGGTAGGGGTCCACGGAGCCGTTGACGATGTACCACTCGTCCCAGGTGTGGATGGCGATGTTGCCGGACATGAGGTTGGGCTCCACGTCGATGCCGTGGGACGCCATCCCCTCCTCGATCTGCTCGGGCTTCTCCTCGGAGCACACGTAGGCGACGCCCTCTCCCTGGCGGAGCCCGGCGGCCAGGTAGCTGTACACTATCCTGTTCTTGGTCTCAAGGGAGTCGTAGAACAGTATGTCGTGGCTGTGGGTCTGGATGTCGGTGAAGTAGCTGGAGAGGTCCTCAGGTTGCATGGTTTAACAAGGTACCTTTAGTTTAAAATATTAACTTATTGGTGGAGGCCTCACACGGTGACTCCCAGATGCCTAAGGACCTCATGGGCCAGGCTCCCTGAGTCGTCCGCCTGGATGAGGGTGACCCCGTACAGTGCGCCCAGCCTCAATATCTCCTCGCTGAACGGTTTGATGGAGGCCAGGACCAGGGTGGCGGCCCCCACGTCCAGCTTCCTGGCGCTCATCTCTATCACCATCTTGAAGGCGTCGTCCCCCATGGCCAGGTTTAGGCCAAGTCTCCTGCCGGAGCCCTGATCGGTGGCCGACATGGTGAACCCGTAGGTCGCCCCGGATGAGCCCACCAGATAGCCGGGGATGTCCGCGGACCACCCGTGGCCGGTGAAGGCCTCCTTTAGAGTCTCGGTGATCTCGGCGGTGTTATGCAGGGCCGACAGCTCCATGAGGCGTAGCCTGGCGGGTTTACCGTTCCTCCAGTAGTCGCCGAAGACCAGGGACATGGTGCCCACGTAGGGCTCCAGGTTCGACCACACGGCCTGCCCCATGGACTCCCAGTCCGACGTGGCTAGCAGACACTCTCTGCCGTCCACCACCAGCAGGGTGAGGTCGGTGTCCGCCGTGTTGTGCCTGAGATCATGAGCCGAGGCAACCAGTACCACGTCGTCGCTGACGCTCTCATCCACGCTGGCCACCACACGGACCTCCTTGCCGCGGAGCAGGGTCTCCAGCTCGCTGACGCTCACCGGCAGGTCCTGTATCCTGTTGACGAGTATGTCGACGGACCTGCCGCTGTCCCGTATCATGGAAGTGAAGGCTGAGACGTACTCGGCCCGGTCCCTGAGGGCCCGGAACTCCTGGGGCTCCACCCCCGTCCTCATGCTAGTTATCATGGTCTCGGCGTCGGGGGCCAGGGCCCAGAGGGACTCGTAGAATATCTTGATGGCTGATATGAAGCTGGGGGCATTGGTCCAGAGGGCCGTGTCGTCGTCGGTGGTCATGCTCATGGAGTCGTCCATGGCCACCGAGGTGAGTATCTCCTTGTCGTCCACCAGGGCGAACCGCATGGGCGTCTCCATGGATATGTGCCTGACCTCGAAACGGCCCATGAGCTTCTCCACCTCACCGACGTTGGACTCGTCGATGGGCACGAGGAGCCTCACCCTCCGGCCGCCTCCGGACAGCTCGATGAGCCTGTCGTCCACACCCCACAGGGAGAGGCGAAGCAGGTCCAGGGAGGTGGTGACCAGGTTCATCTCCACCTCGACCCGGTCCCCCATCTGGCCCAGGAACTCGTAGACCTGCTGCCTGCCCTGGTATATCCTGAACCTGGGCTCCTCGGCCACGTCCTGCTCCTGGCCCCTTATCTTCGCCAGCTCCTCCAGGACCCTCTCCTCGTCTCCCTCTAGGCCGGAGAGAGTCTGCCTAGCCGCCTCTATGCTGCGCCGCAGCACCTCCTCAGGGGGGGTGGCCACGAACCGTACGGGGCGCCCCACTATGCGCTGGATGAGGCCCTGGTCCTCTAGGTCCTTGAGGGTCCGGTAGGCCTTCATCCTGTTTATGCTGAAGCGGCGGGCCACCACTCTGGCGGGGGTGGGCCCCATGGCTGTGAGGAAGACGTAGACCTCGGCTTCCTCCCTGGTGAAGCCGAATGCTGTGAGCTTATCGTGGAGCAGGTCTAGGCTCATGGGATTGGATCGACTCAAGGGTGTTATAAATTGTTCTAACAATTGTTACAATCATTGTGAACGTACAACTGTTACACACCCAATGTTATCCCCCCCAAGGGGGCATCTATTACAGATACATTCATGAGAAAGTACTTCGTCAAGGCGGAGGGCAGCGTCTGGCCCACCGTCATCTGGCAGGGGACTCGGCTAGTGGTCTACTACTTGGGCGACGACCCAGAGGACGTCCAGGTGCGGGAGACCAGGGGCATAGACTTCGACGAGCTCCTCCTGCACATAGACCGGGGCGGCTCGGTGTTCATCACCACCCAGCCGGTGAAGGAGGAGACCCCAGCCGCTAAGACGGAGAAGCCGAGGCACCGGGGGATGGAGATAGACCCCCACTGGGTGAGGTGACAGTATGAAGAGAGACTCCCACGAGAAGAAGTGCTCACGCTGCGGCAGCACCCGGATAATCAGGGACTACGAGGTGGGAGAGGAGATATGCGGCGAGTGCGGCCTGGTGGTCTCTGAGGAGATCATGGACCGGGGCCCAGAGTGGAGGGCCTTCACCATGGAGGAGAAGGATTCCAGGAGCAGGACCGGAGTGGGCACCTACTACATGCTCTACGACAAGGGGCTATCCACCGTCTTCTCGGGGCACCGGGACGCCAAGGGGAAGCCCCTGGACGGGGAGACCAAGAACAAGATGGACAGGCTCCGCAGGTACGACAACAGGTCCAAGATGGATGACACGTGGCGAAGGAACCTGAGCATAGCCATGGCGGAGCTGGACAGGATGAGCGCCAAGCTCCACCTGCCCCAGAACGTCAAGGAGCAGTCCGCCATCATGTACAGGAGGGCCCTCAGGAAGGACATGATCAGGGGGCGGAGCATAGACGCCTTCGTGGCGGCCAGCGTCTACGCGGCGTGCAGGCAAGCGGGCCTACCGAGGCCCCTCAAGGAGATCAGCAAGGCGTCTAATAGGGAGCTGAGCGAGGTCTCCAGGACCTACAGGCTGATGCTGAGGGAGATGAACATCAGGGTGCCCGTGGACGACCCCTTCAAGTTCGTGCCCAAGATAGCCTCCAAGCTGAACATGAGGGTGGAGACGGAGTTCAAGGCCGTGGAGATACTCAGGGAGGCCAAGAGGCTGCAGGGGCTCTCGGGGAAGGACCCCCGGGGGATGGCCGCCGCGGCCCTGTACAAGGCGTCGAGGGACTCGGACGATAAGAGGGTTCAGAAGGACGTGGCGGAGGCCGCGGGTACCACCGAGGTGACCCTGCGGAACAGGCTGCGGGGCCTTGAGGCGCTTTTACTGGAGGCGGCGGAGTCAGCTGGCCCTGAGCTTCTTCAGAGCGGAAAGTAGGGCCCCGTATTCTTCGGGTAGGTCTACGTCCCAGAACTGGTCCAGTGCGTTTGCTTCCACTCCCGTTTCCTGGTACTCGTGGGCCTGGAGCACCATGTCCAGCTTGTCGGCTGCATGCACCAGGGCGGCCTCCGGGGTCTGGCCCGCCTGGTACTCACGGAACAGCTCCGCGTAGCGACTTCGCTGCTTCTCGCCTAGGCCGCTGATCACCTGTCTGAATGCCTGGGCCTCGGCTGCGGCGTGGTCTCCCGGCTTCTGCCTGGGGGTCAGGTCGCCTGTGACTGCCTCTGGGAGGTCGTGGAGCAAGGCCATCCTCACCACCTTTGATGTGTCCAGGCCCCGGGTGTCCGCCAGAACCATGGAGGCTAGGGTGGTGCGGTAGACGTGGTCGGCCACTGACTCCGGGTCGGGGACCCCGGCCTCGACCCAGCCGGTGCGCTTGATTTGCTTGAGTTTGCCCGCGGCCTTGAGGAATGTTATGAGGGCTGTGGTGTTCATGGGTTGTAGGGGGTGGTCCCCCCATTTTATGTTTCGCGGATGCTAGCTGAGGTCGCAAACCTGTCTGATGGCTGCGAGCATCTTGTCGTTGTTGGGTGGGCAGCCCTCCACGTAGCAGCCCTCACCCGCGTACTTCTTGAGGCAGGTGCCCATGATGAGGGGCGTGTTGGGTAGGTTGTCTGGTACCTCCGCGTTGCTGCCCACGACTATGAAGAGGTCCCTGATCTCCCCCATCTTCTTCATCTGCTCCAGGTCGTAGACGACGCTGTGGATGGTGCCCCTGCAGGCGCTGCAGGCGCCCTCGCTGATGACGGTGATGCCCTCGGCGAACTCCAGGTCCGTTGGGGGCCTCTCGAACCTGTACGTGTAGCTGGATAGAGACTCTCCGACGACCTCGGGCTCCTCTGCCGGGTCGAAGAGGCCGTTCCCGGCGGCCTCCACCAGGTAGTCCAGCTCCTCCATCTGGAAGCCCATGGCCCTGGACGCGACCCGGTCCAGGGCCCAGACGTCCCTGCTGGCCATGACGGTGTTGAGCTCCACCTTGGGGCCGAAGCTGGGTCCCAGGCCCTCCATGGCGACGATGGCGTCCAGGACGGTGAGGTCCAGGGGCACCACCTTGCTGAGGTCTATGATGCCTTTGACGACGCCGACCCTGTGGAACTCCCGCTTCATGGGCTTCTGGATGACGCCCTTCAGGTTCTTGACTCCCAGGGTGACCAGGAGCTGGTCGTGGGTCTTCATGACGGGTAGGTTGATCCTGATGTCGGCGTCCATGAAGGCCTTGGACACCTTGATCTTGTCCACGATGAGCGGGTTGGGGACCCTGAGCTCCACGAGGCTGCTCTTGTCCACGTCCACCACCTCAGCCCCCGCCTTCTCGGCCATCTCCTTGACGCCACTCAGCTCCAGGGCCCTGCCGGTCTCGGTGAAGTAGCCTGCGCCCTCGACGACCAGCACCTTGGCTGCGCCGGCCTCCTTGCAGAGCCGGATCATGGCCTCGACGACGCGCTTATCGGTGACGACTCCGGGGCCGGTGACCCTGCCCGTGACCACGTTAGGCTTCAGGGCCACGGTCTGCCCGGGCTTGACGACGCTCTTGATACCACCCACGAGGTCTACGGCTTTCTTCACAATGCCGTAGACTTGGGTGTCCCGGGGCTTCGCCTTGGACCTGACTATGGATACTTTCGCCATGGTTATCGGTTGTAGTTGGGCGAGACGGGGTAATAAGCCTTGTAAGGTGTGGCGCGGATGGTTACTCATGGAGACCGGTGTGATCAGGTTCATCGGGCGGGTGGAGCAGGTGGAGGGGAACGTGTCCAAGATTGTGATCCGGCCCGAGTTCTGCCAGGGCCTCATGAGGCTGGACATGTACAGCCGGATACTGGTCCTGTACTGGTTCCATGAGAGGGACGACGACCGGCACAGGGGCACGCTGCAGGTGGTGCCCAGGCGCCACGGGGAGACTGAGCTGCGGGGAGTGTTCGCGTCCCACAGTCCGTCGAGGCCGAACCCGGTGGGGTTGACGGAGGTTGAGCTTCTTCGGGTGGAGGGCTGCACGTTGACGGTGAGGGGCCTGGACGCATATGTGGGGTCGCCGGTGGTGGACATCAAGCCCGTGTCCATGGATGGACGGCTACAGTAAGGGCTGCTACAGGGTAGATGTGAGGAGGAGCTCAAGCCTATAAAAACGTAGTAAAGGGTTTTTTACTAAAAGTTAGCCCACTGACCCCTTTATATTAACGCCAAAGGGGCTTATTATCGTTGAAAAATGACTGAAAAAGAGAAAAACGAGACCGTGAACCTGGAGGAGGAGGTCTTCAAGGCCCTCGACCACCAGATGCGCAGAGACGTTCTACGCTACGTGGGTGAAGCCAAGTCCGTGAGCTTCACGGAGATACTGAACAGCGTCAAGGTGCCTGACAGCCCGACCCTATCTTACCACCTTAAGACCCTGAGCCCCTTCGTGGAGCAGAGGGAGGGCAAGTACGAGCTGACGGTGATGGGCCGAGACGCCTACAACCTGCTGCTGAAGACCTCCAGCTATAGCCGCCTGGCCCTCTTCTGGAGGAACAAGCGTAATGCCACAATGGGCACCGGGCTTCTGTGGCTGACTGCCATCATCGCTGCAGTCTACATGGGTCTGGACGTGACGTACTCGGCTGTGATTCTGCCCACCCTGGCCGCCATAGCGATGTCCACGGTCTACCAGTTGTTCGAATGAAAACGATGGGCCGACACGCATGAGTTTTTACAGTATACAATCCCACGATGATAGCCAACATAGTTCCAAGTAACAAATCAATGAATCCCGGGGTGAGAAAAAGGCAAGGGCTTTTTCATTGAAGGTTTAGCTAAATGCAACCCGAAAAAATTTCACATTCTTCCATGCAGCTGTTAGGTCAACCCAAGGAACCAACTATGACAAACAGAAACCATGCGACGGCGACGACTGCACCCCCTCCCCCCCCCCCCACGCGCACACA
>JBDRQD010000047.1:0-38553 GCA_043826455.1 Candidatus Bathyarchaeota archaeon
CCGTCTTCAAGTCCGTGGGAATAGCCATCCAGGATAGCAGCGTCGCCAACCTGGTCCTCAGAAAGCTAGGCGTCTGGGCTGTTTCCTAACCCTCATCGTTTTATTCATCCTTCCCTAATGATCACAGATTCAAAGTCACCGAGGTGTAATGGGACGGCTAAGAAGTTCAAGGTGGACATAGACGAGGACAAGTGCAAGGGATGCCTCATCTGTGTCCACATGTGCAACGCACGCGGGGGGAAGGTTTTGAGGGAGTCTGAGAAGAAGACCGCGCTGGGCGGCACCAAGCCCGTGGTCGAGGGAGACTGCATCGGCTGCAGGTGGTGTGAGCGTTTCTGCCCGGACTTCGCGGTGAACGTGGAGGAAGCTAGAGATGCTTGAACCAGGTAGACATCTTGTACTAGGGAATGTTGCCTGCGCCGAGGGCGCGCTGCGCGCCGGTTGCAGGTACTTCGCGGGGTACCCCATAACGCCGGCCAGCGAGATCAGCCACCACATGTCGGCTGAGCTGCCCAAGGTGGAGGGCGTCTTCCTTCAGATGGAGGACGAGATAGCCAGCATAGCCAGCGTCATAGGCGCCTCCTGGGCTGGAGCTAAGGCTATGACGGCCACCAGCGGCCCAGGGTACAGCCTAATGCAGGAGAACATAGGGTACGCCCACATGACGGAGACGCCTCTGGTGCTGGTGAACGTGCAGCGCAGCGGCCCCTCCACGGGTCAGAGCACAGACCCCAGCCAGCAGGACATATACCAGGCCAAGTATGGGGCCCACGGCGACTACGAGGTGATAGCCATCAGCCCGTGGAGCGTCCAGGAGATGTTCGACCTCACCGTCAAGGCCTTCAACCTAGCCGAGTCCTACAGGACGCCGGTGATGCTGATGAGCGACGGCCTCATAGGCCACATCCAGGAGAAGCTCATCGTGCCCGACGAGGTGGATGCGGTGAACCGCAGGAAGCCCACAAGCAAGACCAGCACGCCCTGGGGCACCGATGACCCCAGCCTGGTCCCCGAGATGCCGGCGTTCGGCGAGGGCTACAAGCTCCTGGTGACGGGGAGCACACACCGCCCCGACGGCGTCAGGGACATGTCCCCCAAGTACCACCAGATGACCGTGTACCGGATCAGGGACAAGATACTCAACGCTGAGCCCAAGATCAGGGACATCCACAAGACGGATATGGACGACGCCAAGGTGGCAGTCCTCAGCTTCGGGGCGTCATCTAGGCCCAGCCTGGAGGCCGTCACTCAGGCAAGGAAGGCGGGGGTCAAGGCCGGCCTCTTCAGGCTCAAGACTATATGGCCCTTCCCAGAGTCCGAGGTCTCCGAGCTGGCGGACCAGGTGGACGCCATCATCGTCGTTGAGATGAACTTCGGCAAGCTGGTGAAGGAGGTCCAGCGGGTGGTCTGTGGAAAAACCAAAGTGGTCAGCCTAGGAAAGGTAGGCGGGCAGCTGCCCCTGGCTCGTGAGGTACTTGAAGCCATAAGGAGGGAGTCACAGTGAAGAGCCTATACTACTACAGGGACAAGTACGTGAGGGCCCAGCCTAGCGCCTTCTGCCCCGGCTGCGGCGGAGGCATCATCCTCCAGTGCTTCCTCAGAGCCATTGACGACCTTGGCATCGACAAGGAGAGCATACTGACCGTGTCAGGCATCGGATGCAGCGCCTGGATACCCAGCCCCTACTTCGACGGGGACACCCTTCACACCACCCACGGCAGGGCCATAGCCTTCGCCACGGGCGCCAAGGCCTACAACCCTGACCTCACAACCGTGGTCTTCACGGGCGACGGCGACGGCGCGGGCATCGGCGGCAACCACCTCATCCACGCGGCGCGCCGAAACATCGACCTCAAGGTGTTCCTGGTGAACAACTTCAGCTACGCCATGACGGGCGGACAGATAGCGCCCACCACGCTCCACGGGGAGACCACTGTGACCAGCCCCTACGGAAACCCGGAGAGCCCCTTCGACATCACCCAGCTGGTGAAGGCCGCGGGGGCCACCTACGTGGCCAAGTGGAGCACCTACCACGTCCTGGAGCTCACCAACGCCATGAAGGAGGCGCTGCAGCACAAGGGCTTCGCCTTCATAGAGATACTGAGCCAGTGCCCCACGCAGCAGAGGCGGGTCTTCAATCTCAGGGGCCCCCTGGAGAGCCTGCCGCCGAGGATTCTAGAGATGTTCGGGGAGAGCGCAGTCATCAAGGGTAAGCCAGGCAGAGGAGGCTACCTCTACGCTGTACCCAAGGGAGACGTCAAGGAGACCCTGAAACAGGCGGAGGCCCTAGACGGCGTCAAGGCCAAGGTAGTGGACCACATAGGCTTCGGCCATGTAGTGAGGGTGGACGCCAAGCAGGTTGAGGCCACCCGGGGGAGGCTGGAGAAGCTGGGCTCCGTGAGCTACGTGGCGGACCACATGGAGAAGAAGGTGGAGATGGGCCTCTTCGAGAAATCAGAGCGCCCGGAGCTAACAGATAGCCTCAGGGAGATCATGAGAAAAGCGAGGGGCGAGTAACTGTGCAGCAGAACATACTAATAAGCGGGACAGGCGGCCAGGGGATAGTCGCGGCGGGCGAGTTCCTCAGCGACGCCCTCTTCAGGAAGGGGTACGAGGTCATGTTCGGCCGCAGCTATGGGGCCGAGGCCAGGGGCGGGAGCTGCCGCAGCGAGATCATGGTCAGCGACGTGGAGATCAATGACCTGCAGTTCGAGAGGAGTGACGTGCTGCTGGCTCTCAGCCTCCCGGCCTTCAAGAAGTTCATGGGCGTGGTCAAACCCAGCAGCCTGATCCTGGTGGACAGCGAAGTCTATGAGCGGGCCGGCAAGGTCCGGGACGACGTGGAGATCATACGAGTGCCCTCTAGGGAGATATCCCTGAGGCTGGGAAACCCCATAGTGGCTAACATGGTGCTCCTGGGGGCACTGGCCAAGAGGAGCGAGATGGTGAACCTAGATCTCCTCAAGGATGCTGTCCGGGCCAACATGCGTCCTAGCATGCAGGAGATCAACCTCAAGGCCCTCGACCTGGGCCACGCCTCCATATAGGTGGTCTAGAACGAGCCGAACCTACCCAGCGCGCCCGATCCCGGGGGTTGCCGGGATGATCATCCACTGCGGCCGCATCCTGCTCAGTGTTCGGGGTAAGCCCCCGTCGGAAGGTCTGTGGGGGCTGCCTGGCGGCGTCGTGGAAGTGGGTGAGACGGTGGAGGAGGCCCTGGTGAGGGAGGTTCTGGAGGAGACGGGTGTCACCGTCAGGCCCCTGAAGCAGGTGGCTGTCTTGGACAGTGTTAACAGGGACGAGGATGGGCGGGTCAAGTACCACTACATTCTCTTCGAGTTCCTGTGCGAGTACGTTTCAGGGGCGGTCCAGCCCGGCTCAGATGCTTTGGACGCCCGCTGGGTGCCTTTAGATGATCTGGAGTCAGTTGACATCATGCCTACGACTCTCAGGTTCATCAGGAAGATCCTGGCCCAAGAGAACATCGCTTTACCAAATGGTTAAATATTGCGATTTAACCTTACCATTTGGTAAATATTATGGCTGGCGTTAGCGTTGACGTTGAGCTAGACTGCAAGGGCATGTTCTGCCCCATGCCCATAGTGCAGCTGAAGAAGGCGACAAAGAACATGAAGCCGGGCCAGGTCCTCAGGCTGATGGCCACCGACCCGGGCAGCGTGCGGGACATCCCGGCGTGGGCCGGAAAGACGGGCAACAAGGTCCTGGAGACCTCCGAGGACTCCGGCGTGTTCACGTTTCTGATAGAGGTGAGTTAGATGAGTGAAAGAAAGAAGATAGCTATAATCGTCCACAGCGGAACCCTAGATAAGCTCTACCCGGTGTTCATGCTGAGCAGCACAGGGGGCGCCATGGACGCCGAGGTACACCTGTTCTTCACGTTCTGGGGCCTAAACGTTTTGAAGAAGGGGGGCCTGGAGTCAGCCAAGCTCCCAGGGATCATGAGCGTAGGAACCGGCATGATGAAGGACAAGATAAAGAAGGTGGGCACCCCCACACTCACGGAGCTCCTCGCCATGTGCAGGAGTACCGGGAGCGTGAAGCTATACGCGTGCAGCACCACCATGGCGATAATGGACGTGAAGAAGGAGGACCTCATCCCCGAGGTTGACGACATAGTGGGCGCGGCCACCTTCCTGGACATAGCCATGGACGCCGACGTGCAGCTCTTCATATAGGTGAGTTCAATGGGTAGGATGTTAATCCTCCTCTGCGAGTCCCCCTTCCAGCACGAGGCCGTGGATCACGCCCTTGAGATCACCAAGGCGGCCCTGGCCAAGGGTCACCAGGTGGACGTCTACCTCATGATGGACGGCGTATACAACCCGCTTGTGACCCAGAGCGGCGAGCCCTTCCACGTGGACTCCGTCAGCCACAGAGTCAAGGAGCTCATGGAGGCAGGGGCCAAGTTCAGAGGCTGCAGGGTGTGCATGGAGCTGAGGGGCGTAGCCGAGAAGGACATCCCGGAAGGCATGGACATCGGGGGCATCTTCGACCTGAGCGAGTCGCTGGCAGAGGCCGACGTGGCCCTCAGCTTCACGGGGGCCGGCTAGATGGCGGAAAAGAAGACACTCATCATAATCAAGTCGCGGCCCTTCACCAGCCTCAACTACTATGAGGCTCTGAGAACCGCGGCCGGCCTGTGGAACCACGAGGTCAAGGTGCTCTGGATGGGCGAGGGAGTCTACGCCGCCCTGGACCGGGCCGACAAGACGCTGACAGGCAAGTTCCTCGCCGATCTGCCGGACCTGGATATAGAGATGTACGTGGACGAGGAGGCTCTCAAAGTTAAAGGCTTCACGGAGGATGATCTGGTGGAGAGCGCTGCGCCCGCAAATCGAGCCAAGGTTAGGGAGCTGCTAGGCTGGGCTGAGGCCAGCCTCGTGTTCTAGGTGATGAAATGAGCAAACTTGTACTGTTGAAAGGCTTGGACGAGAACGCCCTCAGGGCTGCCCTCAGCCTAGATGACGCTGCAGTCGTGCTTCTACAGGACGCGGTCTACATGGCCAGGGAGTGCCCACATGTGAAAGAGGCGCTAAAAAAACACACGATCTATGTTCTCGGTAGGGATGCAGCCAAGCGTGGCCTACCTCCCGAGGCTCTGGAAGGTTTACTCATCCTGGACTACGATGAGCTGGTGGAACTCATGTTCAGCGGAGTCGAGGTGATGAACCTGTGAAAGCAGTGGGCAGGATAGACGACCTGGACAGGGACATACTGAAGCTGCTCCAGGCGGACTCCAGGATGAGCTACAGGGAGATAGCCAAGGCCCTGGACGTGAGCCACGTCAGCGTGTCCACCAGGATCAAGGCCATGGAGGAGAGCGGAGTCATCATGGGGTACACGGTGGTAACGGACCCCGACGCCCTGGGCAGCTACCCCCTATGCCTCAGGATATCAGCCAGCTCCGGAAGCGACCTCTCAGTGATAGGCTTCAAGGTGGCCGAGCACGAGGAGATCAGCGTTGTGCTCCGCGTCAGCGGCGAGTGTGAGCTCCTGGCCCTGGCCATGTGCCGGGACAGGCAGTCAGCCGTGGAGCTCCTGGACGAGATGAGCGGCATCCCGGGCATCGATAAGGCCGAGAGCCACGTGGTCTTGGAGGCCATAAAGCTCAGCGGCCGCAAACTGAAGCCCTAGTCTTTCGGTCATTTTATCCGTAACACCTGAATCTCATAGGTGTACGGAGGATCAACGGTGATCAGGGTCAGCGTGGACGTGGGAGGAACCTTCACGGACCTGGTGGCCTTCCATGAGGATACGGGCCGGATACTGAACATCAAGGTGCCCACCGTCCCCAGGAACCCGGAGCTTGGGGTAGTCGACGCCTTCAAGCAGCTGTTTCCGGGCCAGAGCCCGGGTGAGATCAGCATGGTGGGCCACGCCACCACCATAGCCACCAACACCCTGCTGGGCCAGGTAGACTTGGAGGTTCCCAGAACCGCGCTGATCACCACCGATGGTTTCAAGGATGTCATAGAGATCGGGCGCCAGAGGCGGGCCGAGGTCTACAACCTGTTCTTCGTTAGGCCCCCCATGTTGGTGGAGAGGAGGCACAGGTACGAGGTACCTGAGCGCGTGGGGCCCAGAGGGGAGGTTGAGACGCCTCTAGACGTTGAGAGGATCAGGGAGATCGCGTGCTGCCTGGAGGCTAGCGACGTGAAGTCGGTCGCCATCGGGTTCATCAACAGCTACGCCAACCCCGTCCACGAGGACCAGGCGTATGATGCGTTAAAGAAGCAATGCCCAGGCCTGTTCATCACTGCGTCCCACAGGATTAGCAACGAGTACAGGGAGTACGAGAGGTTCAGCACGGCCGTGGTGAACGCGGCCCTCATGCCCGTCATCCAGACCTACCTCACGCGGCTGGAGCGGGACCTGGAGAGCCTGGGTGTGGAGGCGCCCCTCTATGTGATGCAGAGCAACGGAGGCATGGCCAAGAGTAACGTCATCAGCGGCCAGCCGGCCACCATAGTGGAGTCTGGGCCTGCCGCCGGCGTGATAGCCGCGGCCTGGCTGGGTGAGCAGACCGGCGTAAGAGACATCATCAGCTTCGACATGGGTGGGACCACGGCCAAGGCGGGTACCGTGAGGGGCAGGGTCCCCGAGGTGGTGCCCGAGTACGAGGTGGCAGGCCACATCCATATGGGGCGGCTGGTGAAGGGCAGCGGCTACCCCGTCAGGTTCCCCTTCATAGACCTGGCCGAGTGTAGCGCCGGCGGAGGAACCATAGCCCGGGCCGTGAACGGGGGCCTGCAGGTGGGGCCCGTAAGCGCAGGTGCCGTCCCAGGCCCGGCCTGCTACAACCGGGGAGGCGTCGAGGCCACCATAACGGACGCCAACCTCCTGCTGGGTCGTCTGAACCCCAGGGAGCTGCTGAGCGGCGACATGAGTATCCACCCGGCGCTGGCCGAGAAGGCTTTCAATGCGCTGGGCGAGTCCGTTGGCGTCTCAGCCCACAAGGCGGCTGTCAGCGTCGTGAGGATCGCCAACAGCATGATGGGCAAGATACTGCGCATAGTGTCCGTGGAGAGGGGCTACGACCCCAGAAACTTCAGCATAGTGGCCTTCGGCGGAGCGGGGCCCATGCACGTCTGCGCGTTGGCCGAGGAGCTGGAGATCGGCCACGTGGTGGTGCCCCCCAACCCGGGCATGTTCAGCGCCCTGGGGCTGCTCACAGCCGACCTGTTTCACGATCACTCGACTCCGCTTCTGCTGGGCGTCGAGGACGTGGAGACGATCTCTCTCGAGGAGAGCTTCAGGAAGATGGAGGCGCAGGGCAGCGCAACCCTTGAAGAGGAGAACATACCTCCGGAGCGCAGGGGCTTTAGCAGGAGCCTGGACATGAGGTACAGGGGCCAAGGCTTCGAGCTCAACGTCCCCACGGACTCGCCTGTCACCGGGGAGTCCATGAGGCGCAGCTTGTCAGCCTTCCACGCCAAGCACAGGGAAGTCTACGGGTACGCGGCGGATGACGAGCCCGTGGAGGTGGTGAACGCCAAGCTCAGGGTCATTGGGCGACTGGATAAGCCCGCCCTCGCGGAGGACCAGGCTGAGAAGAGACAGGTCAGGCCCACGACCCGGAGGGTCTACTACGAGACGGTGGGGGACTGGGTGGACACAGACGTGATCCAACGTGAGAACCTGGTCAAGAAAGGAGCCGGCCCGGCGGTGATAGAGCAGTACGACTCCACAACGGTGGTCTACCCCGGGTGGAGCTACGAGCCGGATCGCCTCGGAAACTTGATCCTAAGGAGGCTGAAGCAATGAAAGTAGACTTCACCACCGTCGAGGTCATCAAAGGGGCCCTCATCTACGCGGCAGAGGAGATGGGCATAGCCCTCAAGAAGTCGGCGTACAGCCCCAACATCAAGGAGCGGATGGACCACAGCTGCGCCCTCTTCAACCACCGAAAGGAGCTCATAGCACAGGCCGAGCACATCCCCGTGCACCTGGGCAGCATGGCCATCGCCGTCAAGGTGGGCCTGGAGACCTACAGGGGAGAGCTTGGACCCGGCGACATGCTGCTCCTCAACGACCCCTACATCAGCGGCACCCACCTCCCCGACCTCACCCTCATAGCCCCCATTTTCCACGGCGACAGCATCATCGGGTACGCGGCCAACAAGGCCCACCACACCGACGTGGGAGGCAAGGCCCCGGGGAGCCTGGCCGCCGACGCCACGGAGCTGTACCAGGAGGGCCTGATTATTCCCCCTGTCAAGCTCATAGAGGGGGGCCGTATGAACAGGGAGCTGGCGAACATCATCAGGAGCAACGTGCGGACCCCTGAGGTCCAGATGGGAGACATCAGGGCCCAGGTGGCCGCCAACAACACGGGTATCAGGCGCTTCCATGAGCTTGTGGACCTGTACGGCGTGGAGACGCTGCACGCGTCCATGGACAGCGTCATGGATCAGAGCGAGCGCAGGATGCGGCAGGAGCTGTCAATGATGTCTGATGGCGTCTACTCGGCGGTGGACTACATGGAGGACATCCTGCCCGGGGGCGGGGACGTCCAGATAGCCGTCACCATAACCAAGAAAGGCGACGCCGTGGCCTTCGACTACGCGGGCACCAGCCCCCAGGTGGAGCGCCCCGTCAATGCGCCCCTGGGTGTCACCGTGGCCGGCATCTACTTCACGCTAATCAGCGTCACGGACCCCACCATCCCGGTGAACGACGGCTGCTTCAGGCCAGTCACCCTCAGCGTACCGGAGGGCTGCATGATGAACCCCAGGAGGCCGGCGCCTGTGGCTGGAGGCAACGTGGAGACCAGCCAGCGGAACGCGGACGCCATATTGAAGGCCTTCAGCCAGATCGTCCCGGACAGGGTGCCAGCCGCGGGCCAGGGCACCATGAACAACATTACCATAGGCGGCCATCTGGAGGACGGCACGTCTTGGACCTTCTACGAGACCATCGGCGGGGGCAGCGGGGCACGGCCCAAGGGGGACGGCGTGGACGGCGTCCACGTGAACATGACCAACACCATGAACACCCCCGTAGAAGCCCTAGAGAGCTACCTACCACTAAGGTTCAAGGCCTACAGGCTGAGGCCCGACAGCGGCGGCCCGGGCAGGTACCGGGGCGGCTGCGGCATCGAGCGCACCTGGACCCTGACAAGCAGAAAGGCCACCCTCAGCGTCATGGCCGAGCGAAACAAGATAGGCCCCTGGGGCCTGCAAGGTGGTCACCCGGGGGTCCCCGGCGTCTACACGCTCATCAGGGCTGACGGGGAGACCGTGAAGTTGCCATCCAAGTGCACCGTGGAGATACGTGAGAGGGACACCCTGGTGATACTGACGCCCGGCGGAGGAGGCTACGGAGACCCCAGGATGAGGGACCCTGAGCTGGTGCGGAGGGACGTAGCCAACGGCCTCGTGTCAGCCGATTCAGCCTTGAAACACTACAGGGTCAAAGTGGCTGCTAGTTAAAGTAGCCTCTCATGGCTACCACCACGAGGGCGGCCACAAGGGTGAACCAGGCGCAGGTGTAGAACACCATATCTATGGAGTAGAAGGCTAGGACACCGCTCATGACGAACATGCCCAGAGTGCCCCCCAGGCTCATCACCATCCCCCAGACGCCGGTGGCCGTGCCCCTATCCTTGGGGGGCATGGCCTCCATGGTGGCAACCTGGCTCACCGGGAACACCAGGACCGCGCAGAGGCCTAATACGGCGTTCAGCACAGGCAACACCCAGTGGTAGGGGGTCAGCGGCATCACCGCGAAGGCCGCGACGCTCACAAGCAGCCCGGCGGCGATGGGGGTGAACCTGCCCACCCTATCCGATAGGGGCCCAACTATGGGGAGGCTGACCGCTACCATCAACGCGTTAGCCGTCAACGTGATGCCGATGAGGAACTCGCTCATCCCCATCCTGGCGCCCAGCATGGGGATGAAGGTGATGAGGCCCCAGTGGCAGAAGGCGTGGGCGAACACAGAGACGGAGGCAACGAGAATCTTCCTATTGGACATCATACGGGCCATAGTGGACGGGAACTCCCGGATCAGCTGCTTCAGCTGCTCCGCGGGCAGCCATGGACACGACCTGTCCCTGTCGTCCTCCGTGTACCTCCACGCGATCACAAGGCCTATGGAGGTTACGACGCCGGCGACCACGAAGAGCTGCCTGTAGCCAGGGAAGAAGCTCACCAGGAACCCGCCCACGCTGGGCCCGATTACGCTGCTCACGGCCCAGCTCATATGGTACCTGCCCATGGCCTCCCCCGCCTTCTCAGGGGGGAACAGGCTGGACGCGTAGGCCTCGGAGGGCGGGAAGTAGATGCTTATGGCGAGGCCGCTGGCCATCATGGCCAGGACCGGGACCCACGGATTGGTGGCCACGCTGTACAGGAAGGGGACGACGGCGAAGAGGGCCAGGCCGAACAGCATGAGGTTCCTGCGTCCCAGGGTGTCGCTGAGGGTGCCCGCCACCAACCTTAGCAGGGTCTGTATGACGTTCCTGATGTTGTAGATGAGGGCGATGACGGCCGGCGAGACCCCGAGGCCCGCTATGAAGAGGGGCTGGAAGCTCTGGGGTATGGTGTCCCCGAACATAGCGAAGAAGGTGGCCAGGAATATGGCAGTGAATATCCTGTAGTTTTTTCTCTCCAATGGGCTCACCGGTACGCTGCATGAGACTAGGGTCGCCCGATTTAAACCCAACCCATATAAACAGCCCTGTCATGGATTCTTTGACATGTGTCTGGCTGTCCCGGGGCTTGTGGAGAGCGTCGAGGGCCGAACGGCGGTTGTTGACTTTGGCGGTATCAAGCGTGAGGCTGTCATCGACCTCATGGAGCCCGGGAGCGTCAAGCCAGGCGTCTACGTTCTGGTTCACACAGGGTTCGTCATCCAGATACTGGACAAACGGGAGGCCGAGGAGACCCTGGAGCTGTGGAGGGAGGTCCTGAGCCATGTGGAGGACCCCTACGGCCAGCTATAGTGCCCTGTCTCTTCTCAGTTGGTAGACATACCCGTCCAGCCACCGTCCGTCGAGCTCTACCGCCCTCTCCTTGTATGCGGTTCTGGTGAAACCGGCCTTCTCCAGGACCCTCCAGGACGCGGTGTTTCTAGGGTTAGCCTCAGCTGTCACTGTCTCGGTGCCTGTCTCGGCGAACAGGTGGCGCACAATGGTTCTCACGGCCTCCGTGCAGTACCCCCGGTTCCTGTGGGGCGGGGCCACCCTGTAGCCCACCTGAACCGTTTCACTGCCCTTCTCTGTGGCCACGAGCTGCCCTACCTTCTCGCCGCCCTTCCTCTGTATGATGAACCAGCGCTGGCTCGGCTTGGGTTTGGGCAGCCACTCGTGTAGCTCCTCCTCGGTGACAGGCTCGAAGGGCTCGAACTCGCCTACGTACTCGGGGTCGTTGTTCCACCTGAGGAGGAACTCCAGGTCGTCGAGGCCGAAGGGCTTCAGGTCCACCCTGTCACCGCGTAGCATGGTCTTCCCTGGGCTCGTGGCGATATGGGTTTATCGCTAAACATAAATTAGCTGCGGCAGCCTGATCCTTCATCATGGTAAACTACTGGCGCGACTTCCCCTCCGGGCCGGAGCCCCCCGAGATCATCTACATCGTCACAGAGCTCCACAGGAACAGCCGCAACAAGTACGAGTACGACGCCCGGATGGGGGTCTTCAAGCTCAACAGGGTCCTGTACACCTACTACCCCTGCGACTACGGGTTCATCCCCCAGACCCTGGACGACGACGGCGACCCCCTGGACGCGGTGCTCCTGATAAACGAGCCCACCTTCACGGGCTGCGTCACCGTGGCCAGGCCCGTGGCCAACATAAAGATGATGGACGGCAAGGACGTGGACGACAAGATAGTGGCCGTGAGCACCACCGACCCCTTCTACAGGCACATCAAGGGCCTGGAGGACCTGCCCCGCAGCATGATCGACGAGCTCACCTACTTCTACAACAACTATAAGAGGGCGGAGGGGGTGGTCACCGAGGTGCTCAAGTGGGAGGACGCTGAGGAGGCCAAGAAGATCATCACCTGGGCCCAGGACATGTACAAGAAAAATGAAGATTAACTCGCCAATCTGAGAACTCTCTACCCGAAAAGGGAATTAATGTTTTAACTTCATGTAATCAAGTAACGTGAGGGGCCTTGGTTGGGTAAACTCATCTACATTGTGGACGACGAGGAGGATATCCAGGCTCTCCTGAAGACCATTGCCGAGAATGAAGGGTTCACACCCGTTGTGTTCTCTAAGGGCGAGACGACCCTTTCGAAGATCAGGGACGAGCCCCCGACCTTGTCATCCTCGACGCGGTGATGCCCGGCGTCCACGGCCTGGATGTCCTGAGGACCCTGAAGCTGAGTCGCTCCACAAGGCATATCCCCGTCCTCTTGTTGACGGCCTTGGGCACAGGTGTGGACATGATGTTGGAGAAGGGCGAGAAGGCTGATTGCTACATGATGAAGCCCTTCTCAGTCAAGGAGCTTGTGAGAAACATGAGGAGGCTTCTCCCTGAGGATTAAGGTGGCTCATCTTTTTTCGGTTTATTCATGAACTGGTTGTCGACGGCCCGCAGGAGAGCCTCTGCGGTGAACGGCTTGGTCAGGTATTCGTCTGCTCCGGCTTCCGCCGCGTACCTCCTGTCGACATCTCTTGACAGAGCTGTCAGCACGATTATCGGTATGTGCCTGGTGGACTCCTTTGACTTCAGCAGCCTGCATATCTCTAACCCGCTGAGGCCCTTCATCATGAGGTCGAGGATGATGAGGTCCGGTTTCGACGTGGGCATCTTGACCAGGGCCTCCTCCCCAGAGGAGGCTCGGGACACCTCAAAGCCGTTTGAGGTGAGTATCCTGTGGACTAGGTTCCGTATGTCCTCCTCGTCCTCTATCAAGAGTATCCTGTTCGTCAACTGTCCACTCTTCTAGTTCACTTGTCATATTGATTCAATAACTTGAAGATATATGTAACGCCGCCCATAACACTAGACGTTACTGGGCACACCTAGGTTAGCCCTAAAGCTTGGCTGGGCCCTCTGAGCGTTCACTTATCCGTCGTTCTGTAATACCATTAAAATGAAGAACCTGGTGTCAAATATTCCAATAAATGTTATAATGTTCAAGGCTAAGAATCATAGTGGGTTGCTTTCTCAACGCCTCGTGAGACTACTTAGGGGACATAATACGCCGTACCAGCTAATCGAGGGCCGGACAGACCTCTTCGAGCCTTCGCTGTACCCCTTCAAGAAGGACGAGGTTCCGGTCCTCTTCGACCACCCTGAGGTCAAGGGTCAAAGGGGCGACGGCTTCGCCAGCGGCGCGCGGTCCATATCGGTGCCCGTGGATGAAGGCAGGTGGCTTAAGTCGAAGGGGGTGGGCATCCACACGGGGGGCTCCAGGCCCAAGCTGAGAGGCGGAAGAGTATACACCTACTACCTATCGCAGGCCATGATTGGGGACGGCCAGCTCATCTGGGGGTTATCTTCCTTGAAGGAGACGGAGATGGAAGTCTCTAGGATGGTGGAGGCCCTTGAGCTGGGGCTGACGAAGGTTAAGCCCGTGGGGGTGGGCTACTTCGACGACGTCATGGTCCTAGACTACAAGGACAGGGCGGAGCTCTTCAAGATAGTCAAGGTCACGTCTGGGGAGGACCTGATGGGTATGTACGGGGCCCAGGGGAGGCCCATGAGGGCGGCCTGCGTCTTCGTGAGCCAGCCCACGGATGCGAGGGTGGACGAGGTCCTCTACGGGTTCCTCCACCCGATCCTGCCTCAGCTGGCGGAGGCCCAGGACCTAGTGGACTTCCTCAAGTGGGTGGGGTCCAGCTGCGGCTACAACCTGAGGACCCACCACGACGCAGGCCTCATCCACGGCACCATACCGAAGGGGGACGCCCACATGACCAACTCCCACACGGCCAACCACCTGATAGACGAGGAGGGGGTCTACATGACCGACTACCATATGACCTTCAGAAGCAAGGACAAGAGGCTGAGGCGGCTGGAGGCCTTCACCCTCACCAGCCAGATGAACCCCCTCCCCATGGCGAGGCGGGCAGCGGGCGAGGTCTACGGGGCGCACAGGCCCCTGCTCTACGATCTAGGCGCGGGGATGGCGTCACCCTTCTCGTACACGTCCATTGAGGGCAGGTGGTTCAAACCGGGGAACATCCAAGAGAGGTTCACGGAGGCGTTCCTGGACGGCGTCATATATGGGTACGACAAGCGGAAGAAATTCAGCGTTGAGGCCAAGCTGAGGCGAGACATCCTCTTGAAGGCCGCCGTCTGCAAACGGGACCTTCTGGTTCTCACTGGGTTCCCCGTGAACATGCAGAGGGGAGCCAGGGAGGTCAACAGGAAGCTCGCTCACACCAAGTTCGGCGAGGAGGACCTGAGGGCGTCCCGGGAGAGGATCGATAGGGAGCTTGGGGAGTAGACGCAGCTTCACCTGACTGATTCTAGGAACCTGGTCACGTCGTCCAGTATCCTGGACGGCTTTGCTTTGTGTAGGTCGTGGCCTACGTCATCGTAATGCACCGTGTGGAGATTCATGATCAGGGCCTTGGCCTTGTTGAGGTCCGCGTCGGGTATGTGGCCCTCTTTCTTGGGGCTAGCCCGGAGGAGGAGGACGGGGCACCTGATCTTGGGCAGGAGCTCCTCAGTCTCGTAGCCCTTTGACATGTCCTCATAGATGGCTCGGAGGTAGTGGTAGCTTATCTGTTTCTGGAACTGGCTTTCCTTGAAGTTCATGGGGGAGTCGCCGATAATGAGGCCCCGGGTCTTCTCAGGGTGAGCGGCCGCGTACATTATGGAGATGACGCCCCCCATGGAGTGGCCGAAGAGGACGGCGGGCTCAGCCACCAAGGCGTCCATGAAGCGCTCCAGGTCTTGGAAGTAGTCCCTGTACCGGTAGGCGCCCGGCTTCTTCTCCGATTTACCATGGCCTCTCAGGTCCAGGGCATAGATGTGCCAGCTCTGGGATAGAGGCGTGATGATGGGCTGGTAAGTCTGCCACTTGTCGGTGAAGCCGTGGATGAGGACCAGGGGTGGGCCGGTTGGGTCTCCCTCGGCGTAGTTGAGGGTCACCTCCCCGGTGTTGAAGGTTTTCTCTTGGAGCATATCATTGTTAGTCTAAGGGAATAGCATTTAACCGTTTATGAGTAAAGAACCCGCCATCTTTGTTACGTGGAACAAACCCCTGGAACCCCAGAGAACCAACCCAAAAATTGCTAATTCCCAGCCACTAGGAACAAACCCATAAACCCTAAACCATAACACTCACAAATTAACTGGAATTACAAGCCACTTGTAACACAAACTTCCAGAGTAAAAGATCAGAGAAAATTCGTCTGCTTAGCTCTTATAGCTGGGCTTGATCCGGACCATCCGCAGTAGATATGCGTTAGATGCTAGGAGAGCTAGAGGGGCCTCTGGAAAGCCCCGTAGCCCGGCTTACCCACAACGGCTCCGTCCTCGTACACCACCCCGCCCCGAACCAGGGTCAACACGGGCACACCTTTACCCTTCAAACCCTCGTAGGGCGTGATCTTCTGGATGGTGTGCAGGTCCTCACCCCGGATGTGGAAAGGCTTACCCATATCCACCACCACCGCGTCCGCGTCGGCCCCCACCACCAGCCCCCCCTTACTGGGCCAAAGGCCGTTGATCACCGCAGGGTTCAGGCTGAACACCTCGACCAGCCTCTCAAGGCTTATCAGGTCCCGGTTCACGGCGTCCAGCATCAGCGGCAGCGTCGTCTCTATAACCACCCCACCGCTCGGAGCCTTGAAGATGTTATCCCAGCCCAGCTCCTTCTCCGCCTTAGTGTAAGGGGCGTGGTCGCTGGCCAGCACGTCGATGACGCCGCTGTTAAGCCCATCCCAGAGCCTCAGCTGATCATCCTTACCCCTCAGCGGGGGATCAACCTTAGCGTAGGGCCCTCTCTCCTCCATGGTCTCCCGGGTGAACAGCAGATAGTTGGTGCTGGTCTCCCCCGTCACATACTGGCCTCCGCCCTGAGCCCAATCCAGCACATCCACGGCCCCAGCCGTGCTCAAGTGGCACACGTGCAGATGGGCCCCCGTCTCGGCCGCGAACACCACGCACCTCTGGGTGGCCTCCACCTCCGCCACGGCAGGCCTGAAGTCGCAGTGAGCCAGCGGATCGGTGCGCCCGGACGCCTCGGCCTCCTTCATGTAGCTGTCCACGATGTTCTGGTTCTCCGCGTGCACCAGCAGCGGCAGGTCCAGCTCCGCCAAGGTCCTCATGTGCCGGAGCAACGTGTAGTCGCTGGCCGCCAGCTCCCTGAACCTGGCGATGAGGAAGCTCTTGAACCCCGTGGCCCCCGCGTCAGCCAACGCGATGATGTCCTCTGTGGGTATCTCGCCGGCCCCCCCGATGAAGGCGTAGTCCACCAGGCTCTTACGCCCAGCGATCCCCTTCTTCTCCTCGAAGGCCTCCGCCGTCACCGTCGCGGGCACCGTGTTAGGCATATCCACCACCGTGGTGACGCCCCCGGCAGCCGCGGCCCTTGTCCCCGACTCAAAGTTCTCCCTCTCAGGGAACCCCGGGTCCCTGAGGTGAACATGCATATCGATCATCCCCGGCAGCACGAACCTGCCCGAGGCGTCAATGA
Source organism: Candidatus Bathyarchaeota archaeon (assembly GCA_043826455.1). GTDB lineage: Archaea > Thermoproteota > Bathyarchaeia > TCS64 > TCS64 > RBG-16-57-9. Next base: position 16,626 of record JBDRQD010000047.1, read on the forward strand.
CCCTGTCCGCCCTGGGCTCACCGGACCTCACGATCCCCACAATAATACCATCATCGATGACCAGGGACCCGTCCACCACCCCCGAGGGCGTGACGAGCCTACCACCCTTAACGACAACGTCGACAGTCAAACCAAGACCCAGCAATATGAGCGGGTAACGAAGTTAAAGACTTTCTCAAAAACAGAAAAAGGGGGTTAAGGCTCCGGGACGATGATCTCGGGCCTAAGCACCCTGGACCTGATCTGGGTCGAGCCGTCCAGACACGCCAGCCTGCCCTCCATGCCTCTGAGGAACTCGAAGACCTCAGGGTCTACGGGGCTCACACCGAAGCCCCCTAAGAGGATGAGTGTCAGCCCCAGGTCCTCGCCGCCGGTTATCCCCAGGCCTATCTCGTGGCCCAGGAAGTAGGTGAGGTCCTTCTGGTCGACGCCGCCCGCCACGACCCCTTTCACTCTCGCCCTCTGGGCGGCCTTCAGGGCGTCGAGGGTCACCAGCGAGCCCCCTACGATGACGGCCCCTTTATGCGAGTCCTTGACGTCGGAGGAGGTCAGAGGCGAGTCAGAGTCGTCCACGGCCACCGTGAGGCTGCCCCGGGCCTCGCCGCCTACCCCGAACACGCCCTCAACCCTGAAGCCTCGGGCCTCGACGATGGCGCCCTCGCCCTCTATCACCTCCACTACCATTCCCGGCACGTGAGCCACAGCCTCCACAGGGATAGGGTTGCCCCTGACGAGGACCCTCCCCGACCTGTAAAGGACTGACTCTATGACGCCGTCCAGGGGTGACCGGGCCACCTTAGTGTGCCGCCCGAAGAAGCTCCTCCTGATGGCTATCACCTCGTCCCTGTCCACGGCGTCCCCCTCCCCCTTGAGCATGTAGTCCCTCATCTGCTCGGGGTCCACGTCCAGCATCCGGTAGACCCTCAGCTCCTGTACATCAGGGTTAGGCACGACGCCCCTCACCACCAGCGTCTCAGGCTTCACGGCGTCCCCCACGCCCACAAGCACCTCGCCCTTGGTGGGGATACGCCTCTCCTTCCTGATGGTCAAGGTCCTCATCACAGACCCTCCGCAGCTGAAGCCAGCTGTGGCTCCACGCTTATGAGCGCCATCTGCCTGTTAGGGTGCCTAAGGGGCCTGCCCCTGGCGTCTATTATGACGCCTAGGACGCCCCCAGCTACCATCCTGGTCACAGGCTTACCTCTGCCGGCGCCTACATCCAGTTTCAGGGGCTGAACGGTGAGCTCCACCGACGCGTCCTCCCTGAGGGGAAGAACCTTGATCTCCCCGAACCTAACCGTGTGCTGAACCTTTTCGCCCGCCTGGTCGGAGAGGACCAGCTTCACTGCCTCATCCCCCTCGCGCAGGCTTCCCCTGGGGGCCACGCAGGTGCCCAGGTACTTCACGCACCTGCTCACGAAGAGGTCGACGGCAGCGTCCCTGTCGCGGTCGTGGAGGCTGCCCAGGTGAGCCATCAAGCTAGAGTCGTCCACATAGAGCTGCGTGAAGCCCTCCGGCTGCAGCGAGTCTAAGAGGATCATGGCCGACTGCTCGTAGCCCTGCTCCCTGAACACGTCCCCCTTTCCGATGACCACGTGGGTCCTCATCATGTCAATGTATGTGGGCTCAAGGGCCTGGTTGAACAGATCCGAGAGGTTCCTGTTCAGCTGAACCCCCTTGAGGCGGCTGGCTATCTCCCGGTGCTGCTCCACACCCAGCCTGATGGCCTCCCTGGCCACCGCCGCCTGGATCATCTCCTGCTCCTTGGTGTAGCTCGATGGCTGGTGCACCATCATGTTGCCCACGGTGTTCCTCAGGGTTCGCTCATCCATGGTGGGGGGGAGCCACCTCTGAACCTTGGCCACCCCCGCCTCCTTGACCACGTTGCTTATGCCGTATGTTAGGCCTACCCCCGCGTTCAGGGACCTGTTGAATATGTTGTTGTAGACGGAGTAGACGTCCGTGGTCTCGCCGCCCACGTCCACGGCCAGCAGGTTCACGCTCCTCCGCTGAGCGTAGGCGTATATGATCTTGCCAACGGTGGCCTGCGAGGGGATTATCCTCTCAGTGGTCCACTCCCGCAGCCTGCTGTAGCCCGGGGAGTGAACGATCACGTGCTCCATGTAGGCGTCGTAGATGCCCTCCCTTGCCGGCCCCAGGTTCTCTCTGTCGATGACGGGCCTCACGTTCTCCACCACCTTGGTGGCGTAGGCCTCCTCGTTCAGGATCTCCGTGACCCCGTCCCTTATCTCCACGTTGCCGGCGTAGATGAGGGGCAGCTGATACTCCGCGCCGAACCTGGGCTTGACGTCCGAGTCCTTGATGATCTTGGCCATCTCCAGCACCTGGTTTATGGCTCCCCCGTCCGTCCCCCCGGCGAGCAGAAGGATGTCCGGCTTCAGGCTCCTCAATGCGGAGACCTTGGCGTAGGGCTGCCTATCATCGTCCACTGCGAACTGGTCCATGAGCAGGGCGCCAGCCCCGAGAGCCGCTCTCTGGGCGCTCTCAGCCGATATCCTCTTGATGAGGCCTGCCACCACCATGTGGAGGCCGCCGCTGGCGCTGCTGGAACATATCAAGGGCACGGAGGGGACCGGCCTACCGGACCTTACAAGCGTCTCCCCCGTCTTCTCCTCGACAACCCTGATCGCGTTGAGAACGCCCGCCGTGACGTCCAGCTCGGGTGCCTCCACCGTTGTGGGGGCCTCGCCGATGCCCGTCACCTCGAACCCGTCACCTTTTCTCTTGAATAACACCGCTTTGGTGGATTTGCTGTTGATGTCGACCACGAGGATAGACCCGTTTTTGTTACGTGCGTCCATCTTTTTCACATCCAGGAGTTACTGTCAGGTACTATTCAAGCAACTCCTAAGTTTAAACTCACCTTGAGGGTTTATAACTACGTCGTTTGAATATGTAATCTATGTTTTTATATTAAAACAGCCATTTTACTGATTGATGGGGTTTGGATGAAGAACACAAGATGATCCACACCATCTCCAGAGACGCCTTCAAGCTGCTGGAGGACGAGACCCGCCGACGCATCGTTTTCATGATCAGGGATAGCCCCATGACCGTTAAGGAGATCGCGGGCCACCTGGGGTTGACGCCTCAGAACATCTACCACCACATGAACAAGCTCCAGGACGCGGGCGTCGTGGAGCTGAGCTACGAGAGGCGGAGCGGCCACATCATCGAGAGCTACTACAGCGTCCCGGCTGACACCTTCATATACTCCGACGACAGGATCGACGAGAAGCCCGTGAACAGGTTCATGAACATCCTCTTCGGGCTACGTGAGATGGGCGTGCCCGTTCAGCCGGGCAAGGATAACGCGTCAAGGCTCGAGGAGCTGGACCAAGTCTACCAGGGCGCGCTGACTGATCCCCCAAACAGGTACGAGGTCTGCGACACCTGTAGCTTCAGCGGCTTCTTCATGAAGTTCGGTCCAATGAACCCCCTGCAGCTGAACAGGATATTGTGGTACGCGAACCTCATAAGGATGAGCGACTCAGAGTACCGGGAATACTTGGACAGGATAGGGGAGCTCAGGGGCTTCCTCAGGTCCATAGCCAGCTAGGCTACCAGGTGACCCTGTAGGGCATCTGGTTCAGGCAGACAGGATCGCCTTTTGTGACCAGCACCACATCCTCTATGTGGCCCCTGAAGCCCGTCTCGGCGTCTCTCCTCTGAGGCTCATACGTGAGGGTCATTCCAGCCTTCAGGGGTATGCCATCCTCTTCGATCTCCCCGAAGTTGGTGGCGTAGGGCATGGTGTAGTCGTGGACGTCCAAGCCTATCTGGTGGCCCGTCCTGGGCATGGGCTGGAAGCCGAGCTCCGCGTTGATCTCGTTGGCCTTTTCCAGCACCTGGTTGCCTGTAACTCCTTCCCTGATGTTCTTGATGCCCTCCACCTGGGCTTGCATCGCTCGGTCCATGTAGTCCTCTGTCTCCTTCTCCCAGGTGACGTGCCAGTTGCGGCCCATGTCGCTGCAGTACCCGGTCTCGACGCGCAGCCCCACGTCAAGGCTCAGGGCGTCCCCGTGCTTCAGATACTCGGTCTTGTTGCCCTTGATGAAGCCGATGCTGCTGTCGAAGCTGAACTCATATGCGCCCAGCTCGATCATGTTGGCGTCCAGCTCACGTTTCATGTCTTCGACGCTGCGGCCCGGATGAGTCTCCTCGATGAGCATCATGAAGGAGGCCTCGGTGATGCTTATGGCTCGCCTGATCTCGCTTATCTCGTACTCGTCCTTGACGCTGCGGAGCCTGAACACGTGGTCGCTTATGTCCCGCTCAGGGGTCAGAGGCACCCCCAGTTCCCTTGTCATCCTGTAAGCCATCTGGGCGCTGACTGTAGACAGGTCGAAGCACACCTTACCCGGCTTGTAGGGCTTCAGTGCCTCCATGGTGCCCTGTATATGGTGGCCCTTCTCCTGCCTGATGGCGATGACCTTGCTGAACTCGCCGCTGGCCTCAACCCTCGGGGCGCCCCAGTGGGGCATGACCAGGGTGGTGTCGCCGCCGGTGTCCATGACGAGGGTTTGGTGCTCGTCGCCGAGGGCTATGGGCAGCACGTAGATGGTGTTGCTAGGGTTCTGCCTTATGACCTCGTTGAAGAAGACCACGGCCTCGAAGCCTCTCCTCTCGGCCTCCTGCAGTATGGACCTTCTTCTTCGGTTAACGGAGTCTCTTTGATTCAAAACTGTTCAAAGAAATACCGGCAGGAGGGGTATGAGAGGTTTTCGAGGGCATGAAGATGTTCACATATCCAGCTACCCAGCAGGAATCCAAGCTCACACTCATCGTCAACGACATTGAAATCTAGTTAAAAGCAACCCAAAAAAATTTCACATTCTTCCACGCAGCTGTCATCTAATCCAGGATATACTTTAATATCCTCACCAGCCGAATCAACGATATGCCGCTACGCGCCCAGGGAGAGGGCCTCCTCATACACCACTGGGACACCGACGGCGTCTGCTCAGCCGCCCTACTCCTCCGGCACATGTACCCAGGCTTCCAGAACTGGACTCCCACCATAGGGGCCTTCTACCTCAGCCCCCAGCAGATCAATTGGGCAAAACAGTTCAGCGCCATCGTGGTGGCCGACATGGCTTTGCCGGAGGAAAACATAGCCGAGCTAGCCAAGAGTTCCAGAGTCATCGTGATTGATCACCACCACCAGGAGCCCCTCGACGGAGTCGAGCACATCAACCCCGTAGCATATGGCGCGGACCCTCAGGGCTACCCCTCATGCACCTGGGTTGTGAAAGAGCGCCTGAGCCTACCCGCCTCTCTCCACGTGGTCCTGGGCTTCGTTGGCGACCGTGAGCAGAAGATCAAAGAGAGCCCGGCCTTCTGGGAGTTAACGCGGCGGTTCATCGCGGAGAACGACCTGAGCTTCGAGCAGCTGCACATGATGGTTCAGCTCATAGACTCGTGCCACAAGGTTGGGGACCGAGAAGCCGTCATGGAGGCTTCAAGATTGCTACAGGTGAGAGAGGACCCTGAGACGATCATGGAGAACCCTCACTGGAGGAGGAACCTGGAGGTCTTCGAAGGTGAGCTCCAGAAGCTACTGTCCGTCCCGCCCCGGGAGAGAGACGGCGTGCTCTATATGGAGCTCGACACACGGTTCAGCGTCATATCAGCCGTCACCAGGAGGATAGCCTGGGGCACCGGCAGGGATACGGTGGTGGTTAACAAGGGCTTCTTTGAGGACGAAGACCAGCTTTACGGCAGGAGCAGCCGCCTCGACATGCAGCCCATGATAGATAGGGCCCGGGTGAAGGGCTTCAACGCTGGCGGCAAGAGGGATGTTTTGGGGGCTATAGTGCCTAAAGGTGAGACAGCCGCCTTCGTGGACGAATTGATAAAATACCTGAGAAAGTAGGGATATTACTGCCGGCGCAGAACCTTGCCGGGAGTAGCCCCAGCGTGCTTACCCTTCTCGACGACGGGGACGCCGTTAACCAGCACGTACTCGATGCCCTTGGGGTGCCTCCTGGGCTCCACCGGCGTGCCCACCACCTCCAGCTTATCGAGGTTGAACACCGTGACGTCGGCGTAGCTGCCCGGCGTGATGGTCCCCCTGCCCTTCAGGTTGTGGTGCTCCGCCGCCGCTGTGCTCATCTTGTGTATGCACTGCTCCAGGGTGAAGACGCCCAGCTCCTTCACCATGTGGTTGATGAAGGCCGGGAAAGCGCTGAACGCGTTAATCCCTGGCATCCTGTAAGGGGCCGTCTTCTGCTGGTACTCGGTGTCGTACACCGACTGGTCAAGGCTGAGGCTGCCGGCCCTGTGCTGGAACATGAGCGCCCTGTAGGGCTTCTGCGGGAAGTTGCCGGTGTCAGCGGTGCCCGCCGTGTAGCCTAAGGCCTCGGGGTCCTCGCAGATGAGATCGAGCCACGTGTCCATCTGGGGCTTACCCCGCTCCTTGGCAACCTGGGCCAGGTTCTTGTCCACCGCCGACTTGTCCTTGTGTCTGCTCACCCAGACGTTCTCGGCCCACTGGGGGTTGGTGTTGGGGTTGTACGCCAGCCTGATGAACCATTTACCCGTCTGGATGGCGTTCACGATCTCCTCCCTATAGTCGGGTATCTTGAGGAGCTCCGAGAACCGTTCGCGGCTGCCCGCTTCCTTCAGCCAAGGCGTCAGGATGCTGCTAAGGTGGGGCATGACGTCGAAGCCTCCCCGGAGGAACCAGGGCATGCTGTCGAAGCTGATGTCCATGCCCTCCTCCAGGGCCTCGTCGAAGAAGGCGAGGGTCGCCCGGATGTTGTGCTCCTCCATGTAGTCGTGGCCCTCCGGCACCAGCCTCCATCCCGGGGTCAGGTGGGCGATGTTGGTCTTGACTCCGGTGACGCGGCAGGTGTTGATGCTCTCCAGGAGGCCTTCCACCTTGTTGCTGCGGGTGTCACCGAACTTGACGTCGCGCCTCCTGCCAGTGCGTCTCCAGTGGGGGCAGTAGACGCCACCGTACTCCTTCATCAAGCTGACGCTCTCGTTTATCTCGTCCACGCTGGCCCAGACGCCGGGGTCATAATCGAGGCCCGTGCTCAACCCGATGGCGCCCTCATCCATGGCCTGGTGGATGAGTTCCTTGATCCTCTCCAGCTCCTCCGGCGTGCTGTGGCGCTTGTAGTCGTTACCCATGACGTTGATCCTGCATGAGCCCTGGCCGACCAGGGGCGCCGCGTTCATGGAGACCCCCACCTTCTCCACCCTGTCCATCCACTCGCCGAGGGTCCTCCAGTCTACTTCCCACCCGTAGTACTTCCTCATGACGGCGTTCACGTCCTCGCGGGGGAAGACCTCGTTCTTGGAGTAGTACTTGTGGGGCTCCAGCTCGTCTATGTGCTCAGCGGCTAACCCGGGGAGACCCATCATGTCCCCGTAGGGGCCCTGGCTGCCACCACACTGGCCCCCCACGAAGGTGGTGACGCCCTGCATCACGTAGCTCTGGGCCTTGGGGAAGAAGAGGAGGGTGCTGTCACCGTGGCTGTGGGCGTCTATCCAGCCCGGGCTAGCGTGGAGGCCCTTGGCCTGGATGACCTTAGCGGCGTCGCCCTTCACCTCTCCCAGGGCCGCCACCTTGTCCTTCTTCACTCCTATGCTGCCCTTGTAGGGGGCCTTACCGGAGCCGTCAATGATAAAAGCGTTCTTGATCAATACATCGTACTCGTCTGACACGTTGTCCACGACCTAGACGAGGCATATTAGCTGCCATCGACTATTAAAAACCGAGGAAAGAAAAAATGGGGTTAGGTTATGGTTACTATCGCGGTGTCGTAGCTACCCGTCTTGGTGTTCTGTACGATGACCACGTGGCTGCCCTTACCCGCGTCAGGGACCCTGATCTCTAGGGCGAAGGGGTCGGTGACGCCTCCGAGGAGGACGACGTATCCACCTGCTTTAACGCTGCTAGGGTAGCATGTGAGGGACGAGGGCCCGGAGTTGTATGCCCACGAGTACTCCAGCTCACCCTTCTCTCCGTCCCACGTGCCCTGCTGCTTCCAGTAGACCTTCACGTAGGGCGTCATATGGAAGCTGGGGTCGCCCTTGTCGCCTTTGAGTCCCTGGGAGCCGGCTACTCCCTGGAGTCCCTGGGGGCCTGTAGGCCCCGGCGGCCCCTGTTCGCCGGGCTGTCCCTGTGGTCCAGGGACTCCCTGGGCGCCCTGTGGCCCCGGTGGCCCCTGCTCTCCCTGAGGCCCTGGTAGCCCCTGGGGTCCTGTTTGTGGTAGAAAAACGTAGGTAGATGTTCCTCCGATTAGTAACCCGATGACTAGTCCTGTTATTATGCTCTGAGGTTCCATTTGATGGTTTAAATAATGTTGATGATTAAAATGCCTTCGATCAGTACCCAGAGACTTTAGATCGTCTCTTCTCGTGTGGATTCGATTAGCCTCTGCCTCTTCCCCTCATACTCGTTCAGGAGAGCCTCGAAATCGTTCCTGACTCTCTTAAGCTCCTCGACCCACCTGAGAAACTCTGAGGCCGCCTCGTCCCCAACCTGGTTTCTACTAACCTTAAGAGTCATGTCAAAGGAAAGGTTCGGAGGAGCCCTTAAAAGGGAATCTCGGTATCTGGCGGAGACATACAACTGGCTTCTATATGAATAACCCTCATATCGTTTCAGGCCGATACTCATTTTTTGTGTCCTCGGATGTGTACCAAGGACAAGTTTGGTTAAGGTTATTCTGAACGGGCGTTGCATCAGCTAGCCTTCCGGAAACCCAGGAGACGCTCCGGCAGATACCCATAGACCAGGGAGTCTACATGGTTCACCGCGTAGATGTGATCAAAAACTCTAAAACGTGGCGGTATTCCTTCGTTCGTCATGAACAAGGACACCGTCGACTTGATGCTGTTGGGCGTGGCTCACTCTCTGAACCACAGCCTCTTTCTGGTGCTTCCGCCGCTCCTGGGGTACATCGTGGCCGACCTGGGGACGACGTACTCGGCCATGGGGGTGGTCGCCACCATAACTTTCCTCACCTACGGCGCCGGGGCCCTCATCGGCGGACCCCTCTCTGACCGGCTGGGCAGCCTCACCGTGGCCAGGGTAAGCATCGGTCTGGGCGGCCTCATGAGCATTGTCTTCCTCTTCGCAAACGACGTGGTCGTCTTCGGTGCGGGCATGTTTCTCATGGCGCTGTGGGCAAGCTTCTACCACCCCACGGCCAACGGACTGATCGCCAAGGTGTTCACGGAGAAAACGGGCAACGCCATGGGGGTCCACAACGCGGCAGGCAACTTCGGACAGGTCTTCACTCCCACTGTGGCCTTCTTCCTGGGGGTGACCTTCAACTGGAGGCTCAGCTTCGTGTTCTTCGGGGCCCTCAGCGTCGTGACGGCGTGGACTCTGGACCGGATTCAGGTCAAGGAGGAGATAGTGCCGGCCACCAGGCAGAGCTACATGGAGTTCCTCAGGACGCCGGGCCTCTGGTTGATTCTTCTCTATAATGTGATTGTGGGTTTTCTCTTCCGATCTGTGGACCTCTTCTTCCCCAGCTTCCTGAGCCTCGAGCGCAACTACACGGGGGGCGTAGCGGCGGTGGCCAACAGCATGATCCTGTTCTTCGGGGTCCTGGGGCAGCTGCTGGGGGGCCGTGGCTCGGATAGGCTGGGTCAGACCAGGACTCTGCTGGTCGCGACGGCCGGGATGGTTGTGAGCCTGTTTCTGTTGATGGTGCTGCCCACCAGCACCGTGGGCGTGGTGCTCTTCATAATCCTATACGGTGTCAGCATGTTCGGGCACCAGCCCACAGTCACCAGCCTGGTGAGTAAGCTTTCACCTCGGAACCTTATGGGCTTGGCCTACGGCGTCATGTTCTTCGCGGCCTTCGGCTTAGGTTCACTCTCAACCACCGTTACCGGCTACCTGGCGGACACGTACAGTTTGACGGTGGCTTTCTGGTTTAACATCGGGGTGGCGTTGGCGCTCATGGCCGTGAGTGTGGCGATCTATCTGAGGATCAGGGAGTAGCCCTGGTGAGGTAGGCCAGGACCCCTGTGATGGTCTTGGAGTCCATTATGGTGTTGTCCTCGATCATCTTCAATGCGTCGTTGAAGCTGAGCCTCTCCACCCTGATGGACTCGTCCTCTTCGGGGCTGGAGCCCACATTCTCCAGGTCCTCAGCCACGTAGAAGTGGATGACCTCGCTGCTGTACCCTGGAGCCATGTAGCAGCTTATCAGCCTTCTCCACGACTTGGCGGCGTACCCCGTCTCCTCCTGGAGCTCCCTGACTGCGCAGGCGTCTGCATCCTCTCCGGGCTCAAGGGTGCCCGCCGGTATCTCCAGGAGCTCCCGGCCCGCGGCGTACCGGTACTGCCTGACAAGGACCAGCCCTGAGCCGTCCACTGCCACTATGGCTACGGCGCCCGGGTGGTCAACGATGTCCCTGGCAACTATTTCGCCGCCGGGCAGCCTGACCTGGTCGGTCTTGAAGCTGAAGTTTCTGCCCTTGTGCAGGGTCTTGGATGACACTGTTTCCTCCAACGTGTTCACCCTAGTACCTGCTGTGCCCCCAGTACCTGTCCGTTGTTTCGTAGAGGTCCTTGAGGCCGCTGCGGCCGACGGCGGCCTCGATCTCCTGGTCCGCCTGCTCTAGGACGCTATGTATATCCATGGTCTTGACTTCTCCGGCCATCATGAGGACTCTGCCGTCCACTATGACCGTGTCCACATCGTTTCCGTTGGCGTAGTAGGTGAGACGATCCACGGGCATGTTGAGGGGGTGCAGGTGGGGCTTCCTCATGTCCACCAGGACTATGTCCGCCTTCTTGCCCGCCTCAAGGGACCCGAGGCTCGTGTCCTCTCTGAAGGCCCTGGCGCCGTCTATGGTGGCCATCTCCAGGACCTTGCCTGGGGGCAGCACCCGGGGGTCCCTGTAGTGGCGTCTGTGGTACCTCATACACTGGAACATGTGGCGGAACATGTCGTAGCTTCTGTCCGGTGCGCCTGCGTCTGAGCCTAGGACTACGGTGACGCCGGCGTCCAGGAGCTCGGGTACGGGGCATCTGCCCAGCATGGACGCCACGGCGCTGGGGTTGTGGGCCACCTTGGTGCCTGTCTCGGCGAGGAGCCTGATCTCCTCCTCCGTGAGCTCTGTGGAGTGGCTGAACAGGGCCTCGGGGCCCAGGAGGTCTAGCTCTCGGTGGCAGAACTCTACGGTGCCCCTGCTGTGGCCGTCCATGGTGAACATGAGGTCCTCTCTTCGGGAGATGCCTCTGACTGTGCTTGACTGCTGCTTCAGGTCGTCCAGCTCGGCAACTGTTATGGGTTTGTTCTCAGGGTGGGGGGTGGGTAGCATCATGGCGATCTTCACCCTGCCCTGTGCCGTGCCGTGGTTCTGCTCGATTATCTTCTCACAGGTGTCCACCTGCTCCTCAAAGGAGGCCATGCGGTCTCTCCGGGTTCCCTCAGACCACCTTGCGTACTTGGAGGGGAAGGGCGGCCGCCGGGGGCCCACGGCTAGGAAGGTGCGGACGCCCACCTTCTCGGCGGCCTCGCAGTGTCTGCGGGCGTAGACGGGGTCGTCCACCCTCATGACGCTGTCGCCTCCGCCAAAAAAGGTGACTCCGCAGGTGGTGCCAAACCTGAGGTGCTCCAGGTAGGTGAGGAGGGCGTCTACCTCCCAGAACTCCTCGGTGCTGGCCTCCGCGTAGATGACCTCACATGCTTTGTACCAGGTGTCGTTGTGCATGCCCAGGCTCCTGAGGAGGCTGTGGCCCGCGTGGGCGTGGCCGTCCATGAGGCCGGGTAACGCGACCATGCCACGTGCATCGATCTCCAGGTCTGCGCTGTGGCTCTTCTCAAGCTCAGGCGAGGGGCCTACGTCAATGATGTGGTCCTTCTCGACGGCCACGGCTCCGTCCATGATGACCCGCCGGATTGGGTCCATGGTTACTATTATCCCGTTTTTTATGAGGATGTCCACCAAATTGATCCAGTGAGTATGGTTTCCGGGGTTTTAATACCTTTGAGCTGGTGGTTCGCGCTCTAGTTAATTGTGCATCTGCTGAAAAACCGTGAAAATAGGTGACGTTGGATTATAGGGTCTCCAGGAGGGCGACGGGTTTCCCGCCCCTGTAGTAGACCCTGGGCATGAAGGGGTTCATGTGGTTCAACAGACTGTAGGTCATCCACCCCGCTGTCGTAGCCGTGTTATACAGGTCGTTCTCCCCCGACTCGCCTATGACTGTGACCTCGTCTCCCTTCTCGGCGTCCACGTCTGTCAGGTCCACGAGGTAGTGGTTGAGGCTCACGGAACCCAGGCTGCCCCTCATCTTGCCGTCCACGAGCACCCGTCCCTTGTTGGCCATCTCCCTGGGTACTGCGTCGTAGAAGCCCAGGTGGAGTGTGCCGACTCTCATCCTCCTGGGGGCTATGAACCTGCCCCAGTAGGTGACGGACTCGCCCTTCTCCACCCACTTCACGTACTCTACCCTGGCCTTGAGCTGGAGCGCCTGCCTCAGCTCCAGGCCGCTGGACGCGTCCTTGGGCTCCGGGTAGACGCCGTAGAGGCTCATGCCTGGGCGCACCATGTCCAGCCACATTTCTGGGTTGTGGAAGACGCTGTCGGTGCTGGCTATGCTCCGGTACCTGACGTCTATGCCTCTGGCTCTGAGCGCCTTGTCCACGTCCAGGAGCCTGCCGAGCATCACATTGTCCTGGTCCGGCCGTTGCTGGAGGGTACTGAAGATACCCTCCACCTCGACATTAGGCAGGGCGTGGATGCTCTCGATCAGGTCGGCTGCCTCGCTGTACTTTACGCCTACTCTGTTTAGCCCCGAGTCCACCTTGATGAAGACCCGGGCCACCTTACCGAGACCCCCAGCGGCGTTGTTTAGCCTCTGAACCGCCTCCAAGGTGTAAACGGTCTGGGTGATCCCTTTCTCGGCTACACTCATGTACTGGCTGTCCGTGAAGAGAACATCCATATTGAGGACATCCACCTTGAGGCCGGCCTCCTTTATCTTCTCGGCCTCTCTGAGCTTGGCCACCATGACCCACTTGACCCCCTGTGTCTCAAGGTACGCGGTGACGGGGATCAACCCGTGGCCGTAGGCGTTGTTCTTCACCACGGCCGTCACCTCCACGCCTACGCGGTCCCTGATGTTCCTCAGGTTGAAACCTATGTTGTCCAGATTGATCTCCAGCCAGGAGGTGTAACCTCTCAGCTTCTCACTGATCTCCTCTGCGTTAGGCTGATCCTTGAAGTATCTCTCGGCCATATGGCTTCTGTTTGTCCTCGCCTAGAAAAGTTTTACACCCCGCCCATTTATTTGTTCTAGTTGGATCAGTTTCACCGTACTTTACTCTGGTTGGTGTATTTTGCCACACGTGGTAAGTGTTTTAACCCCCTAACACTATAGTAGCCTGAGAGAAATTGGTCAGAAGAGCCTTAATCATGGGTGCCGCGGGGAGAGACTTCCACAACTTTAACGTCTACTTCAAGGACAACCCAAACTACGACGTGGTAGCATTCACTGCGGCCCAGATATCCGAGCTTGACACCACGGCGGGCGTGGAGAAGAGGGTCTACCCGGCCGAGCTGGCTGGGCCCAGGTACCCTGAGGGCATACAGATTCACCCCGAGTCCAAGCTGGAGGAGCTCATACGGAACCTCCATGTGGACGAAGTGTTCTTCAGCTACAGTGATGTCTCGGCTGTCTACCTCCAAGACGAGGCGTCTAGGGCCCAGTCAGCTGGGGCTACCTTCGTGCTCCTTGGGCCAGGAGACACGATGATCAAGCCTTCCAAGCCCCTCATCAGCGTCTGCGCCTCTAGGACGGGCAGCGGTAAGAGCCCCGTGTCCCGCTGGATCGTTTCACGGCTCAGGGACAGGGGGTATAGGGTGGTGGTCATCCGTCACCCCATGCCCTACGGGGACCTGGTGAAGCAGAGGGTCCAGAGGTTCCAGACCATGGAGGACCTGGACAGGCACCAGTGCACCATCGAGGAGAGAGAGGACTACGAGCCCCACCTGGACAGGGGCGCCGTGGTGTACAGCGGCGTGGACTACGAGGCCATACTGAAGGAGGCTGAGAAGGAGGCTGACGTGGTGGTCTGGGATGGCGGCAACAACGATTTCCCGTTCTACGTGCCGGACCTGCAGATAGTCATCGTGGACCCTCACAGGGTGGGCCACGAGCTCAGCTACTACCCGGGGGAGACCAACGTGAGGATGGCTGACGTGGTCATCGTGGGTAAGGTGAATACAGCTGACCCGGCCAACGTAAGGAAAGTAAGGGAGAACGTCAGGAAGATCAACCCTTACGCCGTCATCATGAACGCCAACATAGTCATCACGGCCGAGAAGCAGGAGAGTCTCAGGGGCAGGAAGGTGCTGGTCATCGAGGACGGCCCGACCCTCACCCACGGCGAGATGAAGTACGGCGCCGCCACCATCAAGGCCATGGAGATGGGGGCGAGCATCGTGGACCCCAGGCCCCACGTCACAGGCACCATCAAGGACCTATACCGGCTCTGGCCCCACTTGGGCAAGGTGCTTCCCGCCGTCGGCTACAGCGACCACCAGATAAGGGAGCTGGAGGCCGCCATCAACGCGGTGCCCTGCGACCTGGTGCTCATGGGGACCCCCACCGATCTGCGCAGATACATGAAGGTGGACAAGCCGGTGCTGAGGGTCAGGTACGAGTTCCAGGAGATCGAGCCAGGCAGCCTAGAGGCCGAGATAATAACCACCCTCGAACCATAGGATGAGACAACTAAGATCCACCTTTATCACACCAGACACCCACACATATTACACTTTAGCTAAATGCAACCCGAAAAAACATCACATTCTTCCACGCAGCCGTCACCAACCCCCAGATCCCCCCCTTATCACACGCCACCAGTTACAAACCAACCCCCAATAACCCACAATTCCCAGCCACTAGGAACAAGAATGGCGCCCTGAGGCTGATACACACAGGAAACACGTTACTCCAAAACCTCAAAACGTTATATCATCATAGCGTAACCTTACATGAGGGATTCTTTTGGCAGAGTTCGATGTCCTGGTGAAGGACGCCACAATAGTCGAAGGCACAGGCAAGAAAGCCTACAAGGGCTCCATAGGAGTCAAGGGAGACAAGGTGACCGCCCTGGGCAAAGTGAAAGGCGACGCCGTGAAAGAGGTAGACAGCAGGGGATTGACCGCTCTCCCCGGCTTCATAGACGCCCACAGCCACGCCGACTGGACGCTCCTATGGTTCCCCCAAGCCGAGAGCTACGTAATGCAAGGCGTCACCACCTTCATAGGCGGCCAGTGCGGAGGAAGCCCCGGGCCCATAGGCGACTACATCCGGGTCCCCAGGATGCTGCAGGACCACCTCCACGAGCTGGACCCCTACAAGTACTACCCCAAGCTCAGCTACTACCCGCTGGAGCAGATCAACCAGTGGATGAAAGACAAGTACGGGTGGACCCTGGACTGGGACACCATGGGCGCCTTCTTCAAGAAAGTGGAGAAGACCGGCGTCAGCATGAACTACGCGCCACTCCTAGGCCACGGAAGCGTCAGGACCAAGGTCATGGGCAACGACTTCAAACGCCACACCACCCAGGCCGAGCAGAGCCAGATGCATGAGCTCATCCACCAAGGCATGCGGGACGGCTGCATAGGCATGAGCACGGGCCTGGACTACGACCCCGACGTGTTCGCGTCCCAGGACGAGATCGTTGCCAGCATCGCCGTCCTCAAGGAGTATGGCGGCGTATACTGCCCCCACTGGAGACGCACAGGCCGCAGACGAGGCGTAGCAGCGGGCCATATCCCCAACGAGAAGATCACGGCCCTCATGGAGTGCGTAGACGTCTACAACCGCACCGGCGTCAGGCTCCACTACGCCCACCTGAGCACCGGCTGGGACATCAGACCCAGCCCCCCAGACGAGCTGGAAGCCGCCAACCTGAAGGTCACAATCGACATGATCCTCAGGGACAGCAAGGACGAGCTGGGCATCACTTGGGACGCCATACCCCAGATGACCCGCAGCGGCTTCGCCACCATGCCATACCTGTGCAGCCTCTACGAGCCCTGGCTCAGGGAGCTGGGCAGCCGTGAGGCCCTCGCCCAGTGGTTCAAGGTGGAGGACTTCCGGGAGGAGGTGAAGGACGCCATAAGGAAGGGCAAGTGGTTCATCAGGGTCGCCTACAACCCCAACACCAACCCCCGGTGGGCGGACAACATATACGTGCTCAAATCCAAGATCCCCGGCCTCGATGGCAAGAGCTTAGCCCAGATAGCCGAGGAGAGGAAACTGGACCCCTGGGACACCTGGATGGACATCATCTCTGAGGACCCCGACGCCAGAGGCGTCACCGGCCAGCTCCAACCCAGCCAAGCCTACCACCAGTACTACACCCACCCCAAAGGCATGATGGGACTGGACACCAGCGTCTTCAACAAGGACTGGGAGATGAGCGCGCCCCCCTACACGTTCCCCGGCATCAACACCTTCAGCGCCTTCCCCATGTTCATCACCCAGTACGTCAGGGACGGCAACCTCTTCACCATGGAGGAGGCCGTGCAGAAGACCAGCACCATGGCGGCCAGGGTCCACAACCTAGAGGGCCGAGGCGTCATCAAGGAGGGCTCCTACGCCGACATAGTGCTCCTGGACGTACCCAACATCAGGATACTGGGGGACGAGATCGAGACAAGGCGCCACCCCGAGGGCGTAGAGTACGTCCTCGTCAACGGTGAGGCGGTGGTGGAGAAGGGCAAGCACACAGGGCGGCGCCCCGGGCGCGTCCTCAGGCGAGCCTAGGACATCCGGTGGGGGCCATCATCCAGCTCCCCCAGGAGTCTCCGGGTCTCGTTGGAGAGCCTCAGGCGGCAGCCCCCTCTGCCATACACCCTTTTCAGTATCCCGGCCTTCACTAGCGCCTTCCTCTGCCTGTCCTTGAGGTGCTCGGTGGCTAGCTCGCCCGCGTCGATTCTGCGCAGCTCCTCCCGGTAGTATATGACGGTGTTTCGGAAGTTCACGTCGGCCAGGGACCTCTCGTCCCTAGGCTGCTCCTCTTGCTCATGGGCCACATTTCCAAAGTTTATCATCATGCTGCTCCAGAAGCCAGACCAGGGTTTTTCTGTGGGGTTCGGTCTGGTCCTCAAGTATTGAGTAAGCCGCAAGATAAAAAGTAAACCCCGAGCAGTTTACAGCCGTGCTAGTCTGTCATCCTAGTCGGGAAAAAGGGAAAAATGGGGCTATATAGGAGGCCCCATGGGGGGCTCCAGGGGCTTGGTCAGCTTCACCTGGCCCGGGTTCTCCTCGAAGAGCGTTATCTGGCCCGCCCCATACATGTAGTGGGCCCTCTGCTCGGGCTCCTGGATGCGCTCACCCATGGTGCGGAGGTAGTCTCCCAGCTCCGAAAGCTTCAGGCTCGCCACGGCGCGGACGGCTGGGGTGGTCTCCATGTTCACTGCCAGCGCCATGAGGTGGTAGAGGGCCACATGGTCCACAGTCCTCTGGACCTCAGCGTGGTACGGGTTCTTGTGCCTCTCCTTCCAAGTGGCGTCTATGATCTCGTCCAGGGCTTCGGCGAGGCCGGGGGCGTCAGGCGCTCTGGCGTGGTACTCCACGAGCCTGGCCGCCCTCTCCGGGTGCATGAGCATGCTCAGGGTAATGTTGGCTGCGGTCTCCGCGGCCCCCAGAGGATCGAAGGGGTGCCCCGTGTGGCCGGGGAACAGGTCCTTGGTCTGGGGGTACCCCTGGGGGCGGGGCGGTATCAGGGATAGTAGCTTCTCATCCAGCGCTAGCTGAGTTGGAGTGATTGCCTCCAGAAGTGCCTCCAGTGCCCGGCGCTGCTGGTCCCCAGGCACAATCTGGGGGCCCGCCTGCACGTCGCCCCTCAGATTGTAGTTGTAGTAGAGGCCCCCCAGGAGGCTGGAGGCGGCCTCCACCTGGTACCTATGGAAGAGGTAGATGGGGACTAGGGTCTCCTCCAGTGACGCCATGAGCTCACCCTTCCTTATTCGGCGCTCCGTGAAGCCCCTGAGAGCCACCTCCCTGACCTTCATGACGCGGTGGAGCTCGTCCACGGCGTCCACGCCGTTGACCCAGGAGGCGGCGTGGGGGTGGGGGCTGCCGGGGCCCGCGTCCTGGCTGGGTGCGAAGAGGAGGCCGCCGGTGAAGGCTTCGCGCAGGATGCCGTCGAGGGCCGCGTCCTCGTCTACGCCTTCCGGGAAGTCTTGGTACCCATAGGCAACACTGACCTTGTCCCACTCACCGACTCCGGTGTCGTAGGCCTCAGAGAGGTCCAATCTTCCGTTCTTCACCTTCACCAGGGGAGCAGGGTAGTCCATGACGCTGGCCCTGCTGTTGACGTGGCTGCAGTAGTTGTGGCCCAGGCCTAGGGTGTGGCCCACCTCGTGGACGCTCAGCTGCCTGATGCGGGCCAGGGCCATCTCCAGCATCTCAGCGCTGTCCGGGTTCTCATCATCGTAGTCGGCAACCAGGCCCTGGGCTATGAGGAAGTCCTGCCTTATCCTCAGGCTGCAGAGGCTCACGTGGCCCTTGATGATCTCCCCGGTGCGGGGGTCCGTGACGGTGTTGCCGTAGCTCCAGCCCCTGGTGCTGCGGTGGACCCAGTTGATGACGTTGTAGCGGACGTCCATAGGGTCGGCGTCCTCCGGGAGCAGCTCCACCCTGAAGGCGTCCCTGTACCCCGCGGCCTCATAGGCCTGGTTCCACCAGGCTGCGCCCTCTATGACGGCACCTCTGATGGGCTCTGGGATGCCCCTGTCCACGTAGTAGACTATCGGCTCCACGGGATCGCTTCTCTTGGCTTTCGGGTTCTTCTTTTTGAGGCGGTACCTGCAGATGTAGCGTTTCTCTATGCTCTGGTCCACGGGCGTGGCGAAGTCCATGTACCTGATTCCGAAGTAGCTGGCCCTGGGGTCATACCTTCGGGGCTTGTAGTCAGCGTCCGGTAGCATCAGGAAGCTGTGGTGCTGCCTCACGGTGATGATGGTGGGGTCGGGGGCCACGGACTTGATCCAGTCCCCGGGATTCTTGCCCTTGTATGTGAGGATGGCCTCCAGCTCCGTGTTCTTCGGGAAGGCTCTGCATCGGGGCGGGTACACGGATGACCTCGCCTCGTCTAGCTCGTACTCTCCCTGTTCCTTCTCCTTGAGGCGTGCGGCGACGCTCTTGGCATCCCTCAGCAGGAACCCTGTGGCATCCACCAGGACCCTGCCCTCTTCCTCGGCCTCCACCTTGAAGCCCCAGTGGACGCTCTGGGCGAAAGCCTCCTCCACGGACCTCACCTCGTGAGGGTTATCGCTCAGCGCCCTGAAACCATAGTTCACCTGAGTCAGCAGGACCTTGGGGCCGAGCCTCTGAAACTTGACAACGGACGTGGAGCCTAACTGGTTCCTGTCGAGCCCCACGTCGTTGCTGCCGACGCCCGCAGTGAGGCTATTAACGTAGAGGAGCTCCTCGTCGAAGCGGTCCAGCTCCAGCCATATCTTTCCCCCCTTCTCGTCCCAGTAGAAGGTGATGTACCCGGGGTGCCTCTCCATGCCCTCAGTCTTCTCGGTTAATGTGACAGGCCTGACCGGCTCTTTATCTTCACTCATCGTGGCTCAACTCTGACGGTATGAATCTGGTCAGAGTTGTTAAAAGATCATCGGGGCCTCAGCGGCGCGTCTTCTTGGTGACCATCTCGACGGCGGTGCTGTGGCTGCACTTGCCCTTGTCCCTGTACCCCGGGCAGCTGCAAGCCATCCTGCCGTCGGGTCCCTGGACCACGTTGTAGGTCCCGTGGTCTCCTATGACGTTGAAGCGGCCGCCGTCCAGGGGCTCTACTCTGCCGTTCCGGACTAGCATCTTGGCCTTCTCTAGCATCCTGATCTGGTACCGGCTGTACTGTATAGTGGTGCGCCGCATCTCTGATGAAACCATGCCTTCCTGCTATTAATGTTTGGGGGGTTAGAGGATTTTCTGTAGGTTGTCGTGCTCCTGCTGATGGATGATGAGTATCTGTTCCACGTAGTCGCTGATCTCCTGGAGTTCTCTGTCAATGCTCGTGTTGTTCTCCCTTATGTGAGCCAGGGTGGTCGCCAGCCCCAGCGCCTGGATCTCCGTGGTTAGTTCGTGTAGTTGGAGTATCTGTTCAAGGATTTGCTTATGCCTGTTGTCGGGTAGGTCGTCTAACGCGGATTCTATGTCTCTTTGCAGTGCTATGGCTCTACTCTGGAGCCATGTCAGTGTGGTGTTGGTGTCGTTCTGTGGCATGGGTCTCAAAAGCTCCGATGCGATGAGTTATAAACCTTATTTTCTTGGCGGGATGAGAGCGCGGCCTAACCGATGAGTATGTGGGCCTATGTTATTCTACATCATGATACTTGGGGTAACCCTGGTGGTGCACTTAGCGCGGCCACAGAAGTGGGTGGCTAAATGCTCTCACTCTTGTAGGCTCGGTCGATGGTTAACTCGGCTATGTCCGCTGCCAGGTTGCTTACTATGAGGATGTTCTCCCTCAGGTTGATTATATGCGTCAGGACCTGAGAGTCGTCGATCTCGGTGTATCTCGGCAGAGGAGTAATCTTTGAGTATAGTTTCTCGATCTTGCTTTGCTGATCAATGATGCCGTTTGTGGGCTCCACGTCCATGTATAGATAGCACTCCACAGCCTTGCCGTAGGAGCTGAGGGCGATCTCGGCGGCCTCGACTAGAATCCTCTGGGCGTCTAAAGGTAGCCGCTCATCGTTCTCTATCATGATCTTTACGCACTCGGCCATGCTGGTTATGTGGTCGGCCACCCTCTCTATCCTGTGGACCAGTGTCTGGTAGTCCAGGGAGTCGAGGGGGTCCAGGTTGAGCTGGTTAGCCAGATGATAGTTTATTGAGGCGCTGCGTATGATCCTCAGCACGAGGTACGCCAGCTGGTCGATGTCCTCCTCTAGGGAGATGGCTGACATCACTAGCTCTCTGTCCCACTCCCTCATGGCCTGGATGGTGTCCCTGAAGAGGGAGTAGGTTATCATATGCATCCTCTCGATGCAGGAGGTGACTGAGGCCTTGGATTCGTCGATGAGGGTCTCAAGCTCTATGCTGGCAGCCTCCGACTTGATGACCATCATGTACAGTCTCCTCGACGCCGCGCGGATGGCTGCCTGCTGCTCTCCAGTGAATATCTTGTCGGAGGTCAACGTGATGAGGGTGTACCCGTTGAGAAAGGCGCCTATGAGACGCCTGATAACGCTGTCCTCGCTCTCATCGGCCTTGATGCTGAGGGTTATCTTCTTTACCTCTTCATCAGTCTTGGCTACCGGGTGGATTATGATTGACCCGTTCCGCTGTTGGCTTAGCTGAAGGGTGTCGCCTTTGTCAAGGTTGTAGCTCTTTAACCACTCTATTGGCAGGGAGACGACCCTGGAGGATTTTCCCAGGGCCATGATTTTCCTGTACTCCACGTCTCTTCATATATATGTTTCTGGATCTGGCTGATAGCTATATCGGTGGTATTACACCCCCTGATCAATCATATAAAAATATATACACGTATTTGTGTATACATAATATATTACGCCTTTGTATATATTCCGCGTTTATTTTACTATATTTACGGAGGTGAAAAATGGTGTCTGCTGTAAAGGAACTAGCCGAGAAGAGCATGGCGAGGGGGGACCGTGTACGCAAGACCTACATGGGGAAACTGGACGGCGACTACGGGTACCTTGTCATGTCTGACGAGAAGCTTCTCTTCGTGAAGGAGGAGGGCTTCATAAGGAAGAGCCGGAGCGTGGTTCTCAACCTACCCTACGAGCAGGTTGAGGCTGTGAGGCCTGAGAGCAGGTACGAGCTCTCTATTACCGATAAGGCCGGTAAGAGGCATGGCTTCGTCGTCGACAATATCCCTGTGACTGTGATCGAGAAGAGCTTTACCGACATTGTGAAGCCGGG
>JBDRQD010000048.1:0-273340 GCA_043826455.1 Candidatus Bathyarchaeota archaeon
AAAATCATTATCAAATCCAGCTTTTTTCATATTCTTAACAAAATCTTGGAAAGTTATTGTAGACGAAGGTATATCTGTTTCATCTTGTAACTTTATGTTGAAGAAATCCGCAAATTCTTTTATACGTGCTAAACTAGCAGATTCATATTCATCTGCCTCATACCTTTGTATTTGTTGTTCTTTTAATCCAATTTTATTTGCAAACTCTTTTTGGCTCATTCCTTGTGATAAACGTGCTCTAATTAATGCCTTAGGTATGTCATTTATTGATAATAATTTAGGAATTGGAGTTTTGCTATTCCAAATTTTTTCGTACTCGTTTATTTGAATGTCAAATTCCTTGATTTGGTTTTGTATTGCTTCTTCTTCTAACTTCAATAATTCTAAATTTTCATCTTTTCTAACTTTTTGTATTTTTTCAAGATGTTTCTTGAATTCTCTCAACTGTGCTTTATTTATTTTTAACTGTCTTTCATTTGTTATCATGGAAAATCCTCCAATTTTAATTTTATAATGCCTTTTCGTTCCATCGTAACTTTATCTGTTTGAAAAAAATCAAGAAAAGGAGTTCTTGTATTCTTCTCAATAAAGTTATTTGGAATGAATTCTCCTTTTAGGAGAAATTTTTGTATTTTTCTTTTTTTAGGATTAAAAAAATCCGGGAGTTTGGTGTGGTCTACTCCGGTTGTATCCCATAAACAGTCGTAATCATTAGGATACCTTTTTGATGTTACAAAACTTCCATCTATGTAAACTAATTTACAACCTGCCTTTTTTAAAAAATCTAATGAGATTCGAAGGCCTTCTAATAGCCCTTCTCTATGCTCATTGTCGCCGTATCTTTCTCTAATTTCATCCCATGTTGCGTCATGAATTCCTTCTGTCAAGTTCCCACTCCCATTGAATTTAGGAATCATAACACAACAATTTTGTTGTGTCACTTAGTATTTATTTGTTGTGGTAAAACTAAAATATTTAGGGTAGGGTTCCAATAAACTACTATGGAACATGTCGCTATTATGCGCAAATCATTGGGATTTTTAGAAAAAATTTCGGAAGGATCAAAAAAGATAGAATCTCGATGGTATATAACAAAATATGCTCCGTGGGGGAAAATTAGAGAAGGGGATGTTATTTATTTTAAAAATTCTGGAGAACCTATTACGATAAAGTCTAATGTCAAACGCGTTGAATTTTATTCCGACCTTAAACCAGACAAAGCTGAAGAGCTTTTACTAAAATATGGTCCAGAAGATGGAATTGGTATTGAAAATATTGGGGATTTTTATCAATCAGTAAAAGATAAAAAATATTGTATTCTTGTTTTTCTTTCAAACGTAGAAAATGTTGAACCATTTGAAATAGATAAATCAGGTTTTGGTGCTATGAGTTCCTGGATATCTGTGAAAGATGTGAATTCGATCAAAAAGGGGTCAGATACTTTAATTAAACAAACGCAGATTCTTGAATATTAATTTATTTTGACTTTATGTATCTCTATTTTTCTTTCATTGTGAGTATATTTTTCTTCAAGTATTTGATTCCATACTTTTAGGGCTTCATGCTGATTTTCTAACGAACGTTTGTACTCTGTTGTTATTCTTTTTGCTACTGGACTATATGCAACGATCTTCAAAGGAACAACTCGTAGGGGCATTTTATCATGTATTTCTGATAGTTTCATCACAAATTTATCCATCTTATTTCTTAGTGAATGATTGTTAGGAGAAGTGAAAGTAACATACCCATATATGTCTAAACCTTCTAAACGTAATTTGTTGAAGATTTCGAATTGTTTATGGTATTTTTTCCCTAAGGTCTGAGTATTGAACGTGAAAGAACTTTCATCGAATCCCTTGAAGCATCCTACTTTGCCATAACTATCATATGATGCGATTTTATCTCGTTGTTCTGAAGTTAAATATTTAAAATAATAATCTGTGCTGAGATTGTCATCCGACCAAAGGTAAGTTGTTTTATCTAGTTTGTTACTTTCCAAAGCTTCCATTGCCCAGACTATCCACTCTGGAACTAAATCTGGTTGGCCTCCTGAAAGAACGATGACTTGCGGTTTATTTTTTTCTTGTAAATATGCACTGATCAACTCGCTTGGTGAGAAGAACTTTGATTTTTCCATGGTACCTGATCTTAATTCGTTATCAACAAAGCAATACCAGCAATTCCAATTACATCCTGCTAATTGGAATACTTGAGCTAGGGTAATTTCTTCTGTTTTTTTATTTAGAGCTTCACTTGCTGGTAGATTAGGTAAAGGATCAAATACCCAGTCTTTATGTTCGTACATTCTATAGTGCCGTATTCTACCAAATCCATTGCAATTTACTGGTTTTGTAAGATCGTTCTCCTGCAATGAGTTATCTAATTTAGATATCAAAATTTTTTTTTCTAAAACGTTAATTAATTTGTTTCTCATTTCTTTATCAAAATCTTTATTCATTTTTGAAACTCCTTTTTTCTTGTTTCTAAAATAATGTGATCTAAATAATCATGTTCTACAAGTTTAGATTCTACTTTTAAAATCATTTCATCTATCGTATTAGATCCATCAAGCACAAAATCTGACTTTTCTTTTAATTCATTGATTTCTCTTTCAACAAGATGGTTTATAATATTTTTATTAAACTCTGAATATGATATTTTTTGATGATATTTATTAATATATCTTCTGAAAAGTATTTTTTTATCTACGTCAATAAAGAATATAATATTTTTATCATAATACTTTTCAACTTCTGATAATATACTTAAATGTCTAATACTATCATAAACATGAGTTCGGGTTTTAGGTTTATTAAATTTGATTACTTTTAGAAGAAATGTACGTGGGTCAGTATTTAAAAATACTTCGTATCCAATTCTCTGAAGATTCTCTCTGTTGCGAGATTGATTTTGAGCATCGGCAATATTTTTTATATATTTACTGAATGAAATCTCGTCCCACGGATATTTATTAATAAAATGATTACTAAGAGTAGTTTTACCTGAACAAATATTTCCTAAGAAAACAACTGCGCCATTCATTAATATCACTGAGAGTTAATAGTAAACAAACTAATATTTTCTTGCCTTAAAATACACGCTCGCTCGATTTCTTTATTCAATTTCATTTAAAAAAAAATTTTGGGTTTACCGATATTTTTTGAAATGAATATTCATTCACAAACCACATATTTTAAATTAAAACTTACTGCTGTATGATGTATGAACTCTCAAAATGAATTAGAGTTAATTCATGGCGATACACATATTACTAAATTTAGTCAAGACTGGTTTGGTTTTTCTTCTCATGCAAAAAAATTAGTAAACGAAATCAGTGTCATCGCTATAGATTCCTGCATTTGTTGCGGAGTTATTGGAGAGTGGGGAACTGGTAAATCAAGTTTTATGAAATTAATGTCAAATTATATTCATGATGACTTTGATTCGAATAATTTAGTAATATGGTATATCGCTTGGGATCCATACGGACTATCGAATATGGGAGATGCAATCTTATTCCATATTTTTAAAACTGTAGCTAACTATTCGGACCAAAATCCATCTGAATATTCCGAAACAATTAAAAAAGAATTTATAAAATTTCAAGAAGCCTTAGGAATCCGAAAAGGACTTAGAAGTTCAGTGCAAAAAATTTTTAAAACGTTGTCTGCATCAGAGACCGCTCCTGGTTTACTTAAAGATGTAGCTACAATTGGAGAAAAAACTATATCAGAAATGCAAAGCGCAACTGTTATTAGAAGTACTTTAGAAACGTTGAACGAGTATCTAAATAATAAGAATATTTTTTTATATCTATTTATTGATGAACTTGATAGATCTACTGGAGACCAAATATTTAGTATCTTTTCAGAATTGAAGGCCTATTTATCTCATAACAGAATAGCGATCATTCTTGGGTATTCAGAGTCATATGTTATTGAAGCAATTAAAAATGAGCTTCCTGAAGAAATTGATGCAAATCAATTTATTGATAAGATAATTACTCTCAGAAAAAATATTCCTTTACCCGATCTAACAAGTCTAAAGAATATTGCATATAAATACTTACAAAAATACCCCATTATATCTGATTATCTTGATGAATTATCAGAATACGCTGCTAATTTATGTGATTGGAATCCTAGACGTTTAAAAAGGATCCTTCTGTCCTTTATCCAACATTTGCCAGCTAAAGATATTGGGGAAAATAATTTTATTTGTTTATTAATAATGACAGCATTAGACGAATCAGGATTATTAAAATATCGAGAATTTAATTCAGCAATTATTAATAACGACATTGATGTATTACTATCAAATCTTAAAAGTCTTTCAGATTCGAAGTTAGAAGATGAAGCAAAATGTATTTGTGAAGCTATAGAAAAGCTTAATTTAACATCCCGATTTTCCACTGTTTCTGTACAGAATCTCGGATTGCCTATTTTTAAATCAACAATAATAAAGAAAATGGTTACTGAATATGATCAATCGAAAAAATATAATTGGAAACCTCAGATTTTTAAAATATTTTCAGTCCTGAAAAAACAAGGATTAGTAATATCCTCAGATTTTTTTGTTGGAGATGATGAACTTTGTATAAAGAATGCAGAAAACACTGAAATTAAAAAAGACATTATTAGGCAAATATCAATCTTTAGAAGTGATATTACGTACTATACAACTTCAGATTATGATTTATATATATTATTCACTGAACAAATTACCAGAATCGTAGCAGAAATTTATTCGTTTATAAGTAAAATACCATACATTGTAAAAAAGATGCCAGTAATTTTGTGGATAATTGATGATGGAGATTGCATTAAACAGATTGATATTGAAGATATCAGACAAACATTAAATGATATAAATAAAGGACTTAAAAATCCTGTTAAAATAATATATACAAATTATGATCAAATTGATTCATTGATTGATTATCTTTTCACACATTTTTAAATTTATTTTGATTATTTTATATGTTATAGATTAATAGTATAAGTCATAGGTTTTTTTTAAATGATCAAGAAAGCATATCATTAAGATATGACAATGCTTCATCTATATGTTGTTGAGTATTTTTCATTAATTTTAAGGGTATATTTTTTTTAGAAAGAATCAATAATGCATGTAAAAAGGACGATTTTCCCTCAATTTTATAAACTCTATTATCTGAAATCCATAAATCAACAACAGACCTTTTATCATATTTTCTACTAACAGATGATAATACGTCGTTTTTCTCAATACGAATTAATTTAGGCCTCACATTATAATCATCAAATGGTCCTTTTATCATAATCTTATGTTTTTTATGGTAAAAATCATGCCATTCATTTTTTTCGTTGTTTTTAACTATAGAATTCATGATTTGATTTATCTTTTCATTTTTTACTTGTTTATATTTTATCATTTTTACTAAATCAGCAGTTCTCCAATCTTTTATAAGATTTATTCCAGCACTTTTTAATGATGATTTTTCAAAATCTGGTGTTTTATAATTTATAACATTTTTTTCAATGGATTCTAATGAAAAACCTAGTAATTGAGATACTTCAATTATTCTATTTCGCTCTGAATATGCTTCTGGTCTTGTATTCAACGAATATAATGTGGATTCAAGAGTTGAACCTATATTAGTTACCAATGAAGCTTGACATAAAAATGCAATATAATGTTCAAGATACCAAGGTGCGTCAAAAAAAACTTTTTCAATTTTTCTTGTAGAATTCCATTTATCTTGAAGTAGATTTTTTCTGTAAACTGATACATTAGATGATGTAACATTTTTTTTGAAAAAATCTATTACTGAACGATTATTGTCAATCAAGATAACATTTGGGGTTGGTTCGTAAAGTAACAATTCAGCTAGTATTGACGGCGCTCCAAGTAATAATATTACGTCTGTTTCAGAAATGTCCGCTAAAATATTTTTTGATATTGAAGATATTGTAGATTCTGTAAATCTCCAATCAAAATCATACAGATGTGGTTTAGGTAAAATTAATTTCTTATGATTAATGCTTCGGATATAATTCGTATTCTTTTTCTTTTCTATAAGTGTATATTTACTGTTACTTAACCTAATTATTTTTCCATCATTTTCTAATTTATGTAATATTTGTTTTAAATCCAAAGGATATAATCCATAACATTTTTTGAAAATGGCTTCGAACGATGCACATTTTTTTGAAAGAAATTTAATTATTGTTTTTTCAATTAAATCGTATTGAGAATAATTTATTTTATCATTAATCAAAGATATTTCTCCTTTTTTAAAATTAGTTTAACTTTATTAATAATTTCTTTAATTTGCAGAGTTTCATCTATTTGATGATCAGAATATGCTAATAAGCGAAGAATATCTTTTTCTACAGGATGGTTATTTATTTCTTTAAATTGATCGAATGTTTTACCGTCGTTATATTTTTTAACATATCGTTCATATCTCTTACATTCAGACAAATTAAGATAAAATGAAGTTGTTTTTGAATAATAATTTTTAACTTCAAATAACAAATCTGGATGTCTTATACTATCATAAATGTGAACATCAGAACTTGGATTATGGTAATCAATAACATTTTTTAAAAAAACATAGCATGAATATTTATTATAAAGATCATAACCAATATCTTGTAAGGATTTTCTACTCTTGGAAGATTTATTTTTATCCGCAATATGACTGATGTAATCACCAAAAGAGATTCTATCCCACCCATACTCATTACACAAATGCTTGGCAAGAGTTGTTTTACCGGCACAAATAAGTCCGTTGAATACAATTGCCTTTATCAATTATTATCTCTTATTCTTATACACTATTTTTTTTTTAAATCTTTGTTTTTTTACTATGGGGAGTGTTCTAAAAACCTTAAACAATACTTGACGCATTTAACGGAAACGCACGATAAACGGTTGAAAAGGCTAAGCTAGCGGACATCCCCTAAGCAAATTATCGACCATACCCATAACAGCAGGTAAAATATATTGGGGAGAGGTGGAACGAAGAAGCCGTGTTATCCATCCCAATTCCTGACCCGTTATATCTACCTTAAACCTCGTTTTAATCATGAAGTTTTTTATATCAGTTGATATGGGAAGCATTAGCGGCATAGTGGACACTGCCATAATTAGCCACATAAAACCCTAGCCACCCCTTAAAGCTGTTATAAGCCCACACGACAACCAAATATCGACCCACATGAGAAACCCATACAAAAAGATGGGGAAAAGAAGAGTCATCAAAGCCGCCTCACGCCCCACCAGACCAAGCGGATCAACACCCCACCAAATCCACAAAGCCATGCAGCAAGCCACCAAAACCTCCCAACAGACACCCCCACGCACCATTTAAGGCAAAACGAAACAATAATAAAAGGCGCCAAAGAAAGTTTTACACGCTATAGTTCTGTGTTCAAAAAAAACTACAACTAGATCCAGCGCAAACGCTCCAAACATCTCGACAACTTCTACACAAACTATAGAGGTGAAAAAATGAGTAAAAGGAAAAAAGAAGAAAAAACCATAACAATACACATCGACCTAACGGAAAAACCTGAAAGATGGCCCAAAATCGCGGCGTATCTAACGACACGAACAGGTAGACTGTTAACCAGACAGGAGTTCAGACCAGACAAGGAAGGCAGAACCGGCGAAGCCAAGCTCAGCGTCGAAGAAGACCAGAAAACCTATATACTGAAGATAGGGCCCGACATCGACGACCCCAACCGCCTAGAAAGGTACCGGCCCTACGTAAAAACCCTCGAAAAGGCAGAGGAAGCCACCATAGAGATACCCAAGGAGATCTGGATCTGCTGGCTGAAAACCCCCTACCTGGTGACGGGCACAGTCAAGAAAGTATTACCCGGCAAACAAGCACCCATCTGCGTCGGAGAGGTCGAGATCTTCGACGTAGACATGAGACACTGCATCCTGAGACTGCCTGACCTCGTAATCGAGAGGATACGTGACGGCATCATAGACATCATCGTAGACCCGCCGCCGATAGACCCACGCATCATATGGAGGGATAAGGATCTCACTTGGTGGGGGCCCGATGACGACGACTGGTGCGGCACGGGGCCCAAGCCACCCTTCCCACCCAAAGCCGTAGACGTCCAGAAAAGGCTCCAGGCACTGCCCAAGGAGTGGAGCTTCGCCGTCGAACGCCATCAACGTCTAACCGACGCGAAGACCAGGGCCAACATGAAACTCCAGACCATGCCCCTGCATGAGAGAAACACCTTCCTCACCTCGATGGCGGTGGAGGGGGTAACCACCTCACAGGTACTCTACTCCAACACCAAACAGTTCCGCGATCTACTGATCAACAAACTGTTCTACTTCAAGTACTGGATATGCTGGTGGCCATGGATCTTCTGGTTATGGTGGCCCTACTGCGGATACAGCCTTGAGTCTCTAGGCAAGGCCACACTCAACCCCGACGGCAGCTTCACTAAAACTGTCTGGCTCTCGGTCTGCAGACACGACAAACCTGATCTCTGGTTCACGGTCAAGCAGACCATCGACGGCGTCGAGAGGGTGATCTACGCGAGGTACCCGGTCCCATGCAACACCTACTGGAACCACCCAAGCGGAGACCCCGTGGACTTGTTGGTGTCGCATCCCTTGGCGGAGACCTGCGTCGAATACATACCGGGTACCCCCGACCCCTACGTGATGCCCATGGGCGTCTATGAGGACGAGTGGTACCAAGTACAGGACGCCCACATCAAGGCCCACTGCGACCCATCGACCCCACTTCCCCCAGCCTGCGGCCTCTACGGTGGGACAGACCCCTATGGGACGAGGCTCGACCTCCGGATGCAGTTCCACGACGCCATGTACGGCCACTACTACAGGTGGAGCATTAGACGCCACGGCGAGACCAGTTGGACCCCATTGAATACACCCATAACCCATAGACACGTCGCTTGGAGCTCCGGGAAATGGGTGATCGTGGCTGACAACCTTGGACCCATGAACGTGGGCTCTGAGACGGGCCTCTACAAGGTCCCCGACCCAAGCAAGGCCTGGCTTTCAAACAGAGACGACCTAGCCTACGCCGTATGGTACACGGCGGTCTGGGACGGCAGCCAGTACCTGAAACAGGTGAGTGACGGCAAGTACGATTTGCAGCTGGAGATATTCAACGCCAGCGGGAACAAGGTGACGCCGTCGGCGGCAGGGTTCAAGTACATACTGCCGACCGCTGTCTTGGGCGATGTAGACGATGCCTTGTACGTGGAAGCGGGCGGAGAACTCATCATGCACTTACATGTTGATAATAGGGACACGGTGGCCGAGATATCGTCCGTGTCTTTGAATGGTGTAGCAGCTGGTGAGTGCCAGTTCCTGGAGTATAAGCATAAGGACACGGACACCGTGGAGATCGAGTACGTTGCCTACCACCCTGCGACTCCGGAGAACTTCCTCAGCCACTACGTTTTATCGGTTACGCGTGGTATCTCTGGTACCTTGGTTCAATCCATTACGAGCAGTACTCCTGAGAGGACCCCGACACAGGCCGTCTACACCGTCGACGACCTGCTGGGGTCTTACGACCAGTGTGCCTTCAGCGTGTGGCTGCACACTTATCCGCGGACACGTGATGGCCATAGCAGGATCAGGGAGTACGAGGACTCTGATAGGTCCTCCTTCGCGTTAACGAAAAACAAGGGCCCACCATAGAAGCATACCATTTTTCCCCTTTTTTTAAAAAACTGCTGCCAGTGACTTGGTCTCCAATTATCTTGGCAGATTAATAATTGCTCGCGCGTGCATGCATATGTCAACTCCATGAATTTAGCTACAGGCCGTTAAAGTAGAGTCTAGAGTCTCTAGCTATTCGGGCGCATTTATTATTCGGGAAACAAATGTTAACTACAGTAAAATGCGGGGATTAGACCCTGAGCTCAATTGATGAAGAAGATATTACCAGCAAACTTACAGGCAACACCCTCAGGGCGTACTGGGCTATACTTAACGCCAAAGATGGATTAATTGGTGTTAGAGAACTCCAGAGACGACTCGGTTTCTCAAGCCCAGCGTTAGCAGCATATCACCTAAACAAACTGGTTGACTATAAGCTAGTAATCAACGATAGAGGTGACTACCGACTCATTAGAGAGGTCAGGGTGGGCGTCCTAAAACAATACATCAAACTAGGCACATTCCTGCTTCCAAGATACATCCTGTATGCCACCATGTTCACAACTCTATTACTTTTTCTTTTAACCAAAATGACTGAGACGACGTTTTACAGCGTCTACGCCCTCATGTTATCGATTCTTAGCACCGCTGTTGCCTGGTATGAGACCATCAGAGTCTGGAGACAGAAACCGTAACCACTGTTCAACGACTTGAACAGAGTGTTCAAATGCATTTGATTATATTGCCCCCAGGGTTCATCAAGTGCGGTCATAAGGAGAACAAAAATGGCTTACGACAAAAAAAAGGTAATGACGTATGGAGCCGCCGGTATAATCATCGCAGCAGCCATGGTAACAGTGTTTCTACCTGTTCAGGAACAAACTACACTCGTTTCCTACGTATCACTTGAACAGATACCGGGTTACGGACTCCAGTACATCAAAATATCTGAGGAGCAGGCAGACCTGACGCATCTACACCTAACCATTGAAAAAGTTGAGGTTCAGCTGTCAACCGGTGAATGGGTACAGGTCTCAGGTGGAGCAACAAGCTGGGACCTCGTCAAAGAAATCCATAAAACATTTGCCATGAACATTGGGGTTCTTTCTCCGGGAAATTACTCAAGAATAAGGTTCGTTGTCGCACAAGGTTTGGAGTACAGCAACGCGACTCTAAGTAATAACGTGACGACACGTGTGAATGCGCCTTATTCTTTTGAGTTAGATGTGCCTGAATTCACCGTGGAAACAGGCGCAGATGAGTTGACTCTATCCTTGAGCCTCGGACCGGGAGTATCATCTAACCAGATGTTGCCCCAGTATCACATAGCGATTATGACGGTCAGGCTTCAAGCAGAGGTATCACATCCATGATAACGAAAACTCGCTTGGTCCGGGCGTTCAACCTGAACCAGGATAATGTTAGGAAGAAAACAAACAATCATCTTTTGAAAAAAAGGTTCAGGGGGGATATGAAATAATGGATTTTAGAGGACAGGCGATCTTCAGTGTCTGGGCTGGAACAGTAGCTCTTTCCGCTCTCTTTCTTCACTACGAGGTCATTGGAGAAGTTATCATGCTACTTTGGTTGACTGTAATCGGGTTAACCGTATGGTTGGCTAAGCTTAATCCTGAAGTGCGCTCAGTTGAGTAGCCGGGGAGATATTTGAACTACCGACCTTGGGGTTATGAGCTCCACGGGCTAACCTGGCCGCCCCACCCCACCCATCTTCAAGAAACTCTAAAAGAAATATGAAAAATTCAGTGCTAGGCTAAACCTTCTCCAGCTTGAAAACTACAGGCCTCATACCGTCCGTACAGCACACAACCCACGTCCCAGGCGACACACTCCACGGGTAATCGCCATACAGCATCACCTTCACATGAGGCAGTATATGATCCCAAGCCCATTGACAGAAACATTCAGGCATTGATGCGCCCTTTTCCACTATGAACTCCTGTCCAACCTTGTGTATATCACAGGGACCAAAACCTTCTGGCACCGCCACAGGTGGCTCAGGGAACACCTCCTCGGGTTTAAACACCTTCAACACGGTGATCTTCAGTCTAGGATCCATGAACCATCTGCATCTCTGTCTCTTATGAAATCATCCAGCAACGCATCCATATATTCAAGTACTCTATACTTCGTGCCAACACAGTGAGGTGACGCAGATAGCTGGTAGCGGGGGTAGATTTGAACTGCCGGCCTCTGGATCGTGCAACGTATAGCTCATTTACAGTTCATGAGGCACTTTTGGATTATCCCCTCTGGATCTGCACCTTTCTACCGATGAAAGCCAGTCCAAAGAGGATTAATGCGATAGCTAAGTATATCTGCCAGATCCCTGCCTCCACGGACCCGGGCAGCGCCCCCATGAAGTCGAGGGGCTCCATTTGATTGAGTGGCCCGATATACCAGAGCAGGGTATAAAGAAGGGTATCTTATTCTACTGTCAGCCTTACTTTCCTGCTGTCCAAGAACTGGTTCTCGTTAACGGCGTATAACGTTATTTCTGGTTCTCCAGGTTCTTTGGAAGTGTAAAAGACTATACCATCCTCGATGTATAATTCGCCGCGATCCACGAAGAATTTGTACCACAATCGCCTGTCAAGTGGGTCTCTTGCATCAACTCGGAGGCTTACCCGTTGAGCGATCTTGATCTTCAACGACTTCGGTGTGAACACCTCGATCTTGGGAAGGACCCCCACTTCAGCCACTTCCGGCCTCGACGTGAACAGGTCATCTATGTAATTGGCGAATTTTATCACAGATACCTCCTGGGCTCCCACGCTGGTTGTCCGTATTATCATGTTCCCACGTGTGAACAGAAGGGATCCAACAGCTTCGCTGTGGCCCACGAAGGCGAGGTCACCAACGGTGATATCTCTCTCAGACGCCTCGGTTAACACGGGTGCTTGATAGCTCTCCAGCAGCCTCAACAGCGATGATTGGGCCTTGTGCCAGGACCCGGCCTCGATGACGTCAACCCGGACCAGTTCTTCCTCTTCGCTGAGGGCATTCTCCCAGACGTATGACCGGAATTCTGCGTCTTCCGCCAGTGGTACTGGTATCTGTTTTACTAGTTTCCAATCCGGGAACTCGTTCCCGGCGAGGAAGTAGCCATGGATCAACATCTGCTTGCTGAACTCCGCTTTTCCTAGGATGTCTTTCATCCAGACAGTGAGCCTAGACGCGCTTTTGTCCCCCATCATATCACCACCCTCCTCTGCTTCGTCGATGGAGCGGGGTCACACTTTGGGCAGCCGTTTGGATCGTTCGTGGTCAACCTTCTGCGGTAGTTCAACGGCCCTGTGCAATCGCCAAACTTCATGTTCACCGGTAACAACGCCGTGTGGGGGGCCCCGTTGTAGGGATCGCTGTCCCCGTCAACCTTCAAGCATGCGTCGAATACCTCGTCGTCGACGCCGCAGGCCCCCTTCCACGCCACCTCGTGGTAGCTGAACCCCCCTCCGAATGGCGCCTCCCAGTGGTTGAACCCGATGCTGATCAACTCGTTGAGGGCGAAGCTCCACTGCATACGTGACTGCCAGAGGTCGCATCCAAGTATGTTTGAGAAGGTGGAGGTGATGGTGGCGCAATCCGTGCAGTTGACCTTCTCGCCTAAGCCGGGTCCCCCCTTGATCCTGTCGAGGAACTCGGTGCACTTGAAGTCCCCCACGGAATAGAACGTCGCCCCCCAAGATGTATCGTATTTTATCCTTGAGGGACCGAGGTTGTTCACGTTCTCGGTCACCTTAGAAGCTGCGCTGTCTCTATCCTTTGCGGTCATGGCCCATGTGCAGGCGTAGTACATTACCTCGGTCCAAGGAAGCTGATCGTTCGAAGAGGAGTAGGGCTGCTGCTGCCATGGATCGTTCGGTTCCTCGAGCAACACGTATATCTGGTGCGTCGTTGTATCAAAGTCCTTCCACGAGCCTCCTGGAGGCCGGTACTGCCACCTCCACTTCGTGACCCTGACACCGACCCCATAGTTACCGATTCTAGTGTTCTTCAGTTCAAACGATACAAAACCTGAGTCTCCGCTAGCAAAGTTCACCGAACGTTCCTTGACGTCTCCTAACACGTTCCCGAAGAAGGCCTTGTATACGGCGATAATGAATGCTATTAGCCAGCCTATGCATCCCTTGGGCTCAGAGGGCACTGTGAT
This sequence comes from Candidatus Bathyarchaeota archaeon, assembly GCA_043826455.1. GTDB lineage: Archaea > Thermoproteota > Bathyarchaeia > TCS64 > TCS64 > RBG-16-57-9. Next base: position 13,826 of record JBDRQD010000048.1, read on the forward strand.
GGCGTCAATGGCTCTAATCTCGGCAGTTTCGATATCGCTTGCAAGGAATCTAGCTTGAATCGTCACGGTGTTCCCCTGGGTCTCTTTTATAACGTAGGCTGCCTCAGAGTCCGTTGGCAGATGGCAGATCCCCCTCTGCCACTCGGGGACATCGATGAACTCCGTCTTATTTTTACGTATGTTTAACGCGTCGGATGTATGAGACGTTGGATCGTGGTTGAATTTAATAGCTAGAATTTCAACGCTCATAGTTTAATATATCTTCAAGTTTTATTTAACGATTATATTCAAATCATGATTTCATTATATCTGCGTAGGCAGGAGGTATGGGCCGATGGAAATTTCTGGTCGTGAAACGGCATCCAAGAAAAATTTAGGCTTGTCAAACAGGCTAGCTATCATGTTCATTCGAGTGTACCAGAAAGTCACTGAGAACTGGTGTCACGCTTGCCTGTACCATCCATCCTGCTCAGAGTATTCGATTCTGGCGTATCAGAAATATTCCTTCTGGGAGGCGTCAGTCCTAACATGTCGAAGATTGCTGGATTGCCACCCCTTCTCAGACAGACCGCGCATCGATTATCCATAGCAAGATGCTGCGAATAGCCTTTAACGTGTTTTACTTGGTGATCCTGATGTCGTCCACGACGTAGTCTGATCCGAAGGCCTCGGTTATCGTGACTCACATAACATCAACCATTTGGGATCAAAGAGGTGTCGCTGGATGCCTCCTCAGCCCCTGCAGTAAGCCGCGGCTGTCCCTGCGTGTATCAAAACCATTATGAATCTTGTAGAGAAATGTCTCCACGAGGGGATGAGGGAAGGTGGCGGGTACGCTGCTCGTCAGGGACGTGATGACGAGGGACGTGAAGGTCGTTGACCCGGACGCCAGCGTGGCCGAGGTCGCGGCCGCCATGAATAGGTTCGGCGTAGGCTCAGTAATAGTCGTGGCGGGCGGCGAGCCGGTGGGCGTGGTATCCGAGCGCGACATCCTCAGGAGGGTAGTGGAGCCCTGCCTCCCGCCGGAGGCCACGGCGGCGAGGCAGATCATGTCCAGCCCGGTCGTGTCGATCCACGAATCGGCGACCCTGGGCGAAGCGGTGAGGCTCATGGCTGAGAAGCGGGTCAGGAAGGTGCCCGTCGTGATGGAGGGGCGGCTGGTGGGCATAGTGACCTACACGGACGTCGTTTCGGAGGCGCTGGCCATGGTTTCTTTGCTGGGAGAGCTTGTTTGACTCGGGTTTCATTGCTGAAACACTTGGCGTGACAGAGGGTTCCACGAAAACCGGGCGTGGAAATCACCATATGTAGAGTCTTCAAATACCAACTAAAGTAGGATGAAATACACGGTTGCTTTATTTTGCTCTGAAACTGGTTCAGAATACTAAACATGATAGGAATAAGGAGAACCCCAAGACCGTGTGGCTCGACATGGGTTCCTTATTTTTGTTCAGGATCGCGGGTCTGAGACGGTGTAGGCACCTCTAGACCAGGGGCACCTCTCTCGTCGATGCTCAGACCGAGGAACAAAGCCCAACCTAGATTCTACGCAAATGATTGAGGGAAAGGATGGTGACTGGGGGAGGTGTAGATATGAACAACAGACATCGGGTCACGCAATATAAAGCATCATCACATGTCAAACGGTCACTTTGAGGGGTTATCCCCTACTGATCTGCCATTTTCTACCTATGAAAGCCAGTCCAAAGAGGATTAATGCGATAGCTAAGTAGATCTGCCAGATCCCTGCCTCCACGGACCCGGGCAGCGCCCCCATGAAGTCGAGGGGCTCCATTTGATTGAGTGGCCCGATATACCAGAGCAGGGTATAGATGAACTCAAACGATTTGCTGGAGCCCGTCCATACTCCCAGACAGAGCGCCAACGAGGGAATAAACAAGGCTCCTACACCCCAAGCGAGCACTCCAAGCCATTCGCCGTGTAGCGCCATGTTCAGTGCGACCCCGCAACCAGTCACCACAGCCAGAAGCACCCCGGACAACCACACCGCCGGAAGCTGGCGGCTGAGGGGTTTCGCAGAAGAGAAGACTAGTTGATCCGTCCGGTGGCGAGCCTCGCGAGTTCCCAGCTTCGACCACACCAGCACCGGTAAGAACCAGGCGAGAGGTAGCATTATCCCCCGGGCCGTGTCGATGGGGAGGAGCAGACCCGCGATGATCAACGCGCCGGCGGCCGCTGATCCCCACACCCCAAATAGAGGCAGCTCTCTCAGCTCCTTCAACATCAACCGGCACTCGGCGAGAAGCAACGGCCCAAAGCGAAACTGAAGCGCATCCACACCAAGAGGTCTCAACTGGACTTCCTTGAGGGGGACGACCATGGACTCGATAGCCTCCTCCACACTCAGGGCTTCCGACGGGGGAGGCTCTGGGATCTTCTTGGATTCACGGGAGGGATCAAACCGGCTGAAGCGCATTGAAGCGAGCAGGGAGATCCCCACCGCGACTCCCACCAGAACCAGGCGGCTCTGAATGACCGCGGGCGTCCAATTGACGCCGTGCCAGGTAAACGGGGCCAGCGCCCTGTCTTGAGTGAAGCCCCACTCCAACCCCAATATGGATTGATTCTGATCCAACTCGGGATACATCGCCTGGCCCGCGGCGCCCATGCTCGACAGAATCCCCATAATCCCAAACATGTCAAAGAGCTCCGAGAAGAGGGGGAGGCCGAACAGCCACACGAATGCATAGACGATGTTCCCGGCCCCACCGCGCAGCATGGGCCTCGTCTCAAACAGGACGGCGACGGCCGCCACCAGGAACATAAGGGGCAACACGAGCACCAGGAAAGGGGCCGAGAGGACCCACAGGTCAATTGCGAGGACCTCCCCCCTGACGAGCTGCATCCCCAGGGCTGTCAGAAGGACGATGGCGACCATCGTCGAGAGGACGGCGAAATTGCAGAGGGCATTCCCCAACGTGTAAACCATGTTACTCAGCGGAGTGGTCGCGATGATCTGCCCGACCCCCGTCTGTTCGTCACGCTTGACGGAGTCGTTGACGACGTAGAACCCCAGCAGGGTCAGGAACGCCCCCGTCAGCATGGCGACCATGGCGCCGACCCAAGCACTGTTATAGACGCCTCTATAGAGGGTGGTGGCTGAGACCCACGCCAGAGTCACGTAGTCGGCGTCTGACGGGGGCACGAAGCCGTATCCCGCGACGATGGTGAGAGCCAGGATTATCAGGAAGCGATATGTGCGGACCTTGTTCAGATAACCTGCCCGCATGATGGCGTAGAGCACATGTAACGTGTTCATTCAGCTCCCGCCCCTCGATGGGTGGAGATGCAGTACAGGTACGCCTCCTCAAGGGTCGGTGAGCTGGCTGGCCGCGCCTCACTAGCAGGGCTTTTCTCCGCGACAACCCGCGTGTGTAGGCCGTCCTCGCGGCGGATTATGCTGCTGAGGAGGTGCCTCTGCTTAGCGGAGGGGAGCTTAGAGCTAGAGATGACCCAGTCCCATACCTTCCCCTCGACCGACTGCAGCAGCTCCTCCGGGGACGACCGGACGAGTAGACGCCCCCGGTTGATGATGGCGATGTCGTTGGCCGTTGCCTCGACATCGGAGACAATGTGGGTCGAGAGGATCACGACACGGTCGCCGGCCAGCTCCGCCAGCAGATGCCTGAACCGCACCCGGCCCTCGGTGTCAAGCCCGACAGTCGGCTCGTCGACGATCAGTACCCTGGGGTCGTTCAGCAGGGCCTGGGCGATACCGATCCTCTGCTTCATGCCCCCCGAGTAGTCTCCCAGCGGGCGTTTACGCGCATCGATGAGGTTGACGAACGCCAGCAGGTCATCGATCCTTTCCTTCGCGGCGCCGGAGTCGACTCCCTTGATGGCGGCCATGTAGCGCAGGAACTCGTCGGCGTCGAGGTTGGGGTAGACCCCGAAGTCCTGGGGGAGGTAGCCCAGCACCGCCCGTATCTCATCCGGCTTCTCATTGATGTCGACGCCGTCCCAGGTTACTGTACCTTGAGTGGGCTTTGTGATGGTCGCTATGATGCGCATCAGCGTGGACTTTCCAGCGCCATTGGGGCCAAGTAACCCTATAACTCCTGAGCCAACTTCCAAACTGATGTTTTGTAAAGCGTAGACTTCACTTCCTTTGTAACGTTTACAAACCTTTTCAATGATTAGACTCATGAGTCCCACCGATTATATATCCAAATTCGGTATTTTGCAGGAGCTTTCAATGAAATTTCAAATTTACTTGCGAACATTAGTTAATTAAACTTGTTTAGTTTAACATCTTTAACATGTATGACGTTTCCAAGAATACCAACTTTGCACTATGTGCACACGTACGATGCATATTACACAAAGAACCATCCGATCCATAGTTTTTCGTCACTTTATCTGGTCTAGGTGGACCCGCCCTTGATTTAGCCTAGGAGTTGGGTTCAGACTCTACCGCCGAGGGGTATCTCCCCAAACTTTAATTTTTTTTAAAAAAGTACGCTAGGTACGTGGCATGATCTTGGGAGGGGTGTGCCCGTAGTGGTATCTGCACAATCATTGACACGTTCATGACTACCGAACACAGTTGGACTGCAAGAATAGTCACGCCTTGAAGCTGTTATAAGCCTCCGCGACAACCACATATCGATCCCACATGAGAAACCCCTACAAACAGATGGGAATAAGAAGAGTCATCAACGCCGCCTCATGCCTCACCAGACTAGGCGGCTCAATACCAGACCCACGCGTCTACAAAGCCATGCAGCAAGCATCTAAAAGCTTCGTCCAGATACCTGAGCTCCAGCAATGGGCAGGAAGAGCCATCGCCAAAGCCACAGGAGCAGAGGCCGGCCTACCCACGGCCGGAGCCAACAACGCCATAACCCTGGCGGCAGCCGCCTGCATCATGAAAGGAACAGAACTCGAAAAACACGACCCCCTAAAGCTTGAAACCTGGACACCCCTAATCAAGAAGCTCCCAATGCACACACAGGGCCTAAAAACCCGCTTCATAGTCCAACGCAACAACCGCAACGTCTACGACCACGCCGTCGAGTGCGCCGGAGGCACTTTCGTCGAGGCCGACCCCACAGAGCAGGCCCTTCACAAAGCCTACGACCCGGCCACCACCGCCGCCTACTACTACACAGTCCGCTCAGCGGCTAACGCCCTGCCCCTCGAAACCCTCGTCAAGGTCGCCCACAGCCACAACACACCCGTCATCGTTGACGCCGCAGCCGAGCTACCCCCCAGAGCCAACCTAACCCGCTACACAAAGGCAGGAGCCGATCTCACCATAATCAGCGGAGGCAAGTACATCGCAGGCCCCAACAACTCGGGAATCCTCGCAGGCAGAGCCGACCTCATCAAACTCGCCCACCTCCAAGCCTACCCCTTCCACGGCGTAGGCAGAGCCTCCAAGATGAGCCGCGAGACAATCGTAGGCTTCGTCACAGCCCTAAACATCTACCTAGAGGAAGACGAGCAAGAGAAGTACGCCGAATGGCTAACCAAAGCCGAGTGGATCAGAGACCAGTTCAAAGGAGTCCCCGGCGTAGAGGCCAGCATCGGCCACCACTCAACCATCGAGGACGACCACCCCATGGTACCCGTGTGCACCCTAAAACTCGACCCAGCCACAACACACATAACCAGCGCCGAACTCACCGCACGCCTCCGCGACGGAGACCCCAGCATAGAGGTCCTCAACGAGCCCGCCTTCATCCTCAAGCAACCCAAAGGCAAGATGGTCATAAACCCCGAGTTCCTACAGCCTGGAGAAGCCGAGACCGTCGTCAAAGAGATCAAATCCATCTTCAGAAAAGCCGGGAAATAACCCCATTTTTCTTCACGTACACCACAAGCCTATGAACGCATCCGGCAAGCCCCCGCCCATCAAGGAGCGCGCAACCCATAGATCACCATACCTGAGCCAACGTCCCGGATGAGAATGCTGGAAGGATAACGAAGAAGCACAAAGATCATCACCAGGTCCCCAGCCGACCCCGCAGCGTTCATGGCCACAAACAACACGTCAAGAAGCAACAACGAGGGAGGCAGGAAGAAGACAAGCAAGACCCCGACCAGGGTCAGAGAGATGAGGGGAGCCGCCCCCACCCACAGATACCTGTCACGCTGAAAATAGACATCTGGCGGCGCGGAAACGTAGACGAACACCCCTTTCAGCCCCACCGTGGGCGCCACACCCGACACACGCCAGAAGACGACCCCATGAACGAGCTCATGGAAAACCAACACCAAAACCAACACGGCGAAGCCGCTCAACAAGGACCCCAAGTCAAAGCTAACTATGATTCCACCCTCTTGATAATCCGCTATACCCAGGTCAAGGACGCCTGGACGCACAACATCCACGTACCAGGCCATGGCGACGGCCACGGCGACGATCAGAATCAACCCGAGCAGAACCGCTGAAAACTTCATTCTCTGCTCACTGGTCAAGTCAATGACAGCCTTTTCGACGTACCCTTCTGGAGGAGACCCCATTAAACCAGATCAACTCAAAGTGAAACATATTTCTTGTGGACACCGCCCGCGGCTCCACAACGCTTATTTCTAGAGAATCAAAAAATAAACACAGACATGAAAACCAGGGTAGTCGTGGCGCTCCTCGCCATAACTCTGCTCCTAGCCGCAGCATACCCCGCCCTAGCCCAACTGAACACGGACGAGCAGAGCGAAGCCCTGCCCACCCCCATGAGCGACCCCTACCAGGAAGACTACATACCGTGCACCAACGCCAGATACAGGGCCTGGTTCGGCGCCTCATGAAGAATGATAACCACCGGACGGGACCCGACACGAAGGAATACTACTATTTAATCGAGCCCCGAGTAGAATCCTTCACATACCTCTGAGAAAGCTGCCTGCCCTACATGCTCCCATCCCAAGTCCATGGGCATCATAGCCTCGGACAGGTCTTACGCAAGAATCAACACAGATTCAAAGTATATATTCATTGTGAATCGTAGGTGCCGAGGCAATGATCCCCACCCAACGACACCAAAACGTTAACCACTCGGCCAACAAATAAAGATCGATCAAGATGAAAGTATTCATCAGCGTGGACATGGAGGGCATCAGCGGCATCGTAGACACCACCATGACCAGCCGCAAAGAACCCGACTACGAGAAAGGCCGATCCCTGATGGCTAAGGACGTCAACGCCTGCATCGAAGGCATCCTACAAGCCGGCCCAGCAGAAATCACCGTCTGCGACGCCCACGGAGGCATGAACAACATAAACCCCGAGGACCTCCACCGGGACGCCGTCCTCGTCAGAGGCAGCCCCAAACCCCACAGCCAGATGAGCGGCATAGACGCAACCTACGACGCCTGCATCTTCATAGGCTACCACAGCAAGAAGGGCACCCTGGGCGGCATCCTCAGCCACACCTACAGCGGAGCCAGCGTCGAGTCGCTCCACATCAACGGCTCCGAGTCCGGGGAGACAGCCATGAACGCAGGCATCGCGGGCCACCACGGGGTCCCCCTCATAATGGTAGCAGGAGACCAGCAGGTGGCAGCCGAAGCAAAGAGCCTCAACCCCGACATCGAGGCAGCGGTAGTCAAGACCGCCGTGGGCCGCAGAGCCGCCCACTGCCTCCACCCCGAGAAGGCCCGGCAGCTCATCAAGGAGACCGCGGCCAAAGCCATCAAGAAGCACCGACGAGTCAAACCCGTGACATACACCACCCCCGTCACCTACACCATCAGATTCACCGACGCAACAAGAGCAGACGCAGCCGCCTACATCCCAGGAGCCAGACGCCTCGACGGCAAAACCATAGAGCTCACCGCCGACGACTACCTCACGGCCTACCACGGGTTCCTCGCGGCCGTCCTATGCGCCCAAGCCGTAAGCCAGTGACTGGGGCCACAGTCAAAAAACCGCAGTCAAAAACCCTTTTTTAGCCCAAAAGAGACCAGAATACACGTGAAAACCCAGAAAGACGAGCTCGAGGAAGCCCTCTTCCAGGCCCTAGCGGCGTCCGAGAGACGCGAGATACTCCGAGTAGCAGCCAGGGACCAGGGCGCCACATACACCCAGATACTGGGCGAGCTGAACATGACCACGGGCAACCTCAACTACCACCTCAAACAGCTGGAGGGACTCCTAGAGAAAGACCAGGAACGCAGGTACAGGCCAACGCCCCTCGGAGCAGCCGCAGTCAACGTCCTCGCCTCCGCCTCAGAGGCCCCGCCGTCCGCCGAAGGCTACGTGGAGGCCGCCAGAGACTCCCAAACCGGCAGCGTCCACCCCACCGTCACCCGCATCCTACTCCTCGCCGCGGCCTTCAACGCCCTATTCCTCGCCATCTGGGGCTACATAGCGTACATAGCCGTCACCGAGGGCGGACCCACCTTCGTCCTCGGTGTCCTTGGCTTCCTCCTAGCCGCCGGCGCCCTCACACTCACATGGCTACTGAGGAGCCTCAGGACTGCCCCAGCATACGTCCGCCGCCTGGAGAGAAAGCTTGGGCTCACAGGCTGACAGGCGTGGGCTATTCTAACGCCCGGTGAGCCGAAACAATCAAACAAAAGGGGGATGCGGGCCTACCTGAGCCCGGCCACGCTCTTCTCCAGGAAGCCCAGGTCCAGCCTCTTCAGGGTCTCCTTCGTCGGGATGCCCCGCTCGTCCCAGCCCAGGGTCTCGTTGTACGCCTTCAGCTTCCTGTCCACCAGCTTCCTGTCCGTAGTCTTGCCCTTGTAGGGTCCGCTGGGCAGGGGCTCGTAGAACCGGGGCGGGTTGTCGTCGTCCTTCACGGGCGTCCACTTGAGGTCTGGCCCACCCAGCATGAGGAGCACCCTCTGCAGGGTCACGATCCTGGGGCCCGTCACCGTCCGCCAGCTCTCCAAGGTTATGGGGAACCCGGTCACCGCCTTGGCGAAGTCGAAGATGATGGCCTTGGGTATGCCTGTGCAGAAGTCGCAGAAGACGCCGCTGTCGGCGAAGACGGCTTCGCTCATGTCGCTGTAACCGTCCTTGCTGACGCTTGTGTGGTCGCCGCCCTGCACGTTAGCCGCGTAGCTGATGTCATGGGTGTAGTCGGCGTCGCTCCGCGTACCATGGGCCCCGATCTCGATGCCCTTCACGTGCACCACGTATTTGAGGAGCTCCTCAGGCTTCCTGCCCTTCATCTCAGCTATCTTCAACGCGGCCCGGTAGGTGCCCTCGGCCAGCACGTCCCCGATCTTCTCCCGCTTCACCATCATCCTGAGTATCCTGTCAAAGGTCTCCACGTCGCCCCACCTGGGCTTGAACCCGAAGTCACTGTCCTTCAGTATGCCCCGCTGGTGGAGCTCAACCGCGAAGGCTGCCGTGTTGGGTCCGTTGATGCCGCTGTGACCCAGCTGGTCAGCTAAAGCGCTCAGGTGGATGTTGGCCTCGGGGTCGAAGATGCCGAAGTTGGTCCCGCAGTAAGCCTGAAGCTCATAGTCCGGCAAGTCGGTGATGTCGCCCTTCCACTTGCCCGTCTTGATGCAGCTCACCTTCATACAGTTGGTGGTGCAGTTGAAGTCGGCCCACTTCTTCTTCACCCAGAACCTGTCCTCGAACCTGGGTCCGCCGTAGCTCTTCTCGTCGTGCCACTCCTCCTGCCAGTTGCGGACGGGCTCAGAACTCATCTTTGCACCAACCTCATAGCCAAGATAGCCGGTGCCGTGGCGCCTGAACTGAGAGTCTTTTATTAGAAGCTGGTGGGTCTTCTTCCAGAGGAGCTTCACCGCTTCCGGCGCGTCCACCTTGGGGAATATGCCTCGGCTCTTGGCCACCACTGCCTTAAGGTTCTTGCTGCCCATGAGACTGCCATAGCCGCCGTAGCCCGCCGCGTGACAAATCTTCGCCATCACCGCCGCGTTGCGGACGAGGTTCTCCCCGGCGGGGCCGATATAGATCATGCCCGGCTCCTTCCACAGGCCAACGCCAGGCTTCCGCTTCTGAAGCAGCTCGGTGACCTCCTTGTTCAGCTTAATCAGCGTCTTCTCGCCGTCCAGGCCCCACAGGTGGCCCGCGTCCCTGATCTCAGCGCCGTCATCGGTGATGAGCAGGTAGACGGGCTTGTCGGCTTTACCGACGAAGGTTACGCCGTCGTAGCCTGCCTGCTTGATCTCGTTGGCGAACTCGGTGGCAGCGGTGCTGCCCACGGTGCCCATGCTTACGGGGCTCTTGCCGCTGACGCATATCCTGCTGCCAGGGTAGATGCCCGTCATTGGCCCGGTGTAGACCATCAGGGGGCTCTCAGGCGCAAGGGGGTCCAGGTCGGCCCACTTCTCTCCCACCATGTCCCAGAGGACCTTGGCTGCCAGGCCCCTGCCTCCGAAGTACTGCTCAAGCGTCTTGTCGCTGATGGTGACATCCTTGATCTTGTCCTTGGTGAGGTCCACCTCAAGCCACTTGCCTGCGTATCCGCCCGGGGTCACTCTATCACCTCCTCGCCTTTCTCTCCGAAGAACTTGATGGCCAGGTCCCTGGCAACCTCCACGGGGTGCCTGCTGTAGAGCTTCTTGTGCACGTTGGGGCCCTCATTCGTCAGAGTCAACGCGTTGTACCCTGCCTCGGTGCACACCTCAACACATTTCGGCTCTCCTCCGCAGAGGTCGCATATCGTCGCCTTGTTGTCGCCGGGGTGGAGGAAGGGCACCGTGCCGGGGCACGCCGTTATGCAGGCACCGCAGCTGGTGCACTTCTCACGGTCCACCAGCACGGCCCCCGTGTTGGTGTCTGTGCTCAGCGCATCAACGGGGCACGAGGCCACACAAGGGTAGTCCTGGCACTGGGCGCATAGGTGGGCCACCTCCAGGCCAGGGAAGGGCATGAACACTCTTACGCGTGACGCCTCAGGCCACATCCAGCCCTCGTGGTGCATGCTGCAAGCAAGCTCACAGCGTCTGCACCCTGAGCAGGCTGACTGGTCCCTGGCGATCCAGATCGGTTTAACCATATAATTCACCAGAAGTTGTCACTTTACCCAATTGTGAGAGACGTATAAAAAATGTGATGCGCACGCATAATCCAAAAAGGAGGGGCTACGCGAACGCCTTAGGAGTAGGGATCGTCTTCCACACCCTTATGAACTCCGAGACGAACCCCACCCGCTCCTCGAAACGCTTCTTAGCTTCCTCAGCGTCCGCGTCCCTGGGATCATTCTTACCGTACACACCGCTGCTGGTGAAGTCATCCGTGTCCGGCTGGCCGCAGGCAGAGTACACCTGGCTCACCACCTCATAGTCCTTACGATCCGGGTCCAGGAACTCCATCAGCTTAGGGTCCAGCTTCAGGGTGACCTCCCAGTCCTCCAGCCGCCCCATCTCCACCAGCTCCGGGAACAGGGCCAGCGCCGTACCCGTCTCCGTAGGCCCACTGTGCACATCCCAGTGCCGCTTCTGCCTGTCAGCCACAACCTTCGCCAGCTCTGTGCCCCCCGGACCCGTGGGCGCAGACACCATGACCCCGAACTCCCGCTTCGCCTGCTGAACCACCAGGTTCATGATCTGGGTGTTGCCGCCATGCCCGTTCATCAACACGAACCGTTTCACGCCGTGGTACGCCAGCGAGCCTATGGTGTCCATCAGCACCCCCGTCAAAGTCTCCACGCTGAAGGTCACAGTCCCCGGGAAACCCAGGTGATGCGGGCTGAACCCGGGCCAACAAGGGTGAACAGCCACACTGTTAGTCCGCCGCGCCACCTCGTGGACGTACTCGCGGATGGCCAGGGAGTCCGTCCCCAGGGGCAGGTGCGGCCCATGCTGCTCGATGCTGCCTATGCCTATCACCGCCACGGGGCAGGGCTCATTGGTCAGCCAGTCCGCGAAGGCCGGCCGCGTCAACTCGTACAACCAGAACCTGCTCAAAACACCGTTCTCACTCATTAAACCACCGAGGATACCTTGCAGCCGAAAACATAAAACATCATCCCCCGGGCCCCACACCTTATCAACCCAGAGGCCCAGAAATATCCATGAACGTACTCAAACAGTACAGAGCCCAGAACAAGAGGAGCCTCCAGCTCTTCACAAGGGCCCAGAGGAGCCTGCCTTCAGGCAACACCAGGTCAGCCCTATACTGGCCCCCCCACCCCCTATACCTCGTGAGCGGGGCCGGCGGCAGGGTCACAGACGCCGACGGAAACACCCGCATCGACCTCAACTACAACAACACGGCCCTCATCCACGGCCACAACCACCCGGAGATCGTCAAGGCCGCCCAGGAACAGTTCTCCCACGGCACAGTCCTGGGCGCACCCACGGAGCCCGAGGTCAAGCTGGCGGAGGAGCTGGTCAAGCGTCTCGGCGGCGGCCATAGGATACGGTTCACCCCCTCAGGCACAGAGGCAAACATGCAGGCCACCCGCACCGCCCGATCCGCAACAGGCAGACACATGATAGCCAAGTGCCTCGGCGCCTACCACGGCAGCTGGGACGCCGTGCCCCTCACCCCCGACGCCCCGGACATACCCCAGGGAGTCAAGGACAACACCCTCTACTTCCCCTACAACGACCCCGACGCGGCCGAGAAGCTCATCAAGAAGCACAGGGACACCCTGGCCGCCGTCATCCTGGAGCCCACCATGAGGGACATGACCCCCGAGCCAGGGTTCCTGAAAGCCGTCCGGGAGGCCACGGAGGCCAACGACGTACTCCTCATCTTCGACGAGGTCATATCCTTCAGGCTTAGCCCAGGCGGAGCCCAGAGGCTCTACGGGGTTATCCCCGACATGACCACCATGGGCAAGATCATAGGAGGCGGCTTCCCTGTGGGCGCCTACGCCGCGCCCGAGGAGCATATGGCGCCGCTGATGATCCCTGAGGTGGAGCTGCCTGAGACCGCGTCGCCCGCCCTGGGCTTCAGCGGCACCTTCAACGCCCACCCCGTCACCATGGCCGCCGGCCTGGCAGCCATGAAGATGCTCACCCAGGCCAAGTACAAGAACCTGGCCTCCATGGGTGAAAGGATGCGTACAGGGCTGAGGAATGTCCTAGATGAGGCGGGCCTGAAAGCCTACGTGGGCGGCGCCGGCAGCCTCTTCTTCATCTCCTGGACAGACCAGACTGTGAGAGACCACGCCTCATCCCAGACAGCGAACCGGGCCCTGAGCCACCTCTTCAACCTGGGGATGATGAACAAGGGCGTCTTCATACTGGGCCACCCCAACGTGTCCACTGTCCTGACGGGGGAGGACGCGAAGACGGTCCTGGAGGCGGCCCGGGCCACGGTGGAGGAGCTCAAACCCTTCATCAGGGACAGGGCCCCCCACCTGGTGGCCTAGCCCTCTAACATTTCTGGGGACCACATGCGGGGCCCCACCATGTGGATCACCGATCCGGATCACGGTTACATCAACCCTATTTACGGTGCCCCCCGGCTTCCCCCCATGACAAGCGTCGAGGCCCTGCTTTACGCCGCCCTGTACGCCTACGCCGCCCTGGGCCTAGGATACCTTCTGAGAAAGCTCACGGACGGCGGCCTAAACCTGGAGCCCTGAGCCCAGCCTAGCCCTTCAGCGGCAGCCTCAGAGTGAACACCGTGCCCACGCCCACCTCCGACTCGTAGCCTATGCTACCCCCGTGGGCCTCCACGCCTTGCTTTGCTATGGCAAGCCCCAGCCCCGTGCCCCGGGGCTTGGTGCTGAAGAAGGGCTTGAATACGCTGGCCCGGGCCTCCTCCGGGATGCCGCCCCCCGTGTCCCCCACAGATACCACGGCGTCCCCGTCTACCTGAGCCAGCCCCACGGTCAGGACACCGCCCTTGGGCATGGCCTCCACGGCGTTCTTGATGAGGTTCTCCAGGGCCCTCCTCAGCTTCACGGCGTCCACGTTGGCCGCCAGGAAATCCTCCTGGAACTCCCGCCTAACCTCCACGGAGTCGGGGACCGCGGACTCGCCCAGGGCCGCGGACACCAGCTCCACCAGGTTCACGGGCGCCCTCCTCAGCTTACCCGGGGCCACAGCGTCCCGGAGGTCCTCCACTATACTAGAGGCGTACCTCACGTTCTCGTCGATGACGGGGCAGTACTCCTTGGCCTTGGACGGGTCCCGGCTCACCAGGTAGCTGACGTTCCTGATGGTCTGGAGGGGGCTCCTCAGGTCGTGGGCCACCATGGAGGCCACCCGCCCCACGGCGGCCAGCCTCTCGGCGTCCAGGAGCTCCCCTGTCTTCTCGGCCACCTGCTGCTCCAGCTCGTCCATGGCGGTTAGGCGGCTGAGGGACGACGACACGTGGAGGGCCAGGAGCTCAAGTAGCCGCCGGTCATCCCCCGCGAAGGCGTCCAGCTCGGTGCTCTCAACATTGATAACAGCCCTCACGTCCCCGTCCACCCTCACAGGAACCGCAATCTCCGACAGGAAGTGAACCTCCGCGCCGCTGAGGATCACATAGTCAGGGTCCTCTCTGACGTCCCTCACCAGCTGGGTCTCCCCCGACTTGTAGGAGCGCACCATGACGCTTCTGCTGCTCAGGTGAACCCGGTCCGAACCCTCGATGCTGATCCCCGAGTAATACATGTACCTGAGCCACTCACCCTGGATCTCACCGACGCCGGCCCACTGGAACCCGAAGTCCTCCCTGATTATCTCTGTTGCCGCCCTGTACACGTCGTACGCAGTCTCCGCCTCCGAGAGGGCCAAGGCGCCCCTGTGAAGGGCCTCCAGTTTAGCGGCCCACACCCTCTCCTCCTCCAGCGTACTGAGGCGCTTCAATGCCGTGGACGCGTAGAGGCCCAGCATCTCCAGCAGCCTCCTGGCGTTGTCGTCGAACCCGTCAACCCTGGGAGACTCGAAGTTAATCACCGCCACCGGGGCATCGTCCACAGTTATTGGCACAGCCAGCTCTGATCTGTAGTCGGGTGTGTCCCTCAGGCCCCCCGGCTGCACGTAGTCTTCGTCCAGGGACACGTCCGGCACGTACACTGCCAGCCCTGTCGCCAGGGCCCTGTTCACGATGCCCCGACCATCAAGGGGCATTTTGAAGCCCTTGTACTCGTCCCTCAGCCCCGAGGTGATGTACCTGAAATCCACTTTATCGCCCTCGATTACTCCTAGGGACCCGTCCCCACCACTCAGGATGGCCTCGGCCACGTCCAGGCAAGTTGAATAAACCTCTTCGGTTGAGGTGGACTCGATGATGTCTACGGCGCTGGAGTGGAGGGCCTCCAGGCTCCTCCGCAGCTGCCTCTCCCTCTCCAGGTTCAGCACGCGCTCCATGGAGGAGGCCACGTGACCCGCGAAGACCTCCAGTAGCCTCCTGTCGTCGTCGGTGAACGCGGAGGCCTCCGTTGACTCCAGGTTGATCACCGCGGCCACTCTACCATGAACCTTCACCAGGACATCCAGCTCCGAGAGGTGCTTCACGCCCCGGTACTTCTCCAGGTTGCTAACGAAGTCCGAGTCCAGTCTGGTGTCGGCTACCAGCTGGGCCTCACCCGTCCTGACGGCCCTGACAGTGATCCCTGGCCCGTCCAGAGCCAGTCTAAATTCAGGCAGACTAGCGCTGCTCTCGTCGATCCACTCAAGGTAACCGTCCCTGACGACCCCGAAGGCCCCTTTGGGAAACTGGAGGGCGTCCTCGATTATCTCCAAGGATCTATCCGCTATCTCTTGAAGGGACTGGGTCTCAGAGAGCCGCAGGACGTGGGAGTGGAGCGCCTCCAGGCGCCTCCTGGCCCGGGTGAGCTCAGTGATGTCCCTGGATACGCTTAGCACCTGCACCATCCGGCCCTCCTCGTCTCTGATGGGGGACGCGAAGGTATGGAGTATCCTGCCGTCCGGAAGCTGCGCCACATCTTTCCGGGGCTCACCCGTCTCCAGGACCACGGCGTAGACGCAGCCTTCACAGGGCCGATCACGCTGATAGTTGACCTCGTAGCACATCCGCCCCACGGCGTCCTCCGGCTCTGTTTTACCGTCGGGGAAGGCGGCGTCGTTGACAAAGATGTAATGGTATGATAGGTCCTTCAGGCTAACGATGTCCTGCATGGAGCGAAGGATGGTCTCACGGAGCTCCACCTCCTTCTGTACGGCCTCCTCTATGGCCTTCCTGTCCGTGACGTCCCTGTTGAAGGCCAGGTTGGCTGGGTTCCCCCTGTAGTTTACGCGGCTGAAAGAGGCCTCGATGATCCTCTCCTCGCCATTCGGCTTCACGATCCTGAACTCCAGAAACTTGGGGGCTTCCTGACCGTTTTGGCGACTCAGTGTCCAGTTTATGTAAGTGTCCTGGTCGTCCGGGTGGACCCATGTGGAGGCGTCAACGCCGACGAGGCCCTCAGGGCCCTGGAACCCCACCAGGTCAGCCATGGCCTGGTTAGCGTAGACTATCGTTGTGCCGTCCTTGATGGTGAAGGCGTCCCTGCTGCCGTCCACCACCGTCCTGTATAGCTCCTCGACCCGGTACCTGGCGACGGCCTGCTCGACTCTCCGGGCCAGTAACTGGTAGTGGCTCGGGTCCACCTCCTTCCTGACGTAGTCGTCAGCGCCGGCGTGGAAGGCCCTCTCGGCCACCTCCTCGCTCCCCTGACCCGTGTAAATTATGAAGGGTGTGTCCACCTTCTCCTTAATCCTTTTACAGAGCTCCACCCCGTCCATGGCAGGCATCTTGTAGTCCGAGACTATGCAGTCGAACGCGCTGTCCTTGATGGCGTTAAGAGCCTCGCGAGGAGAGGTGACCGTCTCCACGGTTATGGCCTTATTCAGGCGTTCAAGGTTTCTCTTCAAAAAGAACAGCTGGTCGGAGTCGTCGTCTACGCTCAGCACCTGTATTACTTCGTCTATGGCGTCTCGCCCCCAGCAGAAAGGAGTTTTAATATAATATATACTTGTAGATGAAGGAATTACCACAGAACACAGTAAGAGACACCTGTTTTACGGAAAATATGAAAGATATGCGCTCTCGACGACTTTTAGCTTCTCAAGGTCTCAAATTTATCCTGAGGCCCGGCTCAGCGGCCTCGTTGTAGAGCTCCGTGAAGGCCAAGGGGCCTGACTTGAAGGTGGACACCAGCTCACCCCGGCCCAATTCCTCCTCGATAACCCTGCACATGCGGGCGCCCACCGTGTAGAAGGCTCGGCCAATGACCCCCATGTCCCACATCATCTTCTCAACCTCCGACCCAGGCTTCTCGGCGACGGCTCGGAGGATCATGTTCACCTGGTCCAGGTGGTCTCTCACCGTCTCAGGGTCCTCCAGCATCTGTAAGTCCTTGTCGTCGGGGGCCGGGAACAGGTGCCTTGCCGTGTAGGCCGCGTAGGTGGCGGAGCCCTCGCTGTGAATGTTGCGGAGAATCTTCTCCTGTAGGCTGCTGTCCTCGTCATCTCCGAGCCAGTAACTGTAGCCGGCGTGGAATACCTCGTGGACCATTGTGTTCAGTATGTTGTCCGGGTTGCCCTTCCAGTAAGTGGCCGCCACGTTGAACACTATCTCCCCCATGGCGAAGGCCCTTGGTGGGATGAAGGCGGTGAGGTAGACCCCCACGTCAAGCACCGTAGCCTCAGGTAGGTAGTCTAGGAGGTGTGGTATGGCGTCCCTCAGGAAGCGCTCTCTGGCACCCACTATGGTCTCGGTGATGCTGAGGAGGCTACTAGCACGTCTCTCATCCTCCGGCACCCGAGACCACTCGTCGATCCTTCTGCGCCAATCAACATAATCTATCTCGTAGTTCACCGCATTGGCCCAGTCCCTGGTGCACCTCTGGGCTGGGTAGCCGCCCCAGAACTCCTCCTCGTTATCAAAAACCCAGCGGGGCTCGTACACAATCTTCTCCAACGCCCCCGTGTCGAACCTGATGTCGTGACTCTTACTCATCCCAACGCCCTGAAAGGTGCACACCTGAAACTTATTTAAATGTGAGTAACATCATGTGACCACCTCGATACAGACTTAAAGAGCGCACCTTCTTCATCATGTATGGTAACCGTCACGTGGCACGGCCACAGCCTCTTCCAGGTGCAGGGATCAGCCACAGTGGCCACCGACCCCCACAACGGCGTCAGCTTGGGGCTACCCATCCCCCGATTCAAAGCCGACATGGTGACGGTGAGCCACGGCCACGGCGACCACGTGAGCGGCCTTAGCCTCTTCCAGGGCGTCACGGTGCTCACAGAGGCCGCGGAGGCCACTGTGAAAGGCGTCCGCCTGAAGGGCGTGGAGTGCCACCACGACGACGACAGGGGCCGTAGGCTGGGGTCTAACGTGGTGTGGAGCTTCAACGTGGATGGCGTCAGGTTCACCCACACCGGCGACCTGGGCCACCACCTCAGCGTCAGGCAGCTGTCCGAGATAGGCCCAACGGACGTCCTGTTCCTCGCCACCGGCTCAGACCTACCCCTGGCCGAGGAGAACGCAGCCCTCCTGGACCCCCGGGTCGTGGTGCCCATGCACTACGAGACCCCCGGCATTGTCTTCCAGTGGTTCAAGATGAAGACGGTGGACGAGTTCATAGGGGGCAAGCAGCGGGTGGTGAATGTCGGCAGAAGCCACGAGTACGCCCCGGAGACCCTGCCCCAGAGACCCGAGATACACGTCTACACGCCGCCTAAGTTATAGAGGGCCGCCGCTGAACCATACCCATGGAAGGCGTCAGGCAGATCATAGCGGAGGCGGTGAGGGGGCTCAGGGACAGGGAGACGGCAAGGGATGAGGCCCTGGGCCGGGCACGCCGCGCCAGGATGCTATCCAAGCGGGCCATCCTCCACCTCCACAACCTGGAGCCGGGGGACGCAGAGGACAGGCTCCTGGAGGCGGGGCGACTCCTGATGGAGATCGTGGGCTACACGGCGGAGCACCCAGAGATGGAGTTCTACGAGGCCGTGGAGGCCGCCCGCCAGGAGTACGCGGAGGCCCAGATACTCTACGGGCTGAACACAGGCGCAGGGTACCCCTCGCCTGAGAGCCTGGGAGTCCCAGAGACCGACTACATTATGGGGCTGGCCGATGTCCCCGGCGAGCTCAGGAGGCAGAGCCTGGACCACCTCAGGGCGGGCAGCCTGGACAGAGCCGAGGCCAACCTGAGGGAGATGGAGGAGATATACATGAGCCTGGTGGAGGCCGAGGAGGCCAGCCTCCTCCTCAGGGGGCTCCGCAGGAAACTGGACGTGGCCAGGGCCGTGAACGAGCGGACCAGGGCCGAGATCACTGAGGAGGCCAGCAGAGCCAAGCTCACGTCGGAGCTCAGGAAGCTGGGAGACCGGCTGAGCTAGGGCTAGCCTCCTCCGGGGGCCTTACGTCCTTGAAGAGGAGGTACATGAGGGCCGCGGAGGCGAACTGGAAACCCGCTGCGAACATGAAGGGCAGGTCCACCGAGACGTACTGGATTATGTACCCGGAGACCAGGGGCGCCCCTGCGGCGGTGAACCTGCTTATTATGGACACCATGCCGACGGCTGAGGCTTTCCGCCTGCTCCTTATGACCCCCATGAGGTAGCTTTGCCGGAGGGGCACATCGATCATGCTGAAGAAGGACTTGAACACCTGCATGTAGGCGGCTACAGCGAAGCTAGGGGCCAGTGGCGTCAGGAAGTTAACCGCCACTCCTGGCATCCTTGATAAGACTATGGCTTTAATGGTACCGACCCTCTGAGCCATCCTCAGCCCCAGGTAGTAGCTGAGGGATGAGAAGAGGCGTGTGGCCCCGAAGAGGACCCCTATCTGGGCGGGCCCCATGCCCCACTTGAGGTAGAACCAGTAGCTGAGGAAGTTCGTGATGAAGCTGCCCCCGATCACGTCCAGGGCCAGGACGGCGCTCCACTTGAGAACCAGCGTCCTCTCGTACTCCGTCGGCTCATCCTCCTGGCTGTGAACCGTTTTTTCTATCCTGGTCTCCCGGACAACGGTGTAGAGCAGAAAGGAGGCCGTCCCGCTCAACGCGAACAGCAGAAAAACAGGCCTGTAGCTCTCCAGCTCGGCCACCCCCCAGCCCTGAAGAACCTCGGGGGCAGCCGCCACCAGGGACCCGAAGACCCCGGCCATGGTCTCCATGAAGCTGTTGAGGCTGAACACAGAGGTCCGGTGCTCCGGGGCCACCTTCTCGCTCAGCATGGCCTGCTCAGCAGGCGTGTAGGGAAGGGAGCCGCTCACCGTGAAGACCACGGCGGAGGCCATGAGCGGCCAAAGCTCTGTGGTCAGGACGTAGACGAGGCCTCCGGCGGCCATGATGGCCCCAGTGAAGAGGAGCACCGGCTTACGCCCCCACCTGTCAGCCACCAGGCCCTCGGGGAGACTGCGGACCGCTGCGAAGAGGCTGGTGGCCGTGAACAGGAGGCCCAGGGTGAGGCTTGAGGCCCCCAGCTTGCTTAGGTAGATGGCCAGGCTGACGCTGAGGATGGAGGCGCTGAAGCTCCTGAGGGCCCTGGTGGAGAGGAGAATCCACGCGTCCCTGTCGAGGGACCTGAGCACCCCCAAGCTTCCAGACATGTCTCCCCATACTGGTCTCAACCTGTATATAGATGATGAGAGCAGTGATACGTACATGGTGGACGCCGGGGAAGGGTACAGCCCCTCAGACTGGGAGCTCACCAGGCGGCTCCTAGGCTACATGAGGCCCTTCATGGGCATATTCGTGGGCATAGTTTTGACGGCCTTCGGCCGCCACGGCGTCTACGCCCTCATAGTGCCCCTCCTAGTGATGCTCATCATAGACTATATTCTGTTGCCGGTGCCGGGCGCGTCCCACTGGTTCCTGGAGCTGGTGAAGAGCCTCACCGGGGTGCAGACCCAGATGGGGCTCCTGGCGGCCCTGTGCCTGCTGATAGTGGCCCTGGCCGTGGTCAGGGGCCTCTTCCACGTCACCCACATAACCCTCCGCGCCGCCCTCAGCCAGAACATCCTCAGAGTCATGCGCAGGGACTTCTACTACGCCCTCATCCACAAGAGCTTCAGCTACCTGGACCGGGTCATGTCCGGCCAGATAATAAGCAGAGTCACCAGCGACATGGGGGCCATCGACCTCTTCTACAGCGAGACCGTCCGGGAGATATTCAGGCACGGCATGCAGTTCCTGTTCACCATCTACATCCTGTACACGGTGGACCCGGGCCTCACCCTGGCGTGCTGCCTGCCCTTGCCCGTCATCTTCCTCTTCACCAGGCTCTACAGCAGCAGGGTCAGCGGCTATCTGGCGCGCGCCAAGAACCAGTTCGGGGACCTGAGCGGCATACTGGTGGAGGGCATAGTGGGCCACAAGCTCATAGTCACCCACGGCCAGGAGAGCCACATCACAGCCCGCTTCAGAGAGGAGAACCAGGCCTACGTGGACACCAGCCTGGGCGCAGCCCGCATCCAGAGCCTGTACAGGCCCAGCTCGGCTGTGATGGTGGCCGCGGGCCTCAGCCTCGTGGTCTACTACGGGGGCCAGCGGGTGGTAGCGGGGCAGCTTACCGTCGGCGAGATGGTGCTCTTCGGCATCTACTTCACCCAGCTGGTAGGCCCCGTCCGCATGTTCGCCCGCCTCATCATGTTCTACCAGGACGCCCTGGCCAGCGCCCGACGGGTCTTCGAGGTCATAGACGTAGGGGAGGACGTACCGGAGCCAGAGAACCCCGTGGAGCTGGGCGAGGTGCAGGGGGAGATAGCCTTCGAAGGCGTATCATTCAGCTACGGCGGCGCCGAGACCCTCACAGACATCAACCTGCGGGTGGCGCCCGGCGAGAAGGTGGCCCTCATGGGGTATGTGGGCAGCGGCAAGACCACCCTAGCCGAGCTGGTGCCCAGGTTCTACGACGTGTCCGCGGGCCGGGTCACAGTGGACGGCGTGGACGTAAGAGAGATCAAGCTGGACACCCTGAGGCGCAACGTAGGCATAGTCCTCCAGGACGTATACGTGTTCAGCGACACCATAAGGAACAACATAGCCTTCGGTAAACCCGACGCCACCACCGAGGAGGTGGAGAATGCCGCCAGGGCCGCCCAGATACACGACTTCATAGCGGGGCTGCCGGAGGGCTACGAGACAGTCATCGGGGAGCGGGGCATCACCCTCTCGGGGGGCCAGAGGCAGAGGCTCACCATAGCCCGGGCCCTCCTCACGGACCCCAGGATACTGATACTGGACGACAGCACCAGCAACGTGGACGCGGAGACCGAGACCCTCATCAGGCGAGCCATAGACGAGCTGCTCAGGGGCAGAACCGCCCTCATAATAACCCAGAGGGCGTCCACATGCGAAGCCGCGGACAGGGTCCTGGTCATGGAGAAGGGTCGGGTCACCGCCCAGGGCACCCACAAGAAGCTGCTGAGAGGCAGCCCAGACTACAGGAGGCTGATAGAGAGCCAGGCCTTCCAGATAGGAGGTGAGGCCTAGTGGCCGAGTACGTTGACAGGTACGACGTGGGCAGCCTAGAGTCCACCCAGAGAAGGTACACCGACGCCCAGCTGGTGAGGCGCCTGGTGGGCTATATGTTGAGGCACAAGGCTCTGCTGGCCCTGGAGCTGGTCCTGTTGACACTGAAGACGGCCACGGTGCTGGCGGGCCCCTACCTCTACAAGGTGACCCTGGACTTCTACATAGTGAACACCCCGACGAGCGACGGCGCCTGGCTGGCTGACACCATCAAGAGCCTGGCAACCACCCTAACAGGGATCACCGTTCCGGGAACCGCTCAGCTGCTGTTATCGGCGGCCCTAATCTACGCGGCCATTGCCCTGTGCGAGTGGGCCGCCACCAGCGCCCAGCTCTACTACGTGGAGAAGCTGGGACTCCTAGTCATAGCCGACATAAGGATGGACTTCTTCGACCAGATAAACAGGCTCAGCCAAAGGTTCTTCGAGTACGGGAACACGGGGAGACTGGTTTCCAGGGTAACCAACGACGCCGAGGCCCTGAAGAAGGTCCTCAACACGGGCGTCATAGGGCTCCTGGCCGACCTCCTCATGGCCTTCAGCATATTGGCCATGATGGCCGCCCTGGACCTGCAGCTCACCCTCATAGCGCTGCTGCTGGCGCCCCTCCTGGCTCTGGTGAGCAAGGTCTTCCAGGGGTGGATACAGGAGGCCTGGAGGACGGCCAGGAGGAACGTGGCGAGCCTCACAGGCAAGGTCCAGGACCTGATGTACGGAGCCAAGGTCACCAAGGCCCTCAACCAGGAGGCGAGGAGCCTCCGGGAGTTCGATGCTGTGAACGAGCAGAACATGGAGAGCCAGATAAAGGCCGAGACCGTGTCGGTGGCCTTCAGCAGCGTGGTGACGGTGCTGAGCAGCGTAATGACGGCGGCCATCTGGTACCTGGGCGGAAGCAAGGTGATGACAGCGGCCCAGACCCTAGGCAGACTGGTTGCCTTCAGCAACTACGCCGAGACCTTCTTCGAGCCCATACAGAACCTGGCCACCATGTACGGCGAGATCCAGAGCGCCCTCGCCGGCGCCGAACGCATCTTCGTCATACTGGACCAGGAGCCCGAGGTCAGGGAGGCCCCGGAGCCGGTGGAGTCGGAGACTGTACGGGGCGAGGTGGAGTTCAGGGACGTAGGGTTCAGCTACGTCAAGGATCAGCCCGTCATCAGGGGCGTCAGCTTCAAGGCGGTGCCCGGGGAGATACTGGCCATATTCGGGCCCACAGGCTCAGGCAAGAGCACCATAATAAACCTCATGGGCAGGTTCTACGACCCCACTCAGGGATCGGTGAGCCTGGACGGCGTAGACCTCCGGCAGCTCAGCTTCAAGACCCTCAGGCGGAGCACCTCCATAGTCCTCCAAGAGCCCTACATCTTCGCGGGCACTGTGGAGTACAACCTCAAGTTCGGGCGGCCCGAGGCCACCGACGAGGAGATGATTCACGTGGCCGAGGTGCTGGGCATCCACGACACCATAACCAGGCTGCCGGACGGCTACAAGACCGCCATCCACGAAAAGGGGAGCAACCTGAGCTACGGGCAGAGGCAGCTACTGTGCCTGGCCCGGGCCATAATTGCTGACCCCCGGGTCATAGTCTTCGACGAGGCCACCAGCAGCGTAGACCCCTACACAGAGTCCATGATCCAGGGTGCCCTCAGGAGGGAGATGGAGAAGCGGACCGTGGTACTGGTGACCCACAGGGTCTCCACGGTGAGGGACGCAGACAGGATCATTGTCTTGGACGGGGGCCTGATAGTTGGTGAGGGGCCCCACGAGGAGCTGGTGGAGAACAACGAGATGTACCGTAGGCTCTGCGAGATGCAACTAGTGGAGATACAGGATTAGCACGGGCGCTACTTGTGGCGCTTGATCCTGTCCGCCTTTCTCTCAGCCGCCCTATAGGCGAACTTGCGGGTGCCGCTTATCTGGCTCCTGTGGAACCGGTGCCCCTGATCGCCCTTGTTCACGGCATCATAGAACTCCGGGTACGATATCTCCTCCCCGTGAAGCTTGGTGATCACCTCATTGAGAGACTCGCGCCTCTCGTCGTCGGCTCCGTCGAAGGCGTCGCTGTAAGCCTTGTACGCCACATTGAACTTGAAATCGGAGCCGTCGAAAACCAGTTTCTCTACGCGTCTATCGCTCATACTCTAACTTTCCAGCACCACGAATATGTGTGAGGCTTCATTTAAGTCTCTTCATGGGGTCCAGGGTGAAACCCTTAAATGACGCGGGTAAGGCGATAAAACTGGATGCATGAGGGCCCAGGGGCCCTGAGTGTATACCGACGAAGTAGGAGTGAAAGAGTTGAGTCAGAGAAGGCGAAGCTTCGACAGAGGCCCCCGTGAGATGACAAAGGCCGTCTGTTCAGACTGCGGCCAGGAGTGCGAGGTCCCGTTCAAGCCCACCGAGGGCAGGCCCGTGTACTGCCGCGAGTGCTTCGATAAGCACCGGCCTCCGCGCCGATACTAAAATATCGTACGTAATTACGCACGATATTCATCGTTTTTTGCAGAAACCATCCCCCTGAGGATGAGCTGATTTCTCTGTTGGCTTAACAGGAATATTTTCGTATGTAATTACGTACGAAACCTTTGAGTTATAGCATCTAACCAACATAATTTATATCTCACCCGCCCCATCCTTTCACCGCTAGACAGGGAAGAATGAGACTATTGTGTACCTTAGCCTAACCAGGGTCTCACAAACGGCTGGCCTAGCGGGTTCTATGGAGGAAGCAACATGAGAGAGCACCCCATCCGGATCTATGACACCATGACCAGGCGGAAACGCCAGTTCAAGCCCCTCAACCCACCGGAGGTGACCATGTACGTCTGTGGCCCCACAGTCTACGGGGAACCCCACATAGGCAACCTGCGGACCTTCACCAGCGGCGACCTTATACGCCGGTGGCTGGAGTACCGGGGCTACAGGGTGAAGTACGTGATGAACATCACGGATATCGAGGACAAGACCATCAGGGACAGCGGCAGGGCCGGGAAGACACTGAAGGAGTTCACCGACCACTACACCGGCGTATTCCTCCGCGGCCTCGACACCCTCAACAACAGGCGCGCCACGGCCCACCCCAGGGCCACAGTCTACGTGCCCCAGATGATAGAGTTCATCTCGGAGCTGATGGCGAGAGGCTTCGCCTACGACGCCGAGGACGGCGTCTACTTCGACATCGACAAGTTCCCCGGCTACGGCCGCCTCAGCGGCGTGGACGTCACCAAGACTGAGCGCACCGAGCGGGTGGCCGACGACGAGTACGACAAGGAGGACGCCCAGGACTTTGCGCTCTGGAAGAAGGCCACCCCCGAGGAGCTGGAGCGGGGCATCTACTTCGAGTCACCCTGGGGCAGGGGCCGCCCCGGTTGGCACATAGAATGCAGCGTCATGACCCGGGAGCTCCTGGGCGACACCATAGACATCCACGCAGGCGGCGAGGACCTGACCTTCCCCCACCACGAGAACGAGGTGGCCCAATCCGAGAGCCTGACCGGCAAGCAGTTCGTCAGGTTCTGGCTCCACATGAGGTTCCTCAGGGTCGGCGGCAGAAGGATGGGTAAGAGCCTGGGCAACTACGTGAGCTTCGACCAGATACTGGAGAAGCACAGCCCCGAGGCCCTCCGCTACTTCTACATAAGCACCCAGTACAGGAGGCCCCTAGACTTCACCTGGCAGGCCATGGAGGCAGCCGAGAACACGGTCCGGCGCCTGGGAAACACCCTAGACCTGATAGAGAACGCCATGAGGGGCCCCGACGACAACCTGGACTACGGTGAACGGGAGAACCTGCTCCTCAAGAAGGTGCATGCAGAGGAGGAGGCCTTCGGCGCCGCCATGGATGACGACTTCGACACCCCTGTGGCTCTGGGCCACTTACACGCCGCGGCCGGCACCGTCAACGAGTACATCACGGGCCCCGCCAACAAGGGGGTGCTTCTGGAGGCCGCGGACGCCTATCGGAGGATGCTTAACGTCCTAGGCCTCTTCGAGGAGAAGAAAGGAGGCTCCGACGAGGCCACCGAGCAGCTCATGGGCATCATCCTCGACATTCGGGATGAGCAGAGAAAGGCTAAGAACTACGCCTTCGCCGACATTATCAGGGACAGGCTTCAGGAGGCGGGGGTGACCATTCAGGACACCGCCGGCGGAGCCACCTGGAAGATAGCCAAGAGGTAGCATGTACGCCAACGCCCGACCACCCCATGAGGAGCTCCTCAGGCTGGAGGAGGAGCAGCTAGCCCGCTCCCTAGAGGTGACCTCTGACGGCCCCGAAGGCGGCTTCGAGCTGGTGGCCGGCGTGGACGTAGCCTACCGGGAAGGGGTGGCCTACGCGGCCGCCGTGGTGATGGACGAGGAACTGGGCCTGGTGGAGACGGCGGGCGCCCAGTGCGTCGCCGAGTTTCCCTACGTCCCGGGCTTCCTCAGCTACCGTGAGCTCAAGCCGGCCAGGCTGGCCGTGGAGAAGCTCACGGAGTACGATGTGCTCATGGTGAACGGTCACGGCCTTGCACACCCCAGAGGCTTAGGCCTCGCCAGCCACCTTGGCCTAACCCTCGGTAAACCCACGGTGGGTGTCGCCCGGAGGCTGCTGGTGGGCGCCCTCGCCGACCCAGGCTCCGAGGAGACCCATGTAACGTTAAACGGGAAGGTCATAGGGGCCAGACTCCTGTCCCCGACGGGCGCCCCCGTGTATGTCTCCGTGGGCCACATGATCTCCCTGGAGGCCGCCGTGGAGTTGGTCATGGACTACACCTTGGAGGGCAGGCTACCGGAGCCTCTGCGGCTGGCCCACGAGGCCGCGAGGATGCTGATGGAGGAGAGCTGAGACCGCGCACCCCGAGCCCCAAGGGTAACCATCTTTTATCTCCACCCCCCATCTTCAAGCCATGAACGAAGCTAAACGCACGGCCTTAAGCTGGCTCCAGGACAACGCCGCCGAAATGAACCGGATGAGCGACCAGCTGTTCAAGTGGGCGGAGCCTGGGCTCAGAGAGTACAGGAGCAGCAAGCTGTTGGCCGACTTCCTAAAGAGCTACGGCTTCGAGGTGGACAGCGGCGTCAGCGGCATGCCCACGGCCTTCACCTCAGAGTGGGGCGAAGGCGGACCCGTCGTGGGCTTCTTCGCCGAGTACGACGCCACACCGGGCCACAGCCAAAGGCCTGTGCCTTACGAGGAGCCCGAGGTGTCCTACGGGCCCGGGTTCACGGACGCCCACAACATGCTGGGGGTGGCCAGCGTCATGGCCGCCCTGGCCCTGAAAAACGCCTCCGAGGAGCACGGCCTCCCTGTGAGGATCAGGCTCCTGGGGACGCCCGCCGAGAAGCTGTGCGTGGGCAAGCCCTACATGGCCCGGGACGGCTTCTTCGACGGCATGGATGCTCTATTGGCTTGGCACCCTGGGGGCCCGACCACGGTTCTCGGCGATGAGTGGCCCCGCACCTACAAGAGCGTCCTGTACAGCTTCAGGGTGGAGGCCGCCTCGGAGGGCCAGAGCGGCGCTGTCTCCTACCCTGGGGCCCTGGACGCGGCCGTTCTCATGTACGGCAACGTTAACATGATGAAGGAGCATATGCCTGCCCTCATGCGCCGCGGTGGCAGCGTCAACGAGTTCATGATGACGGGGGGCCAGTGCACTGTGGCTACCCCGGAGTTCAGCCAGCTGGTCTACGCCTGGAGGAACAGCAATCTGGCGGACCAGGAGGCCGTGGGCAGAGTCATCGACCGGTGCGCCCGGGGTGCCGCCCTGGTGGCCGACTGCGTCGTTGAGCCCAGGGTCCTGACGGCTGTCCGCACCGGGCTGCCAAACACCGTGATGAGGGACATGGTGTGGAGGAACCTCACCGAGATCGGGGCCCCCGCCTACACGGAGGAGGACAAGGAGTTCGCCAGGGCCATCCAGCGCACCCTGGGCGTCAAGCCCATGAAGGAGCCCCTCTACACGGAGATCGTGGCCCCGGAGAAGGCGTACGGCGACTTCTACCCCGCCGACGACGTCAACGAGTTCACCTGGCACTGCCCAACGGCGCGCCTCTACGTCAGCAAGGCCCTGACCCCCGCCCCCGGCGTATCCTACCCGCGCTGGGCCTCCAGTGCCCTGTGCGGAGTCGGCGTCACCCACAGGATGGGGATGTGCGCGGCCCAGGTGCTCAGCGTGAGCGCCGTGGAGCTCCTCCTGAAGCCCCGGCTGCTGAAGGAGGCCAAGGCCGAGTTCCTGGAGCGTAAGAAGCTTCACGACGAGCCTCCTTTACTACCAAAGGACTTGAGGCCTCCCGTTGAGCTCAGGTGGCCCGAGTGGGTGGGCAGACCCGGGGATCAGTGGTGGATTCCTCCACCGTGATCCCTTTTCACCTCTTTTTTATGGTGTACGGTAGGTACTCTTTATATTACGGAAGGAATTTCGTCGCAAGTACTTTATAGAAAAAAGGGAACCTTGTAACCACTCAAGGTGTGTTTAATGTCAAGCGATAACACTAAGCTGTACGCCGGAGTAGTCATCGCCCTCATACTGGGGGCGGCAGTGGGCTGGTTCGCCAAGCCCGCACCACCAACTGGAGATACGGTGCCTAAGGCAACGTACGACGCGTTACAAGCGCAGCTCACTCAGACGCAGAGTCAACTCACGCAGAAGCAGAGCCAGCTGGCGCAGGCTCAGGCCCAGATAGCTGAGCTGAGCAAGCCGCCGAAGGTTGGCATCGTATTCGCCACAGGCGGCCTCGGGGATAAGTCCTTCAACGACATCAGCATGGCTGGTGCCCAGAGAGCCTATGACAACCTGGGAGTAGAGTTCGACTACGTGGAGCCCACGGCCATCGCCGAGTACGAGGGCTTCCAGAGGGACTTCGCCATGTCGGGTGAGTACATCCTCATAGTCTGCATAGGCTTCGACCAGGCTGACGCGCTGACCGTGGTCGCCTCCGAGTACCCTGACCAGAACTTCGCCCTTGTGGACATGGTGGTGGACAACGCCAACGTGGCCAGCCTCACCTTCAGGGCCAACGAGGGCAGTTTCCTCACGGGGGTCGTCGCCGGCCTCACCACCACCACGGATAAGGTGGGCTTCGTGGGCGGCATGGACATCCCCCTCATCAGGGACTTCTACGTGGGCTACAAGGCGGGCGCCGAGTGGGCCAAGCCGGGTGTCCAGGTCCTTGAACCAGTCTTCGTCGGCAACTGGGCCGACCCCACCAAAGGGAAGGAGCTGGCAGTGGGCCTCTGGGAGCTGGGCGCCGACTGCATCTTCTCAGCCGCCGGCAAGAGCGGCCTAGGTGCCCTTGAGGCGTGCGACGAGAAGAACATCAACGGGTTCGGCGTCGACGCCTGCCAGTGCTACCTCAACGACAACATGGTGGCCTCCATGACCAAGCGGGTCGACGAGGCCGTCTACCAGATGATCCTGAACGCCCTCGTGGACAAGTTCCAGGGAGGCTTCTACAGCGGCGGCCTGTCCGAGGGATGGGTTGGCATGTGCCAGCTTCCCGACGAGAAGGCCCTCTGGGAGGAGACCTTCGACTTCACCCACAAGGATCTACCCGACACGGTCATAAACAAGGTCCTGGAAGCCAAGAGCAAGATCATCTCAGGCGACATCTCTGTCCCCAGCGGGTACGGCTAAGGAAAACCCTAAATCCCCTCCTCTTACCCTTTTTTCCATCACCCATGACCCCAGCAATCCAGATGCAGGGCATCACCAAGTCCTTCCCAGGGGTACTAGCCAACGACCACATAGACTTCTCCGTGGAGAAGGGGGAGATACATGGACTGCTGGGGGAGAACGGCGCAGGCAAGACCGTCCTCATGAGCATCCTGTACGGTCTGTACCGCCCGGATGAGGGCAGCATAGCGGTGGACGGCCGGGAGGTACGGATGGATAGCCCGGGCCACGCCATGAGGCTCGGCATAGGGATGGTGCACCAGCACTTCATGTTGGTGCCTAGCCTCACCGTCCTTGAGAACATAACCCTGGGCCGGGAGCCCGTGAGGAACGGGTTCCTCCTGGACAGGAAGCGCATGCACCGGGACGCCAAAGAGTTCTGCGACCGGTACAAGCTCGACGTGGACCTCACCGCCCCAGTGTACACGCTGCCCGTGGGGGTGCAGCAGAAAGTGGAGATACTGAAGGCCCTCTACAGGGGCGCCGATGTCCTCATCCTGGACGAGCCCACCGCGGTGCTTACACCCATAGAGGCCGAGGAGCTGTTCGGCGCCGTTAGGGCGCTGAAGGCTGAGGGGAAGACGGTGATCTTCATCAGCCACAAGCTCAGGGAGGTGCTCGCCATCTGCGACAGGATAACGGTGCTGAAACGGGGCAGGGTGGTGGACACCGTTGCCGCCGAAGCCTCCACCGAGGAAAGCCTGGCCCAGATGATGGTGGGCAGGAAGATCGTCTACGAGTTCCAGAAGGGGGATGCCGCCGGCCAGAAGCCCGTGCTTACGGTTAGTGGGTTAAAGGCCCTCAGCGACAGAGGCATCCCCGCCCTCAAAGAGATCGACTTGGAGGTCCGCAGCCACGAGATACTGGGCCTCGCAGGCGTGGAGGGGAACGGCCAGACCGAGCTGGTGGAGGCCTTGACGGGTCTCAGGGAGGCCGTTGAGGGCACAGTTATCCTAAACGGTGAGGACATCACGAAGGCGACTCCCCTGAAGAGGATAAGGATGGGGGTAGCCCACATCCCCGAGGACAGGTACAAGCGGGGCGTGGTCCCTGACTTCTCCGTTATGGAGAACCTCATCATGGGCGGCCAGAGGGATAGGTTCGCCAGGAACAGCGTCGCCATCGACTTCCGTGAGGCCTCCAGCTTCTCCAATGAGATGATGAGGGACTACCAGATACAGGCCCCGGGGAAGGATACCCCCGTGATGTACCTGTCGGGCGGTAACCAGCAGAGGGTGGTGGTGGCCAGGGAGTTCAGCAGGAACCCGAGGCTTGTGGTGGCGGCCCAGCCCACTAGGGGCCTGGACGTTGGGGCCACCGAGTACGTCCGCGGCAAGCTGGCGGAGATGCGGGACAACGGGGCAGCCGTGCTGCTCATATCCGCGGACCTGGACGAGATCTGGGCCCTCAGCAACAGGATCGCGGTCATCTACGAGGGCAAGATCGTGGCGGTGAAACCCGTGGGCGAGACCACGGAGCAGGAGATCGGGTTGCTGATGGCGGGGGGCAGGAATGATTGAGAGGCTGACAGGGGCCGCCAGAAAGACGCTGGCGGACGTGAGGCGGGGCTCAGAGGGTGCCCTGTTCCAGGTGGCGGCGATCCTGTTGGCGTTCATCGTGGGTGCCCTGGTTCTCTACGCATCCGGCTACGACCCAGTCTTAGCCTACGCTGCCATGTTTAAGGGGGCCTTCGGCGACATGTACGGCGTAGGCCAGACCCTGACCCAGGCGACGCCCATCATATTCACGTCCCTCGCCTTCCTCATATCCAGCAAGGCCGGCCTGTTCAACATTGGCGCCGAGGGCCAGTTCCTAGTGGGGGCTTTCACATCCTCCTTAGTCGGGATATATTTAGCGGGGCTGCCCTGGATATTGCACATCCCCCTGGCGCTTCTGGCGGGGGCCATGGCCGGGGGCGCCTGGGGGCTCATCGCCGCCGTCCTCAAGGCTCGCTTCAACGCCCACGAAGTCATAACCACAATGATGCTGAGCTACGTTGCAGCGTACCTGACCGGGTACATGGTGAACTATCCCTTCAAGGCCCCCGGATGGGTCAGCCAGACAGTCAAGATCGCCCCGTCCGCTGAACTCCCTCGTATACTACCTCCAACCCAGCTGTCGGCCGGCATCCTAGTCGCCCTAGCCCTGGTGGCATCCACTACATACTTGCTCAGGAAAACCATCCTGGGCTTCGAGCTACGCGCCATTGGACTGAACCCTTCGGCGGCTGAGAGCGCCGGAATAAGCATCAACCGGGGCATAATGGTGGCCATGTTCCTCAGCGGAGCCATGGCGGGCCTGGGCGGAGCCTGCGAGATCCTGGGGGTCCACAGGCGGTTCATCGAGGGCTTCTCTCCAGGCTACGGGTGGGACGGCCTGGCCGTGGCCCTAGTCGGCGGCCTGGACCCCGTGGGCTCGCTCCTAGCATCCATCCTGTTCGGGGCGCTGAGGAGCGGCGGAATGATAATGACCCGGGCCACCAAGGTGCCCCTGGATATAGTGATAATCCTACAAGCCCTTGTCATCCTGTTCGTGGCCGCCCCCATGTTCATCCGTTCCCTGCTCAAGAGGAGGAGTAGATGATGGTAAACCTGCTTGACGTCATCAGTGTGGGTCTCTTCGCGGCGGCCATCCGCATGGCCACCCCGATAGTCTATGCCGCCCTGGGGGGCATGTTCAGCGAGAGGGTGGGCGTCGTCAACATAGGGATGGAGGGCATGATGCTCACCAGCGCCCTGGGCGGCGTCACCGTCAGCTACTACACGGGGAACCCGTGGCTAGGCGTCGCAGCCGCAGTGGCTACTGGAGGCCTCCTAGGCCTCATCCACGCCGTGGTGACAGTGAAGTACGCCGGCAACCAGATCGTGAGCGGCACGGGCCTCAACATCCTAGCCATGGGGTTCACGGCCTACATGAGCCAGATCCTGTGGGGCTCCAGGGGCGCCTCTGAGAGGGTGGCCGGCATCAAGGACATAACCATACCCATTCTGAGCGATGTGCCCGT
The DNA here is from genome assembly GCA_043826455.1 of Candidatus Bathyarchaeota archaeon. GTDB lineage: Archaea > Thermoproteota > Bathyarchaeia > TCS64 > TCS64 > RBG-16-57-9. The sequence continues at coordinate 46,812 of JBDRQD010000048.1, forward strand.
CATCGGCCCCATCATTGGCACCCACTCGCCTCTTGTCTACCTCATGCCCGTGGTCACCATCCTATGCTACGTGGTCCTCTTCAGGACGCCTCTGGGGCTCCACATAAGGGCCGTGGGTGAGCACCCCACCGCGGCGGAGACGGCGGGCATCGACGTCGTCAAGATAAAGTACATGGGGGTCATAGTCAGCGGGATGCTGGCGGGCCTCGGCGGCGCCTTCCTCAGCCTCAGCCACCTTAACCTCTTCGCCCGGGGCATGACGGGAGGCCGCGGCTTCATAGCGTTGGCCGCCCTCATCTTCGGCAAGTGGATGCCCTTCGGCGTCCTGGGGGCGGGCCTCCTCTTCGGTTTCGCTGACGCCCTACAGATGCGGCTGCAGAGCCTGGGCATCCTGCCGCCTCAGATAATCCTCATGATCCCCTACGTCTTGACGGTGGCCATCCTGGCGGGGATGGTGGGCAGGGCGAGGCCACCCAGTGACTACAAACCCTACAAGAGGGAGTAGCTAGCCCTCATCCAGCATCTGTATGGCTCTGACGGCTACCCTGATCTCGTCCTCTATGCTCCTCTGGACCCTGTCCGCGAGCTCCCCGCTCCTCTCCCCGGGCTCGAACTCGCCTTTGCCGGTGCCTTTGAAGATGTTGCCGTCCACCGTGCATATGGCTCCGGCTCGGACGCCTCTGACGGAGGCCAGGGTGAACATGAGGCTGCTCTCCATCTCTATGGCCAGCACGTTGGCCTCGCCGAATTTTCTCAGCACCTCGTCGTTGCCCCCGTAGAAGGCGTCGCTGCTGATGATGATCCCCGGGTGAACCTTCACCTTCAGCTCCTCGGCTGCCCCTAGGAGGGCGTTCACCACCTGGTAGCTCGCTACGGCGGGGTACTCCAGAGGCACATAGGTTCTGGAGGTGCCCTCCCACCTGACCGCGCCGGTGGCCACCACTATGTCGCCGCTATCCAGGCTGGGTACCAGGGCGCCGATGGTCCCTACCCTGATGAAGGTGTCAGCCCCAATCTTCATGAGCTCCTCCATGGCTATGGCGGTGGACGGGCACCCTATCCCGGTTGAGCACGCAGAGATTTCCACGCCACCAGCCTTGCCAGTGTAGGTCACGTAGCCGCGGTACGACGCCACCTTACGGGCCTCATCGAAGAAGCCCGCGATCCTCTCGACACGGTTAGGGTCCCCGGGCATGAGCACGTACCGCGCGACGTCGCCGACCCCGCACATTATGTGGGGCTGAATGCGCTTCATACCTGAAGCCTCGGTTTCAACCTATAAAACATCAACTATGAGGCTGCTCAGCCTCTGGAATGGGTTTAAAGGTAGGCTCCACACCCCTATCCGTGATTCCAAGTGAAGATCATTGAAGGCGTGCACCAGCTGGAGATACCCATGGAGAGGAACCCCCTGGGTAAGACCTTCAGCTACCTGCTGACAGAGTCCAAGACCTTGATAGACACGGGGGTGCCCACAGATTACGCCTACAAGGGCCTCCAGAGGCAGCTGGAGGAGCACAGCCTCAAGCCCCAGGACATTGAGCGGGTCATCATAACGCATCTGCACAACGACCACATCGGACTCGCGCAGACGCTCCAGGAGCACGGTGCTGAGCTGGTTGCCAGCAGGGTCGCCGCGGAGAAGCAGGCCCAGGTGCAGGAGGAGTACAGGAACCTCTACGAGCTCACCGTGGAGGAGACCCGGCTCTTCGGGGGCGCAGAGTACCTGAACTTCCTAGCCCGATTCGTGTACGCCTTTAGGGACGTCCCCCGGCCCCTCAAAATCGACGGGACCCTGGAGGACGGTGAAACCTTCAGCCTGGATGGGTTCAGTTTCAAGGTGATCTGGACTCCGGGCCACAGCCATGAACATATAGTGCTATACGATGAGGCGGACAGGCTTCTCTTCAGCGGCGACCATGTTCTACCTAAGATCACCAGCCACGTGGCCCTCCACAGCTACGAGCACCGGGACCCCCTGGGCGAGTACCTGGACAGCCTGGAGAAGGTGAAGGACCTAGACGTGGAGACGGTGCTGCCGGGCCACGAGTGGGCCTTCCATAACCTCAAGGAGCGCGTAGAGCAGCTCCGCTCCCACCACAGCAGGCGCCTCCAGGAGATGAGGGACACCCTCCAGGACGGCGAGAGGACCGTCTACCAGGTGGGCAGCAGAGTCCACTGGGACAGCCGTCCATGGCCCGAGATGAGCTTCTGGACCAAACGCATGGCCGCCACCGAGACCTACGCCCACCTAGTGTACCTGAGAAACAGAGGCGAGGTCAAAGAGGAGAAAAAGGGCGACACCCTGTACTACAGTTTAACTTGAGTGAAGGGGTGCCCCCTCCCCTCCCCAGGGAGGGGGCGGTTTTTTGGGGGAGTTATGGGGAGAGTGATTCACCGCCAGACCTTGATGCCGCGCTCGTGGAGGTACTGGGCGGCCAGGTCCGCGATGTCTGGGCCCTTGAAGGGTATCTTCAGCTCCCTCACCTGGAGCATGATGTCCCTGTAGTTGATCTCCAGGGGTATACCCTTCTCGGCGAACTCGTCAAGGATGGTCTGGGCTACTTCCTCGGCCACCCTGAACTTGGGGCTCAGCATCCTGTAGTGGTGCTTCAGGGCGGTGCTGACCTCCTCCGGGGTGGCGCTGTCTATGGCCCACACCGTTGGCCGGGGGCCACCCTTGCTGCGCTTCACCTTGCTCACCTTCAGGGCGGGCACCACGACCCCCATGGCGCGGAGTCTCTTCAGGGCCCTGTATACGGTGGCCTCGGGCATGTTGAGCTCGCACTGGAGAACCCAGGCAGTGCTCGCGCCGTGGAGGCAGAAGTACAGGAACGCCTCGCTGACCGCGCTGCTGCTGAAGATCTTCTCGCTGAAGCTCATGAGCTCCTGGATATTCTTCAGGGTCGTGGCCAGGTCGTTCTTCTCGTTTAAGAGTAACAATTTCCGGAAAACATCTACATATTTGGCGAAGTTCGCCTCTCTCCCGCTGGGTACTCGGACCGAGCGTTTTTTATTCTTGGAGAGTGTCTTATCTAGGGCTACCGTGTTTGACACTTACATCTAACTCCGGACTCCCCACCCGGGGCTAAAATGTAAACAGCCCCGATAAGTTTATAAGTATACTTGTTAACAAGTAAACAAGTTAACAAATAAACAGGTGCAACAGTAAACATGCCGCGTAAAACCGTCGCAATAAGGGGCCTGAACACGGATTTGTACAACGAGGTCTTCTCCATGGCCAAGAAGGACGGTAAGAACGTGGCCGACGTCGTCAACAACGCCCTCGAGGCCTTCATAAACGGTGAGGGTGATGACCCCGACGCCACCGTCAGCCTTGGTCAAGCATCTAACTCCGGACCAGAATTTGTATTGACCATCGACGACGACGGCGAGGTGAGCCTTTCTAAGGAGGACATCAAGGAGATCGCCTCCGAGATGGGTCCCTTCGCCATCGAGAGCAACGGTAGCCTGGTTTTTGAGAAGGACGTCGACAAGAACGCATTGCAGTGCATCAGCAGAATCACTGTGAAGTCGGGGACCGTCAAGGTCCCCAAGTCGGCCTACGCCCAATTCCTAATAAAGACCAAGATCCAAGGAAAACTCGACAAGTATTGAGACCCCATTATACGGTAGCGGGGGTCGAAGACGGCAGCTTCGAGGCTTTCCGCAGGGGCTCAGCGGATGCTGGCCAGTACACCTTACTTTGTTTAACAGTGATGCGGGGCTCTGTTATACAGGATGTGCGGCTCCGCAGGATACTTGTGGATGGGCTGGACGCCACGGATGCTTTGTTAAACATGTTATCGGGGCTGGATGTGGACGCCATCATTCTTGGAGGCGTCACCTTCGGGGGCTTCAACGTGGCAGATGTTGAACAAATACACCGCGCAACAGACACCCCTATAATAGTTTTCAGCACGGAGCGCCCCGACGTGGAGGCAACCCTTGGCGCTCTCAGTAAACATTTCAGTGACTGGCGTGAGCGGTGGAGGCGCTACGAGGCCCTGGGCCCGCTCCACAGTTTGAGGATGGGCGACTGGCCTGAAGTGTTCTACGAGGCTGTGGGTTGTTCAGCGGAGCTGGCCGAGAAGATCATTAGAGACCAAGCCTTAACCTCCAGGACCCCTGAGGCGCTCCGTGTGGCTAATATGGTTGCAAAGGGTCTCAGTTTAGTCGTTCAAGGTCTAGAGGTATGTGCTGATGGGTCATGAGGTTATAGACGGAGATGACCCCGGGCGTAGGCTCCAGCTTCATGCGCTTCTGGAAGGGCGTCTGGTCCTGGAAGCTGCCTGAGCAGATGAGGGATAAGCCGTGGTACTTCCTCATCTCGTGGATGTGGATGTGGCCGCAGACAACCACGTCAGGTATGGTGTCTACCACCAGGCGGTCCACCTTCTCGGGGGCTATGGGCGTGCTCTGCCCGTAGATGGGGGCGACGTGGCGGCACCTCATGAGGAGCTCCAGGCCTTTCACCGGGCTGTGGAAGTCGTAGCCCGGGGTGGAGCTCAGTATATCGTCCAGGGCTTTGCCGTGGAAGATGAGAGCCTTGACTCCGTGGAGGCTCAGGTTGCACGGGTTTGGCAGCAGGTGTATCCTAGGGTCCTTGTATAGGGCTGGGGCGTACTTTTCGGGGATGGGGGGCTGGGGTAGGCTGCGCCTCACGGCGTCGTGGTTCCCCGGTATGACGAGTATCTCTACGTGCTCAGGAAGCTGGGACAAGAGCCGGGCGGCCTCCTCGTACTGGGCCTTCTGGGTGGTGATGGTGAGCTCGTCCAGCTGCTCAGGGTAGATGCCTATGCCGTCCACCAGGTCACCTGTAACTACCAGGTACTTCACTAAGCCGGCCAGCTCCCTGCTGGCCGGTGGCCCCAGGTCCCTGTTCATCCACTTGATGAACTTGTCGAAGAGGTCGGCCCGGAAGTACTTGCTGCCCACGTGGATGTCTCCCACGAATACGGCGCACACGTTCTCATCGGCCCGGCTTATGTCGTGCATGGGGACGTCGGGCCATATGAGGTCGTTGGCTATGATGAGGTCGTCCCTGTACTTGAGGCCGTCCACGCATATGATCTGGTCGTCCAGGATCTCCAGGCCTTTCCTGGAGACCTCCTCCCCTGACACCATGACGGTGACGCTGGTGTCAGGGTCCTCCAGGTCCAGGAATAGGCGGCTGCTCCTTGTGCTCTTGCCAGCCACCAGGCCGATGGTCTTGAACTTGGTTTTCACAGGCTGCTTCACGGCCTGGCTGAGGGGGATGGCGTCCCTGACATCGAACCTGTTCTTGAGTATGGCCTCCAGCTGTCTGAACCTGCTGTTGAAGTAGTCGATGAAGCCGTTCACGTCCCCCACAGGCTGGGACTCCCTGCCTGAGAGAAGCTCTATCCTCGACTGGAGCCGGGCTACTGGGGGTTTCATTGCTGGACGGGTCTGCTTGTGCTCCTCGAGGCCTCGCAGGAACTCCTCGTCTATTATGAATAGGTCTGGCCGAGTCTCAGCCGCTTCCAAGGCTCTCCTGATCACCTTGTCCAGCCTTTCGGCGGGCATGGACTGTAGGAGGTTGAAGGCCTCCGGGGTCAGCTGTAAACCGACCTCTATGATCTTGTTGATGACTGGTTGGAGTTCCTGTGTCAACCTTGTTCCTTATCTCACCTTGATGACGTAGTCGGTCCTGGGTGGGGCGAAGGTCTCTATGATGACGGCGGGCTCCTTGCCCGTGGTCTCAAACTTGTGCTCCTCGTTGGGCTGGAGGAACCAAGCTGCCCCAGGCTTGGCCTTCACCTTCCGGGCTCGGGTGCTTAGCTCCCCAGCCCCCGATAGGAGGGTGCCCATCTGCTCGTGGGGGTGGCTGTGCCAGTCCACCACGGCTCCTGGCTGGATGACTATGTAGCACTGGGTGGCGTGCATGCCGTTTCCTATTACGCTTATCTTTACTCCGGGTACGGGTTCGAAGCTCGGGGCTTTCTCCCATGTCGTGTCCTGCATGGGCAGAGAATAGGTGGCGAGGGTATATGAATTAAGCTAGAGGCCTATGGTTGCCTCTCTTTTCTCCAGGAGGAGGTCCTTGATCTCCTTTCTCACGGCGTACCTGTAAGGCATGCTGTTGGTGTTGCGGTCTATGAAGCCGCTGTCGTAGAGCTTCTTGAGGAGCCTGGCCGTGTGCTCCCGGGTCTTGTTGATCTTGTCCCTGATCTCGGGGACGGAGCCCTCATCTAGGTCCATGATCATCTGGAGGACCTCCAGCTCCGTGTCGGTGAGCCTCTGGAAGATGTCCTCTCCCTGAACGGGGATGGGGGCGTCCACTGGGGTGGCGGCGGGGGCAGCGGCTCTCGGTAGGGACGCTAGCTTCTGGAGTTCGCCCCGCATCTTCTCGATGCTGCCCTCTATGTTTTCGACTCTGCCTGAGAGCTCCTTCACCTTCTCCAGCTCTTGGAGGGCGGCCTCGCTTGTTCCTTGCCCGGCCTTCAGGGCCTCAGCGGCCATGTACTTGGCCTGGATGGCGTCGCCCTCAATTTTTTGGAGGCCTGACTCCATCTTCTTCACCTGGCGGGTGAACCCGGAGGTGATGTTCATTACTGACTCCTTGCTGCCCTCGTACTCGGCCTGAGCCATTTTGATGCGCTTGTAGAATATGTAGCTGGCCACTATGGTCACCGTGAACAGCGCTATGGTTGTGAAAACCAGCTCCAATTCTTTCCCCATGATAGTTGTGACAGTCACCCCTTTTTACCGTTTCGTATCAGAAGATGATTCTATGTTAATATTCGAAATGATCTTTTCATAGGACAATCGTAGTGATAGTAAACGATTCGTTTACCTGGCTCCGAGCTTGTTGCCCATAGTTTAAATTACGCTGTTCATCATAGACGTGAATACCGTTGAGTTCTGGCGGAAAGGTTGAGGCGAAGGTAAGCATCACGGGCAGGGTCCAGGGGGTAGGCTTCAGGCCCTTCATCTACAGGATGGCCGCCAGGAACGGGCTCAGGGGATACGTGATTAACCTTGGGGACGCTGGGGTTGAGGCCGTCGTGGAGGGCACAGAGCCCCAGGTTAAAAGGTTCCTCGACGATGTCAGAGAGAGCGCCCCAGAGGTCTCCGAGATCGAGGACATCTCGTACGAGCTCAAGCCCTATAGGGGCAGGTTCAAGGGTTTCCGGATCGATAAGAGCCAGAACCGCGGAAAAGTCGCCTCAGGCATTTTTCCGCCGGACATAGGCATTTGCCCCCAATGCCTCGCCGACATGGCTACTCCTAGGGGTCGGTGGTACGATTACCCTTTCACCGCCTGCGCCTGGTGCGGGCCTAGGTTCACGGGCGTCAACGCCCTGCCCTACGACAGGGAGAGGACTCACATGCACGGGTTCCCCATGTGCAGCGACTGCCACGGAGACTACTATGATCCCATGGACAGGCGGTTCGACGCCCAGGGCATGACCTGCAGCCAGTGCGGGCCCACCATGAGCCTTCACGACAGCGAAGGGAGACTGCTTGAGACGGAGGACATCTTCACTGAGACAGCTAAACTTCTGCTGGAAGGTAGCATCGTCGCCGTGAAGGGCATCGGCGGCGTACACCTCGCCTCGCTTGCCACCCGAGACGACATCATCGAGGAGTTCAGGAGGCGTAAACGCCGTCCCTACCAGCCCTTCGCCTTGATGTCACCCAGCCTCGATGACGTTGAGATTTATTCGGAGTTCACATCAGATGAGAGAAGGTTCCTGGTGTCTTGGCGTAAACCCATCGTTTTGCTGAAGAAGAGGTTTAAGGTCATCTCGGAGCTGGTTGCCCCGGGCCTGGACAGGGTGGGCGTGATGCTCCCCTACACGGGGATCCAGACCATGCTCTTCAGACGGCTGAGTGAGCCGGCCCTGATAATGACCAGCGGAAACAAGCCTGGACTGCCCATGGCAATAACAAACGAGGCCGCGTTCAAGGAGCTGGGTGGCCTGGCGGACTATTTTCTGCTTCACAACAGGGACATCGTCAACAGGAGTGATGACTCCGTTCTCAGAGTTATCAGGGGTCATCCGTCATTTACTAGGCGCTCCAGGGGCTACGTTCCTGACCCGATTGATATTCCTTTCAAGAAGGGCACATGTATCGCATTGGGGGCGGAGCTCAGGAACGCGGCGGCTGTGGCCACCAATGGCAAGGTCTTCATGACCCAGTATCTCGGAGACACCGTTAACCTTGAGGGCTTGGAGTTCGAGAAGCATGCCCTGCACATCATGTGTGACCTGCTAAATATCACACGTAACCCGGATGTGATTGGCTGTGACCTGCACCCAGAGTATATGACATCACAGTACGCTCAAGTGATATCACAGGAGATAGGTGTTGAAGCCGTGAGGTCACAACACCATCACGCCCATATAGCCTCAGTTATGGCGGAAAACATGGTTCCAGCGGAGGAAGAGGTACTGGGTATCGCTTTGGATGGCGCGGGATACGGCCAAGATACGCAAATTTGGGGCGGAGAGGTACTAAAATCAACATACTCGGGCTTCGAGAGGCTCGGACAACTAGAATACCTACCCATGCCCGGAGGAGATCAATGCGCCTATTATCCCTACAGGATGCTTGTGGCCGGCCTCACAAACATTGTCACAGATGATATTATACGTGATATCACAGAAAATCACGTCGAAAATGCGTTACCTCACGGTAAAAAAGAGCTGGAACTGATACTCAGACAGTCAAGAAAATTGGATGTGCTTAAAACTTCAGGGGCTGGGCGATTCCTGGATGCTGTGGCTTCTCTCCTTGATCTAACATATTACAGGACTTATGAAGGCGAACCCGCTATGCGATTGGAGGCTTTAATCTCAAGGAATGTATCCGATACTTTACATTTCGAGCCCGAAATATCCGTTATAGATGAAGAATATATCCTTAAAACATCAAATATACTCTATAATTATTTAATAAATAAAAATAGTCACAAATATGCCGATATTGCTTATTCTGCCCATAAATATTTGGCAGAAGGAATGAGCAACATAGTAATCTCTGCCTCAGAGGCAACTGGCATAAAAAAAGTCGCACTGTCTGGTGGAGTCTTGATCAACGAATTCATCGCAGAGACCATACATCGAACTCTTTCAACCACCGGATTAGAGGTAATGTTCAATCGTAAAGTCCCTCCAGGTGACGGTGGGACAGCTCTTGGCCAGTGCTGTGTAGCCCTTTCATCTGTGATATGATGTGATATCACACCATTTTGATGCTAGTGGGAGAACCTAAACGTGATATTCCCTCCACCAGTTCTGTCTCAATCTGTTTCAGAAGATCCTTTGAAGCGTTTAACTCTCTGCTCTCCAGCATGATAACGTATTCTTTTAATTTTTCAGCTAAAAAATAATAGTCGTCGAAGGGCCTGGCCTCAAACACACCGATATAACTCAACAAAACAATGGTAAAGATGCTTGAGATAACGTTACCACGAGCCTGAGCTAACGAGCGGCTAAATGAGCCCCTACTTACTTTTTTACGTCTAAAATATGCTTTTTGATGAAAAGGGATTTTTTTATCTGATATTATGTCAGTTAGTAAATCAATTACAAGCGATTCAAATTGTACTCTTGTTAAATTACTGTTTTTAAGTAATAGGTCTGATATCGGGTCCTGAAACGTTTTTTGGATAATATTTTGGTAATTCTCTGACGCCAATCTAGGCTCGCCTCACAGTGATATCACATTAACGAGATATAACGTTGTCTACAAAATCGTATACCAATGAGCGTGGTCTTGTATTGAAAGTGATTGCCTTCTACAACACTAAAACTTTACGTTTTGATGCAATATACATGTAAATAGATTAATAATATTTATATAAAAATGTAAATGGGCTGGATGGAAGTCTTTATTATCACTTAATTCAAGTCATCTAAACATGGTCACGGTCAAAGATCTAGAGATAAACTGCGAGAAAATTGAGCCAAAAATCAAAGAATTCATAGCTGACAACATTAAAAATGCAGGCCTAAAAGGAGCAGTCGTGGCTGTCAGCGGAGGAATAGACTCAGCCGTAGCCCTTTCACTGACAGTTAAGGCACTAGGCCCCGAGAAGGTCACAACTGTCACACTTCCAGACCGTGATGCGACACCTAAGCGTGATATCATGGATGTGATGCAACACTGTGAGAGCCTCGGCGTCACATGTAACACGGTGGATATCACGCCAATATTACATGTGATACGTGATACGCTACCCCTCTATGACATCACAGACAGAATATCCAGCGGCAACATCAAATCCAGGCTCAGGATGATAGCGGCCTACCACTTCGCCAACAGGCTGAACCGGATGGTGATAGGCACCTCCAACAAGACCGAGCTCATTACAGGGTTCTTCACCAAACACGGCGACGGCGGAGTGGACCTGATGCCCCTTGCTGACCTCTACAAGACCCAGATAAGGCAGCTGGCCGGGCACCTCAACGTACCAAATGGCATCATCAGGAAGCCTCCGTCACCGGGGTTCTTTCCGGGGCAGACGGACGAAGGCGAACTGGGGATAGACTACACGACGCTGGACCTGATCCTCTTCAGCTTGGAGAAGGGTATGAGCGCCCAGATGATAGCAGAGGATCTGAAAATTGAAGTTGATCAAGTTGAGGCTGTTCTGAGACGAATAAAAGCAAACGAACATAAACGGCGGCTTCCACTACTCTTAAGACTAACCTAGAGGACTCCTAACCAACAGAGGGAGCAAGATGGGACGAAAAAGACAGAAAGTAGTCAAAATAATAAAGAGGAGACTGCCAGACCAGTACCTATGCCCCAACTGCGGCATGAACACGGTTGGCATCATAATTCACCCGAGCGAAGGCCTGGCCAGGATCATCTGCAGCAGCTGCTCCCTCAAGAACCAGTTCCCGGTCCCGGAGAACACCGACCCCGTAGACGCCTACTGTATCTTCGTGGACAAGTTCTACGGCGTTGAGGAGCCTCCGAAGCAATGACCGGAAAAGTGGAGCAGTACCTACTCGACAAGATCAGGGAAGACGGCTGCATACACATCACACTGGTAGACCCCGACAAGAGCTCGGGCCACGACTGCGCAGCCACGGCTCACGAGGCCGAGAAGGGCGGCACAGCAGCCATCATGGTGGGCGGCTCAACCCTGGCAGCCAAGGAGGACCTGGACGCAGCCATCCAGAGGATAAACGAGAAGGTCGACGTGCCTGTGATCCTCTTCCCCAATGGCCCCATGGGGGTCAGCAGACACGCCGACGCCATCTGGTTCATGAGTCTGCTGAACAGCCAGAACACCTACTACATCATCGACGCCCAGGTCATAAGCGCCCCACTGGTCAAAAGGTACGGCCTTGAGGCCATACCCATGGGCTACATAATTGCTGGGGAGGGCTGCGTGGCCGGCTACATAGGCCAGGCCAGGCTCATCAACTACAGGCACCCTGAGCTGGCCGTGGGGTACAGCCTGGCCGCTGAGAGCCTGGGCATGAGGTTCGTGTACCTGGAGGCGGGCTCAGGCGCCAGGGAACCCATACCTCCTGCGATGATAGGCGCGGTCAAGAAACACCTCAGCGTCCCGCTGGTGGTGGGTGGAGGCATCAGGTCCCCGGAAGCCGCGGCAGCCGCGAGCAAGGCTGGCGCGGACGCCATTGTGACTGGCACCCTAGTAGAGGAGGAGAATCAGATCAAGGATAAGATAGGTGCCCTCGTCCAGGCCATGAAGAAGACGTGAGCCGGCTCGAGTAAAAGTAAAGAGCCTTGAGCCACCAGTATCATACACCCACTTAGATAGCCCATAGGAAACCCCCAAGTTGATTGAAGTCCAGATGCCCCCGGCCTACAAGACGTACTTCAAAGAGTTAGAGGACAAGCTCAACAGCCTGTACGAGGTGGCGGAGGAGGCCCGGCTGAAAGGCCTGGACGCCGCCCTAAAGCCTGAGCCGGCGATAACCACGGACATCGCGGACCGGATCGAGAAGCTCATCGGTCCGCCGGGCATCACTCAGAGGATGCGGGAGCTGGAGGGCATGGACCGCCAGGAGATGAGCTTCAAGATAGCCCAAGAGATAACGCTGGGCAGGTTCGGCTCCATGGAGCGGGAGAGAGCCGCGGACCAGGCCATCAGGACGGCCCTCGCCATCATGACCGAGGGAGTCACCATAGCCCCCATAGAGGGCATACCCAAGATCGTCATCAAACAGAACCCGGACCGCTCCGAGTATCTCAGCGTCTACTTCGCTGGCCCCATCAGGCCCGCCGGAGGAACCGCCCAGGCCCTCACCCTGGTCATCGCCGACGTCGTGCGGCGCTCCCTGGGGCTAGAAAAGTACCAGCCCAGCGAGGACGTCGTCAACAGGTTCATCGAGGAGGTTCGCATCTACGAGCGCAGCGTCAGACGGTTCCAGTACCACGTCACCGACGAGGACCTGGAACTAGCCATGAAGCACATCCCCGTCGAGGCCACCGGCGTCTCCACCGACCCCTACGAGGCCTCTAACTACAGGGACGTCCCAGGAATCGAGACCAACAGGCTCAGGGGCGGCGCCCTTATAGTGGTCGTCGACGGCGTGGTCGGCCGCGCCCGCAAGCTCTGCGGTGTATGCGAGACCATAGGCATAGATGGCTGGGACTGGCTCAACAAGCTGGGTAGGAAGAAGCCCAGCAACGGCGAGGAGGAGACCAGGAAGCCCACCGCGGCCTTCATGGAGGAGATAATCGTGGGCCGCCCCGTGTTCAGCTTCCCCAACACCCCCGGCGGCTTCCGGCTCAGGTACGGCAGAGCCCGTACCACGGGGCTGGCCGCCTGCGGAGTCCACCCGGCCACCATGATCACCCTCAACGGCTTCATGACCACCGGCCTGCAGCTGAGGATAGAGCTGCCCGGCAAGTCAGCGGCCGTGTGCCCCGTGGACACCATCGAGCCGCCCGTCGTACGCCTCAAGGACGGTAGCGTGGTGCGCGTGGACGACGAGGAGACGGCCCGCAGGGTCTACGACAGGGTTGACCGGATACTGTTTAACGGCGATGTCCTCATCAACGCCGGGGACTTCATCCAGTTCAACCACCCGCTGCTGCCAGCCGGCTACGACGAGGATCAGTGGCGGTACGACATTGAATTCGCCCTCGAGGCGCTCGGAGAGAAGCCTGTCGAGGAACTCACAGGGATCAGCGAGGAACGGATTCGTGGACTCCTGGGTGATTCCTCCGAGGCGCCGACGCCTGAGGAGGCCCTAGCCCTCACCAAGATAGATGCGCCCCTCCACCCCCGCTACACCTATGACTGGTCCAAGGTACCCATGCAGCGGCTGCTGAGCCTCAGGAACATGTTAGCCGAGGACTGGGGCGCCCCAGAGATAAAGCTGAGCCCTGAGGACAAGGAGGCCCTCGAGATTCTTCTGGTGCCCCACAAGACGGAAAATGGCGGGGTGGTTCTGGAGGGGGCCGCCCCCATCCTTGAACGCTGCCTGGCCCTGGGCTCGAAGTACGTGGAGGCAAAGGAGGCTGAGCCCCTCGCCCAGGTGAACACATGGGCCGGCTTCAGGGTCATGGAGAAGGCCTACGTCTACGTGGGGGCCCGCATGGGCCGCCCCGAGAAAGCCAAGGAGAGGAAGATGAACCCCTACGTCCACGGCCTGTTCCCCGTGGGCAACGCGGGTGGCCCCCAGAGGGACATCACCAGGGCCAGGCGCGGGGAGAAGGTCAGGGTCGAACTGGCGCAGAGGGAGTGCCCAACGTGCGGCTACTACTCTACCACGCCGCTGTGCGAGAACTGCGGAGGCCTCACCAGGGTCACCAAGAAGTGCCCCCGGTGCAGGAGGCCCGTGGAGGGTGACAGGTGCCCAGCCTGCAACGTTGAACCCGTGATGTATGAGACGTTGGAGCTGGACCTCCGCGAGGAGCTGGAGAAGGCACGCAGGCACGTAGGTGGCAGCATCCCTGACAGGATCAAGTGCGTCAAGAGGCTGATGAACAAGGCCAGGATGCCGGAGCACCTGGGCAAGGCCATACTCAGGGCCCGGTACGACCTCAGCGTGTTCAAGGACGGCACCCTACGGTACGACCTCACGGACATACCACTGACCCACTTCAAGCCCTCCGAGGTGGGGGTCCCAGTGGATAGGCTGCGTGAGCTGGGGTACACCCACGACGTGGACGGAGAACCCCTGACCCGGGGCAGCCAGATGCTGGAGCTTATGGTCCAGGACGTGGTTCTGCCCGAGGACTGTGGCGACTACCTGGTCAAGGCAGCCAGGTTCCTGGACGACGAGCTGCGCGACTTCTACAAGTTGGAGCCCTACTACAAGGTGGAGAACAGGAACCAGCTGGTGGGCCACATAATTGTCGGGTTGGCGCCTCACACCTCCGCCTCCATAGTGGGCCGCCTCATAGGTTGGAGCAAGGTGAGGAACTGCTACGCCCACCCCTACTGGCACGCGGCCAAGCGCAGGAACTGCGACGGCGACGAGGACGCCGTGCTTTTAGCCCTGGACCCGCTGCTCAACTTCTCCAAGGCCTATCTCCCCGAGCAGAGTGGCGGCCTCATGGATGCGCCCCTATTCATAATACCCAACCTGAACCCCGAGGAGGTGGACAAGGAGAGCCACAACATGGACGTCGTGGGCAGGTACCCGCCCGAGTTCTACGACATGACCATGAGGAGGGCCAAGCCGGGCGACTTCGAGGGACTGGTGGACACCCTGGGCGGCAGGCTGGGCACCCAGGCCCAGTACGCGGGCTTCAGCTACACCAAGGAGTGCAGCGACATCAACCTCGGAAGCCACCTCGGCGCCTACACCACCCTGCAGACTATGCTGGACAAGCTGGATAGCCAGCTGGACCTCACCAGGAAGCTGCGAGCCGTGGACGGCCAGACCGTAGCCCTGAAGATACTGAACAGCCACTTCATGAAGGACATTGTCGGTAACCTCCGCGCCTTCACACGCCAGGGCTTCAGGTGCAGCAAATGCAACAAGAAGTTCAGGAGGCCCCCGCTGAAGGGCGGCTGCGACAGGTGCGGAGGCAACATAATCATGACGGTGCACAGGGGCGGGATAGAGAAGTACCTGGACCCCGCCGCCAAGATAGTGGACAAGTACAACCTGGGGGACTACTACAGCGACAGGTTAGAGCTGGTGAGGGAGGAGCTGGACAGCATCTTCGTGGACGAGAAGCCCAAGGAGGATGAGCCCACCCAGTTTAACCTCACCGACTTCATGAGGCCCAAGGAGAAGAGGTAAGAAAACCTTATTATTCCAGCCCCGTGTACCCTTTGGCGAACAACTATGAGCAAGAAAAAGAAGCAAAGCAGCGCCGGTATGCCTCAGAGCAGCGCCGGACTAATGAGGTTCTTCCAGGACGAGACGAACGGGGTCAAGATTCCGCCGGAGTTCGTGATTGGCGCTTCAGTGGTGCTCATAGCTGCAGTGGTACTCGCCCGGGTGTTCTTCCCTTTTTAGAGCACCCGTCGGCTCCGAGGACGACGCAGCCTCACATTGTTCACATTTATCGCATCTAAAGGAGCTCAAAGGTGGAGAGACAGATATCAAGCAGTGAACCCAGGAAGAGAAACGTGGTCATAATGGGCATTAAACCCATAATGAACTACGTGGTGGCCTGCCTGACCCTGTTCAACGCCGGCGCCGAGACGGTGCTCATAAGGGCCCGTGGCAAGCACATCAACAAGGCGGTAGACCTGGTGGAGCTCCTCAGGAGGGTGTTCCTCAAGGACGCCGTAATCAGGAACATCAGGGTGAGCACTGACAATTTAAAACGGGACGACGGCAATGAGGCCCACGTCTCCGTCATCGAGATAACCCTCTCCCCCAGCTAAGGCAGCCTTTTAAAGCCGAGAAACAGAGTTCAGAGGAAGGGTGTCAACTTTGACATATCCAAAGATAAAAGTAACACCGCCCGGCCCCAAGGCCAAGAAGATCGTTGAGAGGGACGCGGCGGTCATATCCCCCAGCTTCGGTAGAGCCTACCCCCTGGCAATAGAGCGAGGCGAGGGCAACATAGTCATCGACGTAGACGGCAACGAGTTCATAGACATGAACGCGGGCCTAGCCGTCTGCAATGTGGGCCACAGCCACCCCAAGGTGGTGAAAGCCATCAAGGACCAGGTGGACAAGTTCATCCACTACAGCTACACGGACTTCTACTACGACGACTACGTGAACCTGGGCGAGACCCTCCACGACCTGGTGCCGGGTAAACACAAGAAAAAGTTCTTCTACGGCAACAGCGGCGCCGAGGCCATCGAGGCCGCCATAAAGGTGAGCCGCTGGCACAGCCAGAGGCAGGGCCTGCTAGCCTACATAGGCAGCTTCCACGGCCGCACCATGGGCGCCGTCAGCCTGACCGCGTCCAAGCCCTACCAGAGGCGCAGGTTCAGCCCCCTGGTGCCCGGCGTTGAGCACATCTTCTACCCGTACTGCTATAGGTGCCCGTTCCACCTGGAGTGCCCCAGCTGCAACTATGCCTGCGTAGACTACATCGACGAGTACCTGTTCCACAAGTACGTGCCCGGAGAGGAGGTGGCCATGCTGCTGGCGGAGCCCATCCAGGGCGAGGGCGGCTACGTGGTGCCCCCCGACGGCTACTTCAAGAAGCTGAAGAAGCTGCTGGACGAGAATGGCATCCTGTTCGCCGTGGACGAGGTGCAGTCAGGCATCGGCCGCACGGGGAAGTGGTTCGCCATAGAGCACTGGGGCGTGGTGCCGGACATCGTGTGCATGGCTAAGGGCATCGCCGCGGGCATGCCGTTAGGCGTCATGGCGTCCCGGGCCGACATCCAGGACTGGACACCGGGCAGCCACGCATCCACCTTCGGCGGCAACCCGGTGAGCTGCGCCGCGGCCCTGGCTGTCATCGACATCATCAAGTCGGAGAAGCTGCTGGAGAACGCCCAGAGAGAGGGCGGTTACATCAAGAAGCGGCTGGAGGAGATGATGGAGAAGCACCCCATGATAGGTGACGTCCGAGGCAAGGGCCTCATGGTGGGCGTGGAGCTGGTGAAGGACAAGGACAGCAAGGAGTACGCCAGGAAGGAGACGGAGGACGTGATGATGGAGTGCTTCAGGCAGGGACTGGCTATCGTCAACTGCGGCGTCAACGTCATCCGTTGGATGCCCCCACTGACCATAACCCGGGACCTGGTGGAGCCCAGCCTGGAGATATTCGAGAGGAGCCTCAGCAAGGTGGAGAAGGGCAAATAAACCCCTCTTTTTCATGTGTCGGACAGGGTTGCCGGTTAAGGGACTCCTTCCGCCCTCTATTTTATGACTGAAAAAATCGCTATAATAGGGTACCACCCCTACCTTTTTCACACTTACAGTCGGGTCTCTCTGAGCCAAGGAAACGTATCGGCGGAGAGAGGTGAGTTTACTCCCGCTCCACCACGATCTTTGTGAAGGCTCCGCTGCTTACCTGTATGAGGCCGTCGAAGGGCTCCCGGACGTTCATGTACTCCAGCCTCACCTGAGCCCCCGCGGTCAGGTCCATGGCCTTCTCAGCGTGGTCTCTCCACAGGCTCACCCTGGCCTCCCCTGTGCCGTCGTCGATCCTGAAGTTGGCTACGGTGGCGGGGCCTCGGACCGTGTCTATGTCGCGTTGAACGGGGTCGTCCAGGAGCTGGCCGCGGACGGTGACGTTCCTCTGGTCCTCCCTGAGGTCTACGATGGGCGTGATCTTGCGCTCCAGCTCGGGGAGCTCCACCTCCAAGTCGTCGGGGTCTATGTGGACCCTGCCGTTGCGGCCCGCGTTGAGGTCTATGCCCTGGAACCCGGCGCGGGTGTACCCGTTCTCCACTACGATGATGCTCCCGGACTCGATGTTCGCGGTGAGGTCCACGTCGTCGTCCCAGAGGCTGAGCCTGACGGTGCCCGTGCCGTCCTCCAAGAGCACCGAGACCACCCGGCCCTCGGTGCCGTCCCTCCTGATGAACCCGCGGGTCTCACCCACCTGGGTGGCTAGTGCGGCCACGTTGACGCTGCTCATGCCCTCCTTGAGGTCCCCGATCTTGGTCCAGTGGGGCACAGGCTCCTTGGGTTTGACGCCCCGGGCCACCACCTGGATCTGGGTGTCCCAGCTCACGTGGACCTCGGGACCGCCCTGGTTCCCGGTCCGCGTGTTACCTGAGATGACCCTGACCCGTGACCCCGGCTCCAGGCCCCCGAACTCATCAACCTTGTCGTCCCAGAGCACCAAGTTGATGCGTGCGCCGCCCTCCTCGATGACCACCCGGCTCACCTTACCCTCGGAGCCGTCCTGCCTGCTGAAGGTGTTGGTGGGGAAGCTGTCCACCACCACTCCCTGGAGGTGTACGGTGCCCTCGCCGAAAACGTCGGCCGGGGTGTGGAAGAACGTCTCCAGCTTGGGGCAGTCCTCCTCGTAGGCGTCCAGGGGGTTCAGTATCAACTGGCCCCTGTTGCCCATGTTAACCTCTATGTTCCCCCGCCGCTCCCTGCTGTACCCGTGGAGCACCCTGACGATGGTGCCGGGCTCCAGCTTGCTGGCCTCCACGTGGTCGGCCTTCTCGTCCCAGAACACCACGGTGACCGTCCCTGACTTGTCCCCCAGTATCATGCGCAGCACCTTGCCCTTCCTCTGGCTGTCTCTGTCGAAGCTGCGGCTGGGGAATATGTGGAGGACTCGGCCGGTGAGGCTCACGTCGCTGAGGTTGGTGGTCAGGTCACCTATCTTGAGTTTGGCCTCTATCCGCTCCCCTGCGCCGTTGATGCCCAGGTTGCTGGCCACCAGGTGAGCCGCGGCCTCAGCCGTTAGTAGCCCCGCGGCCTTGGCCCGCTCCTCCTCTATCATCTTCTGGACTGCCTCCTTGGTGATGTTGGGCTTCAAGGCCAGTATGCGTTTAATGATCTCTTCGGTGGACATGGGGACTCAGAATGGATAGGGTCGAAGATGCGTAATAAATCTACTTGGTCCGGGCCTTCTTGGCCTCTGTGGCGTACATGTAGGCGAAGGCTAGGGCAAAGGCGGTGAACCCCAGGAGCAGTATGAGCACCCGGACCCAGTTGAAGAGCACCGGTAAAGTCATCAGCAACACTGAACCCCGCTTATCTATTTAGGTTTAGCCCTAGTCCATCACCGAGTACCGTTTCCAGATGCCTGTCAGCTCCCTATAAGCCTCATCGTCCTCCAGGATGGTGTCGTAGTGGCTGATAGCCTCGGCCAGCCTCTGAGCCAGCACGTGGTAGCAGAGGGCCACCTCCTGGTCCAGGACCCTGAAGTAGAAGTCGCTGCAGCTGCAGTACCCGGCGTGGGGGTAGATCATGTACTCGGCGTTGTTACCCACGGCTATCCACAGCTCGCGGCCGCTGGGCCTGAAAACGTACCTCTTCACACGGTTCTCGGTGACCAGCCTCCACGCCCTTGTGAACCTGTTTCCGAAGGTCCTGCGGAGTCTCTGCCAGTTGAGCCTGCTGATCTCCTTCTCGGTGCGCAGCTCCCGCAGTATCTGCTCTAGAACCAGGTGCTCCTGGGTGGGCTCGGCCATCAATGATACCTGCGCTTCACCCCTCATTACTCTTTTCCAGGGCCCCGGGCCTCATGATTTAAATTCCTTGGCACTGGGAGACACCTGTATGATCCGTCTGCTGACGCCCCACCCGGCCCTCATGGTGGAGATCGGTGAGAGGGTGATGCTGGCGGCGGATCTGCACCTGGGCATGGAGTACGACCTGGCTAAGCAGGGCATCAGCATCCCCTACCAGTGGAGTAGGATGCTGGACGAGCTCATGGTGCTCCTGGAGGAGCACAGGCCCGACAGGCTGGTGCTTCTGGGGGACGTGAAGCACGGGGTGCCGGCCACCAGCTTCCAGGAGAGGAGGGAGATTCCTGGCTTCTTCGAGACACTCCTGGGGGCCGTGGAGGAGATTGATGTCACCCGGGGCAACCACGACGCCAACATTCAGCAGTTCCTACCCAAGGAGGTGCATCTACACAGCAGCAAGGGCATCATGTTTGGGGAAGGTTTCAGGGTGGCTGCCATGCACGGCCACGCCTGGCCTCCACCCGAGTCCGCGGCCGCTGACTGCATGATTATGGCCCATAACCACCCCACCGTGCTGCTGAACACGCCCCTAGGCATCAAGATCAGCCAGAGAGCATGGGTCAGGGGCGTCTGCGACCAAGCGAACCTGGCCAGGGCCTTCCTGGAACAAGACAACGTCATGGCTGAGGGTAACCCGGTGGCCGAGTTCAGGGACAGGTACGAGGTGGAGCCCGGGTGCCCCGAGATCATCATCATGCCCATGTTCAACGATCTCCTGGGCGGGCTGCCGGTGAACGCGGAGTCCCCCAAGAGCCTCCTTGGGCCCCTCTTCAGGACCGATGCCGTGAACATGGAGGGCTTCGACGTGTACCTCCTGGACGGCACCTACGTGGGCAAGGTGGGCTTCCTGCGGCGGCGCCTAGAGAGTGTGTAGGGAGCGGCTACATACACTGTCTTTTAGATGCAGACGCGGAGGATCAAATAGCTCAAAGGGTATGCCGAGAGCTAAGCCAAAACCACTGCCGAAAAGCCATTGGGGCCCGGAAGGGCCCTCCTTCCACTAAACTTCTCCGAAGTGCCTGTAGCACGCGTGGCAGCGGCTCGCGTAGCCTCCGCTTGCTTGGAAACCGTCCCTTATCCTCGTGAGCCTGTCATCCTTCCAGGCTCTCGCGAGTATCTGCTCCAGGGACTCGTCGCGTAGGTTGCCCAGAACAGCGTCCTCTCTGCACCCAAGGGGCCCGCAGCAGGGGAGAACGTCGCCGCCCGGGGTGACGCCGATGTCCGCGAGAGCGGACTCGCATCGAATAGTCGCCGCCTCAAGGAGCTCAACAACCGCATCAGGTGTGATGCACCCGCCTCTGCCGATAGGAGTGAAGGGTGTCTCCATGGCCAGGGCCGATGGGTTAGGCTTTCGTGGCTCACCCAGCACCTGTATGTCGGGGTCACCCATGAGATTGGACAGTGAGCCAGCCGTTATCCTACTGCCATTCCTCGTGGCCACCATAAAGACAGGTTTTACGCCCAGCATCTTGACCGCGCTGAAGCAGTGCCTCACCCGCTCCAATGGGATGTGCTCTTGGTGGAAGTCGTCCACGCTCATGTTCAGGGCCGTCAAACCGGCTTCAGACAGCGGCCTTAGGGTCTCTGCGGCGGCTTCCGTCGTCGTCGCCCAGCTGCAGTTGGTGACGACCTCCGTGTAGAAGCCCTTCTCAGAGGCGTATCGGACCAAACCGAGCAGGAGGCGGGGCTCCAGAAAGGGCTCTCCTCCGGTGAAGCTCACCCAGTGGGCGCCAAGGCCCTTTGACTGGTCTATAGCCTTCTCGGCTGTGGCCTGAGGCATGGTCTCTGTTCTGTCCGGGCCGCAGCTGAACCAGCAGTGGCCGCATGCAACGTTGCACCTGTCTGTGAGAAGCAGGCCGACGCGGAAAAGAGAGGGAGAAATTGGCATGGCCTACTGCAGCTTCTCCAGGGTCCCCCGGATGAGCTTGTTGGCCTGGTGGAACCCCTCCTCCACGGCGTTCCTCTGCCGCAGCAGGTGGTTCCGCAGCAGCTTGAACTCGTGGCTCTGGTGGAGGGTCATGTTAGCCAGGTCCACGATGCCGACGATCCTGGGGAACGGGGTGGCGCCGAAGGTCTCCATGGTCATCTGTTCGCTGGGCCCGGCGTTGCTGTGGGCCACGGGGTTGATGTGCCTGCTGACCCACATGAGGCTGTAGTTGAGTTGCGAGAGCTCCTCGTCGCTCAGTTTCTCAGCTTTCGACTGGACGGCCTTCTCCAGGGCTACGGCCTGTTCCTTGAACTCCTCGGCCTCCTCGATGACGGGGTGCAGGTTGAAGTAGCCCACGATCTTGTCGGACTTTTTCTGGAGGTCCACCAGGATGTTGTACAGCTTCACGGAGTAGTGGGTGAAGTCAAGGGGCAGAACGGGGCTGTTCACCATCCTCACTACGAAGTTGAGCTCCGCCCGGACATCCAGCTCCAGGATGTTCACGTCGCCGTGCTCCATGGTCTCGTAGGGCGTGTGCCACCACCAGCCGCCGCCGCTGTAGTTCACGTGCGGGTCGTAGAGCTCCTTGGGCCTGCTGGTGATGATGCTCACATGGGGCATCCCCGTGCCCCAGAAGCTGCCGTCCCCGGCCCTGGTCGCCCACCTGTAGCTCTCCACGCCCTTACCCGTGACGGCCTTTACGCTGTCCAAGGCGGCGTCCATGACCTCCGTGATCTGGATGTCCCTGAACTCGGTGGCCCCCTCCACCCCAGGGCTGTCGATGTTGTAGCTGCAGAAGCAGTGGTGCCTAAGCTTCATCCACATGGCGTCGTTGTACCAGGTGCTGCCAGCGTAGCGGCCTATCTCGTGGCCCGCCCAGAAGGCGAAGCGCACGCTCCTGCGCAGCTTGCCCTTGTGCTTGTTGAGGAGCCGGGCTATCTCCAGGACCGCCGTGTCGCCGGAGAGGTTGTCTACGGCGCCTGGGCTGAAGGGGGGTGTGTCCACGTGGGCGTTCACCAGCATGAACTTGTCGGGCTCCACTGCGCCCCTGATCTCGGCCTCCAGTACGGGCAGCTTCTTCCAGCCCGTGTCCATGACGCTGACTATGTGGGCTTTGACTCCGCCCTGCCTGACCAGCTTCTTCAGGGCCTGTCCGTCCCTGTTGCTGACGTGGAGGATGGCGGGGATGGTCTGTATGTCCTTGATGTTCTCCGGGGTGGGGTTGCCGCTGACGCTGAAGTCGGCCCT
This sequence comes from Candidatus Bathyarchaeota archaeon, assembly GCA_043826455.1. Taxonomy (GTDB): domain Archaea; phylum Thermoproteota; class Bathyarchaeia; order TCS64; family TCS64; genus RBG-16-57-9. The sequence continues at coordinate 69,533 of JBDRQD010000048.1, forward strand.
CTGGTGAACCACCGTGGGCATGTAGTCGTCCTGCTCTATGACTACGAGGCCCCGGACGCCCATGTTCTGCAGCCGCAGCAGGAAACCGGCCCTGAGCCCCATCCAGTCGCCGCTGGTCCTCTGCTCGCACAGAACCACCTTGCCTCGGCAGTCGGCGTACCCTATCTCCTCCGGCGGCACGTAGATGACCTCGGCCTCGAAGCCCTCTGGGGTGGTGGTGCCCACCTGCCTGTAGGGGGTGCACTGGACCTCCATCTCCACGGGGTAGGTGATCCTGAGGCGGCTATACTTGGGGTCGCTGATGTAGGCCTCGAACATGTGGAGCCTGGGCTCCAGACCGTACTCCTCCAGCCTCTCCCTGAGGAACCCTATGGTCAGCATCTCCTCCGGGCTTCCGCTGTGAATGGGCGTGAAGGTGTTCAACGTGTCCCAGTTGGCCTGCATCCGCTTCTTATCGATGCCCTTCTCCAGGTCGGCTAACAGCTTCCTGGTCTCTTCTGTGAGAATGATCATAAGTTATCACTGATATCGCGGAAACTGAGCCTTTAACACTTGCTGAGGCGGGTGAGTCGGTCATAAAATGACTGCTGCGTGGAAGAATGTGAAATTTTTTCGGGTTGCATTTAACTAAATTTTGGTACTTGCACACGTTTTTATTGTGTGGGGTGGTGGGACCGCCCGGATTTGAACCGGGGACCACGCGGTCCCGAACCGCGTATCTTAGACCAAGCTTGACCACGGTCCCAGCAGGATACTCACCAAGGCTGAGGGGCTTAAAAAAGGTTCTGAGGCTGGCAACGGTTTATCATCCACGGTTCACTTACCTTAACATGACACTGACTCTCTGCCACCCGTTTGGCGTCCTGGACGCCGCCATGATGGGCACAGGATGGATGGGCTTGCATGTGGTTCTGGTTTCTAGTGTTGGCTGGTCTAAGCTACGTGGCCTACACGTGGTTCAGGCCTAGAAGGCGCATTGTGAGGGACGACCCACTGGAGACCGCCCGCCTAAGGCTCGCCCGGGGCGAGATCACTGCAGAGGAGTACGAAGAGATAGTGAGGAGGCTGAAGCGGTGAAAGGAAGCCAGTACTTCGTCGCCGCGGCCCTCATACTGCTTGGAGTCCTCGCAGGAGCCCTCATCATGGGAGTACTACCCGGGAGAGGGCTGAACATCGACGCCGCCATGAAGGTGGCGGAGAGGTATAGAGACGGCTTCGGGGACCCGGACATAGAGATAGACGAGGTGATGGAGTTCGAGTACAACTTCTATGTGATCTACTACGAGAAGTCCACAGGCGTCGGCGCCTTCGAGATGCTTATAGACAAGTCCACGGGGCGCATATACCCCGAGTACGGGCCCAACATGATGTGGAACACAAAGTACGGCCACGGCGGGATGATGGGCCCAGGCCACATGGGCGGAGGCACCGGCCCGACCACCGTAGACGAGGCGCAGGCCCTATCCATAGCCCAGGAGTGGCTGGACAGAGTCTACCCGGGCTCAGAGGCCGAAGAATCCCACCCCTTCTACGGGTACTACACCATACACACCATGAGGAACGGCAAGGTGACCGGTATGCTGAGCGTCAACCAGTACACGGGCGCCGTCTGGTACCACAACTGGCACGGGGCCTACATAATAAGCCTGGAAGCCCACTAGTCCCCGCTCTTCCTGAGCAGACGATAGCCGACTACGGCCCAACAGCCAGATACGCGCACATTTTTTCATATGACAGGGGTTAGGCCTCTGTAACAGCCTCCCTCACCGTCATGTTGAGGACGACCTCGGCTATGTCTGCGCCGTACTCGGCTGTGCGCAGGATGCTCTCCACAATGAGCCTGAGGGCGGGAACCTCCTCGGGGGGCGCGTGCTTCACTATCTGGTGGATGACCTCCGCCTCCATGCCTCTGGCCTGCTGGGCCTTCTCCAGGACCCTGTCGGCCTCCATGTAGTCCTCATCGAAGACGGCCTCCATGCTGGTCTCAAAGACCTCTAGGGCTATGGCGCTGAGCTTCTGGAGCTCCTGCAGGATCTCCGGGTCCGGGGTGCTTAGGGTGAGCTCCAGCCTGTTCTGGGCTATGTTGACGGCGTGGTCAGCCATGCGCTCAACGCTCTTGGTGATGAGCCGGTAGCCTAGGCACTCCCGCTGGGACCTGAGGCCGCTCTCCTTGAGTATGTAGCTGTCCGAGACGGCCACCTTCAGGAGCCTTATGATGTAGAGGTTGAACCTGTCCACCTCGTCGTCCATGGACACTATCTCCCGGGCCAGGTGGGTGTCCTCGGTGCCCAGGGCGGTGATGCTGTCCCTGTGCATGGAGGCCGCTATGACGCTCATCCTGCGCAGCGCGTCCTTCACGGAGAGCTCCGAGTAGCTGAGGAGCACCTGGAGGGTGAGCTCCTGGGGAAGGTCGGAGAGGATCTCGGTGCCCACCAGCTTCTTCCGGGTGAAGTCCTTGACGGCGAACCTCTGACCGCTGTCTAACCGTTTCTGGCTGCTGCGAAGCTGGATGATGTTGTACCCCATGAGGTAGGCCGAGACTACGCGTCTGACGATGCTCTCAGGCTTGTCCTCGGGTTTAGGATTTATGACCGCCTTCTTAGTACCCATGGTGGTCTCAGCTCCCTGGGGCTGAAGCCACAGGGTCATGTCGTCCTTCTGGGATATGCGGATGATGCTTCCCTTCTGCAGCCCCATCTGCTCCACCCAGTTCTTGGGGAGGGATACTATGTAGGTGGAGCCGCCCGTAACCTGTATCTTACGCAGCTCCTCCGGATCTGAACCTTTTGACATGTATTTTTACCAGTCTATGGATCTGTGACGTGTCTAAAATACATATATGTTCTATTTATATGCGCCATATAAAACATAGAAAAATATATTGAGTTATTTAGCTATAATTATTTACACCGTCTATATATATTATAGGAGTGATCTATTTATCCCGTCGAGGGGTCGTAGCCCCATAAGACAGAAAATGAGTAACAGGCTCAAGGCCGCGGGGATAATAGCGTTCCTAGTAATCTCGGCGGGCGCCTACAACAGGTGGGCCACAGAGCAGAACGCCAGCGGCGGGTTGACGGGCACCATTGAGATCGATGGCTCAAGCACCGTGTTCCCCATAACCCAGGCAGTGGCCGAGGAGTTCCAGAAGGTGTACCCGTCCATAAGGGTCAACGTGGGGGTCTCCGGAACCGGGGGAGGCTTCAAGAGGTTCACTGCCGGGGAGACGGATATCAACGACGCCTCACGGCCAATAAAGGGGAGTGAGGAGGAGCGGGCGGCCCAGAACGGAGTCCAGTACTTGGAGCTCAGGGTGGCCCTCGACGGCATTGCAGTGGTGGTCAGCACGAGCAACACCATCCAGATCATGGCCGAGGAGGTGGAGGACCGGGCCACCGAGCTCATTGCCCTTCACCAGCCCATGGCCGGCGACCTCCGCACACTGAAGGCTTACATCAAGATCGCCTACGATCTGGAGAGGTACGGCAGGTACGCCATGTTTGTAAGCGAGATACAGTACCGCCTGGGCGTCTGGAAGCCCCTGGAGGACGAGGCCCTCAGTGTGAAGGAGCTGTCGGACAAGACCCTCCAAGTCATAGATATGAGCCTAGCAATGATCGAGACCTTGGATGAGAAGATGATCTTCGACCTAAGCAAGGTGGAAACCGAGACCGATGAGCTGTACTTCGAGAACATGAGGCTCTTCAGCGAGTGCAAGGGTGACCCCAAGACTGTGGTGGCCTACCTGCTCACCATCCGGTACCTGGAGCGCATCGCTGACCACGGGAGCTACATAGCGGAGAGCATCAGCTACGCCGCCACGGGCAAGAGGATAAGCATAAGGTAGCCGAAGCAAAGGTAAGGGGTATAAGCTGCGGTTCACATGCATCTGCGATGTATAAAGTCGCTGAACTCCGCAAACGATCCGAGGCCATCCTAGAGTACCTGGAGAAGTCCAAGGACAAGACGGACAGGTTCATGGAGCGTTTCCACGGCTACAAGCTGGACCACGAGACAGCGGACAAGATTAAAGGACACGCCGAAGAAGCCTTGGTCATCGTGTTCTCCGCGGAGTGGTGCCCCGACTGCTACAGGAACGTGCCGGTTCTGGGCCTCATCCATGAGGCCACCGGCCTGGAGGTGAGGGTCTTCGGCCACATGATGAGGGACTCTAAGAGCAGCACCAGGAAGTGGGCTGTGCCCCCCAGCCCCTCGGAGGTGGACGAGTTCAACGTCGCTAAGATACCCTACGTCGTGGTCCTGAGCCGGAAGGGGGAGAAGCTTGGGGAGATCGTGGAGAACCCGCCCCAGGGTAAGACTATGGAGCAGGCCCTCCTCGACATCTTGGAGCCCTAGTTACTTTTTATTGATGATTGTGATTATCTTCTTTTTCGGTGCCTCGGTCGTCGACTTAATTGTGGGCTGGTGTCCCGTCTATTAATGAAAGTAATCGCCATTAGTTGATACCCCCTTACCTTTTTTCACATCAGGCTCTCCATCACGCCTTGCTTTATGTGTTGAATGGGCCGCGTTTTTGTATGGAATGGATAGCGTTTTTGCGTAGATTGGGATCGAAAAGGCGGGTTTCCTGGCCTCCTTTTGGGGTGGGGCGGCTGTTTCCGGTTTTTCTTGCTCTACCCCCCTCCCCCCTCACCGTGGCTCCGGTGCTGGCGTGGTGGGCGTATCGTTCGCTTGGTGCTTATACCGTCCTAGAGGGTATAAGGCGGAAAAAAAGTCCATCTTTTATTACATGCTTACCCTCGGTGAGATGTTTCCTCATGTTAAGCTGAAGAGTCTCAGAAAACACGGTAAATCGAAAACCTCTATTAACGTACCACCCCTTTGAGGTGTGGTGACAGCCTTGAAGCCCGGCACCATCCATAATAGGTTCACAGCCAGAGACGGCAGAGAAGTCATCCTCCGGACTCCAAAATGGGACGACCTAGACGACATGCTGGATTTCATCAACAGCCTCGTCGAGGAGGAGGTCATGATCACCGTCAACCAGAAGCAGACCCGAGAATCAGAGATAGACTGGCTCGCACGCAAACTCACAAACCTGGAGAAGGACAAGATCATCAACGTGGTCGCCGAAGTGGAGGGAAGAATGGTGGGCAGCTGCGAGGTGGAGCCCAGACCCGGGAGGTTCAGCCACGTGGGCATCCTAGGCATCTCCGTGAAGCAGGGCTACAGGGAGGTGGGAATAGGCCAAGAACTCATGAAGGAAGTCGAGAGGCAAGCCGCCCAGATGGGCCTCGAGAGCATCATACTGGAGGTGTTCGACACCAACGACCGAGCCGTACACGTCTACCAGAAGATGGGGTACACAAGAATCGGGGCCATCCCTGACGGCATAAAGTACAAGGGAGAGTACGTGGACAGCGTCTACATGGTCAAAAAACTTTGCTCATCATAGTTATCAACGTGGAGTCCAATACATGGAACGCGGGTGAATACCGTGTTCAAGGCTTTCTCGTCTAAAGGCGGTGCAGATGTGATTCTCAGACCGTTGAAGTGGAGAGACCTAGACGATATATTGGAGCTCATCAACGAGCTCATCGAGGAGGAGGCCATGATCGGCGACGATAAACCCACGACAAGAGACCAGCAGGTGGACCGCCACGCGGACAGGATGAAAGCCATCGAAAGCGGCCGATCCGTTGTCATCACCGCTGAGGCCGACGGCAAGGCGGTGGGGATGGCCAACGCCAGGAAAAGAGGGGGCCGTCTAAGCCACACGGCAGGACTCGGCGTCTTCGTCCGGAGAACGCATAGGAACCAAGGCATCGGCTCAGAGATGATGAGGGAGCTTGAAGCCCAGACCAAGAACATGGGCGTCGAGATACTCTACCTAGAAGTCTACTCCATAAGCCCGGCCGTCGAACTCTACAAGAGGCTAGGATACACTGAGTACGGCAAGCTACCGGGCGGCATCAAGTACCGCGGAGAGTACGTGGACATGATCTCCATGTACAAGCGGATAGCCGGGTAACGGATACCTTTTTAAAAGCCTCAGCCACAATTCATACTCGGAGACAAGGGAATGAGTGTGCATCACTCGGACTGGACAGACTCCTCCTAGCGGAGGAAGCCATTTCTAAAAGCCACCCTAGTCCCGACCAAGCCAACGACCCAGCGGCAACGCTGCGCGTGAAAGGAGAAAACAAGGGATGACGAACCAGAACAAACAGGAGATGGTGGTGACGCCCTGGGAGGTCAGCGGCGACATCGACTACGGAAAGCTCATGGAGCAGTTCGGAGTCCAGCCCATGACCACGGACCTGGCGGAGCGCATCGCTAAGCACGCCGGAGGCATGCACCTGCAGCTACGGCGAGGAGTATACATAAGTCACAGGGACCTAGACTGGTGGCTGGGGGAGTACGAGAAAGGCAACAGGGTGGGCCTCTACACGGGCCGCGGACCCAGCGGCCACGTCCACCTGGGCCACCTGCTGCCCTGGTTCTTCTGCAAGTACCTCCAGGACGCCTTCGGCGCCGACCTGTACTTCCAGATGACGGACGACGAAAAGTTCCTCCACCGGGAGGACCTGACGCTGGAGGAGGCCATCCGGCTGACCTACGACAACTCCCTGGACGTCATAGCATGCGGCCTTGACCCGGAGAAGACGCACATAATAAGCGACTCGGACCACATCAGCCACATCTACAAGCTAGGCCTCAAGGTGGCCAAGAGGATCACCTTCAGCACAGTGAAGGCCGTGTTCGGGTTCAACAACAGCGACAACATCGGAGTCATCTGGCACCCCGCCCTCCAGGCCATGGTGAGCTTCCTCCAATCATACAGAGAAGGACAAAACATACCGTGCCTCATACCGGCGGCCATCGACCAGGACCCCTACTGGAGGATGACCAGGGACATAGCCGAGAAGATGGGCTACTACAAGCCGGCCCAGATCCACGCCAAGTTCCTGCCAGGCCTCGCCGAAGGGGGTAAGATGAGCGCCAGCCAGCCGGAGACCGCCATATTCACCACTGACCCGCCCAAGGTAGCGGCCAAGAAGGTGATGAGCGCCTTCACAGGCGGCAGGGACACCGTGGAGGAGCAGAGACGCCTCGGCGGAAGGCCGGAGAAATGCAACGTCTACGCCTACTACTATTTCCTCTTCGAGGACGACGACGAGAAGCTGGTAGACCGGGAGATGATGTGCAAGAACGGTTCCATCCTCTGCGGCGAGTGCAAGAAGCAGCTTGCCGACAGGGTGAAGACCTTCCTCACGGACTTCCAGGCGAAGCGGGAGAAGGCCAAGGACGTGCTGGAGGACTTCCTCCTCAAACCCGTGAAATAGCTACCCCACTGAAGCTCTGAGGACCCTCCTCAGGGCGTCGTAAGGAAACTCGTCTTTCTCATTGAACCTGACGCAGCTCACCCCGTGGCTCAGACCTGGGAAGTTGTCTGCGATCCTTTTCCTCTGCTCGTCGTCGAAGAGGTATACGCTGATGTAGTGCTTCTGGCTGGCGAAGGCCACCACGTTTTCTTCGAGCATGTAGGTGGGCATGCCGTGTTCCATTGTCTCCGCCGCCCCATGCAACTCCTCCATTATGATTTCTCGCAGCTTCCTCAGAGTGCCGCGCCTGGCCTCGGGGGCCTTGGAGCTGTACTCCTCGACGCCGTCAGCATCGATTTTCATGGCAAATATATCGGCTACTGTGTTTTATTGGTTTTCAGTTTCAGACCTAGGCCGGGCCAGGGGGAGAGACGTTAACTGTGGCACAGCCCCATAATTGTCCATGAGCGTCGTGAAGGATATGGGCCAGATAGAGGCGAGGCCCCACCCCTTCCTAAGAGGTATAACCATGAGGGTCCTGTACTCAAGGGAGGGTGACGGCGGGGACGCCACCTGCTTCACAGTAACCTGCCCGGTGGGCTCAGAGATCGAGGAGCACGTCCACCCCAGCGAGACGGATATGATCTATGTGCTCAGGGGCAGGGCCACCATGTGGATCGAGGACCGGGGCGAGGTGGTGCTAGAGCCGGGTGTCTTCGTGGCCGTCCCCAGGGGTCTGAGGCACCGAACCTACGACGTGGAAGAAGAGCTCCACATCTACGACGTATTCACCCCACCCATGTTCTAATATTATAGAATTCCCAGTAGCTGGATCACACCCTTCGAGAAAGATTAAAGCAACCAGAGACAAAATATCCATGATATTGATGTCAAGCGACCTGTCAAAGCAGTACCAGGCACTACTTGAACGATCCAAGGAGCTGGCCGTCATAGGCTCAGCCGGCGCCATACTCAACTGGGACATGGAGACCAAGATGCCCCCCGGAGCCGTGGAGCTCAAGAGCCAGCAGCTGGCCTTCATCCAGAAGGTGGGCCACCAGAGGCTCACTGACCCCGAGAACGGGCGCACCCTGGACGCCATAGAGAAGCACCCGGGCTACGAGGGCCTAACACAGCTTCAGAAGAGGAACGTCCACCTGGCGCGGAAGGCCTACGACGAGAACACCAAGCTCCCCGAGGAGCTGGTTGTGGAGATCGCCAGGCACCAGACCGTGGCGGTGAACACCTGGAAGCGGGCCAAGGCGGCCAAGGACTATGCCATGTTCAAGCCCGACCTGGAGAAGATGATTGGGCTCCAGATGAGGCAGGCCGAGCTGCTGATGCCGGTGAAGGGCGCCAAGACCCCCTACGACGCGTTGATAGACAACTTCGAGCCCAGGATGACCGCCGACAACATCACCAGGCTCTTCGACGAGATGAAGAAGGGCTTGAAGAAGGTTCTTGACAAGATCACTGCCCAGCCCAAGCCGGACACAGAGTTCCTGAAACGCAGAGTACCGGCGGCCACCCAGGAGAAGATAGCCGACAGCATCGCCGAGTTCCTCAACTACGACACAAAGTCGGACAAGGCGTCGGGCAGGATCGACACCACTGAGCACCCCTTCACCACCGGCTACTACACCGACGTCAGGATCACCACACATTACCATGAGGCCCAGTTCGCCTCCAGCCTCTTCAGCGTCCTCCACGAGGCCGGCCACGCCCTCTACGAGCTGGGACTACCCCGTGACTGGATGTACCAGCCAGTGGGCTCATCGACCAGCTACGGCGTCCACGAGTCCATGAGCAGGTTCGTGGAGAACTACGTGGGCCGCAGTCCGGAGTTCTGGGCCCACTACCTGCCCGTCCTGAAGAAGCTGACGGGCAAGACCCTAAAGGATGTGAGCCTGGAGCAGATGGTGAAGGCCGTCAACTATGTGACGCCAAGCAAGATCAGGATAGAGGCGGATGAGGTCACATACGGGCTCCACATAGTCATCCGGTTCGAGATGGAGAGGGACATCTTCGCCGGGAAGCTGACCGTGGACGAGCTGCCGGAGGCGTGGAACCAGAAGTACAGGGACTACCTGGGCGTCGAGGTCGAGCACGACAGCGAGGGAGTCATGCAGGACACCCACTGGGCCATCGGCTACTTCGGGTACTTCCCCAGCTACGCCCTGGGCAACCTCTACGACGGCATCTGGACCCAGAAGCTGGGCAGGGACATACCCGACTGGAGGACCAGGATCAGTGAGGGCGGCTTCAGTGAGGTGAAGGACTGGCTCACCGAGAACGTGTATAGGTACGGCAACCTCTACGACCCCGAGGATCTGGTGAAGCACGTCACCGGGAAGCCGCTACAGGTGAAGCCCTTCATAGCGTACCTGGAAAAGAAGTTCCAGGCCCTCTACGGCTACTAGCTCTTCTTATCCCACACTCTCTGGGTGCCCTCGAGCTCCCACCGGATTATCTCGTCCAGGTCCGTTGACCCGTACATCTCCATGAGCTGCTCCTCGGGCAGCACCTCCAGCTCCAGTCGCCTCCAACGAGATACGCCGACTAGTTCGTTGAACTCGGCCCAGCTCACACCCATCCCGGCCAGCTGCTTGACGTCCCTATGCTCTTTAAGCACCCTCAGGCTGTCCACCATGGCCTTGGTGGCGGAGTAGAGGCAGATCATGGGGACAGATAGGTATTTTACACCCAACCTCTCCATGTCGCCGATCTCGAAGGGCGGCGTCTTGCCCCCGGGGATGATGTTGAAGGCCAGTGGAGCCGGCACCGTATCCACCAGAGTCTCAACCTCCTGGAGGCTCTGGGGCGCCTCAACGTACACGTAGTCGGCCCCCGCCTCTGCGTAGGCAGTGGCCCGCTTCAGGGCGTCCTCGAAGCCGTTGACGGTCCTGGCGTCGGTCCTCGCCCCCACCACCATGTCCGGGTTCTCCTCGTCCCGGCCCTTCAACGCGGCAGCCACCTTCTGGAGCATCTCCTCCACCGGGACGACCTGCTTGCCGGCCATGTGGCCGCACCGCTTGGGCCAAGTTTGGTCCTCGACTCTGACGCCGGCGGCGCCGACCCTGGCGAAGTTCTTCACGGTCCAGTACACGTTCAACGCGTTGCCGTACCCTGTGTCCACGTCTACGTCCACGGGCAGGCTCACCGCGTTCACTATGGTTCGGGTGCGCTCCAGCATCTCGTGGTACCCGATGAGGCCCATGTCGGGTTGCCCGATGAGTGAAGCCGATATGCCGTAGCCTGAGGTCCCCACCGCGGTGAACTCCGCCTTCTCTATGAGAACGGCTGACAGCGCGTCGTAGGCGCACGGCCGGAGCAGGAGCCCGGGCCGCCCCAGAAGCTCCCTGAACCTTTTTCCCTTCGAAGCCATGGTTGAAGGTGAGCCTGAGCCGTATTAATGGTTGCGTGATGCGTGTCACGTGGGCCTCTTCACGTGGATGGCGTGCTGGCTTCCCACGTTGTGACAGCTTAACGCGGTCTCCGCCTCCTCGTCGGTACAACCGACCAGCAGCTTGGTCTCCACGTCGCCCTTCAGCAGGTCGACGGCGCAGATGACGCCCGTTACTGCCCCGCCTTTCAGGCCCCCCACCCAAACGTCTACACCGGCCCCGTCCCCGGAAACCGTGCCCTCCAAGTAGCCGTAGTCGAGAGGGTAAACAAAGTCTTGGTACACCTTGTGGCGGCTTCCCTTAGGGCCGTTTATTACTAGTCTGTGAGTCGACACAAGCCTGTCCAGACCACTCCAGTAGTCCATCTTTCCTCACAGTTTCATTCATATTCCACGTATACGTATTTTCCCTCCGAGATGAGCCTCCCCCCAGAGTTCAGGGCCAGCTACAGGAAGCAGAAGTACAGGCTGGTGGGCGCACACAGCGCCGTGAAGACGTGCCACTGGGTGCGCCGCAGCCTCAACACGGGGGGCCAGGAGAACTGCTACAAGAACAGGTTCTACGGGGTGCCGACACACCGCTGCCTCCAGATGACCCCCAGCCTGGGCCACTGTACCCAGAGCTGCCTCTTCTGCTGGCGGGCCACCCCGGAGACGCTGGGCGTATCATGGGACCAGACCAGGGACATAGCTGACCCGGAGGACCCGGACAGCGTCGTAGATGGTGCGCTGGCTGCCCACAGGAAGGCCATGAACGGTTTCGGAGGCAACCCCAACGTGGAGAAGAGGCTGCTGGACGAGGCTAGGAAGCCGCTCCACGCGGCCATCAGCCTGGAGGGAGAGCCGACACTATACCCGCGGCTTGGTGAACTCGTTGACTCGTTCAAGAGTAAAGGGTTCAAGTCGGTGTTCATAGTCACCAACGGCACCAGACCCGACGTGCTACAGAGCCTGAGCGCGGAGCCATCGCAGCTCTATGTGAGCCTCTGCGCCCCCGACGAGGAGACATACAGCAGGGTCTGCAGGCCCATGGCGAAGGACGGGTGGGGTAGGGTAATGGAGACCGTGGAGCTCCTGCAGTCCTTCAGCTGTCCCACGGTGCTCAGGCACACCCTGGTGCCCGGCTTGAACATGGTGAACCCCGGGGGCTACGCCAGGCTGGCTGAGCAGTCCAACGCCACCTACCTGGAGCCCAAGGCGGCCATGTCCGTGGGGGCTGCCAGGGCTAGGTTCGGGTACGACGAGATGGCCTGGTTCGAGGATGTGCAGAGGTTCGCTGCATTGATCGCTGAGGAGTGCAGCTACAGGGTGGTGGACGAGCACAGGTGGAGCAGCATAGTGCTTCTGAGCAGGCTGGATAAGCCCATCAGGTTGTACTAAGCGTTAATAGCCAACGTTCGCGTATGGGTTCAGTATGATCGATAAAATCGGCGTGAAGACCACCATCCGGGAGCTGGTGGCCTACAAGACGTTAAAGCCGGGGGAGAACGAGGTGGCGGAGTGCGCCAAGCTGAACAGGGTCCTCTATGAGCGGGGGGCCAAGCCCAAGGACCCCACCATGGTGCTCTTCTACGACCCCAAGGACGAGCCCGGGTGCAGGCGCGAGGTGATTATCCCCATCGACAGGGAGGTGGAGGGGGTGGACACCAAGATGATGCCCGAGATCAAGGTGGCATTCCTGGTGTTCATAGGCACCAGCAGGCCTGTGGAGTACTACTACGAGGAGCTTTACAGGTATGTTGAGGAGCGGGGCCTGAAGCCTTCATCTGAGATGTGCAGCATCGAGGCCGTGTACCAGCCTGCGGAGTACGGGCTGAGTTACGGCAGCTTTATCGATGAGGATACTCCGGAGCACTGGTCGACGGAGATCATGATCCCGGTCCAGGAGTAAACTCTTTTAATCTCATGTTTGTTCTTGTTTGCCTGCGCGACCGTAGTCTAGTGGTAGGATCTTGGCCTTCCAAGCCAATAACCCGGGTTCAAATCCCGGCGGTCGCACCAATTGTTTCCTTTTTTCAATGGTTCTGGGTTGAGATGTTTTGTTGTTTGTGTGCGCGTGGGGGGGAGGGGGGGGTCCCATCACCGCCACCGCTTTTCCCTGTTTTTAGGCTTGTTTTGTGTTTTAGGGGGTTTTTATGGGTTTTCTGGTGGCGGTGGAGGGCGGCGGTGTCCGCCGTGTTCTTTGCTCGCCCAGGTGTTAGGGGGGCCGTCGTGGCGGGTGTGGTTTCGTGAACTTCACTCCTAGGACATATAACTGGCGCAGGTGAATACAGACCCCATGGGTCACAGGATCAGGGCAGTCACCTTCGACCTCTGGAACACGTTGATAGAGGTGGTCAGCTACACTGATGATAGGGTTGAGGCGCTTCACAGGGCTGCTGCCGGGGCCGGATTCGGGGGGCCTGTGGAGGCGGCTTTGGAGGCCTACCGGGGCTCGACGCTGATGTACGAGCGTGAATGGAGGACGCGGCACGTCCAGGTGGACTCGGGGGCGAGGCTGGACTATATGGTGGAGAAGCTGGGCGTCGAGATGGACGGAGAGGAGAAGGCGGCCCTGATCCGGGAGTTCGAGGACGTGTTCCTTAGGCACCCTCCGCCTCTGAAGCCTGGTGCATTGGAGGCGGTTAGAGCACTTTCGGGCAGGTACGGGCTCGGCGTGATCAGTGACACGGGCATCACGCCGGGCAGGGTAATGCGGCGATACCTACAGGACAGGGGTCTCCTAAGTCACTTCAAGTCGCTGGTGTTCAGCGACGAGACGGGCCTCTGCAAGCCTCACCCACAAGTCTTCAGACGCGCCTTGGAGGAGCTGAGGGCCAAACCGTGTGAGGCGGTTCACGTTGGTGACCTCCTGCGGACGGATGTGGCAGGGGCCAAGGCCGCGGGGTTGACGGCGGTGTGGGTGAGGAGCCCGCGCCAGGATGGGGAAACCGACGCTGAGCCGGATTATATCATCGATTCGCTGCATGAGCTGCCGGGGATCATCGAGTCAATGAGCCGCTGAACTTCATATACTGGGGCCCACCATACATGGGTAGCTTGATAAGGGCAGTCACCTTCGATCTGTGGAACACGCTGGTGCACAACAGGAACTACGGGGAGTTCAGGCGGCCCAGGCTGGGGGAGTTTCTGAGGGCTAACGGCGTGGAGCTGGATGAAGCCCGTCTCCTAGATGTCTACCAGGCCGGTTTCAGGTACAGTTCGGAGCTTCACAGGGAGACGGGCCGCAGGCATGTGCAAACCGATGAGATCGTGGGCCACGTCATGGAGCAGGTGGGGCTCAGGGACAGGTGCGACTGGACGCCGGTGGTGGACGCCTACGAGGAGGCCGTACTGGGCGACCCGCCGAAGCTGAAGGAGGGTGCCCGGGAGACCTTGGAGGCACTGCACGGCAGGGTCCGGATCGGCCTAATAAGTGACACCGGGACTAGCCCGGGCCGCGTCATCCGCCGAATCCTAGGTGAGTACAGCGTCCTGCATTATTTTGATGTAACGGTGTTCAGCGACGAGGTTGGGTACTGCAAGCCCAACGACATTGTATTCAGGACAGCCCTGGAGGCGCTGGGAGTGGAGCCCGGGGAGGCCCTACACGTGGGCGACCTGATCAAGTCCGACATCGTCGGCGCCAAGAGGGCTGGAATGCGCACGGCGTGGCTCAAGACGGGGGAACAGGAATACGCGCCCGAGGACGCCCCCGATTACGTTATTATGAGCCTCACGGAGCTCATCGGGATCGTCGGAGCCGTGGGATGAACCTGCCCGTCGTCTCCGCGTAGCGCCTGTACTCGTCTCCGAATCGGGAGACCAGCAACGCCTCCTCGGTGTCCACCAGGTTGACGTAGCCCGGCACAGCGATTAATGGTACCATTACCGCCGGGTTATTGACTAACAGCGCCAGCCCTGTAAACATGATGAAGTAGCCCGAGTAGGAGGGGTGCCTCACGTACTTGTAGGGACCCCAGGTCACCAGCCTGTGGTCGTCGGGCATCTCCCAGGAGACCGAGTACCTTCCCCGGGCCACCACGCTCCAGACGAACAGCAGGACCCCAGCGGCGATGAAGGCGAGGCCGAGGCTACCTAAAGCTGCCTGAAACTCGCCTAATGGTACCATTATTAGTGGGATAGGGTCGCCGCCACCGAGCAGCCCCAGAAAACCATAGGCAACAGCCTCAACCATGAAGATAATGGTACCAATAGACGCCAACATGGTCCAAAGGTTGCCCGGGCTAGGCACCTCAGCGTACCTCTCCTTCCCCCGGCGCACCCTCTGACCAACGACGACGTTGTGGAGGTTCACCCCGAAGAAGAGGGCGAGGAGCCCCAGAAGCGCAGCTGAGGCGGCGAAACCGGGCACCACAGCACTTGAGGAGACAGATGAGGCTTTTATTCAAATCGGAGACAAGAGGCTCAGCCTCCGTCAACGTAGACGTTCATCCGTGTCTCGTCGCAGGTGAAACCGTAGCCCGCTGCGTTCAGCTCCTCCATGGACAACCTGAGCCAGTCACCGAAGCCTCCGCTGCGCGTGTTGTCAGGGTCCATGCTGGAGGTGCCGCCCCACCCGTTGTCCTCGCACACGGCGCATAGGATATGCTTGGAGCCCCAGTAGTCAACGGCCACGGGGTCGGTGCTCGCGGCCACGACGCCTACATATGTTGCCTCGCTGTAGGTGGCCCTGGGCCCCGCCCCCGGCCTAGCGTTTACATAGATAGCGTCCACTATGTTCAGGTCCGGGACCCTGGTCTGCGCCATCAGAGTGCCCATACCTCCGCTGCCTACCGAACTATGGGCCCTGTAGCCCAGATCCCTGGTGAGCCTGTCGGAGGTCACCCCCATGTAGTGTTTGACGGCGCCTGTGACACCGAATATGCCGTGGGTCTTGAGGACTGGGACGTTGATGACCTTCAGCTTTCCCGGGTCGTAGTCGTCCTCCCCGGGCAGGTAGACGCCGTGCCGGAAGCTGACCATGGTGCCGTACTCGGTGGTGAACTTGGGGTAAGCCGATATGGATGAGGTTGACGTGGCCACCCTGGTGGAAACCACGTAGCCGTCCTCCAAGTCCCCATCAGCGAACTCCGAGACCACCGTGGCGGTGATACTGTCCCAGAGGTAGGCTGATACCCTGTGCTCAGGCTTGAAGCCGTTGACCACGTCCACCATGGACTGGCCGCGGTCCTGAGCGTTGCTGCTGCCCCAGTCCAGGCTGCCGCCTCCTCCAGCGGAGCCGTACTGGGCCTGCCCGTTATCCGCAACCACCACCTCTCCCTTGAAGCCGTCCGGGTGCTCAACTATGGCCTGAATAATGCTCTTCACTAGGTCCGTGTTGGTTCCTCCCCGCTGATCCCACTGACTGTTAACCTTGATGAGAACCACATCGTCGGCAGAGAAGAGCCCCTCAGGTCCGTTCAGGGACCCATGCTTGGCTGACCTGTAGAACTTGAGACCGTTACCGGCCATGACGTTCAGAAGCCTCTCCACCACGTCGTCGGCGCCGTTTGTGCCGGTGACCACGTAAATGTCAGATGCTGGTGACGTCGAAGCCCTCATGGGGCTCAGCTCCAACTGGGAACCTGGGACCATATCTGTTTCACCTACCATTAGATGCCGGTAACCTATATACCCGCCACCGACAACCAAGAGCCCGGCGACCAGAAACACCAGCCTCCTGTCGCTGAGCCTCTCCCCTATGGAGCCGACGTGAAGAACCGGGTACGCGTACGTGATGAGCCACAGGTTGGCGTTCACCTGCGCGGCCCTCTGGCAAGGATACACGGCCCTAGAAGGCTTCAGGCCCGACCTGACGAGAAACCATACGAGGCACAGCAGCCCGTAAATGAAGAAGCCGCGCCTGAGCCTACCTGATTGCATCACCTTGTCTAAACATGTGGCACCTTATCATAGTAATTGATGAAGGGCCATGACACCCCAGGATCGGTTTATATTGCTGAAGCCGAGTGGGGTTACCCATGATCAGCAGGGTCGGCATCCCCGTGGTGGACGCCCACAGCCACTACTTCAGCTCAGGCACCCTGAAGGCGTGGGCCGAGCGGGGCAGAACCATGGACAGCTTCACCAGCAGGCTCAACACCCGCACCGACATGAAGAGCATCG
Source organism: Candidatus Bathyarchaeota archaeon (assembly GCA_043826455.1). Classification (GTDB taxonomy): domain Archaea; phylum Thermoproteota; class Bathyarchaeia; order TCS64; family TCS64; genus RBG-16-57-9. The sequence goes on from JBDRQD010000048.1 coordinate 86,333, forward strand.
AGATACCCGATCAGAACTGGGACACGGCCCAGAGGTGGGTGGACGAGCTGGACAGGTACGGCGTCCAGGCCATGGGGGTCATGGTGGGCAGGGAAGCCTACGACGAGTTCCAAGTGACCATGAAGCGGTTCCCGGGCAGGTTCATCGGGTACGCCAACATAAGTCCCTTCGATGAGGACGCCGCTGAGCAGGTGAGGCGCGCGGCCCGGGACGGCTTAAAGGGCATCAAGCTGTACCCCTCCAGCTGGAAGGACATGAAGGTGTACGACGAGCCCCTGTACCCAGTATACGAGGAGTGCAGACGCAGCAAAATGGTCGTCTTCCTCCACTTTGGCATCACCATAGGCGGCCAAGCCGACCTAAGAAACGGCAACCCCATAGACATCCAGGTGCCCAGCCGCGACTTCCCCGAACTCAAGTTCATCATAGCCCACTTCGGGGCCGGCTTCTTCCGTGAGGTCCTCCTCATGCAGTACCAGGCCGACAACGTGTACATGGATAGCAGCGGCAGCAACAGCTGGATGAAGTACATGCCCTACGACCTGGACCTGAAACAGATATTCAGGAAAGCCGTCCAGGCCGGTGGCAGCCACAAGGTCCTCTTCGGCACCGACAGCACCTTCTTCCCCCGGGGCTGGAGGATCAACATCCTGGAGGCTCAGCACCAGGCCTGCACCGCGTTGAAGGCCGACGGGGTCCTCAAGGACGATGACATCCTCAAGATATTCGGCGGCAACATCCTGGACCTCACCGGCTTCAAGCCGGCCTCAACACTTTAAACCGGGGCCGCCGATCCTTCACTGATGCCCCGAAGAAGACGAGGCTACCCAGTTGCAGTCCTCATAGGTCTCAACCAGGACCACGCCACCCTGTGGGACGTTTTCAGCGAGTCCGTGAAGCCGGGGCCAAAAGTGTACGAGGCGTCAAAATATGCCCTCCACGAGGCCATCGTCAACCACCTCAGGCCAAGGTTCAGCGAAGGGGTGAAGACCGTGCTGGCGGCCGCCGAGAATGGAGACCTCTACGAAGGTTTCATGGCTCACATTAGGAAGCACCACAGTTGGCTACTGAAGGGCTGGGAGCTCAACACGGTCACCTTCATCCGCCTAGAGGAACCGGCATCCGACGCGGAGGAGGTGAGGCGCCTGGTCTCGACTCCCATGTTCAAGTCAAAGCTATTGGAGGCGTCGGAGGGTGACCTGAACCAGGTGATGGGGGCCCTGGAGCGGCGGCTCAGCAGCCCGGAGGGAATTGAAACCGTGGTGTTCAGCCTTGAGGACGCGGAGGCCGCGGTCTACAGTGAAGCACCCCCCGAGTACCTGCTGGTGCTGGAGGCCTTCCAGAGGAAGCACGCGAGGAGAACCATGAGGCTTCTGCAGGTGGCCCAGAACCGGAACGTCAAGACAAGGGTGATCCCAGCAGGATCATCTCACACCGCGAGGCTGTCCCAGTTCGGTGGCCTCGTGTGCATGTTGAGAGATGAGCCCCGGTAACTGAGAGTAACCCACTCAGAGATGTAAAAAGACGCTCAGAGAAAGCGTCAATGTAGCTTCCTGAAAGGATGAATCAAGTAAATGGATGACATACCGTGAATGGTTTACCTTTAAATTTAGGGGTAATCCTTCCGAAACGAGCCGTTCTACTTTAAAGCGTCGTTTTCAAGAGCTTTATTGACAACCTGTTATCATCACGGCGTGATGAATTCCCTTGACTTTTCTCCGCAAGATGAGAGCATCCCCCTTGTTATGTTAGTATTTCATCTAGTTATTGATCTATAATGAAGGAAACACCAAGGAAAAGGCCGCGGCGAAAAAGAGAGAAACTCTCAACAAGCGGAAGAGTCTGAGGTTACCATTCCTCTATGAAGGCGTGAACCTCGTCCAGAAACTTAGAGGGCTTATAGGTGTCAATCATGGTGATACCCATCTTCCTCATCCTCTCGAAGCTCTCCTTGGTGTAGGGCCTGAAGATGCTCTTCCTGGCCAGGGGAGATACGCAGGCGCAGACCCGGACCCCCAGCTCCATCATCCTCTCTAGGATGTAATAGTTCTGGAGGTTCTGCTCCGAGACCTCCCCGGGCTGCGTCAACACGAAGTCGCTGAATATGAAGACCAACCTGTCGCTGCGGTCGCTGATATCCGTGATCTCCTCGTAGGCCCACTGGAGGCTCTTCCCGGGGACGGTGCCACCCCAAGTCATGCTGGTGAAGCCGCCGCTGAACTTGCGCTCCATCTCCGTGGTGGTCATGGTCACCATGTTCACCAGGTCCTCCAGCACGTTGTTCAGGTTGGCCTCCTCGTAAAAGTCTTTGATGACGTGGCTGTTGCTCTCGTATAGGCAGAGGCCGTACTTCTCCCTGCGGAGCCCCCATACCAGAGGCACCATGCTGAGGACGCTGTAGCTGATGCTGTTGATGCCCTCAAGGTCATAGAACATGGTATTGCTGATGTCCAGAATGTACACTATGTGACGCTTCTGCTTCTCCCTCTGCTGCATGAGAAAGTCGTCGTACCTGATCTCATCTATCTGCCGCCCCAGGTCCAGGATGTTATCCAGGCTCCTCTCCTCGTCGATGAGGTCCGGGTCCTCCCCGGCCTGGAAGGGCGTCAGTGTCCTGTGCTTGGCCCACTCCTCCCGGCGCTCAAACTCGCGCCCGATCTTCAGGAGCTTCTCCTTCAGTATCTCGGCCAGTATCCTCCGCGTCTCCTCGTCCTTGCTCCCCTTCATCACCTTGACCCCGGCCTTGATGAGCTCGTCCTCGCCGGGGCCTACGCCTATGTCGGGCTGGTTCTTGTACTGGGTGAAGATGTCCACGTCAGAGTTGTGGGCCGCCGCGAACTCGTTCTCAAGGCCTTTGCCGAAGGGCGTCACGTAGACGGTGTCCTGGGTAGCCTTGCTGAGGAGGCTGAGGAGGGCCTCGCCGCTCATGTCATACTGGGGCTTATCGTCCTCGTACTGGGCGTTCACCATGATCTCCACGGCTATCTTCTCGGCCGTCTTCTGGCTGTCCACGCCGCTGGTGACCACCGCCGCGTTCAGCAGATCATTGAAGCTCAGGTAACCCTTCCGTAGGAAGGGTGCCAGGAGTAGCCTGCCCATTGTGATGCCCTGCCGGGGGCTAGGCTTGTCCTCCACCTCCCGGTGCACCCGCATACGCGTAATAAACTCTGGTATAAAGTAGTGAGCAAACTGGAAAGGGTACCTCATGTAAGCGTTATCGGACACCTACCCGAGTCTCCTCTCCACGATCTCGTCAACAAGCATGGAGATCGTCTTACCCTCCTCCCGGACCCTCATCTCCTTGCTGAGGACGGCCGGCGCGAAGAACCTTATGGCCGCGTTCTCGTCCCCGAACCTGGAGAGATACTTGTTCACCAGCCTGGTGAGGAAGATGCCTGACCTAGGAGAGGCCGGAACCTCAAAGGCCGGGTTATGCCGGGTCTCATCCACTATGTCGTAGATCTTGTCCAGGGCGGAGACGGGGAGGCTGAACGCGGGGGTGTTCTCCCTTATGATCTCCATCTCAGTCTCCCTGTTTGGGTACCCGAGCCTGATCCAGCACCCGATACGGTCCACAAGCACCTTACTCAACCTATACGTCCCGGAGGTCTCTATGGGGTTCTGGGTGGCCACGAACGCAAAGTTCTCGTGGGCCTTGATCATGCCGAGGGGGAACAGGTGGTAGTGGCGCTCCTCCAGGGGGCTGATGAGGCTGTTCTGGCAGAACTCGGTCGCCCTGTTGAGCTCCTGGGCCACGAAGAGACCCCCCTCCACCATGGACCTTATGAGGGGCCCAGGCTCGAAGCTGCTTACGTTGCGGCCGTTCCTGACCACCAGGGCGGGGTCGAAGCTGCCTATGAGGCGGCTAGGGGTGACGTTCTCGTCGAAGAAGACCTCGTGGAAGGTGCGGCCCGTGTCCTCGGCCACCTTCCTGGCCAGCAGGCTCTTGCCGACGCCGGGGGGGCCCACAAGGCACGGGGTGATGCCTGTGTCTAGGCTGTCGCGCAGGAGGTCGTAGGCTGTCTGGTACTGTCCCTTGAGCACCACCTGGTGCTCTATCTTGATGTTCTCGACGATGCTCTTCTCAAGCATCTTTCGGAAGCCCTGCTCCCTCTCCACCATCATGACTAGTCCAACATGTTATCACATTGCTCAATAAAAAGGTTAAACACGGGACATTGTTTTATCCCTGACATAGGCGACAAACCAAATAAGTAGTGCAGGGTGGTTTTGACTGGACGTTCTTAGAATGGTTTAAATGTCTGTATTGTTCGTTTGATTTGAAATCGTTATTCTTAATAACTCAAGTGGGGTAGAGTAACGATTCAAAGAGGGAACAATTTGATCGAGATAAGGTTGCACGGCAGGGGCGGCCAGGGAGCGGTCACCGCATCCAGGATCCTCGCCACTGCGGCATACGAGGAAGGCCAGTACAGTCAGGCCATACCCATGTACGGCACCGAGCGTCGTGGGGCGCCACTCACCGCCTTCGTTAGACTAGACAACCAGCGAGTCAGGGAGCGTATGCTTGTACATAACCCTGATATCAGCATCGTCCTAGACCCCCTTATCGCTAAACAGCAGGCAGTAGTGGACGATCTCAAGGAAGGCGGCCTGGTTCTCCTGAACACAGCAGAGGCCCCCGAGGAGGTCAAGCTGGGCGGCGACTTCAAAGTCGCCACCGTAGACGCCACAACAATCGCCCTTGAGACCCTGGGAAGGCCCATCACCAACACAGCCATCCTGGGCGCCTTCGTGAAGGTCACGGGCGCCATGAAGCTGGAAAGCATCGAGAAGGCCATCAAGAAGTACTTCCCTGGAAGGCTGGGCGACATGAACATCGCCGCTGTACGGAGGAGCTACGAGGAGGTCAAGGGGCCCATCCAGGCCGTCGTTAAGAGCGCTACACAGGAGAAGATAGACATTAACGTCGGCGGCTACGGAGTCCTCAAGGACGTGTCTAGCTGGCGCGTATTCACACCCGAGATCGACGTGGACAAGTGCATTGGCTGTAAAAGCTGCTGGATATTCTGCCCCGAGACCGCCATACAGTGGGACGAGGCCAAGAAGAAGCCCTACATCGAGTACAGGAAGTGCAAGGGCTGCGGCGTCTGCGATAACGAGTGCCCAGTCAAGGCGATCGAAATGGTGAGAGTGGAGGTATAGAAAGATGTCATACGAAGTAATGGTAGGTAACAAGGCCGCCGCCACCGCGTGCAAGCTCGCGCGCGTACAGGTGGCCAGCGCTTTCCCCATCACACCCCAGACAACCATCACACAGTATCTCTCCGAGATGCACGCCAACGCAGAGTGGGACTTCGACTTCGTCAACGTTGAGGGTGAGCTCACCAGCCAGGTTGTGGTCCAGGGAGCATCAAGGGTTGGCGCCCGCACATTCACGTGCACAAGCGGACCCGGGCTCCTCTACATGCACCACCCCATGCAGACAACGGGCAGCGGAAGGCTACCCGTCATCATGGCCGTGGTACACAGAGGATACAAGGGGATGCAGCCAGACCACAGCGACCTCATGAGCCAGGAGTGGACCGGGTGGGGCCACTGGTATGTGGAGCACGCCCAGGAGATCCTGGACACACTTCTGATGGCGTACAAGGTGGCCGAGGACCCCAGGATCAGGATACCCATCGCCGTCGGCTACGACGGCTACGTCCTCAGCTACACGGCCGAGCCCGTGGAGATACCCGAACAGGACCTGGTCGACGAGTGGCTGCCACCCAACAAGGCGATCCCAGAGATCCTGCCCGACAAGGTGGACCCCTCCACCTTCGGAAGGGGATGGGGCGGCGGCGACCCACAGATGGCCTGGAAGGTACACCACGACGCCATCCTCAAGATCGAGGAGGTCCACAAGGAGGTCATGGACAGCTTCGAGAAGACCTTCGGCAGGCGCTACGGCAACAGCATGATCGAGACCTACAAGATGGAGGACGCCGAGGTGGCCATCATGGCCATGGGCACCATCGCAGGCACATGCAAGGCGGCCGTGGACAGGATGCAGGCGGACGGCAAGAAGGTCGGCCTCATCAAGCTGAGGAGCTACATACCCTTCCCCAACAAGGACATGCTGGAGTGGGGTAAGAAGCTGGACGGCATAGCCGTGGTCGACAGAAGCATCTGCCCAGGCAAGGGAGGACCAAGCTTCCAGAAGCTCAGGGACACTCTATACGACCTCAAAGACAAGGAGAGACCCAAGATGTTGCAGTTCCACGCCGGGCTTGGCGGCAAGGAGGTTCGCGTCCGAGACTTCGTGTCCATCGGCGACAAGATCCTCCAAGTTGCCAAGGGCGGAAAGGTAGAGAACCTAGTGACATGGGTTTAAGAGGAACGGAGTAGGTGAAAAACAGATGAGTGAAAGAATAACTAGGGTCCAGATACCGATGGAAGAGATGGGCATCACCCCCGGCAGCGCTTGCCAGGGATGTGGTGCGGCTCTCGCCGCCAGGCTAGCCTTCAAGGCACTGGGTCCCAACGTCATAAGACACGGAATCCCATGCTGCCCTGACACTGTCACGGCGACTCCGCAGGTTGGCGGAGTCTTTGAGGGAGGAGGTGCCCTGCTCACAGGAACCTCCAGGGGTCTGAAGGCCATCGGCCGTGAGGACGTCCTTGCAGTCGGTTTCTTCGGAGACGGCGGTACCTACGACATCGGGTTCCAGGGTCTCAGCGCGGCCGCGGAGAGGAACGAGGACATCCTCGTCATCACCAAGGACAACGAGGCCTACATGAACACGGGTAACCAGCGCAGCAGTTCGACGCCAAAATACGCCATAACGAGCACCAACCCGGTAGGCCCCAACAGCAGGGGTAAGGGACAGCCCAAGAAGAACATACCCTTCATCTTCGCAGCCCACTACGTGCCCTACGTGGCCACCACCAGCGTCGCCTTCCCAGAGGACCTGATCGCCAAGGTGAACTACGCCAAGACCATCAAGGGCTTCAGAATAATCATCATACAGAGCCCTTGCCCGGTTGGCTGGAGGTTTGAGCCAGAGAAGACCATAGAGATCGCCAGAGCCGGCGTACAGTCAGGAATCTGGCCGCTCTTCGAGATCATGGACGGCAAAGACTTCAAGCTGAACTACAAGCCCAAGGAGCTCAAACCCATCACTGAGTACCTGAAGCCCCAGGCCAGGTTCCGCCACATGACCGAGGCAGAGATCGCTGAGGTCCAAGAGGACACCACGTCCAAATGGCAGAACGTGCTCAAGGCCGACGAGATGAAAAGGGTAGTCATCTAAACCATCTTTTCTATTCTTTTTAATTATACATGTTTTAGACAGCTTTATTTTGCGGTCGCAGGTATCAGGTTGCGTCTTGTTGCCCAAGCGGTTGCATGGGGGTCTGCCCACGAGTTTCTATGTGGTGGCCTTCAGCGGCTTCCTCTTCCACATGGGCGCCTCCGTCACAGGACCCATACTAACACTCCACATGAGAGACGTCGGGGCCACCATATTCCAGATAGGCAGTATACTTTCACTCCAGTCCGCCCTGCTGATCCTGTTAAGAATCCCTCTCACATTGTTGGCCCGGAGGGTGGGGGAGAAGCGGATGCTCGCCCTTGCCTTCCTCTCCGAGTCAGCAGCCCAACTCCTCTATGGGCGGGCCGACAGCCCGGCATGGTTCTGGCTCATACCAGCGGTACAGGTGCTGGCCACAGGCACCTTCTTCCAGCTAGCCACAGCCATAAACAGCAACCTGGCCCCCGAGAGCAAGCAGGGGGAGGCACTGGGAAGGCATATGACCATCATGTCCATCCCCAGCTTCCTCGGGCCAGCCCTGTGTGGATTACTGGTATCGTCCCTCGGATACAGGCGCATGTTCTACATATCCTTCTCGTTCCCCATCGTCGGGCTCATTCTGTTCTGGTTCTTCACCCGGGACCTGAGCCTAGCTGGCACCGAGGTGCCGACCCAGCAGGTCCCCACGGCGGAGTCCCTGAGGGCCCTCGTGGCTAACAGAAACGTGGCTGTCCTCGCGTTCATCCGGACCCTGTACTCCACAGGCAACAACACCTTCCAGACCCTGTTCAGCTTGTACGCCGTCACTCAGCTTGGTTATCAGGCAAACCAGGTGGCGGCACTCTTCTCAGCCCTAGGCGTGGCTAACACGGCGGTCAAGATACCTATAGGCTCTTTCTCTGATAGGGTAGGGCGTAAACAAGTGCTTCTAGCCACCTTCACCATCATTATTCTCGTCTACCTTGCCTTAGCCAGTTTCACCGGATACGCCACAGTAGCCGTGGCGGTGATCGTGTTCGGCGCCGCGTGGGGCAGCCGCGCCACCGTGGAGTGGGCCGCCCTCACAAGCCTGGTGAAGCCTGAGATGAAGACCCTGGCCGTGGGCTTCATGGAGGGGTTCTGGGACCTGGGGGCCGCCGCCGGGAGCTTCCTAGCAGGTGTCTTATCCGGGTTCCTACCCGTACCAACTATAATGTTGCTCATGGCGGCGATCAACGCTCCCACCTTACCGGCTATACTGCTTATGCGTGAGAAGAAGGGAGGCGACAAGACGTAGGCATCAAGGAAGTGTTAAGGTACCCCGGGGTGCTGCTCGGGGGCTTTTTGGCGCTGGCCACTCTCAGCGTCATGAACAGCGCATACAGCACCGTCTTGGACACCATAAAGGCGGAGATGAGCCTTAGCTACAGCCAGGCCGGGGCCCTCATGTCGGCCTACTTCATGGGGTACACCCTGGGCCAGATACCGTGGGGGCTTCTAGCCGACAGGAAAGGCAGCAGACAGGCTATAGCGTTGAGCGTCCTGGGCGTCTCAGCCGCCACCGTCCTCTTCGGCTTCAGCGGAGGCCTCACCTCGGCGCTCATCACCAGGTTCCTCGCAGGCATCTTGGGTGCGGGCGTCTTCGTGCCCTGCGTCCGCCTCGTGTCGGCTTGGTACAACTCGGATGAGCGAGGCACAGCCCTAGGTGTGCTGAACATCGGCGGCAGCCTGGGCCTCATACTGGCGTCTTGGGCCGCACCTCTCCTAGCGTTGCGCATAGGCTGGAGGCCCACTACGGGGCTCATAGGAGCAGCGGGCGTCCTCGTCGCGGCCCTCATCTGGCTCCTGGTCAAGGACCGTGACCAGTCCAGCTACGGTAGGATCGACCTCAGCTCTCTGCCCCTGAGGAGCAGGGGCTTCTGGCTCCTGGCCTCCACCCAGTTCATAAGGCTTGGCAGCTACTACACATTCATAGCCTGGCTGCCCCTAGTGCTGAAGGAGGAGTACGGGCTAGGAGTAGTGGCCACCAGCGGCGTCCTCAGCCTCTTCAACCTGGCGGGGATGTTCGCTAACCCCTTGGGTGGTGTGGTCTCCGACAAGGTGGGTAAGAGGGTGGTGATCCTGGCCAGCTTCCTCCTCCTGGGCCTCGACCTGCTGGTCTTCACACAGACCATCAGTGGTATACTTGTTTACGCCGCGGTTTTCCTTCTAGGCTGGTTCATCAACTTCGTCAGGAGCCCAGCCTTCACCATAATACCCGACATATTCGGCACCGAGTCAGCTGGAAGCATCTCGGGCATCCACAACACCTTCGCGTCCCTTGGGGCCCTGGCCTTGCCCTTCACCCTGGGCCTCATCAGGGACACAACCGCAGGCTACGCGGTCGGCTGGGCCGCCCTCTCAGTTCTCATGTTCACGGCTTCAACTCTCATCTATTACCTGAGGGTCCCCGAGGAGTAGGGAACATTTTTAAACACAGCATTGATTTCAGCTAACGTTAGGAGGTTTCTGATGCCCTACTGCCCATCCTGCGGAAAAGAGGTAAGCGAGGACGACGAGTTCTGCTCCAAGTGCCGTGCACCCCTTAATGAGCCCAGGCTCCGCCCGGTGAGGAGGCGCGACGAGAAGGACGAGAAAGATGAGAAGGACGAGAAGGATGAGAAGGACGAGAAACGGGAGGACGACCAGGCAGGAGCCCTGGTGGGCGGCCTCGTCGTAGTGTGGCTCGGGGTCAGCTTCGCCCTCAGGAACCTAGGCTACTACCCGTGGGCCGACATGGGCGGCGTCTTCCTCCTGGGGCTGGGCGTAATACTCATACTGAGGGGCCTGTGGGCCTACAGCAAGACAGGCGTCCTCGACCAGGGCTTCGGCTACATTATTGGCGGCGGCTTCGTGGCTCTCCTGGGCGCAGGGATCGTATACAACATCCGGGACCTGTGGCCCTTCTTCATCATAGGCCTCGGTGCAGTACTGGTCCTCAGGGCCCTCATGGTCCGGGACCGGAACCCCCAGCCCTAGAGAAACCAGCCGAAGACGGCCCTGAAGAGCACGTGCTCCAGCACAGTCAGAGGCTTGTCCCTGCCGAATACCCTGAAGTAGTTCTTACCTGCGGCCTCAACCAGGTCGCCTATCAGGTACCTGGGGAACAAGGGTGTTGACACTATGAGCCTCCCCCACTCGCCACGCCTGATCTCGTGCAGCGGCTTCACTCCTCCGCGGGTCGCAACCTCGAAAACGTAGAGGTCGTAGTTGGGCACCCAGTAGGGTAGCTCGTCCACCTGCTGGCCGAAGGCGCCCTCCGTGGCCGTGTACATCTCCACCACGGGGACGCTCCCGTACATGTTCCTGAGGATGGGGGCGTACCTGGACTGGATTTTAGCCACGCTGGTGGTGTACACCACGTTCAGCCTCCACAGGTCTCGGGGAAGCACGCCGTGGCGCCTCTTGACGTAGCGGGCGAACCCTGTCTGGACGGGGGCTACCCCCATCACCGTTACTATCTCCTCGTTTTTAACCCTTTGGTAGATGTACTCGTACCGCCTCTCCCAGCCCTCCACGCTGAGCCCCGTCTCCAGGGCATCGATCTCCTCCTGCCTGGGGACCAACCGGAGCCCGGCCATCATGGGGTTCAGTTTAGCATAGGTGCCGGAGCTGAACCCGTACACCACCTCTCGGCCCCCATCCTCCATCACTTTCATGTTGCTGGGGAACTGGAGGTTGAGGACACCGCCCGCCAGGGTCTCCAAGCCGCCGTGGGTCATAGCGAAGCTGAGGACGGCCCTGGAGCCGCCCCTCACCAGGTGGTCCATGTGCTTAGGGGTGACGGGCACCACCTTTGATGACCCCGTGGTGCCCCGGGTCATCACCCAGGTGATGGGCGCCTCGGAGAGAAGCGCCTCATGGTCGCCGTGCCTCACCCTCTCCAGCCAGGGCTCCAGGTCACGGTAGGAGGCCGCCGTGGCGCTGCTCCACTCGAAGTCTGCCCCGTACTCGGTTAACCTATAGTCTTCCTGAAGAGACTCCCTGAGGATGCCCTGGGCATGTGCCGGGTCAGCCAGGCTCTTCCTCATGGCTTCAAGGTTGTCAGCTACTCTTCTGAGGGCTTCTTCCATTCCAAGACATAATGCAGGCCACACGTTTATTCCAATTACGATTCAGCTTAATAGCGGGGAAACCCACCTTCAATGTATGAAGAGACAGTTCGTATTAACCGTAGCCGAGTCAAAGCGGCTGATAGCCAAGGCCGTGGCGGCCCTACCCGAGGTGCAGAGGGCCATGAAAGAAGGAACCGTCGTCGTGGCGACGGGCACCACCAACGCCTACGTGCTCGAGGAGCTCTGGGGCAAGAGGATCGATAAACGCTGCTACAGGAGCGGCATCACCACCCCCGATGAGCCCGAGAAGAGCCCCCAGCCCCAGGGGGAGAAGATACCCGACGTGGTCTTCGTGAAGGGCAAGGTGGAGCCCAAGTACGACCGCGTCACCGCGGTAAAAGACATGAAGAAGGGGGACATCTACATCAAGGGCGCCAACGTCCTGGACTACCTTGGCAACATGGCCGGCATCCTCATAGGGGGCATGGACGGCGCCACCATCGGTAACACCCTGGGCCACATCATCGGCAAGCAGATCAACCTTATAATCCCCATAGGCTTGGAGAAGCTCAGCTACGAGGACATCAACGAGCTCTACATGCTGGCCAGCGACGAGGACTACGAGGGCCCCAGAATGTGGCCCCTCACGGGCACCATCATCACCGAGATCGAGGCCCTGGGCATCCTCACAGGCGTGGACGCATACCTGTACTCAGCAGGGGGCGTAGCGGGCGCCGAGGGCGCGGTACGGCTCCTTGTGGAGGGCGCTGACGAGGAGGTCGAGGAGACCCTGGAACTTGTCAAGTCCATCAAAGGCGAGCCCCGATACCTCCTGTAACACCATGCGCCTGAGAGAAACAACCCACTATTTTCTACAGAGGCACAACATCAAGGTAGACCCTTCCCTGGACGAGCAGCAGCTGGTGGACGAGGCCGCTGTGGCCAAGCTAGTGGCCTCAGCCATGATAGAGCCCGGGGATACAGTGGTTGAAGTGGGGCCGGGCCTGGGGAACATAACCGAGGCTCTACTCTCGGCCGCCGGAAGAGTGATCGCCGTGGAGAAGAACCCAAAGTACATCCCAGCGCTCCTGGACCGGTTCAGGGGCTCGACGAAGCTGGAGATAATCACCGGGGACGCTCTGAAGATAAGTTACCCTAGGCACGATCGTCTGGTCTCAAACCTACCATACATGATAAGTGAGGCCATGATACAGATGCTTCCCCGCCTCAGTTTTAGGGCAGCCGCCTTCATAGTGCCGGAGGGCTTCGGCCACAGGGTCACTGCGGGTGTGGGCGTCGCCGGCTACACGAAGCTATCGTATGTGACCCAACTATATTTCACGGTAAACAAGGTTGATGAGGTGCTGCCCGATGCTTACATACCCGAGCCCGGGACATCCACTTGGATCGTATCTTTGAAGCCAAGAGAGCCCGAGACGATGGTGGAGCAGGTGATGCGTGAGCTTCTGTTACAGGGCGACAAGCTTGTCAAGAACGGTCTCAGGGAAGCCCTGATACGGGCTGGGTGCTGTGAGACTAAGCGGCAGGCAAGGTTCAAGATGGCTCACACAGCTATGCCGGACAGGGTCTGGGGTAAGAGCGTCTCTAGGCTTTCACTTAGGGATCTGATAAAAATGGAGGAGGCTTTAGGCCTCATCCTTCAATGAAGGCCTGCCCCACCTCGTCCCAGATACCGTCCAAGACCAAACCCACGACTCTGTTATTGATGACATAGGCTTCAGCCACGTGGCGGGTTACCACCTGTAAGAGCATCTGTCCTGAACGGTTACCGTAGCTGCTGTGGCCGCACTCGAACTCCAGGCAGACGAGGTGCCCGTCGCCGAGGCGCTGGACAGTCTTCACCTGCACGGATTCCTTAAACCCGTCGAACATGAAGGTGGGTGACACCACGAGGTGGTTATATGCGGCGGATGCCGCCTTGTCCTCAGCCGCTCTCCGCTGGGTCCTCTGCCACGCTGAGATGGTTAGGACCGGTAGACACATGGCCGTTACGACGAAGGCCACCAGTAGCACGTTTACCTGCTTCGACATACCCTATCGAGGTATGCTTATCCCTGGTCAAAGATAATCCCAGGGAATAGATCAGTCGTTCAACTCCATGGAACGCCGGGTAATGATTTATACCGCCGCCATACGGTTAAAGGGATTCACCGGGGTGATTTTTTGGAGGTGAGGCGCAGGTTGGGGGAAGTCTTCTACGGGTACTGGATACTCCTAGGGGCCGTCATCCTCCACGCCCTAGACTCCGGCATGTACTTCTACGGCTTCAGCGTCTTCTACACACCCCTCCGGGAGGAGTTCGGCTGGAGCAACACCGTCGTCTCAGGCGCTGTAAGCTTCTCCCGCCTCGAAGGGGGCTTGGAGGGGCCCGTCGTGGGGTACCTGATAGACAAATATGGGGCTCGGAAGCTCCTAGCGGTAGGTGCCTTCCTCACCGGCTTAGGCTTCATAGCCATGCTCCGGGTGGACAGCGTCTGGATGTTGTACCTGATCTACGGGGGCGTCCTAAGCGTAGGATACAACACGGGGTTCAGCCATAGCCTGGCCACCATCATCAACCAGTGGTTCATCAGGAAGAGGAGCCGCGCCATGAGCATCTACGCCATGGCAGCCGGCCTCGGCGGCGCCATCATAGTGCCCCTACTGGCTAAATCCATAGCCATGAACGGGTGGAGGATGACCGCCGTATACTGTGGGATAACCTTCTGGATTGCGGGTCTAACCCTGGCTCTCATCTTCAGGGACAAGCCTGAGGACATGGGGCTGCTCCCCGACGGAGACACCCTCCTTATGAGCGCCGACACGGGCTCAGGGCTGACTAACCGCAAAGCTGAGGCCGAGTTCACCACGAAACAGGCTTTATCGTCCCCCACCTTCAGGTGGCTGCTTCTAGGGGAGTCCTTCCGCAGCTTCCTATTGGGCTCCATAGTGCTCCACCAGATACCTCACCTGGTGTCCATAGGCATCAACCAGGAGACAGCGGCCTCCATACTAGGCCTCATGATCCTCATCAGCATAGCCGGGCGCCTTGTCTTCGGCACCATGGGGGACTTCGTGAACAAGAGGCTGCTCCTCTCAGCCACCATGATACTCCAAGCTATAGGCGTCCTGGTCTTCGCTTACGCGTCCAGCGTCGTCCACGTGTACGCGTTCGTCATCGTATACGGCCTCGCCTACGGAGGTGCCATCCCTCTTCTGATGGCCTTCAGGGGAGAACTCTTTGGCCGCAAAAGGTTCGCCACAATATCGGGTATGATGGCTCCCTTCAAGATGATCGGGAACGTGGGCGGCCCCATATTCGCCGGCTACGTCTTCGACGTCACGGGGAGCTATAGGCTGGCCTTCCTGTCCTTCGTTCTGCTCGCTGCTCTATCCGCGGCTTCCTTCTTCATGGTGAAGTCAGATACAATAAACCCGCTCTAGTATGCAAAAAGTAGATATCTGTGAGCCCGTTTATCCATATTGGTACAGATGAAGGCGTTCGTTCTATTAAACACAGAGCTAGGGCAGGAGGCGTCCATCACTGAGGCTCTCGAAGGCGTGAAGGAGATCATAGGGATTCACAGTCTCTACGGTATCTACGACCTCATCATCGAGATGGAGGCGGAGAGTATGGACAGGGTCAAGGAGATAGTCTTCAACAAGGTTAGGCGCCTGGAGCACGTGAAGAGCACCATAACGCTTCTGACCTACGGTGAACCAATAATCAACGAGTAACCACCCACCCCTTCTTTCAGGATACAATAAAACAAAATATTGTTCCCTCATGGTTTGATTGAGGGCCAGAGACTTGTAAAAAGAACCCCCCTTCACAAAATCTCTGGCTTCCTCAAAAAATGGGATACAGTTTTATGCAACACCCCGTAACAGACACGTGAACTGAAATGAGTAACTCAGGAATGGGCTTCGGGGGCTTCCTCCTGGGGCTCGGAGGAGGCTGGTACTTCTTCAGGTACATCGACGCCTCCCTGGACATCATAAGCTACGTCTTGGTCCTCATGGGGGCAGGCATCATCATCAACGCCCTATTATCCCAAGGAGGCAGACGCAACCCCCTGCAGGGCCTATTCGGAGGCATGATCGGCGGCCTATTCCTGGCCCTGTTCTTCACGCAGGGATTCGCCATCTTTGAGAGCATAGGTGAAGGCTTCGGTACAGTTGGCTCCAATTACCGGATACAGGAGACAGAAACTCTCACGGGGGACGTTGACCTCCAGAAGCTGTACCTTGAGATCGACAACAAAAACGGGGGGATTACGGTGGAGACCTGGGACCAGCCCGGGTACCAAATTGACCTGACAATGAAGGCAAAGGGAGCTTCTGACAGGCAGGCGCAGGAAAACCTTGACAAGGTACAGATATGGTTCTCTGACAACGACCTGGCTGGCACACAGAGGCTTTCATTGGAGTTCACGGTGCCAGGGGATAACTGGAGCAACTACGCTATAACCGTGAGCGCGAAGGTTCCCGAGGGCGTGGTCTTGGACCTCGACGTAACTACCAGCAATGGGGAGATAGTTCTCACAGACGTGTCAGGCAGAGACATGGTGCTGCACACCAGCAACGGCAGAATGACCCTGGACAAGATGTACGCCGAGACAATCAGAGGCTCCACAAGCAACGGAAGGATAAGCGGTGAGGTGGAGGCCTCCATCGTCGACCTGTCCACCAGCAACGGCTCCATTGACCTCACCATACCCGCAACCAGGAGCGGCGACTACGCGCTGGACACCAGCAACGGCTCCATAGACCTAACACTACCCAAGTCCACCAACATAGGCTACGACATTAACCTGAGCACCAGCCTGGGCTCAGTGAACGTGGACCTCCCCACCCTGTCCTACACCATCAACGAGAGTCGAAGGAAGGTGGCATCCACGGACGGGTACCTAGGCAAGGAGATCCAGGTGAAGATCGCCGCGAAGACCAGCATAGGCAGCATCGAGATCAACTAGACCTGGCACACGGGGCACAGGTACACGGTGCCCCCTCCGTGCTTAAGCCCCTCTATCTCAGCACCGCATATGGGGCATGCAGATCCCTTCATATTTGGTCCCATCCTAGGAGAGTAGCCTCCGCGCCTGCCGTGGAGATCCACGAACTCGTCCTTGCCCCCGAGCCACAGCCTCTCCTCAACTAAGCCCTTCACGGCGTTGAACAGACCCTCGGCCTCCGAGGCGCTCAGGGACGAGGCCTTCCTCTTGGGGTGTAGCCCAGCCCTGTAGATGACGTCCTGGAAAGCGCTGTTGCTGAGGCCCACCAGAACAGCGTCCTTCCCCACCAGGACCTGCTTGAGTCCACGGTTTAGCCGAGACAGCGTCTCAGAGAACCACTCCGATGCGAAGGCGTCTTCGAGGGGGGACACGCCGGTGAGGAAGTCCCTCCTATAACTGTAAGACTTTTCCAGATCCCTGTCCCTGACCGCGAGTATCAGCCCCATGCTTGTGAGCCTCACAGTGAGGACGCTGTCGTCGTCGAAACCCATACGCAGATGCGACTTCTCCAGCTCGTCACCGGCCTCACCGAGGAGCACCACGCCTCCGTACTCTGGAGCGATGAGCAGGTTCACCCCCTCATCCAAGTCAACCCTAACCGTGTTACCCCTGGAAGCAACGTCCTCAACAGCCCTTCCCACGAGCCACTGGAACTCCTCCACATTCCTGTTGACGAACCCTATCCTCTGGAGCTTCTCGCAGTCGCTGAGGGTGACCGATTTGACTACCCGGCCCCGCAGCACCGTCCTCATCTGCTCCGCCAGGATGTAGGCCTCGGGGAGCTCGACGCTCATGGAAATGACTTTAGATGTGCCCTAGTTATGGGTTTCTAGGCCGCGGCTGCGCCCTTTATAAGTCATCTGTCGCCTCGGAAAGGGTAATGTCTCAGCCCGGTCTAACATAACGTTTTAATAAGATGTGTCAACTAACCCCTAGTCACTGACAAGGAGATCTCATAATGTCCAGAGAATTCAACTACATTGTCAGGCTCCACGGCACCAACATAGATGGTACTAAGATGGTGCCCTATGCCATCACTGAGGTTAAGGGTGTAGGCATAAGACTCGCTCGCAGCATTGTAAAGCAGTTGGAGCTTGACGCTACTGAGAGACTCGGCACCCTAAGCGACGCGGACGTCAGGCGCCTCGAAGAGGCCATAGACGACCCGTCCAGCGTGGGGCTGCCAACCTGGATGCTCAACAGGCGTAAGGACCCCATGACGGGGAAGGACCTCCACCTGCTGGCATCCGACCTAGACCTCAGGGTCAAGGACGACGTAGACCTCATGAGGGAGACCAGGAGCTGGAAGGGCGAGCGCCACGCCCGCGGCCTCAAGGTCCGTGGACAGCACACCAAGACCACGGGCAGGACCGGCCGAAGCGTGGGCGTAAGCAAGAAACAGCAGCAACAGAGGTAGATGACCCATGGGTGACCCAAAGAAGAAGCATAAGCGGTTTACTACCCCCAGGGTGCCCTACGACACCGAGGCCCTCACGGAGGAGCTGCGCATCATAGGTGCATACGGTCTCAGGAACAAGAGGGAGCTGTGGAAGGCGCACACCGAGCTGTCCACCCTCCGAGGCAGGGCGAGGGACCTCCTGAGCCTGGGGCTCGAGGAGAGAGAAATAAGGGAGGCCAACCTGATCGCCAAACTCTACAAGAGGGGGCTGGTGATGGAGAGCAGCCGCCTAGAGGACGTCCTGACGCTGAGTGTCGAGGATCTGCTGGAACGGAGACTCCAGACTTACATATTAAGGAGAGGGTTGGCCCAAAGCCTGTTCCAGGCGAGGCAGCTCATCTCCCACGGCCACATAGAGATCAATGGCAGGAAGGTGACCTCCCCCAGCTACCAGGTGCGGATCGAGGACGAGCAGACCCTGGACTACGCCAAGTCCAGCCCCATGAGGAGCACGGACCACCCCCTCAGGAGGGACTTGGAGGTGGAGGGGGCGATAGCGGAGGAGAAGTCCCATGAGTGAAGGAGAAAGGTGGGCCATAGTCCACATCTTTAGCAGCTTCAACAACACCCTAATCCACATGACCGACCTCACCGGCGCCGAGACCCTCGGCATAGCCAGCGGCGGCATGTTCGTCAAGGCCGACAGGCTCAAGCCCAGCCCCTACGCCGCCATGAAGGCCGCGCAGCACATCGCCGACATAGCCAGGGACAAGGGCGTCAACGCCATCCACATCAAGGTGCGGGCCCCGGGAGGCACAGGGAGCAAGACCCCCGGCCCCGGAGCCCAGTCAGCTATCCGTATACTGGCCAGGAGCGGCTTCAGGATCGGCAGGATCGAGGAGACGACGCCTATCCCCCACGACGGCACTAGGAAGCCGGGTGGCAGGAGAGGCAGAAGGCCATAGGAGACCGGTGGGGAAACCTTGAAGACAAAGATAGTTAGCCTGACCGAGGACACCATCAGGTTCCTGCTGGAGGGCGTGGACGTAGCCTTCGCCAACGCGCTGCGGAGGACCATGGTCTCAGAGGTCCCCATCATGACCATAGACGACATCTTCTACTTCGACAACTCCAGCCTGGTCCCAGACGAGTTGCTGGCTCACAGGATTGGGCTTGTGCCCCTCAAGACGAACCTGGACGTCTACGTGCTGCCGGAGGACTGCGACTGCAACGCTGAGCTGGGGTGCCCCAAGTGCAGGGCCGTCCTAACCATGGACGTGGAGGCCACCGACGACAACGTCACCGTCTACAGCGGAGACCTTGTCTCGGAGGACACCTCCGTGGCCCCAGCCTCACCCAGGATACCCCTGGCGAAGCTTGCGCCAGGCCAGGCCATCAAGTTCGAGGCCTACGCCCAGCTAGGGCAGGGCAAAATCCACGTCAAGTGGAGCCCCGTCAGCATGTGCGTGTACCAGAACGTGGCCCTGGTCCCGGGAAAGGACAAGGCCTCCATGCAGGCATGCGTGGACGCCTGCGGAGCCGCGGCAGCCGCCGTGGAGGGCGACAGCCTCAAGGTCATCGACATCCAGGGGTTCGAGAGCTGTAAAAATTGCAGTGACTTGGTGACCCACCAGGAGATCATGGACAACCTGAAGCCAGACGAGTTCCTGTTCACGGTGGAGAGCAACGGGGCCCTGCGGCCAGAGCGCATCGTCCAGGAGGCAGTCAAGGTGCTCAAGCGGAAGCTCAGCGGTCTATCCGAGAAGGTGGCCTCCGGGGAGCTCCACGACGAGATAAGAGACTTCGAGACTCCTGAGCTCGATGAGGGTAAGCTCTACAGCGTGGGCTCAGGAGACTACGACGAGGAGGACGAGGAGGGCGGTGGAGGAGAGGATGAGGAATTCGCGGGAGATGTAGAGGAATGATTAACAGACAACTGGTAGACACAATACAGGCACTGGAGAAGGCCTCAGAGGAGACGGGTAAAGCCATCTGGGGGGCCCTGGCAGAGGAGCTGGACAGGTCCAAGCGGAGAAGGGTCTCCGTGAACCTGAGTAGCATCGACAGGCACACCCAGGAAGGCGACGTGGTCGCCGTACCCGGCAAGGTGCTGGCCGCGGGCAGCCTCAGCAAGGCCGTCAAGGTGGCGGCCTTCAGCTTCAGCGTGGGCGCCTTGGCGAAGATCAGGGCGGCTGAGGGTGAGGCCATGAGCCTAACCGATCTCCTAGAGGCGGGCGTAGAGCCCAGCCAGATCAGGATCATGAAGTAGTTTCTTAATACTCTTCTAATACAGCGGGACCGGGGATGAGGTTGCTCCGCCGGTTTTTTAAGTAATACCCTTGAATATTAGGGTCAGAGGTGGGCCTTCAGCTTCATGAAGGCGTCCACATAGTCCTGGGGCGTCACTCCGGGGCTCTCAGGCCCCTCTTCGTCGTAGAACCGGGTTATCCGCTCCATTAACTCGTCTTCCTTCAGCTGGGCGCCGACGAGGGCCGACTCCAGCTCGGCGACGGCCTCCTTGGGCACAACGAAGAGGTCTCCCGTGATCCTCAGGTCCAGTATCTGGGTTCCCTTCACCTCGGCTCTGAGCCTTATGAGCTTACCAGCCTTGTGGTCGGCCTCCACGACCTTGACCTCGTGGGCGATCTTGACGGCGCGTCCGGGTTTGCTTCGGGGCGCATCCATGTAGAGCCACTCTCTGCTTGTGTGCCTGGGCATGGTCTCTTCCCTGAATATTCTGCGCTCCTCATGGGTGGGTTTGCCGGGTACGAGCTTTACGCCCAGGAGCCTCTGGAACTCCTCGGCGTAGACCTCTTTAATCCTGTTAGGGGGCGGACTCTCCCCCAGCTCCCGTCTGAGGCTGCTGACCCACTGCTCCATGCTCTTGGCCATCTTGTCCCTGAACTTCTCGTCGGGGACCCTGAGCACCCGGGCCATCTGGGCGTAGTTGAGGTCAATGATGAAGTTTCCCACCAAGATGGTGGCCGTCTCGTGGAGCCCCGCGCCGTTTCCGCTGATCTTGCGACCTTCCACCACCACGTCATTGAGGGGCTTGAACTCGGCTGGGACGCCTAGGCGGCGGTACACGGCCACCGTGACGCTGAGGAGCTTTTCGAAGAGGGTGTCCACCGTCCTCGGCAGGGCTCGGCTGTCTCTGAACACTACTTGGTAGAAGACTTGGTCGCGGTCAAGGTAGGTGGCTCCGCCGCCCTGGCTGCGCCGTATGACGGGTAGGCCCGCCTTCTCCACGTATTCCTGGTCTATCTCTTTCTCCAGGTCTTGGTGGTACCCGATGCAGGCGTAGGGGGCCGCGGGCTGGACCAGCAGCAGGGTGTTGGGGCTGGTGCCCCTGTGTACTGCTTCGGCTACGGCCTCGTAGAAGGTCTGGGCTGTGTAGGGCTCTGCTTGGCCTAGGTCTATTAGGCGCCACTGCTCCACGGGTTAGACTCCGGCCTTGGCTTTCTCCTCTTTGAGCCAGGCCTCTAGGGCGGCTTTGTCGGTGCCCTTGATGAGGTCTTTGAGCTCTGTGTTGAGGTCGCTGGGCTGGATGACTGCGACCCAGCCGTCGCTGTAGGGGGCGTTGTTTATGACGCTGGGTTTGCCGTCTAGGGCGGGGTTGATCTCTAGGACTGTGCCGCTGAGGGGTACCTTGAGGCTGCCCACCCATTTGCCTGACTCTATGCTGCCCAGGGTTTTGCCGGCTTTGACGTCTTTGCCGGCTGGTCTGGTTTTGATGCTGACGAGTTTGCCTGCGGCTTCGGCTGCCCAGGAGTTGTAGCCTACTCGGGCTTTTCCGTCTTCGAGGCGGACCCACATGTGGTCTCTGTGGTAGTAGAGGTCTTCTGGGAACTCGTGGCCTTCTATCTTGGTCATGTTTGTCGTATGTTTGTGTTGTTTGTCTGTATTTAATTGGTTCGCCTGTGTTTCTGTGAAACGTTTTTAATTAGGTTTGTTGTATGGTTTTAGGCGTTGGGTCTGTAGCTCAGTCAGGTAGAGCGATGGCCTCTTAAGCCATTGGCCAAGGGTTCGATTCCCTTCAGACCCGCCACATATTCTCTTGTGTGCGCGTGGGGGGGGGGGAGGGGGGGTCCCATCACCGCCACCGCTTTTCCCTGTTTTCGGGTTTGTTTTCGTGTTCTGAGGCTTTTCTGGGGTTGTTTTGGTGGTGGTGGAGGGTGGCGGTGTCCGCTGTGTTCTTTGCTCGTCCAGGTCACTTGGAGTGTCGTGGGCCCCGTGTTTCTCTACATGTGTCGTTCCTGGGGTGTAGACGCCGCCGTTTATTGTGTGGTGGCTTGGCTTGAGGCGTCTTAGGGTGGTGTACGCCGTTATGGCTCCGAGTAATATAGTGGCTGCGGGGTGGCCTGGGATGGCTGTCTGCTGGTCTTCCGGTGTCGGGTTTTGCTGGGCTTCTGCGACGGTTATGGTGTCCTGGAGGGCTCTTGTACCTCGGTGCCAGACGGTGATCTTGTAGGCGCCGGGGGTCTCGGGGTAGAACTCGTACCAGTTGGCGGCGTCTGCGTCTGGGGAGGTCTCCGACATCATGTATATGCTTAGGGGGTTCGTGGGTTCTCCCTGGGACTGGGTTTGCCTGATCTTCATCCAGTAGAGGCACTGGGTTTGCTCCTTCAGGGTCGTGGATACTGTCAGTGTTACTTTGATCTGTTGGCCGGCTGTGGGGTTGCTGGGCTCCACGGTTAGGCCGCTGAACCTGTAGGCTTCGCTCATGTACCCCGCCTCGTGGATGGTGAAGTTGGCGGCTTGTTCTCCGTTCATGGAGGCGGTGTATGTGCCGGGGAGGGTGAAGTTGAGTCTCAGCTCTCGGCCCGTGTATCCTCCTGGGGCGACGCCTATCCAGAAGGTGGTGGTGTTCACGTAGCCGGTGCATGGGCCGTGGATGCCTGTGAAGGTGATGGAGACGTTTCCTGAGGCCCACTGGCCTCCGGGGTTGATGAAGCCCGCGGTGCCGTATATGTCCTCGTATACGGTTCTGTTGGCGGGGATTATGAGTTCGGCCAGCTCTATGCTGCCCTCGGGCATAGGGGTGATCCCTTCCTGGGTTACATTGAGGTTTAGGCCGCCTAGGGAGTTGGCCGTATCCCCGGTGACGATGAAGACGCCCTGGACGGAGCCGTACACCGTGTATAGTGGCTGATCCAGGTGCGTCTGGTCCGTTGACGCGAGGAAGACGAGCGTCCTCTCGCCTATGGTGAACTCGGGTTGGTTCTCGACCCAGACCCCTTGAATGCCTATCATGCCGCCCTCCACCCTGACATAGAGGGTGGTGGCGCTCACGGGGTTCTTGTAGTATCTTTCAACGCTGATAGTCACCACGCGGTAGATCATGCCCCTGTCTCCCCAGTGTGTGGTGATCCCTGTTACTCTGCCGAGGGCGACGGTGTCAGCTTCGTTCCACAGCTGCTCGTACGGTATCTCGACCATTGATCCCCAACATACTGGTGCTAGTAGACCGAGTAGAACCAGGGTCAGGGCCACGGCTTTTTTCAATTCAGGATAAAACTGGTGCAAAGGCATATAATACTAGGTTTTTGAACGCTTGTGGGGCTATGTGTTTTTAGGAACGTGTCTATGAAAGCCGTTATCTTGACTGAGAGGTGAGGGTTGAGGGAAATTGTGGCACCCTTCTTTGCACCCCAGACAAGTCCCTCCTTTTGTAGCTTGTCGAGGCATCGGTCCACTTTTCTCCCATCCTTGAGAACCTGTATGCCGAGGTATCTTGTCATCCTCTGCTTGTTGTAGTATTTTGCTCCCCACCTGCCTCTGGTTAGGAGGAAGTTCAATATCATGGCCATTATTTCCTCGTCGGTCAGGTCACTAGGGGGCACAAACTTCAATTAATACGTTTTCAAAACGCATTATTTATATTTTCTTGTGGGGTAGGGTAAAATTGTGACAATGGCTAACACAGTTAATGACACGATACTGGTCGAGGTGTTCGGGTCCTCGCCGGAGACCAGGATAATCAGCTTCTTCATGGACTTCCCCCTAAACGATTTCATGCAGAAGGAAGTATGTGAGGCCACGGGGCTCAACCCAAGGACGGTCAGTGCTAGGCTGTCAAAGCTGAAGGAGTTAGGAATCATTAAGGATACACGGAAGGTGGGTAAGGCCACGTTCTACAAGCTCAACAGAGGGAACCGCGTAGTAGGTAAGATCGACGACTTGATCAAGACCATTTCGATGGATATAGCTTTACAGGAACAAGTAATGGAAACAGAGGCCGCGGAGACAATCACAGTATCTGCCGTGGAAAAACCTCCTAACAAACTAGAAGCTAGATAGCTATAATGTGTTAAAAAGAGTTAAAAAATAAATCTCCAGTAGATTGAATTTAGACTCTCAGAGAGCCGCGGAACCCTCTAACGCCATAGAAAGAGGGCGCACTGTTATGATACACGAAGACGTGGCCGTACCGGCGATCAGCGAAGATGGCCCCGCCAAGCTTCCTAATATCGGAAGGCGTCTTCACCCAGCTCTGCGTCCTCGTATCGAATTCCCCGAGTTTCTGCAGCTCCCGATACTGTTCTTCCGTTAAAAGCTCGACGCCCATGGCAGCCGCCATATCAATAACGTTACCCGCTGGATGCACACCCTTCTTCTCCCGTTCCTCCTGAGCTTTACGGTCATAAACAACATTCCTGCGGCCCTCAGGGCTCTCCGCCGAGCAATCAATGAAAACGTATTCACCCGTCTTTTCATCACGGCCAACAACATCCGGTTCGCCGCCGGTTCTCTCCATCTCGCTGAGCGACCACAGTTTCTCAGGATTAGCTTCCAGCCTCGTCTGCACTTCAGCCCATTCAAGACCCTTATGGCGGTTCATGTTTTCCTCAAAACGGGCTCTCAATGCCCCCAGTAGTTCCTCACGTTGTTCAGGTGACAACCCTTTTTTTGATTCATTAGTTCGTGGCATGGGCACAATCATGGAACTCATCCCAAGTTAATAAACCGTCTATGCACAGTGACGTAGTTATTCCACGTAACAAAAACATTGAAAAAAGGGGTTTGAGCCACTCACGTGGCTCAGAGCTCGTTCACAGCCTTCTCCAGGTTCTTAAGAGCCCTCTCAAGTATCGACCTGGGACAGGCCAGGTTCACCCTCATGAACATGGAGCCACCGGTCCCGAAGAGAATCCCCTCGTCCAGCCAGAGCTTCGCCTTCCTCAGCATGAACTCGTTCAGCTCCTTGTCGTCCATGCCCAGGCAGCTGCAATCTATCCACGCCAGGTAGGTGCCCTCAAGCGGGTAGAGCTTGAATCCGGGGAGCTTCTCCGCGAGGAACTCCTCAAGGTACCTGAGGTTACCACGCAGATAGGTTAGCAGCTCCTCCAGCCAGGCCTCGCCCTTGTTGTACGCGGCCTCCTGCGCAGCCATCCCGAAGATGTTGCTGTGGCCGCTCCCCTTCGATATCTGGTACCTGAGCACGTCCCTCAGCTTCTTGTTCGGGACGATGGCGTTCGCGTTGGTCAACCCAGCCAAATTGAAGGTCTTGCTGGGGGCCACAAGCGTAACGGTCCTCTGCATGGCGTCCTCGGAGACGATGGCGGTTGGGGTGTGCTTGATCTTCCCGAGGATGAGGTCGTTATGGATCTCGTCGGAGATGATCAGTATGTCCTTCTCCCTGCATACCTCTGCGAGCCTCTCCAGCTCCTCACGTCTCCAGACCCTGCTCACCGGGTTATGGGGACTGCAGAGGATGATCATCTTCGTCCGGTCATCGATCTTCTTCTCGAGGTCCTCGAAGTCCATCTCGTAGTACCCGTCCACGAGTTTGAGGGGGTTCTCGACTATCTGCCGCCCTGTGCCGAGGATCTGGTTCTTGAAGGGGTAGTACACCGGGGGCTGGATCACCACCTTGTCCCCCGGCTGGGAGTAGGCCTGAATCGTGATGCTGAAGCCGGCTACAACCCCTGGGGTCCAGAGTATCCAGTCTCTCTGGATTCCCTTCCAGCCGTGGCGTCTGGCCATCCAGTTGATGAGCCAATCGTAGTAGCCGTCGCTGAACGCCGTGTACCCGAATATGGGGTGGGCTGCACGCTCCTTCAGGGCCTCTACGACTTCTGGTGGGCACGCGAAGTCCATGTCTGCTATCCAGAGAGGGATCAAGTCATCGTATCCCGTTCTTCGCTTCATGAGTGCCCATTTAGTGGCGTTCGTGGATGTTCTTTCTATTATCGAATTAAAGTCGTATACCAAGTTGATCTGTTCAAAATTATTCTCAGTCGATATATGTTTAACGAACAGACCCTGTATTCTACTATTCGTCTCATCAAATAACGTAATGGGCTCACAGAAAATCTACGTTGACTTTAACTGATCAGTCTCGGTCTATCATGTATGGCACGTAGACTGAGGTACCCCAAGTCACATCGAGTCAACCACGTGGATGTAATACATGGGGTAAAGGTCCCCGACCCCTACAGGTGGCTGGAGGACATAGACTCCCCCGAGACCCGGGCGTGGATCGAGGAGCAGAACAAGGTCACCTTCAAGTACCTGGAAGCCGTCCCTGAGCGAGAACAGATCAAGAAGCGCATGACCGAGCTGTGGGACTTCGAGAAGTACGGCATACCCTTCAAACGAGGCACCCGGTACTTCTACACCCTCAACGACGGCCTCAGAAACCAGGCCGTGCTCTACTGGACCGAGGGGCTACGGGGCGAGCCCAGGGTGCTCCTGGACCCAAATGGGCTGAGTGAGGACGGCACAGTGGCCCTCACGGGGCTCGAGGTGAGCGACGACGGCGGACTCCTCGCCTACGGCGTCTCATCTGCGGGCTCCGACTGGCAAGAGTGGCGGGTCCGGAGCGTGGAAACCGGCGAGGACACACGCGACCACCTCAAATGGACCAAGCTCACCTCCGCCAACTGGACCAAGGACGGCGCCGGCTTCTACTACAGCAGGTACGACGAGCCCACCGGCGAAGCCCTCAAGGAGGCCAACTACTACCAGAAGCTCTACCATCACAAGCTAGGCGACCCCCAGACGGAGGACACCCTCATCTACAAACGGGACGACCAGAAAGAGTGGAGGTTCCACGGCGAGGTCACCGAAGACGGCGCATACCTCATCATCACCGTGACCAGGGGCACCTACCCCGAGACCCAGATACTCTACAAGCCGCTGACAGAGCAAGGCCAGGTCGTCGAACTCATCACCGGCTTCAAGGCCAAGTACCACTTCATATCCAACGACGGCCCCACCTTCCACTTCCTCACCGACCAGGACGCCCCCATGGGCAGACTCGTCTCCATGGACATCACCGAACCCGGTGAGGTGAACGAGGTGATCCCAGAGGCCGAGGACGCCCTCCAGAGCGTCTCCATGGTGGGCGGCAGGTTCCTCTCCATATACCTCCACGACGCCCACAGCCTCATCAAGGTCTACGACCGAGCCGGCGACCACATGAGGGACGTGGAGCTGCCCGGCATGGGCACCGCCACAGGCTTCACCGGCAAACAAGACGGCGACGAGGCCTTCTTCCACTTCACCAGCTTCACGTACCCGGGCACAATCTACCGGATGGACGTGAAGCGGGACACCGTTGAGGCGTTCAAGGAACCCAAACTGGGCTTCAATCCAGACGATTACAGGGTTGATCAGGTCTTCTACAGCAGCAAGGACGGCACCAGGATCCCCATGTACATCTGCTACAGGAAAGACGTGAACCCCAGAGACAACAACAGGGCCTACCTGTACGGGTACGGCGGCTTCAACATAAGCCTCACACCCTTCTTCAACGTCCGCAACCTGGTCTGGATGGAGACGGGCGGCCTATTCTGCCTAGCCAACCTCAGAGGCGGAGACGAGTACGGCAAACGCTGGCACGACGAGGGCATAAAGCTGAGGAAACAGAACGTCTTCGACGACTTCATAGCGGCCGCAGAGTATCTGATCGACGAGGGCTATACCAGCACCCCCAGGCTAGCCATAGGCGGCCGCAGCAACGGCGGCCTCCTAACAGCTGCATGCCTCACCCAAAGACCCGACCTATACGGAGTAACAGTGCCCGCCGTTGGGGTCCTTGACATGCTAAGGTTCGAGAAGTTCACGGTGGGCTGGGGCTGGACCAGCGACTACGGCACCGTGGAGGACCCAGACGAGTTCAGGGCCCTCCTAGCGTACAGCCCCTACCACAACCTGAAAAAGGGCACCGAGTACCCGCCCACCCTCGTCACCACAGCCGACCACGACGACAGAGTCTACCCGGCCCACAGCCTCAAGTTCGCCGCCGCCCTCCAGCACGCCCAGGCTGGGCCCTCGCCCACACTCATCAGGATAGAGTCCAGGGCGGGCCACGGCATGGGAAAGCCCACCATGAAGGTCATAGAGGAGTACACCGACGAGCTGGCCTTCATATTGGCCAACCTGAAGTAGCCACCCAACGGGTTCCTATCCACCCGGCTCAGTTTAATATCCGGCTCCCACCTTTCACTTATGGTTCTCAGGATCGGCCACAGGGGCGCCGCCGGCCACGAGCCGGAGAACACCATCCGCGGCTTCCTGAAGGCGGTTCAGCTGAATGCAGACATGACCGAGCTGGACGTCCACCTATGCGCCTCGGGTGAGCTTGTGGTAATCCACGACGAGACCGTGGACAGGACCACGGAAGGGTCAGGCCGCGTCGGCGACATGTCCCTCAGAGAACTTGGGGCTCTTGACGCCGGCAACGGCGAGAGGATATCCACCCTGGAAGAGGTCTTCTCGGCCCTACAGGGCCAGATAGCTGTGAATGTGGAGCTCAAGGGCCGGGGGACAGCCGAGCCCGTGTACGAGCTGATAAACGGGCTAACCCTGAGTCGTAAGTGGAGCCATGGCAGCATACTTGTCACGTCCTTCGACTGGGGCATGCTGGAGGAGATGCGCAGCCTATCGGAGAAGATGAGGCTAGGCCCTCTCGCCCACCGTGAGCCCTTCAAGGCGCTGAGATTCGCCCAGGAGATCAAGGCATTCTCAGTCAACCCCTTCCACGGGCTCACAGACGCTGGGCTCGTCAGGGACGCCCACCATCTAGGCATAGCCGTCTACCCCTGGACCGTGAACAAGGCCGAGGACATAGCCCGGGTTAAGACAATGGGCGTGGACGGCGTCATATCCGACTACCCTGACCGGGTCTAGCGCATGGGTTTTAAGCCCCTAGCCCACCAAGAAGGTGATAAACATGGTTCTACCAGTGAAAATCTTCGAGGTCCGCGGCCTGGAGGGAGACCCACGGGACAGGCTCACGGGCTGGAGGGAGACGGAGCAGGTGGAAGGCGAGGAGCTCCAACTGGTCACAGAGGTCCTGGACCTGGAGGCCGCAGACGACACCGTCACCGGCATCTTCGCCCGGGACTTCCTCAGGGACCGCAGCTACAGGCGCAGGGTACGAAGCGCCCCCGAGACGGAGGAGGCCAGGTTCTGGCTGGTGCCCCACGAGCAGCGCCAGTTCCTGGTAGTGATGGCGCCCAGCGTGGCCAGGGGCGTCAAGAAGATGCTGAGCAACCACGTGGCGGTGAAGCTGGGGGAGATACTCAACGCCGACGTCCGGGAGTCAAGGATCGCCTCCGAGATCCTGCAGAAGCTCCACGAGGCCAACCCCAAGGCAACCAACCTCATCTGGTTCGACCAGGTGGACATCCCCGGCGTCAACAAGCTGTGCCTATCCGGGGAGGGCCTGGCCGATACTGGCCTATACAAGGAGTACCTGGGCCACGGCATGATCTGGTACGTGGTGTACACGGGGCAGAGGAGCGGATACACGGTGGGGGTCACCAGGAACGCGGTGGTCACCAACTTCAGCAAGAGCACAGAGGACGAGTTCCTCAAATTCGTCAGGGAGGAGCTGCTGAGGCTCATCGAGTAAACCTTACTCCTTATCTCTTCAAACGCCCTTCATCTGTGAGCAGCATTGAGGTTCAGCGTCACCTCGGACATGTTCAACTACAGCTTCAAGCCCGGGCTGGAGGAGAAGCTGAGCCTCTTCAGGGAGTACGGCTTCGAGTACCTCCACTGGTGCGACAACTGGAACGACGACGTGCTCTACACCCGCGACGAGATGAAACAGTACGCCCGGCTCATTACGGACGCGGGCCTCACCTGCCTCGACGTCCACGGCACCGCCACCCACGACATAAGGTTAGACGCGGACGACGCAGCCACACACAGGCTCTACGTGAAGCTGCTGAGGAACCGGGTCGAGTTCTGCTCCGCCGTGGGGGGCGACGCCGTGGTGGCGCACCCGCCCCACCTCCACGAGCCGGACCTGGAGAAGCGGCTGAGCCGAGCCGCGGAGGCCCTGGACGCTGTCAGGAGCCTATGCGGAGGCCACGGGGTAGCCCTTGCCCTGGAGAACTGCTACAGGGACGACCACAGGGTGCTCAGGCGCCTCCTCGACGAGCACCCGCCCGAGTTCCTCGGCTTCTGCTACGACTCAGGCCACGCCAACATCCACGGCAACTTCAGGCAGCTAAACCCCTTCAGAGAAAGGCTCCTCGTGACCCACCTCCACGACAACCGGGGCGACGCTGACAGCCACCAGCCCCCCGGCTGGGGGACCATAGACTGGGGCACAGTCGTAGGGTGGTTGGAGGGCCACGGAAAGCCCCTGAACCTGGAGGTGACCCACAGCCAGGAGCACTTCAAAGGCGATCCGCGGGGCTTCCTGGAGGCGATCCGCGGCTCCCTCAAACACCTGGCCCGCTAGATGCTGAGCCAGTAACTCACCGACAGGTAGGCAAGAGTGTACAAGGCCAGGAACCCCGCATAGGGCAGCGTCTCGCTGGTGAAGGCGAAGAAGAGGCCCAGCGCGCAGAGGAAGCCCAGCAGAGCCTCGATCCCGTTGAACCGTTTAAGGGACCCGTAGCTCCTGCGCCCCAGGCTCACCAGCCGCTCCTTGACGTCGTACTTGGGTACACGCTCGAAGACGCCCCCCTCCTGGAGCATGCCCTCCACGATGTTGATGGCGCACACCGCGGATATCCCGTGGCCCATCAGGGCCAGGAGCCCAATGTAGGGGAGCTTGTCTCTGAAGCTGATGCCCTGCCTGCTGAGGGCCGTGTAGTAGTAGACCCCTGTGCAGAGGGTGCACACTGTGAACATGACGCCGAACCTGGGGTCCCTTATCACCTGGCCGAAGAGGGTGCGGGGCAGGAAGCCTGTCAGGAACATGGCGTTGTAGCCTAGGAGGACGACGCCCATGAGCACAGTCATGAGCATGAGGAGGCTGATGCTGTAGTTGGTGAGCTGCATGGTGGCCTGGAACTTCTGGAAGGCTGTCAGCCACGGTGCCCCGTATATCCTGCCCAGCAGCT
This sequence comes from Candidatus Bathyarchaeota archaeon, assembly GCA_043826455.1. Lineage (GTDB taxonomy): Archaea > Thermoproteota > Bathyarchaeia > TCS64 > TCS64 > RBG-16-57-9. The sequence goes on from JBDRQD010000048.1 coordinate 117,389, forward strand.
TCCTGGCGCACTGGATGCTGCCCTTGGCCCACCTGGCCTGCTGCACCCTGAAGGAGTACAGGTCCACGGGCACCACCCCGGGCACCACCACGTCCCGGAGGTAGACCCCCCTGTACCCGGCCAACTGAACCCGCACCGCCAGGTCCATGTCCTCGCTGAGGGTGTCCCAGCTCCAGCCCCCCGCCGCCTCGATGGCCCTGGCCCTGAAGACACCGGCCGAGCCGTTGAAGCTCATGAGGAACCCCAGGCTGTACCTGCCGGCCTGGTCCACCACGTGATGACCGTCCAGGGCAATGGCGATGGCCTCCGTGAACTTGTTCAGAGCCCGGTTCAGGTGGCCCCACCGGGCCTGCACGAAGCCCACCGAGGGGTCGGCCTCCAGGTGGGGTATAGTCTTCTCCAGGAAGTCGGGGTCCGGCAGGAAATCGGCGTCGAAGAGAGCTATGTACTCCCCCTTTGACTGGCTGAAGGCGTTCACCAGGGCCCCCGCCTTGTAGCCCAAGCGCCCCTGCCTCCTAACGGCCCTGATGTTGTACCCCTGGGACCTGTACCAGTCCACGGACGCGTCCACGATCCTCCCGGTTTCGTCGGTGCTGTCGTCCAGCACCAGCACCTCCAACCTGTCCCTGGGCCATCTGAAGCCGCACACCGCCTCAATGAGCCCCTCCACCATGGTGCCCTCATTGTAGACCGGGAGCTGCACCGTCACATTGGGGCGCCTCTTCATGGGCGGCGCCTCCGGTGCCCTGTACCTGCTGGACCCGTAGGCCAGGAGGAGGCAGTTGTAGCCGAAGGGGAGCAGCAGGAAGCTGAACATAAAGTATAGGAAAACCACTAGTTCACCGATCACGGCCGCGCCCCAGTTTTCCTATTCGGGGCCCGACTTATAGGGGTTCCCAAACCCCATAAACCCGCACCCGCCACATCTATCCATGGTAATTGTTGACGCAGAGGAACGGTTCCTGCGGGAGGTAGACCGCCTAGAGAAATACATGACGAACCACCTCCAGGGCATGGTCAGGATACCCAGCGAGAACCCCCCGGGGGACGAATCCAAGGTAGCCGGCTACGTTGGTGATGCCCTCACCGCCCTCGGCCTCAAGGTGGAGCACGTGGAGCCCATGCGGGGCAGGGTGAACACACTAGGTGTGCTCAGGGGCTCCGGCGACGGCGCCGGGCTCCTCTGGAACGGCCACTTCGACACGGTGCCCCTGGGCAACCTGGACAACTGGACAGTGGACCCCCTGGGCGGCGAGGTGAAGGACGGCAAAGTCTGGGGCAGAGGAAGCGGCGACATGAAGGGCGCAGTAGCCTCCGCCATGACAGCGGTCAAGGCCCTCCAGGACGCTGGCGTCAGGCTGAGGGGCGACCTCCACATCCACGCCGTGGCCGACGAGGAGTTCTTCGGACGCTACGGCACCCAACATCTATGCGAGAAAGGCTACGTCAGCGGCGTGGAGGCCGCCGTGGTGGGGGAGGCCTCCACCAGGGATGGGAGAATCATGGCCAGGCCCGCCGTCAGGGGCAGGACCCTGGTCAACATCCGGGTCAAAGGTAAATCAGCCCACAGCAGCAGGCCCCAGATGGGCGTCAACGCGGTCCTCAAGATGAGCAAGGTGCTCCTAGCCATAGACGGGGCCGAGTTCAGGTTCCCCCGGCACGGGCTGCTGCCGGACCCCACAATAGCCCCGGGCACCACCATCCGGGGCGGCACCAAGGACAACATGGTGCCCGAGGACTGTGAGGCCGTGTGCGACGTCCGCACCGTCCCCGGCATGAGCCCCGAGGGCGTCGTGGAGGACATCAGGGCCATCATACGCGTCCTGGCTAGCAGGGACCCGAACCTCCACGCCACGGTAACTGCGCCCCTGAGTAAGCCCCCCAGCGAGATATCCGTCACCCACCCCCTCTATAGGGCAGCCGCCGAGGCCACTGTGAAGGCGGTGGGCTACGAGCTGGAGCCCCTGGGCGCCGAGGGCAGCAATGACACCAGCCACATCACAAACATCGCCGGGGTCCCCGCCATGGCCTTCGGGCCAGGCGGAGGCAACGCCCACGCCCCGGACGAGTGGGCTGACATCCGGACCCACCTGGACTTCGCCAAGATATACGGACTCATGATGATGAGCCTCTGCGGCGTGGAGTAAGCCCCACCTTTTATAGGGTGTGAAGCTGAGACTGATCCGATATGGTCGACGAGTTGGATGAGCGGATACTGAGGCTGCTGGAGGAGAACAGCCGCGCCACATACGTGGAGATAGGGCAGCAGGTGGGCCTCAGCGAGGGCGCCGTCAGGAACCGGGTGCAAGCCCTGGTGGCGTCAGGCGTCATCAAGCGGTTCACCATCGAGAAGGCCTCCGGCGTCGGCGTAAGGGCCCTCATCATGATTGCGGTCAGCCCCACGATCCCCACGTATGAGGTCTCCCAGAGAGTACACAGGCTCAACGGCGTAGAGCGCATCTACGAGGTCACAGGCGAGTATGACATAGTCTTGGTGAGCAGCAGCCACAACATCGACGGCATCAACAGGGTCATAGAGGAGATCAGGAAGATACCCGGCGTCGAGAAGACCAACACAATAATAGTGCTGAGGACCCTCTGACAAACCTTTATACCGTTTCCGCTGCAGCCTTGAACCATGAAGCGGAGTCTCATAACCCCCATAATACTCGTTGTGTTGGTTGTCGCGGGCTACGCGCTCATCAACAGGGGCGGCGAGGGGCCTGCGACCCAGGGCGCGGAGACCGAGCAGCAGCATCCAGAAGAGCCGGTCTCTGAGCCCCAGGCCACACTCAAAGGCGTCAGCCTCTCTCCTCGCAGCTACGAGGGGGACGACTTCGTGGGTTTCTGGGAGAAGGCGTCAGAGGGTGGCAAGGTGGTGACTTGGGCGGGGGACTGGGGGCACATGGTGAACGGGACGGCGCCCCAGGTGGTCGCTGGCCTCTCCCACACGTACGGGTGCGAGCCTGTGATCATGGTGACCTACATGGATCCGCCCTCAGGGACCAGCCACGCCCTCACAGAGGAGACCAGAGAGGCCTACTTGAGCTCCATCAAGGGCTTCGCTGCCGAGTACGAGCCCAGATGCCTGGGAATCGGCGTTGAGGTGAACAGCGTCTACATGCGCACCCCTGAGACCTACAACGAGTTCAAGGAGTTCTTCCCCCAGGCTCTCAGGGCCGTGAAGGAGGCGTCCCCAGACACCCAGGTTTTCACCGTCTTCCAGCTGGAGCAGATGAAAGGCCTCGGAGGCGGCCTCTTCGGCGGAGTCAACGACGAGTCCAAGAACCACTGGCGTCTATTGGACGACTTCCCCGACGCCGACCTACACGCCTTCACCACATACCCGTGCCTCATCTACGGGCACCCATCCGAGATGCCTGAGGAGTACTACTCCGAGATACTGCTCCACACCGATAAACCCGTGGCGTTCACCGAGGTGGGCTGGTTCAGGGAGGGCTTCCCCGGGTGGGAGAGCAGCCCAGAGGAGCAGGGCGAGTTCATCGACAGGTTCTTTGACCTCATAGAGGACGTGGACCCCGTGCTGGTTGTCTGGAGCTTCCTGTACGACCAGGATGCACAGAGGCCCTTCGACACCATGGGGCTCTTGGACGCCGAGGAGAAGCACCTGGCGGCCTGGGAGGCCTGGCTCAGACACTAACCCTAAAACCGTGAGACCCCACGGATATGACGTGAAGATATACTTCGCTGGCAGCATCAGAGGCGAGAAGCCGGACCCGGGCTGGTTCCAGGCACTGATAACACACATCTCAAGACATGGAAGGGTCCTCACGGAGCACAGCTTCAGTTACATCCCCGAGGAGGAGGGGCAGCTCGACGACCAGCGGATATACGAGAGGGACATGGCGTGGCTCAGGGAGGCCGACGCCGTGGTGGCCGAGGTCACGGCCCCTAGCCTGGGCGTAGGCTACGAGGTGGCCAAGGCCGAGGAGTGGGGCAAACCTCTGCTACTCCTCTACAGGGAAACGCCAGGCAGGAAACCCTCCGCCATGCTGAACGGTAACCGCAACCTTCACCTCTTCAAATACGCGGAGAAGCGGGATGCTCTGAGAGCGGTGGACGAGTTCCTGGAGGCGTTCAAGGGGTAACGCCCAGGCGCAGGAGCTCCGCCTCAGCCAGCAGGTGGACACCAGCCGTCCACTGGCCCGTCGCGTGAACCTCCCTGAACACCTTAACGGCCTCACTTTTCCGCCCCTCAGCCAGGTACAGGTTGCCCACGGCCTGGGCCCTGGTGACGAACCTGACTGGGCCCTCAGCCCTCGCGTCACCTAGCACAGCCTCAGGGGTGAAGTGCCCCTTGTACATGAGGAGGGTCTGGTAGTAGTCCCCCACCTCCACCAGGCTCAGTCCGGGCTCCACCTCCTCCAACAGCAGCTCCGCCTCGTACCTGAGGCCCAGCCTTATGAGCACCATGTAGAGCCAGTGGCCTGTAGCTATCCGGCTTTCCAAGTTGTCCGAGGCCTCCATGCACCGGCGGTACGCCTCCGCGGCCTCCTCCAGCATCCCGGCCGCGAAGTAGGTGAAGCCCTGGTGGTAGTAGACGTTCCAGTTGAAGCTGGCTACACCCATCTTGTCCTTGCTGGGGCCCCCGCTGGCGTACAGCTCGGGCTCATCAGGCCTGCCCTCGATGAGCTCCACGGCCCGCCTGAAGTCGTTGATGGCTAGGTCTATGCGGCGGAGGATGGCGAACCTGTGGCCTCTGAACCTGTAGAACCTGGGGTCCTCGGGCCACCGCCTAACGCCCTCACCATAGATGACGGCGGCCTCGTTGAACCTGCCCAAGATGCCTGTCCTTCTGCCGAGCCATAGAAGCTTCTCCGGGGCGTCGGGGTCGGCCAGGTAATCCCGGAGCGCCTTCTCCCGGTTCTCCTCCAGCTCCCTCATCTTCTCCCTGTAGGCCTCCTCCTCGGAGGGCAGCCACAGCCTTATGGGGCTCCTGTGGAGGGGCTCACCGAAGAGGCTGAAGGCCTCGGGAGACTCGAACGGCTCACCGCGTGGTTTATCCATGTTACTGTATAGCTGGGGCTGTCGGCATTTACCCCTTTTGAAAACGTTGACACATGGGACGCCCAGATGGTCTCTTGTATAAATAGGTCACAGTAGATACATTGAGACTGACACTGGATGCGAGGCTCCTTGGAGACAGAACTGGCCGATGCACACAGGAAGCTCTTCGGAGGCGGAGAAGTGACGGTCCACAAAGCCTCGGGCAGGGTGAACCTCATCGGAGAGCACACCGACTACAACGACGGATACGTGCTACCCACCCCCATAGACCGGCACGTCTTCGTCGCCTCCTCTCCCAGAGGCGACAGCAGGGTGGTGGCCATCGCCCGGGACCTGGAGGACAGGGCAGAGTTCAACCTGGGATCAATGAAGAGGAGCCCTGAGCACCCGTGGAGCAACTACGTCATGGGGGTCGCTCAGAAGCTCATCGAGGAAGGCCACAGGCTCAGAGGCGCCGACATGGTCGTCGGGGGCGACGTGCCCCTGGGGGCCGGGCTCAGCAGCTCCGCCGCCCTACTGGTTGCCTCCCTCCGGGCCTTCCAGGCCATGAACGGCATAGCCCTGGACCCCGTGGAGGCGGCATACCTTGCGAAGAGGGCCGAGAACGAGTTCGTGGGGGTCCAGTGCGGCGTCATGGACCCGTTCGTGGCAACCCTGGGGGAACACGGCAAGGCGCTGTTCATAGACTGCAGGACCAATGAGCACCGGCACGTGGCCCTGCCCCGCGACCACAGAGTGGTCATAGTCAACACCATGAAGAGCAGGGACCTTGCGTCCTCCGCATACAACGAGAGGAGGCAGCAGTGCATGGATGCGGTCCAGATACTCAGTAGGCACGACCCCATGATCAAAGCCCTCAGGGATGTGTCCCCCGAGACCCTGGTGAAGCACTGGGATGAGCTGCCGCCCCTAACCCGGATGCGCGCCCGCCACGTGGTCACCGAGAACCAGAGGGTGATGGAGTCCCTTGAGCTACTGGAGGACGGCGACGTGGACGGATTCGGGGACCTCATGTACGACAGCCACGAGAGCCTCCAGAACGACTATGAGGTGAGCTGCAGGGAACTGGATGTCCTGGTGGACGCCACCCTGGACATGAGGGCCGTCGCCGGCGCACGGATGACGGGCGCAGGCTTCGGCGGCTGCACCGTGAACCTGGTGGAGGAAGGCTACGTGGACAGGTTCACCGAGCTGATTAAGGAGAAGTACCTCAGTTCAACGGCTAAGCAGGCCGAGGTCTACCTGGCCTGAGGCCTCTGAACTATCTCCACCACGTAGCCCTCAGGGTCCTCACAGAAGAAGACCCTACCCTCTACTTTCCTCAGCTCCACCTCACTGGTTCTCATCTTCACTCCAGCGTCCCTCAGCCTCCCGTATAGGCCCCAGATGTCCTCGCCGTCCTTCAGGCCGAGGCATAGGATCACGGGTTTGTCCTCCGCTGCCCTGAGGTATCCTTTCCCATCCTGTACGACTCCAATGGTGTAACCTGGGCAGACATGGTATAGGGTGGTCCAGCTGGACTCAGCCTCCTCCTCAAGACCAAGAAGGTCCCCGTAGAAGCCCCGGGCAACCCCCATGTCCTTGTAGTAGATGAATGTGTAGGCCCGGTCGAAGCTCATCTCCAGTAACGCTCCACGTACTCGGTGGCCTTCATGAACTCCACGTCGGGGAACTTCTGGATGTACTCCATGATGCCGTTGAGGCACAGAAGCCTGGAGGGCCTGCCCGTGACCTGGGGGTGCATGGTGAGGCAGAACAGGCTCCTATCCCTGTACCTGGCGTCGAACTCTATTGTCCACGTGTCCACGGTGTCTTTCACCGTGGCGCCCCAGTCGTAGTAGAAGGTCCAGTCGTCCAGGTTGTAGGCAACCGGTATCTCCAGTAGTTTCGAGACGCAGCCGTCTATGACGTTGTAGAAGCACTCCTCGGCGCCCATGTAGTCGCTGTTCCATAGGAAACCCAGCTCCTCTAGGAGCCTGTGGGTCCGCTCAGACGGCCTCCACCTGGGCGTCCGGTGGCCCACGATCCTCTTACCGGTGAACTCCTCAAGAATGCCCCTGCTCTTCAAAATGCCCTGCCGCTCCTCCTCGGGCTCCAACGCGTTGTAGCCGCGGTGGGTGTACCCGTGGCAGGCCACCTCGTGGCCCCTGGACACGATCTCCTCCACGGCCTCAGGGTACCGCTCAGCTGTGAGGCCCACGACGCAGAACGTGGCCTTGACCTCGTTCTCGTCCAGTAGGTCCAGTATCCGGTACACCCCCTTCCGGGGCCCGTAGCCTCCCTGAGTAACCCAGTAAGGGATGCCGGGATGCATCTCCTCGAAGGCGGTCTCCCCGTCCAGGTCGAAGGTGAGTAGAACAGGGAAAGGCTTGGAGTCAGACATGGAGAATAGGTTGGAGGAGGCTGCTAAAAGGTCTACTGGGCCGCCTGCCTCTTGGCCATGTACTCGGCGTCCGCCTTATCTCGGCTCAAGGGCACGCAGATGACGTACTGGGGCTTCACGTCCAGCACGTTGGGGCTGTCCGCGGCCAGGAAGCTCACAGCCGTGTCCGCCCCCCTGTGGCTGCCGGCGACGCTTATCACATGCTCACCGGCCTGGACCAGGCCCGCGTCACAGGCCTTAGCCACGATCTCCACATTAACTTTCACCTTCATGGCGATGAGGGTCTGGGTGATGAAGCTCATGGGGCTGTGGCCCAGCCTCTGCCGCTGCCTAATGGCGTTGGTGAGAACATCGGTGCCCAGGTTCACCACACCCCCCAACTCCTCGATCCTTTTCCAGTTATCGGGCTTGAACTGCTGGACGCCTGTCGCTGGGAACCCCATCTGGTGGCCCACCACGATGATCTGGACGCCGCTGCCCTTGAAGAGCTCAGCTGCCTTGACTCCCGTGTCTCCGCTGGTGCTGGCCACCAGCACCTTCTTCACAGCCAACCCTTTGGCCGCCTGGAGCGCTGCTTTGAGGGTGTCCTCGGTGTGCTCGGCCCCACCCTCCTCGTAGTAGACTGTCTCCCGTATGATCATAGAACCAGAAAGGTGTTCACCGTCGCCGATTTAAAGCTTAACAGTAGGCAGAGCGCCATACAGCCATGCATAACACTAAAGCCGTGGAGCCCACTTTCCCATTGGTATCCATGGTTGACCTCAAAGTAATACGGGAGAGGCTGAACAGCAGCATCATATCTGATGTCCTGGACGGCATGGGGCTCAGAGGCCAAGCCATGTCCACGGACGTAAGGCCCCTCAGCGAGGAGATGTCCACGGTGGGCACGGCCTCCACCATGCTCATGGCGGACCAGTACGACGAGGGCAAGGACACCTTCACCCTCCAGTTCCAGGCCATCGACAGCCTAGGCAAGGACGACGTCATGGTGGTCTGCAGCAACGGCAGCGACCGCGCTGCCCTCTGGGGCGAGCTCCTCTCGACGGCCGCCACCTACCGGGGCGCGGCCGGCGCAGTCATCGACGGACTAGCCAGGGACGTGAGCCTCATCAAGAAGATGGGGTTCCCCGTGTTCTGCAGGGGGATCGCGCCCATAAGCAGCAAAGGCAGAGTCATAGCCGTTGACTATAACTGCCCCGTCGTGGTGAGCGGAGTCAAGGTGCATCCGGGCGACATTGTGGTGGCTGACCTGGACGGCGTCGTCGTGGTACCGAAGGACCTGGCCGAGGAAACCGTGAAGAGAGCTCTTGATGTGGTCAGCAGGGAGTCCAAGACCAGGGAGGAGCTGAGGAAAGGCGCCGGCCTCAGCGACGTCTACAAGAAGTACGGCACCGTGTAGCTCCCCGTGGTTACAGTTATAATGAGATAAGTGAAAAGATGTGTGAGGTACCTGCTTGGTCCCCCGGGCGTCCCTCCTGAAGGGCGTAGCTGAGATAATAGTGCGTGTCACGAGGAGCCACCCAACAAGGGTGGCCGTAGACGGCGTGGACTCAGCCGGGAAGACCGTCTTCGCCGACGAGCTTAAACCCCTCATCGAGGAGCACGGGAGGGAGGCCATCAGGGCCTCCGTGGACGGGTTTCACACCCCCCGGGCCGCCAGGTACCAGAGGGGGCGCCTCAGCCCAGAGGGCTACTACATTGACAGCTTCAACTACAGGGCGCTCCTCGACAACCTCCTCCTGCCTCTGGGTCCAGGCGGAAGCCTGGAGTACAGGGACGCTGTCTTCGACTACAGGAAGGACCGACCCATCAGGGGGCCTGCGAAGAAGGCCCGCCCCGACGCCGTGCTCCTCTTCGACGGCGTCTTCCTCATGCGCCCCGAGCTAGTGGGCCTCTGGGACCTGAGGATATACCTGGACGTCTCCTACGGTGAGATGGTGGCCAGGGGGGTGAAGAGGGACGGGGGCGACACGGAGACCGAGGAGCTCTACACCCAGAGGTATGTGCCCGGCCAGAAGCTGTACCAGCTCCACTCCGCGCCCAAGAGGAGAGCGGACCTGGTGATCGATAACAACAACCCCCTGAACCCGCGGATCACCTACATAAACCCCAACCTCTAATACCTAATACCCCGGAGCCGAGGTATTACTCCAATAATACCAGCCGTAATACTATGGCAGGCCCGCGAAGTTTAGTAGCCTGAGTATTACGCCCCCCAGCAACACCGCAACCGCGATCTCCGTCAAGCTGATGATGGCCGCGTTCCTCGCACCGAACTCCTTCACCAGCGCCGCGATGGTGCTGATGCAGGGCACGTAAACCATCACCACGAAGGCGAACACGAACATCTGCACGGGGGAAAGGAAGCTGGCGAAGTCCGTTGAGCCCATCAAGAACCCCAAGAGGACGAGGGTTAGCTCCTTCCTGAGGACGCCGAAGATGAGGACCACCCCGGCAGCCGCGGGCAAGCCCAGCCACCCCACGGTGACGGGGCTCAGCGCCCCCTCCACAAGCCGCAGGAGACCGAGGGCCGCAGCAACCTGGATCACCAGGTTGCCCGCAACCATGATGGGGAAAGCCTCATAGATGAAGCCCCTGAGCCTGAACCACGTCCTCTGAGCCGTGGTGCGGAGGGAGGGCATCCTGTACCCAGGCAACTCCATGATGAGGCCCACCGGCTCGTCAGGGGCCACCCTGTAGGCCAGCCTACCCAGGACGAAGATGAGGATGAAGTCGATCAGGTAGAGAAGCAGCGCCCACCTGAAGCCCAGGTAGGAGGCCACCAGCCCCATGATGACGATGCTGCGGGCGGCGCAGGGCACCAAGCTACCGACGAAGGCGCAGATGAGGCGCTCCCGCTCAGTCTCCATTATGCGGGCCCCCAGCACCGCGGGCACGTTACAGCCGAAGCCCAACATCACGGGAATGAAGGCTTTTCCGTGGAGCCCTATGGCGTGCATGGCCGAGTCCATGAGGAAGGCAATGCGGGCCAGGTACCCCGAGTCCTCGAGGACCGATAAGGCCAGGTAGAAGGGGCCTATGTAGGGCAAGGCCACCACCAGGCCCCCTATGATGCCCTCAGCCAGGCCCCTCCAGACGAACTCCGTCACCCCGTTCCTGCCAAGGCCCCCATAGTAGGCAACTTGGACAACGGCGAACGCCTCTCCGAGGAGCCCGGCGAGCCAGTCACCGAAGCTGAAAATCGTGTAGAAGATGGCTAGTATGCTGGCCACCATGAAGACGTAGCCCATGACCCTGTGGCTGGTCACCTCCTCAAGCCGGTCACCCAGGGTCTTCTCAGGGACCACCACCTGGGTGCTCTCATCTGCCACGCGGCTGGCCAGGGCGTACCTCTCTGAGGCTATGACGCTCTGGATTTCGTGGCCGTGTATCTCCTCAATGAACCGGACGGCCTCCTCAACCCTGGTCCTAACCTCTGGCTGGTCACCGTAGACGAGGCCTATTATCTCCGCGTCCCCTTCAAGGAGCTTTATGGCCACCCAGCGTCTCGGGTAAGAGGTCTCCACCTTGAGGCTGTCGCTTATCTCCTTGAGCCTGTCCTCAATCTCTGGGCCGTATACGGGGGGCCTAACAGGGGCTCCCTCAGATGCCTCCACTGCCTTCGACATGAGGTCTGTTAGACCCGCCCCCTTCACCGCCACCGTGGGGACGACAGGGACACCTAGAAGGCTGCAAAGTGTGTCGGGGTTTACTTTTATACCTCTGCTCTCGGCTACGTCAATCTGGTTGAGGGCCACAACCATCCTGGGCTCCAGCTCCATGAGCTGCACGGTGAAGGCCAGGTTCCTCTCCAGGGCCCCCGCATCCACAACGTTGACTATGACGTCGGGGCGCTCCACGGCTATGTACTCCCGGCTCACCAGCTCCTCGATGCTGTAGGTGCTGAGGCTGTAGATGCCTGGGAGGTCAACGACATCGATCTCTCTGCCCTCGAAGAACAGGGTGCCCTCAGCCCGTTCCACCGTCTTGCCGGGCCAGTTGCCAACGTGCTGGTGGAGGCCCGTCAACTCGTTGAAGATGACGCTCTTCCCCACATTCGCGTTACCGGCTAACGCGACAACAATCTTCTTCCCGGACAACGCCTAAACCTCAGCTTTCCTGTCTTGGTGCGTGGTGGGGGCCGTGGGGGTGGCTGCGCTCCCAGGGTCTTCCATCCTCCTCTACTTGTACGAAGACCTGTGCTGCGAGGTGCCGGCCCAAGGCCAGGCTTGTGCCCCTTATCTCAATCTCTACTGGCCCCTTGAAGGGTGCAGCGTTCACCATCTTGACGTAGGTGTTTGGGGTGAGCCCCATGTCTATTAGGCGCTGGCACGCCTGTTTTCCGCCTCTCATGAAGGCGACTCTACCCTTTTCACCGGGCTTCAGGTTGGAGAGCTGGGTGATGAGGGGGTGCTCCTCCCCCGCCTCTACCCGCATCTCCTCGCACTCACTACAGCTTTGAACATCCAGGTTACACGGAGGAATAGGGTCATCATCGGGGCAGGTCTCAGGGTTGTTGAGGGCCTTGCAGAGGGCCGCCGCGGTCTCGTCGCTCATCCCGTGCTCCATCTTACAGGCCTCCCCGTGCACCTTGTCGTTGGGAAGTCCTAGGAAGTCGTGGAGGAACCTTTCCAGAAGCCTGTGTTTTCTCACCACTTTCTGGGCTAGAGCCATGCCTTTCCCTGTCAGAGTAGCCCCCTTGTAGGGCTTGTATTCTACAAGGCCCTCTTCTGAGAGGCGTTTGATCATCTGGGTGACGCTGGGGGGGCTCACCTTGAGCTTGTCCGATAGGTCCTGGTTCTTTGCTAGCTTACTTTTCTCGTTGAAGCTGTAGATGGCTTCCAGGTACTCCTCGACGCTCTCACTGCTCAATCCGATCAGAATTTAGGTGAGCCTAAATTATTTAAATGTTTGTCTCTTATCCCAGAACGTAGCTGAATCTGGGGACGTTTTCTATGCCGCCTTCGGTGCGGAGGTCGGTGGTTTCATCGATGTCTTCGTCTTCGGTCATGGCTTCCAGGAGCTCGAAGTAGGGGTTCATGGTGTAGACTCCTGTTTTTCTCCAGGTCATCCACTCGTTGCTGAGGACGCCGTGGACGCTGGCCCAGCCTTCCGGGTGGAGCTCGTAGTAGAGCTGGCGGATGTCTTTGCGGCCTTCTTCTCGTAGGGTCTCCATGATCATGCGTCTGGCCTGGAACACGTTTATGTGTAGCTGTGGGACGTTGCGGTCCTGGTCCATGGGGTGCGTCTCCACGGCTGTGCGGGTGAGGCGTATTACGCTGTTCTTGGGTGGCTGGTATACTCGGTCCATGTAGACGGCCATGTCGCGGAGGCCTCGGCGGCTGCTGACGAACATGGCCTCGTTCTCGCCTAGGGCGAGGTAGCAGGGCTGGTGCCAGTTGCAGATGGTTATTGTTTCGGGTTCGTCGGTGTGGATGGCTGCCAGGAGGAAGAAGCCTTCCAGCTTGGGTGCTATGGCTTGGAAGGCCTGGACCATGTTTTTACCGGTGGCGAGGGCGTCGCCTAGCATGTGGACGGCTACCTCGCTGTCGGTGATGTCGTCCACCTTCCCGCTGTGGCTCTTGAACTTGTGGGTCTTCTCCAGCTCCTTCCAGAGGTCCCGGTAGTTGGTGATGGTGCCGTTGTGCATCAGGGCGAGTTTGCCGTCGTCGCTGGTGAAGGGGTGGGCGTTCTCGTCCAGGTTGTAGTCGGGGTTGTCCCGGGCGTTGTCGCTGTACCTGCTGTGGGCGATGGCGCAGGTGCCCTTAACCTTGGTTATGTTGGGCTTGGCCTTCATGACGTGGGCGACGGGGCCGGCGCCCTTGACCACTGTGATTTTGCCTCCGTTGACGGCGGCGATGCCTGTGGCGTGTCCGCCGTAGAGGGCCTCCTGGTACTCCAGGGCGTCCAGGAGTAGGGGGGCGACGGGGCGTCTGCCCGTGTAGGCTGCTAGCTGGCACATGTCGGGTAATTTCTGTGGGTGGCCGGGTATAGACTTTGCGGAGGGTGACAGCTGCAGGGTAGAATGTGAAGCGTTTTTTGGATTGGGTTTGGATAAATCCTGCTAGGTTTGTTTCAAGGAGGAGCTTTATTAGCCGTCTTTCTTAGGCGCTAGTCCAGCTTTCCGTATCTTTGTCTTGATCTCCTCGGGCAGGGTCTTCCACACCTGTGGCATCTCATCCCAGTCAAGCATCTCCCACCACTCGGGCTTGGATAGCACCAGCTTTCCTTCCAATATCTCGACCTTCAGTATCTCGTCGTCCCCGAAGGGAAATTCTGGGTCGTTGAGTAGCTCTTGTTTTAGGTATAGTCTTGCCCCGGACTTGTTGAAGTGTTTTAGCTGGGTTGTTGATATCATCCACGTCTCTCCATTGACTTAGCATTATAGTATATTTTTAAATATTATCTTTTTTTCCATAATATGCCCATTACTTAGTATTAAATATATTTATTTGTAAATATATGTTGCTGGTGTGGAAGTAGACGCCAAGATTATTAGTGGGGTGACCGCGGGGCTGCTGGCATTATATGAGGTCACGAACGGCTCGATCCATGCGCATGTTCCGGAGCCTGCTTTTAGAAGAAAACTTGGTAGAGATTACAAGCAGCACTCCTCGAGGATACTTAAATGGTTTAAGAGATACGGTTTTGCTTACATTAATGGCGGCACGGATTCGTGGGCCATCACTCAGCAGGGGATTGATTTCCTGATGAAGCGGAAACTGGTGCCTTAGGGTTTCTGTGTCGGACGAGTTTAGTTTTTGTGGGAATGACAGCTGCGTGGAAGAATGTGAGCTTATTCGGGTTAGATTTAGATATTATTTAGCTAATTGGCTATTACTCGGGTTCAGTGTTAACCCATAATAATTTGGCTTAGCTTGTCTGCGTCGATGCTTCCACCTGTGAGAACGCAGACGGTTCTACCTCTTTCCTCTTTGGGGGTCGATAGCGCCGCTGCGAGGCTTATGGCTCCTGCTCCTTCGGCGACCAGCTTGTTCTCAAGGGCGAGGAACCGGATGGCCTTCTTTATCTCCTCCTCTGAGACCAGCACCACGTCGTCCAGTGTCTCCCTCACTAATTTCAGCATGTCCTCAGTGACAGGGTCGTTGATAGCGTCTGCGATGGTGTCTCTTGTCTCATGAGGGACAACCCGGTTCTGCCTCAGGCTCTCATAGAACCATGGAGAGAGCTCAGCGTTGACTCCGATGACGCGTACGTTGGGGTTCAACGCTTTGGCTGCGAGGGCTATGCCGGAGGACACGAAGCCTACTCCCAGGGGAACGTAGATTGTCTCGGTTTCGGGTGCGTCCTCCATCACCTCGAGGCCGATGGTCCCGTGGCCGTCCAGTAGACGGAACTCGGCTAAGGGGTGGAGAAAACAGTAGTCGCTGGGCAGGTTGTCGAGGTACTCGAATAGCTCTTTCATGGACATCAATATGATCTCCATCCCGTACTTTCTGCAGGACTCGATCTTTGACCTGGGTGTGTGGTCCGGCATTATTGCCCGTGAGGGTACGCCGTAGAGGTTGGCCGTGTATCCAAGTCCTTGGGACATGTTTCCTGCGCTCATGGTCGACAGTCCTCTCCTCCTTTCCTTTGCTGGCAGTTGAGATGCCCAGTTGTAGACTCCTCTGATCTTGTAGCTGCCTACGGGTTGCAGCATCTCGGGTTTAAGGAGTATCCCTGTGTCCTCCTCCCTGTATCGTCTCAGCGGTATGAGGGGGGTGTGTAGTGCGACTCCTTTGATGCGCTCTGCCGCTTTTCTGAAATCTTTCAGGGTGGGTCTGTGAGAACTGGGAGCTGGATTGACCATGGAGATTAATGTTTGCTAAGTTTAATGATGTTTTCTGAGAAAGACCGTAGTGCGCCTCTCGGAGACCGAGAAAAGGTATCAATAGCGTCGGCTGCTCTAGCCGCGGGATAGAAGATGGTCGTTGACCCTGCTGTTCACCAGCTGGGGCGTGATGTCCATCATCATGGTGACTCCGCCCGAGTCCACCGACACGGTCCTGTACCCCAGGTTCTCCCAAATCCTGCGCAGCGGCCTCCCCGCCTGATCGTACTCCTCCGTGGTGAACTTCACGGCCCTGTACCCGGCCTCCAGCAGGTAAACCATCTCCAGGACAGCCAGCACAGTGCCTACCCCCTTCCGCTCCACGAGGGTGGCCGAGCTGTCAGAGAAGTACACGCCCGGCTCCTCGTCCCGGTACCCGAAGTCGTATGCCACAGGCTCCCCGTCCAGCTCCACCATGAGGCAGAAGAACCCAGGCTTGTCCACCCTGGCCCGGAGCTCCTCGCCGGTGTACCAGAGCTCCGCCCTGAACTTGACGTGGTCGATGGCCGCGATCTTCTCCAGGAGCCCGTCGTCCAGGTGGGTGTGGGTCGAGATGCTGGCGTCCCCGCCTAGAGAGCCGCTGAGCCTCTTCTCAGCGTACATCACCACATCCCGGAGAGAAGGAGCCTGCATATTCCATATTTGCTTAACCGAAGATGATATCAATTTATCGAGCAGCGAACACGGGCACAGGCCCCGCGAATGTATCCACCTAGCCAAGCTGGCTGTTAAAAGAAAAAGGGGGGTTAGATGCGCTCAACCTTGAAGATGACGGGCCGCACCCCGTCCGCGCAGCACGTCACCGAGGTCCCCTTCTCGCTGAAGAAGGGCAGGTCGCCCCCGTACCACAGGGTCCGGAGGTTGGGGTATATGGTCTGCCATGCGGAGCCGCAGAAGCCCTCAGGCATGGCCAGGCTGTCTAGGATGTACGTCTGGCCGTCCGTGTAGATGTCGCAGGGCTCCATCCAGTCCTGGCGCTCCACAGGGAGCTCCTCGAATATATCGTCGGGGTCAAGGCGCTTGACCACAGTTATCTTCAGCTTGGTCATTGCAATTAGGTATCTTGGGGCCAGCCATAAAAAACATGGGTTCCGCTGACCGAGCCTAGAGGCCCCACAGGACCCTGGGGACGGTGACGCCTCCCTCCGTCCTGTGCTTGACACTGCGCCTGATCCTGCCCCAACGGGCAAGCTGCTCCAGGGGCTCGAAGAGGTCGTTGGCGTCGCCGTAGCCCAGCCTTACCAGCGTCCTCCAGGCGTCCTGTTCGACGCCGTAGGCTTCGCCGTAGCCTTTTCTGAGGAGGGGGATGAGGAGGTCGTAGCTGTCCAGCTCGCCCTTCTCCTCTAGTAGCCTCTTGACGTGGCTCTCGAAGATGGCGATGTCTAGGGTGAGGTCGGGGAAGCTTCTCCCGGCGTCCAGCTTGGTTATCTCTGCGTCTCCGGGGGTCAGCTTTATGAGGCTGTTGCTGGGGGCCCTGAAGACGTTGAACGCGTCTCTGAGGTGGCTGAAGCCGACCCTGCTGCTGGCGAACATGGACTCCCCGTCCCCGACTCCCAGGTAGCAGGGCTGGTTCCAGTTGGCTATGTAGACGGCGTTGGGCTCGCTGCTGGTCACGGCCCCCAGGAGGACCATGCCGGTGAGGCTGTTAGCTGTTGCGCGGAGCGCCTCCGCGAAGGCGGCGTCCTCCTTCACCTTGTCGCTGAGCATGTGGACCGCGACCTCGCTGTCGGTGATGTAGTTCAGCTCCTCCACCAGGCTCTCGAAGACGTGACTCTTCTCCAGCCTCCTCCAGTGCTCCTCGAAGTTGCTGATTACTCCGTTGTGCATCAGCACAGCGGACCCGTCCTCGGTGAGCCAGGGGTGGGCGTTCTGAGCCAGGTTGCAGCGGCTGTCCTTGAGGGCGGCGGCGCTGTGCCTGCTGTGGGCTATGCCCGTGGACCCCTTCAGTGAAGCTATCTCTGTCTTCTTGACCACCTCGTCCCCGGGGCCGTTGTCCTTGATCAAACGTATCTTTCGGCGGTGGATGGTGGCTAGGTCGGTGGCGTGGGCCCCCAGGTACCCTTCCTGCAGTCGAAGGGACTCCAGGAGGATGGGGGCGGCGTCTCTGCTTCCTACGTAGGCTGCGAGCTGGCACATGCGGATAGGGAAAATTCAGGAAGCTATAAACTATTGGTTGCCTTCCAGGGTGATCCAGCCCTTTATCCGCTTAACGATCTTGGGTGCCCCCCGGTCGCCGGGGGTCAGCTTTCTCAGGGTACACGAGTATTTCACCGACCAACCACCCAACACAGTCGTTTAAAGAGACGCATATAAGTACACACATAGTAAACAGTTATGGCTACATAGGAATGATTATATCCACATACCACACTCATATCTACTGATAGAAATGGTTAAGACGTTAAAAGATAAACCCGCCAACTTCATCCCCTTTGTACGCAAAACAGGGAGAAAGCTCAGAGATGCCATCATAATGTTCATTGACACCAAAGAATCCACCCTGGTAATAGAGAAAGACGAGATATCTATGTTCAAAGGCAAAACATACGATAACAAGGTATCAGTATGCATCGGCTCAATCAAAAGGATACTCAGAAAGAGACAGAATGAATTCATAATAGGCACAAACCACGACAAGACCGAGATATACATAGTAAGAATTTAGCCACAATCCATCTCTTTTTAAGCACATAATACGCGCAGATGCGTAACCCCAAGTGGTTTACGTGACCTTTAGTACCTGTTTCTAGCCTATTCTAGGCATAATAGGTTAATCTATACAGGGGCTCGATGATGTCTCTGAGCAATGCTGTGTATCTGCTAGGAACCTCAATTGGGACCGGCTTTGGCACTGGACGATGATAAAAGGGCGGCGGGCCCTCTGGCTTACTCCAGGGTGATCCAGCCCTTCTCTATGGCGGTGATGCCGGTGCGGGCCGCCTCTATTATGCCTATGTGCTTGACCTCCCTCATGAACTCGGTGATCTCGTTCACGGAGCCGGTGACCTCGGCTATTATGGTGTCCGGCTTTATGTCCAGTATCTGGCCCTTGTAGCGGTTGATGGTGGCCAGAGCCTCCTCCTGGGCCATGGGGTCAGCGGTGCTCAGCTTCACCAGGGCCAGGTCCCGCTGGACGGTGCGCAGCGGGTCCAGGCGCTTCACCTTGATGACGTCCACCATCTTCTCTATCTGCTCGACGAGCTTGGTGATCTCGTGGGCGTCTCCGCGGACCGTGATGGTGATCCGGGTGGTGTCCACGTCCTCGCCGGCGATGGCGGTGATGCTGTGGATGTTGAAGCCCTTGCGCCTGAAGTTGTTGCTGATGTTGAAGAGCACGCCGGGCTTGTTCTCCACCATGAGGCTGATAACGTTTAGGGGCGTCACGGTAGATCATCCGTCAATATGTCCTTTAAACCCATCCCTGGGGGGATCATGGGGTACACGTTCTCCTCGGGGTCTATGGGCACCTCTATCACCGTGGTGTAGTCCGCCGCAGCGGCTCTCCTCAGCTCCGTGTTCAGCTCCTTCATGGTCTCCGTCTTGACGCCGTGGGCTCCGTAGGTCTTGACAAGCTCCGTGAAGTCCAAGGTGTAATCCCTTTTCACGGCCGAGTATCTGCCCCCCATGAAGAGGCGCTGCCACTGGGCCACCATGCCCAGCATCCTGTTGTTGAGCACCACCACCACTATGGGCAGGTCCTCGTCCACGGCTACCGCCAGGTTGTTCTCCGTCATGGCGAAGCTGCCGTCCCCGCTTATGTTCAGCACCACCCTGTCGGGTCTGGCCGCCTTGGCGCCTATGGCTGCGGGGGTCCCCCACCCCATGGTGCCCAGGCCGCCGGAGGTGAGGAAGGTGCCGGGCTCGTAGACGTCGTAGTGGAGGGCCGCCAGCATCTGGTGCTGGCCCACGTCGGTGGTCACCAAGGCGTCCCCGGGGAGGGCGCGTCTGATGGCCTTGATGACTGCGGGACCCGTTATCCCGTTGGCGTACTCCGGCACCTCGTAGCTGCGCCTGAACTCCTCTATCTTGTGGGCCCACTCGCCGTTGCCTCCCTCGGCCCTCCTCAGGGCCCTGATCTGTTCCACCAGGCCCCTGATGCAGGGCTTGGCGTCTCCCCAGACCTTGATGACGCTCTCCACGTTCTTGTCTATCTCGCTGCGGTCAATGTCCATGTGGATGATCCTGGCGCCTGGGGCGAACCCGGCCAGGGCCCCGGTGGTCCTGTCACTGAACCTGCTGCCCACCACCAGGAGCACGTCCGCGTCGGGCACTAGGTAGTTGGCCTCCGCCCTGCCGTGCATCCCCAGGAGCCCCAGGCTCAGGGGGTGGTTGCTGGGTATGGAGCCCTTGCCCATGAGGCTGGTGGCCGTGGGCGCCATGAGCAGCTCAGCCAGCTCGGTCAGCTCCCTGCCTGCCCCGGCGCTCACCACCCCACCGCCCGCCACTATGACGGGCTGCCTGGCCTCAGAGAGTACCTTGGCCGCCCACTCCAGCTCCGTGGGGTCCGGCTGTAACCTGGGCCTGTAGCCGGGGAAACTCACCTCGGCGTCGAAGTCCATGTCCGCGGACTCTGTGGTGACGTTCTTGGGCAAGTCCACCAGCACGGCCCCCTTCCTGCCCGTGTTAGCCACATACATGGCCGCCTTCACGGCCCAGGGTATGCGCCCGGGCTCCCTCACCTGGTGGTTCCACTTGGTGATGCTGGCGGTGACGCCGATGATGTCCACCTCCTGGAAGGCGTCGGTGCCCACCATGCTCATGCTCACCTGGCCTGTGAAGGCCACCAGGGGGCTGCTGTCCAGCTGGGCCGTGGCGACGCCTGTGACTATGTTGGTGGCGCCGGGTCCGCTGGTCACCTGGACCACGCCGGGCCGCCCGGAGGCCCTGGCGTAGCCGTCGGCCATGTGGGCGCTGCCCTGCTCGTGGACGCCCGGCACGTACCTCATGTCGGTGTTCAGCATCTCGTCGCATATGGGTATCAGGGCCGCGCCCGTGATACCGAATACGTGTGTAACTCCCTCCTTCTCCAGGGCCCTGACGTAGGCCCTGGCTCCTGTCATCTCAGTCATGTTTGGCTGCCTCCCACTCCCGCCTCACCTTGAAGGGCTGGGCGGGCACGTTAGTAGAAGTTTTACGTTTGGTTTCTCTGCGGGGTCTACCTAAGAATACGATACCCCATTCAGCTCTGCCCCTCCGCTGGGGGCCCGACAAAACGATACCCCATTTTCAGTCTCCTCGTACCGTTCGTAATGTTGGATGAAGGCTCACCTAATAAAAAGGTTGTCAGTAACGCTTGTTGCATACGAGCGGCTAGGGCGGGAATAGGGGCACAAACTTGTAGGTATCGCTGAAGTCTATGCGGTTCTCCCCCAGCATGGTCTCTATCCTCATGGCGCCCTTGAACTCCCACTCCCAGACCCGGCTCGTCCGGGCAGCCTGTATGTGGGTGCCGCTGGTGGGTGGCAGCGTCAAGGTTCTCTCCACTATCTGGGGCGTCCCCCCCACCACGGTTATTGGGCCGGCTATGGTGTCCGTGGTCAGGGCCACGCCGTTGAGCATGACGCTGTAGGGCGTCTCCAGGACGGTGACGCGGACGCCCCGCGGGTTGGTGTACTTGAAGCTGAGGTACATTGTGGAGTCGGTGGGGGTGAACCCCATGATCTGGACCTCCACATCCGTGTACATGGCCGACTTCACGTAGCCCCAGTAGTCCAGGGCCACGGCCGCCACTACGATGAGCACCAGCCCGAGGGCTATGAAGGCGGGCAGTTTCTTGCGCTCAGTCATCGATGAATGTGGGGGCTCATGGCGAATAAAAGTGTGGCTTGTTTCAAATCACGTGTTATTTCAAGCACTAGCTGAGCTTCTTGAAAACATATATTGCCCATCCCTGTGCGTCTCGTCCTTCCTCCAAGTACGCGTTCTTATATCCCAGAATCTTTGAGAGAAGCTCCTCGTTGTCAGGGTCGTCGGGGTTCTCAGTCAAGTGTTGCTCAACTGCCAGCCACTGGAGGCTCTCATAGTGATCCCAGTCATCCTCGTCGCTCATGATGGTGTAAACACACCTCATACCCATGTCCTCACCAACCCGTATGTTCTCGAGGTGGCTTCCGCAGTCCTCTTTCTTCATCTTCTGGGACTCAAGATACTCGTCACTCGGCTCCCTCATCCAGAAGGGTTCGCCGACGACAACCCAGCCACCGGGGGCAGTCATCTCTGAGAGCGTCTTTAAGGTCCCTCTGTGGCCGCCGTAGACCCAGCTCGCGCCGATGCAGCTAGCTAAACGGAACTTCTCACAGTTTCTAGGCTTATAGTCCGCTCCATCCATCTCCAAGAAATCCAGGTCCGCCTCAGGCACCCGTCCCTGTTTCTTTTCTCTACAGTAACGGATACAGAACGGTGACTTGTCTACGCCGACCCCTGATACGTCGTACAGCTCAGCGAGCCTGACGAGGAACTCACCCTTACCGCACGCGATGTCTAGAACACGGTCCTTCTTCTTCAAGGGAAGTACATCGCATAGCCTGTAGAATTTCTCCCTATTCATGGGGTTGCAGACGAGGTGCTTCTTATGGGTGATGTCGAAGAACTTCCAGCGGTCCATGCTTCATCAGCGAGGTCTATCGTTTAAAATAGTTACGTGAACACTGCGGGGGCACGTTAAACTACGCTTTTGTACAACAAATAGGGAAATGAAGAGAATTGAGGGCGCCTACTTCTCCAATCCGCTCATCCTGCGGACCTGACGCCCGACCTTCTCGATCTCCAGGGCGTCGCACTCCGCCATGAGCTCCTCGAACTTCTTGGCCCCCGCCTTGCTCTCAGCGATCCAGGCCTTGGCGAAGCTGCCGTCACGGACCGCCTTCAGCGCCTCCCGCATGTTGGCCTCAACATGATCATCAACGATCACTGGGCCCACGGTCATGCCTCCCCACTTGGCGGTGTCGCTCACGGCCCGGTACATGCCTCCGATGCCGCTCTTGTATATGAGGTCCACTATGAGCTTCAGCTCGTTGCACACCTCGAAGTACGCCAGTTCAGGCGGGTACCCGGCCTCCGTAAGCACCTTGAAGCCGCGCCTGATGAGCTGGTCAACGCCTCCGCAGAGGACGGCCTGCTCGCCGAAGAGGTCCGACTCGGTCTCGTTCTTGTAGGTGGTCTCGATGACGCCCGCCCGGCCGCTGCCCAGGGCCTTGGCTACGGCCAGGGCCTTCTTGAGGGCCTGGCCTGAGGCGTCCTGGTGGACCGCCACCAGTGCGGGGACCCCGAACCCGGCCTCGTACTGGCGCCTCATCTCGGGGCCTGGGCTCTTGGGGGCCACCATGATGACATCCACGTCCTTTGGCGGCTTAATCTCCCCGAAGTGGATGTTGAACCCGTGGGCGAACTGGAGGGCCTTGCCCGGCGTCATGGCCAGGGCCACCTCCTCCTTGTAGACGCTAGGCTGCGCCATGTCCGGCATCAGCATCAGCACCACGTCGCCCCTCTGGGCGGCCTCCAGGTGGGTCACGGGCTTGAACCCGTCCTCCTGGGCCCGCTTCCAGCTCTTCCCTCCGGGCCTGAGCCCCACCACTACGTTTACGCCGCTGTCCCTCATGTTGAGGGCCTGGGCTCTACCCTGGCTCCCGTAGCCTAGGACGGCCACGGTCTTTCCCTTCAAGACTGACTCGTCTATGTCCTTGTCGTGGTAAACCTTCACCAATCTATTCACCTACAGTTTTAGCCGCCCCTTCTCCAGGGCGGTGACTCCCGTCCTCGACATCTCTACGACGCCGACGCTCTTAACGTAATCCAGGAACTGGTCCAGCTCCTCGGGCGTCCCGCTCACCTCAGCCATGATGTTGTCCTCGTCTATGTCTAGGACCAGGCCGTGCTGGTTGTTGATGAGGCGCAGGGCGTCTTCCCGGGCCATGGGGTCCCTGGTACTCAGCTTCACCAGCAGCATCTCCCGCCGCACAATACGCAGCGGGTCCAGGCGCTTCACCTTCACCACCTCCACCATCTTGTCCAGCTGCTCCAGGAGGTTGTTCAGGGTCCTGGGGTCAGCCTCCACGGTGATGGTCATCCTGCTGTACCTGGAGTCCTCCAGGGCCCCCACGGTTATGCTGTCGATGTTGAAGCCCCGGCGCCTGAACAGGTTGCTCACGTTGAAGAGGACCCCCGGCTGGTTCTCCACCAGGAAGCTGACGGTGTGCACCTAGTCGGCCTCCATGAGGGTGTCCTTCAGCCCCATCCCCGGGGGCACCATGGGCATCACGTTCTCCTCGGGGTCGATGGGCACGTCGATGACAGTGGGCACGTCGGCCTTCATGGCCCTCCGCACCGCGGCCCTGAACTCGTCGTAGGAGGCCACCCTGACGCCCTCGGCCCCGTAGGCGCCGGCCAGCTTAACGAAGTCCGGGTTGCCCTTCAGCTTCACCGCCGAGTACCTGCGGTTGTAGAAGAGGCGCTGCCACTGGGCCACCATGCCCAGCACGTTGTTGTTCAGCACCACCACTATGACGGGGAGCTCCTCCTCCACCGCCGTTGCCAGCCCGTTCTCCGTCATGCCGAAGCTGCCGTCCCCGGCGATGTCCACCACCGGGACCCCCGGCTTGGCCGCCTTGGCCCCGATGGCTGCGGGGAAACCCCACCCCATGGTTCCTAGGCCGCCGCTGGTGAAGAAAGTTCGGGGCATGTACGCGTCGAAGTGGAGGGCCGCCCACATCTGGTTCTGGCCCACCTCCGTGGTGACTATGGCGTCCCTGGGCAGCTCCTGCCGCAGGGCCCTGATGACCTTGGGGGCCCGCAGGTAGGGGGGCCTCTCCTCGCCGTTTTCACCCATGTCGCACCTGAGCTCCCCTATGCGTTTGGTCCACTCGGGGCTGGTCTTGACCGTGCGAAGCACCTTCACCCTGTCCAGGAGGCCCCTGAGGGCCAGCCCGGCGTCGCCCACCACCTTGGTCAATGTCTCTACGTTCTTATCGATCTCGCTGCGGTCGATGTCTATGTGGATGACCTTGGTGTTGGGGGCGAACTCGCTGATCTTGCCGGTGGTCCTGTCGCTGAAGCGTGACCCCACCACCAGGAGCACGTCGGACTTGGGGACCATCATGTTGGCCTCCATGGTGCCGTGCATCCCGCAAAGGCCCAAGCTCAGGGGATGGTCGCTGGGTATGGCCCCCTTGCCCATGAGGCTGGTGGCCGTGGGCGCCAGCAGGAACTCGGCCAGGGCCGTAAGCTCACCGCTGGCCCCAGCCGCTATGACGCCGCCCCCGGCCATGATGATGGGCCTCTCGGCCTCAGCCAGTATCTTGGCGGCCCAGTCCAGCTCCTCGGGGCTGGGCGCCTTCGGCGGCGAGTAACCTCTGAAGCTCACCTCTTCCGGGAACACCATCTCAGCTGACTCGGTGGTGCAGTCCTTGGGTATGTCCACCAGGACGGCCCCCTTCCTGCCCGTGTCGGCCACGTAGAAGGCCCTCTTCACGGCCACAGGAATCTCCTCCGGGCTCGTCACCGGGATGTTGTACTTGGTGACGCTGGCCGAGACCCCTATTATGTCGCACTCCTGGAAAGCGTCGGTCCCTATCACAGGCCTGTTCACCTGGCCCGTGAAGGCTACCACGGGGCTGCTGTCGATCTGAGCAGTGGCCAGGCCCGTGACTAGGTTAGTGGCACCGGGCCCGCTGGTGGCCATGCAGACTCCCACCTTGTTGAGGGCCCGTGCGTAGCCGTCGGCCATGTGGGCGGCGCCCTGCTCGTGGCGCGCCAGGATGAACCTCATGTCGCTGTTGAGCAGCTCGTCGCATATGGGGATCAGTGAGCCGCCGCTGATGCCGAAGATGTGCCTGGTGCCCTCCCGCTCCAGGGCCTTGACGAAGGCGCGGGCCCCGGTCATCTCAGTCATGTTTGCTCAGCTCCCATGTTCTGCTGAGGCGGTACCCCGCCGGGGCTCCGCCGTGCTCTGGTTCTCGGACGCTAGAATACTTCTTAGCGTGGTTCAGTCGTTTGGGTCTACGATATAATAAAACGATACCCCATTTAAGCCCCCTCCGCCCGGGGGTTGACAAAGCAATTCCCCATTTTTTGGTCTCCAGTTGGGTAGGTAACATGAAGGGCAGGGTGAGCCAATAAAAAGCTTACTACTGTACGTATTCATACACACAAGCATAATTCCTGTTCCGAATGTCTCTCAGGTGAGGCGGGTTCTGGATAAACGACTAAAGTTGGACAGGCCTCATTTTCCCCATATCTTCAACGAGTCCAGGCAGCATTCATGCGGCTCACCGGGGCCGCGGCTCTCCGCCACCTTAACAGTTATCTCCTCGGCCCCAACAAATACATGAGGAAAGATATGAGCTACTTCACGCACCTTGATTGCTCGGCCTGCGGCGAGGAGCACGACGCCACCATCGTCCAGACCGTGTGCAAGAAATGTGGAAAACCTCTCCTGGCCAGGTACGACCTGGGGAGAGTAGCGGAGGAGGTGACCAAACGGGAGCTGGTGGGCCGAGAGGCCACCATGTGGAGGTACTGGGAGATGCTCCCCGTCAAGAGCAGGAAGAACGTGGTGAGCCTCGGGGAGGGGTGGACCCCCCTGACGCCTGCGCCCCGCCTCGGAGAGGAGATCGGGCTACCCGACCTCTTGGTCAAGGACGAGGGCGTCATACCCACGGGCAGCTTCAAGGCCCGCGGCCTGGCCATGGCCGTGAGCAAAGCCAAGGAACTAGGCATAAAGCGCGTCGCCCTGCCTTCGGCCGGCAACGCCGCCGGCTCCATGGCCGCCTACGGGGCCCGCGCCGGGATGGAGGTCTACGTCTTCATGCCCAAGGACGCCCCCAAGGTGAACATGGTGGAGAGCGAGATCGTCGGCGCCAAGGTGGTGCTGGTGGACGGCTTCATCACCGACGCCGGGAAGCTGGTGAAGGAGGGCATCAGCGAGATGGGCTGGTTCAACGTGACCACCCTGGGCGAGCCCTACAGGATCGAGGGCAAGAAGACCATGGGCCTGGAGGTGGCCGAGCAGCTCGACTGGCGTCTCCCCGACGTGATAGTGTACCCAACAGGCGGAGGCACGGGCATCATAGGCATGTGGAAGGTCTTCGACGAGCTGGAGGAGATGGGCTGGATAGGCAGCGAGCGGCCCAGGATGGTGAGCGTCCAGGCCGAGGGCTGCGCCCCCATAGTCAAGGCCTACAACGAGGGCAAGAAGGAGTCGGAGTACTTCCAGAACGCCAAGACTCTGGCCGCCGGCCTTAGGGTACCCAAGGCCCTGGGCGACTTCCTGATACTTAGGGCGGCCAGGGAGAGCGGAGGCACCTGCATAGCCGTCAGCGACGAGGAGATCATGGACAGCGTGGGCCAGATCGGCCGGGCCGAGGGTCTCTTCGCGTGCCCCGAGGGTGCGGCCACCCTGGCGGCCCTGAAGAAGATGCTGGCGGACGGTCAGGTGGACAGGGACGAGAAGGTGGTCCTCTTCAACACGGGTTCGGGCCTCAAGTACGTGGATCTGTTCGAGGTGCACGCCTCCGTGGCGGACCCCAGGAAGCCCTTCAACTACCGGAGCCTACTCTGACCCGTTCAGCAACCTTTTTCCCCTACTACTCTTCTTTCACGCGATACATCTTGCCTGAAGCAGCGGCCTTCGCCCCAGGGCACCTCACGGGCCTATTCCAGATATGCGATCAGCCCGAGGACCCCCTGCTGAAGGGGGCAAGGGGATCAGGGGTCAGCCTCACCCGTGGCACCCACACCACCGTCACAGCTGAGGTCAGCCGCCGCCACAGCCACACCGTGGCCATCAACGGGGAGACCATGGCCGACGCCGTGGTCAGCGAGAACGTCCTGGGCAAGTACCTGCCCCGACTCACCAGGCCCCACAGCATACGCATCAGCCACATCATCGACACGCCCCTCACCGCGGGCTTCGGTAGCAGCGGCGGCGGGGCCCTCAGCCTAAGCCTGGCCCTCAACCAGGCCCTGGGTACAGGCTTAACTAGGGTCCAGGCGGCCCAGATCGCCCACGTGGCTGAGATAGAGTGTGGCACCGGCCTGGGCAGCGTCTTCGCCGCCAACGTGGGCGGCTTCGGGGTTCTCCACAGGCCCGGGGCACCGGGCGTCGGCGCCAGCGTGTCCTACCCCAGGAGCCGTGAGCTGAGCGTCGTGTACCTCTACTATGGGCCCATCAAGACCAAGGAGGCCCTGGGGAACCCTGAGCTGCGGAGCAGGATCAACCAGATAGGTGGCGGGTACGTGGACGAGTTGCACAGGGGGCTCACCCCCGAGAGGTTCATGAGGCTCTCCAGGCAGTTCACGGAGCACGTAGGCCTCGTCACCCCCCGGCTGAGACGGGTATTCGACGCCATGGACTCCGAGGGCGTGGTCTTCACCATGGCCATGTTCGGTGAGGTGGCCTTCACGGTTCAGCTCAGGGACGGGGCTGAGGATGTGGCTGACCTTGTGCGGGGGAAGGGCTTGGCTGAACCCGTGGTGTGTGGCATAGACACTCGTGGAGCAGTCCTGCTAGGCGACTAGAAAGGGCGGCGCCTACACCCTGATGGGGATCAGGATCTCCGTTATGTAATGCGTCATGTGGATTGGGCGGGGCACCTTCCTGCTCATCTCCTGGAAGTGGTCGAAGCCGTTGGCCTGGAACAGCCACACGTAGTTCCACTTCTCGTTCATGCTGCCGAAGAGGCCCTCATGTTCGACTGCGGTCTCGATGCAGGCCTTCTGCATCTTCTTGTCGTGCTCCTTGAGCTCCTTGCGTGTGCCTGTCCAGTCGAAGTAAAGCAGGATTTTCATCCGTCGGTCCCCTTGACGTATCCCACCATCCATATATCCTTATCGCTCCGTGAACCCTCATAAGAGGCTTACAGTTAACGCGGCCACTGCGAGCACAATCCATAATAGATAACGGTGTGACCCTTGTAACCTGTCAGTGGTTAAGATGCCTAACGTAAGTCCCTTTGATAAACCGACCATCCAGAGCAGGCTCTCCGTCCGCGGAACCAAGTGGCACAGAGACGCCCCGGACGTGATCCCCCTCTGGTTGGCGGACCCGGACTATCCCTTATGCCCTGAGCTTAAGGACGAGATGAGAAAGGTCATCGAGGAGGAGTACACGGTCTACGGCTCGGACCTGGAGGCCCGCCGCGCCATCTCGGAGAAGCTGAAGCGCTTCAACAAGCTGGACATCCCCAAGGAGCAGGTCATGATGAGCCAAGGGGTAACCCCCATCATGTGGCTGGCCATCCAGAACGCCTGCAAGCCGGGGGACGAGGTCATAGTGACCGACCCCATGTACTTCCCCTTCTTCACGGCCGTCAGCGTCACCAACACGCGGCCCGTGTACTGGAAGCTTGACCTGGAGGAGGGGTACAGCTTCGACGTGGAGCGCCTCAAGGCGTGCATAACCCCAAAAACCAGGCTCATCTTCGTCTGCAACCCCCACAACCCCGCCGGCCGCGCCATGACCAAGGAGGAGCTGAAGGGCATCGCCGAGGTGGCGGTGGACAACAAGCTCTACATAATGGTGGACGAGCTGTGGGAGGACATCAGGTACGACGGCCACAAGCACTACAGCCTGGCCGCCGTAGACGACGAGGCCGCTGCCCAGACCATGACCAGCTGGGGCTTCAGCAAGACGTGGAGCGTCCCCGGATTCCAGGCCGGGTATATGGGCTGCACCAACAAGGTGATGTTCGAGGGCCTCCAGAAGATGGCGAACGGGGTCCTCAGGGGCACCAACAACCTGAGCAAGGGCATAGCTTCCCTCATCTGCAGCGGTAAGATCGATTACTGGGTCAAGGACATGAACAAATACATGGCCGAGGTCCGGGACCTGGTCGCTAAGAGGCTCACCGGGATGGGGGACATCACAGTCCCCAGGCTGGACGCCACTTACCTCATGTTCCCACGGTTCAACTACGGGATAAGCAGCAACGAGCTGGAGAAGGTCCTGTTGAACGACGCCAAGGTGAGCCTGCACAACGGCATAGCCTTCGGCCCCAGCGGCGACGGTCACATGAGGATACTGACGGCCACCAGCAAGGGCATAATGAACGAGGCCCTTGACAGGATCGAGGGTGTCATCCCCAAGCTGGAGAAGATGAAGAAGAAGTAGCTCTTCTCCACCCTTCCCTTATTTTGACACGGCTTCCTGCTTTAGAGGTTCCTCCGGCTCAGCCTCGGCAGCGTACTTGAACTGCATCTCGTACAGCTGCTTGTAGAGGCCTCCCAGCCGGATGAGCTCGTCGTGGGTGCCCTGCTCGGCTATCCTCCCCTGGTCCAGGACCACTATCTTGTCTGCGTTCCTGACGGTGCTGAGCCTATGCGCTATGATGATGCTGGTTCTGTTCCTGAGCACCTTCTCCAGGGCCTTCTGGATGATGAGCTCCGTGTAGGCGTCTATGCTGCTGGTGGCCTCATCCATTATCAGTATCCTGGGGTCCGTCAGCAGCGCCCTTGCGAGGCTTATGAGCTGCCTCTGACCCACGCTGAGCCTACCGCCGCGCTCCCGGACGTCCGTGTCGTAGCCCTCCGGCAGCCTCATGATGAACTCATGAGCACCCACGGCGTCGGACACCTCCACGATCTCGTCGTCGGTGGCGTCCAGTCTGCCGTACCTGACGTTCTCCCGGATGCTGGCGCTGAACAGGAACGTGTCCTGGAGGACCACGGCCATCTGGCGGCGGAGAGACTTCACCTCCACGTCCCTGAGGTCTAGGCCGTCCACTGTGATCCTGCCCTCCGTTGGGTCGTAGAACCTGTAGAGGAGGTTGGTCATGGTGGTTTTACCCACACCCGTGGGTCCGACCAGGGCTATTGTGGTGTTGGGCTCTATCACCAGGTCTATGTCCTGGAGCACCGGCTGCCCGGGCTCGTACTCGAAGCTCATGTTCTCGTAGCTGACCCTGCCCACGATCCTGGGCATCTCCATGGCGTCGGGCTTGTCGAATATCATGGTTGGCGTGTCCATGATGCCGAACACCCTTTCCGACGCGGCCAGGGCTGACTGGACGCTGTTCCAGAACATGCTCAGGTCTTGTATGGGCCAGAAGAACCTGCCCAGGTAGTTCATGAACCCGAAGAGGACGCCCACGCTGAGCTCACCCCTCATGACGGCCACGCCGCCGAACCAGAGGACCAGGAAGTTGCCCACTGAGGTGAACACGTTGACGGCGGGCCAGAAGGCTGACATGACCTGGCCGGCCTGGACGTTGGCCTCCATGTTGCTCCGGTTCACCTGCTGGAACTCCTCCCGCGTCTGGCCCTCCCTGCTGAAGCTCTGAATCTCCTTCATGCCGCTGACGCTCTCCTCCATCTTGGCGGAGACGCTGGCTATGGTCTTCCGGGTCTCCCTGTACACCTTGCGCACCCGCTTCCCCCAGAAGTAGAGAAACAGGAACATGACGGGGATGATGCTGAAGGTGATGAGGCTCAGCCTCCAGTTCATGTACAGCATTATGGCCACTATCCCCACCAGGGTGAACAGGTCGGTCACCACGTTAGCTATGCCGCTGCTCACCAGCTCAGTGATCTTCTCCACGTCGTTGGTGGCCCTGGAGACCACGCTGCCCACCTCCTGCTTGGCGTAGAAGCCCAGGCCCAGCTCCTGCAGGTGCCTGAACATGTCCATCCTGAGGTCGTACTCCAGCTTCGCCCCCAGCCACTCAATGAGGTACCGCTGGGCGTACTGGGACGCGAACACCATGGCGTACACGGCGATGAAGGCCCCTCCGATGAGCAGAAGCCCGTTCATGTCCAGCTTCTTGATGTACTCGTCGATGGTCAGGCTCAGCATGTAGGGCGGCAGGAGGCTGACCACGGTGGACACGATTATGACGGCGAACAGCATGAGGCTCTTCCTGCGGTGCCGGGTTATGTAGCCCAGCATCCTGCGCATGAGAACCACGTCAGGCGTCGCCCTGTCGTAGTCGTCTTCCCCAGCCCAGTGCTCCATGTGGTGCATGCCCATTAGAAGGCACCTCCCGTATCCGCTGCCACCTGAGTCTGGTACAGCTTGCGGTATATGCCGTCGTGCTTCATCAGCTCCTCGTGGGTGCCCTTCTCGGCTATGCCGCCGTCGTCCAGCACCAGTATGTAGTCGGCCTTCTTGATGCTGCTGAGGCGCTGGGTGATGATGAAGGTGGTCCTGTTCTCCAGCAGCTCGTCCAGAGCCAGCTGTATCTCGTACTCGGTCTGGGTGTCCACGCTGCTGGTGCTGTCGTCCAGAATCAGAATCTTGGGGTTCTTCAGCAGTGCCCTGGCAATGGCGACCCGCTGCTTCTGGCCGCCGCTGAGGGTCACGCCCCGTTCACCCACCTTGGTGTCGTAGCCGTCAGGCAGACCCGCTATGAACTCGTGTATCTTAGCCTGGGCCGCGGCCTCCTTCACCTTGTCCATGGTGGCGTCCTCCACCCCGTAACTTATGTTCTCCCTGAGCGTGGTGCTGAAGATGAAGGGGTCCTGGCGGACGATGCCTATGTGTTTCCTGAGGCTCTTGATGGTCACGTCCCGGATGTCGGCGCCGTCCACCCTGATGGCGCCCCGGGTGACGTCGTAGAACCGGGGGATGAGGTTGATGAAGCTGCTCTTGCCGCTGCCCGTGGCCCCCAGTATGGCCACGGTCTGCCCCGGCTGGACGTCCAGGTCTATGCCCCTGAGCACCATGTTCTTGCCATCGTAGCTGAACCAGGCGTCCTCGAAGGTCACCCGGCCCTCCACCGTCTTCAGCTCCTGGGCCCCCTCCTTGTCGTGGACGTCCACCTTGGCGTCCATGATCTCGAAGACCCTCTCGGAGGCCGCGTTGGCCCTGACGAACATGGATGTGAGGAAGCCCAGCATCCTCACCGGCTGCATGAGGCGGGTCAGGTACAAGTAGAAGGCCACCAGGCTGCCTATGCTGAGGGCCCCGGCAATTACCTGGTTGCCGCCGTACCAGAGGACGGCCACTAGGCCGACGCTGGATATGAGGGTTGCCAGGGGCATGAAGAAGCTCCTGAGCTTGGCCATGATGATGTTGATGTCGAAGTATCTCTGGCACTCGACCGCGAACTTCTGCTCCTCGTAGCTCTCCCTGTTGAAGCCGCGGACCACCCGTATGCCCGTCAGGTTCTCCTGCAGCACCGAGGTTATGACCCCGAACTGGTCGCGGACCTGCCTCCACATGGGGCTGACGGTCCTGGAGTACTTGAGGGTGGCCGCGAAGATGAGGGGCACCACGATCATGGAGACTAGGGTGAGCTCCAGGTTGAGCGTCACCATGGAGTAGAAGACCATGGCAAGGAGCAGTACGGTGCTCATGCCCTGCCTCAGCCCCATGTCGAAGAACCGTTCCAGCATGTTGATGTCCCCGGTGGCCCTGGCCATGAGCTGCCCGGTGCGCTGCTGGTCGTAGAAGCTGAAGCTCTGGTCCAGGAGGCTGTTGTAGAGGGCGTTCCTCATGTCGAAGCTGGCCTTCTGAGCCACCACGGTGCTGATGTACCTCTCAGCGTAGTTGATGAGCCCGTCCAGGGCGGCTATCACTATGAGGCTGAAGCTGAACACCAGAAGCATTCCGAAGTTTATCTGCATCCCCGTCAACCCCGTGAGCCACTTGGATAAGGGGAGAAGGACCACGTAGGCCAGGTCCTCCACGCCTCCGCCGACCCTCATCTCGGCGCCCGAGGCCAGGCTCTCCACCATGTCCACTATGTCGCCTATGATGGCGGGGCTCAGGACACTTAGCACCGTGGTGAAGACTATGAGGACCATGATGGCCTTCAGCTCCCAGTAGGGGAGTATGTACCTCATCATGCGCCGGAAGATGGACCAGCTGAACTGGCCCAGGCCCCGCTCCTGCTGCCTCTGCATGGGCGTCACTCGTCCTCCCATGAGGCCTCCAGGATCGCTGAGAGCCTCCTCACGGCGTCCATGTACTCGGGGTCCTTAAGGAGCTGTATGTGGTTGAGTATGTGGGCCACGTTTCTGGCCGCGAAGGGGCTGATCTCGGCCTTTCCCTTCCTCTTGGTGAGGCGGTCCTCGTAGGCCTTCTTCTCCCGCATGTAGCAGGTTCTGAGGAGCCCCCTGACTTGAGCCCGCTTGCCATCCGGGACATCCACGTAGTCCTCCAGGCCCTGCATGAGCTTGTCCATGTACTCCTCCTGCCACGCCGAGAAGTCAGGGTCCTGGCTCAGGGCCTCCGTGAGGCTGTAGGCCACGTGGTAGCTGTGGCTAACGCTCCTATAGTAGGGCTGGACCATGTTGCGGACCTTGTCCTCCCGGCTGACCTCTATGAGGCCGGCCCCGAGCATGGTGTTCAGGTGGTGGATGATGCTGCTGTGGTTCTTGTTGAGGGCCTTGGCCAGGTCTGTGGCGGACATCTCCTGGTGCCTGAGGAGGTGCAGTATCTCCCGGCGGGTGGGGTCGGCCAGGAGCTTGGCCACCTCCGGGTCCTTTATGATGGTGGTTCCTCGGCTCATTGTATCGCTACAGTCACGTGTAGCGGTCTAATATACTTTACTAAAAATCGGCGCTCTTGAAAGAGAATGTGTTAGTTGCCTGAGGACTACTTTCTGTGGCACAGGTTCCGCATCTTCTTGCCTGCGCCCGTCATACCCCTGTAGACGCGGCCCACCACGGGCTTGCCGGTCTGCCTGGGCTTCTCCACCTTGAGGCCCGCCTCCTTGGCCTCCTTCAGGTACTCCCTGAGGGCCTCCACGTTCTCCTCGTGGCTCGTCCTTCTCCGGGGGTCGTAGGGAACACCCAGCTTCACGGCCTCTCCGGGTGAGACCTCCGCGGCCTTCAGCTCCTCGGCGCTGAACCCCTTGCCATCCCTGGCCCTGTCGCCGCTGGTGATAACAGGTTCAATCATGCGTACCACTGTGATCACCTGTAGCTCTTCTGCTTCCTGCGCCTGGCGCCGGGGCCGCCGAACTTCTTGGGCTCCTTCCGCCTAGGGTCGCCGGCCAGCATGGTCCTGTCGTACTCGATGTACCTGGACCTGAGGCGCTTGCTCCTAGTGAACTTGACTATGCCCTGGGCGATGCCCATCCTGGCGGCCTCGGCCTGGCCCAGGAATCCTCCGCCGTGGGTCTTGACGCTGATGTCCACCTTGTCCCTGTAGTCGCCCGCCAGCATGAGGGGCTCCAGAAGCTTGGCCCTCGCCATGTAGGGCTCCACCAGGTGCACGGGCACGTTGTTGATCCTCACCCTGCCCTTGCCCTCGGACACCACGACCCTGGCCTTGCTGGCCCTGCGCTTGCCGACGGCTAGAACAGATCTCTTCTTACTTGACAATCATCATCACTTCTTCCAGCCGATGGCTTCGGCGATCTCTCCTATGGTTACGAACCTGCGGCTCAGAGTGTCCGAGTGAACCTCCGGGATGCTCTGCTTCTCCACGGCGGCCAGCTCCTCGGGGACGCCTATGTGGACCCTGAGGCGCTTGAAGGCCTTCTGGCCCATGGGCTTCCTGTAGGGCAGCATGCCCCTTATGGTCTTCCTGACGATTCTGTGGGGCTGCCTGTAGTGGACGGGGCCCTTCTCGTGGCCGCCCAGGTTAAGGAACTCCAGCTCCTTGTCTACCACCATCTTGCGCTTCCCTGAGACGACGATCTTCTCAGCGTTGACTATCTCTATGGTCTCGCCTGCGAGAAGCCTCCTGGCGACCAGGCTGGCCATCCTACCCAGTATGAGGCCGTTCCCGTCGATGACTGTTCGCTCGGACATTCTTGTTCAACCTTGCTGTGCGTGAGCCGCGTAATGCACCACCTTTGACAATGTTTCTGCGTATAAAGGTTTTCCAAAACCTGATGCGTCAAGGCTGGGGCGGATGGTCACACCCGGGTGAGACAACCCGCGGGTTACCCTTTTTAATCTTCAAGTCTCATGGACCAGCGAGCACCCGATGCACATCATGTACCGTGAGCTTGTGGAGGCCGGCGAGGCCGCCTACGTCAGGGGGGAATCCTTGGATGCTCTGAGGCAGGTGGACGTGGTGGTCTTCGACTGCGACGGGGTCCTCCTGGACGTGAGGGGGTCCTACATTAGGGCAGTGGCTCGTACGGTGAGCCTGCTGGTTGAGGCCTTCACAGGCTCAGCGGTCCCCGAGGCCATGGTTGACCCAGCCCTCAACTACGCGTACAAGCAGACGGGGGGCTTCAACAACGACTGGAGCCTGGCCTACGCCCTCACCATGAGGACACTGGCCGAGGCCGGGGACGCCCTCACGGAGATCAACGGGGTAGCCGAAGCCGCCGCCGGCATTCAGGAACTCCCCGCCCGCCTGGAGTACATCCGCCGCCACAGGCCCGAGGCCCACATACCCGTGGACGGCCTCTACCAGAAGCTCTACGGTTTCGCGGGGGAGCTAGACGACACAGGCCACCAGGCTGCTGACCGCCACCTGGGGCACCTTGAGCCAGTCAAGAGGGCTTTAAACTACAGAGCGGGAGTGGGGGAGAGCCTGGTCTCCACCCTGTTCGAGGAGGTACTCCTCGGAAGCCGCCTCTTCCAAGAGGCCTTCGGTTTATCAGCTTCCTTAACCTCTTGTGACCGGGGCTTCGTGGAGGACACTGAGGTAGTAATCACTGAGTCTACCATCCGTGACCTAGAGGCTCTGCTGGGGGGCCGCCGCCTCGGGGTGGCCTCGGGGAGCATCCGGAGTACTGCTTACAACGTCCTTGGCCCCTTGGCTCACATGATACCCAGGGAGGCCCAGGTGTGGCACGACGACGTGGACGAGTTCGCAGGGGCCACGGGCCGCGGGGACCTCCACAAGCCTAACCCGTACCCACTGGTAGCCGCGTGCGAGCCCTACAGGCCGTACCTCTGCGTCCTATACGTGGGGGACACGGCCGCGGACCACCTCATGGCCAGGAGGGCCGGCGGGGTCTTCCTTTTCGCAGGGGTGTACGGCGTGGCCCACGGGGCTGAAGAGACTAAGCGGGGCTTCCTGGAGGCTGGATGCGACATCGTGGCGTCTAACGTCAACCAGTTACCGGGGATCATGAGACAAGCTCGGTTACTAGACCCAGGCGGCTAGGCCGTGCATCATGTTGGCCATGTCGCCGCCCGCCCTCAGCCTGAGCACCTGTACGGATGCGGGCTCACCTGTACATGGCTGCTCTTCATCTCCCAGATTTATCACCAGGGTTCGCACACCTGAGTGTCCCAGGGTGTCGAGGAGCCCAGCGGCTTCATGGTCCAGTTTGTCTGTGATCACCACCAGCCTCTCAGGGTTAGCGAGAGCAGCCGTCTTTAGGGCTCTCCTTATGTCAGCCTCCTGTCCCCTTGGCGGAGCTGGGCTCCCTGATTCTCCGTACCTGATGAGGGACGAGTTCACGTACATGCTCCGCAGAGCCTCCGCCAGGAACCCAGCCACCTGGCTCTTCTGGTAGCTCTCCCACAGGCTCCAGGGCTCCCCCATGGCTGGTCGTCCGTTTAGAAGCAGCACCGTGCGGTCCCGCCTGCCGTCATCGGCTCGCATGGGTCCCCTGCCCTCATTCGTGGAGCTGGATGAGTATGGTTTAAAATCCCTCCAGGTTGGCCGGCGGCGCCTCCTGTCAATCTTCATGTAAGACCTCAGAAGCTCCGTGAACTCGTGGGGCCGGTTCTCCTTCAACAGCCTCAGTATGAGCCGCTCCTCGTCGTAGACCGTGACGGGGTGCATGGAGGACCTGCGTACCGCCGTGGGCTTCGTCTCCGCTCCATCCCCCAGGAGCGCCACGTAGAACCCTCCGCCGCCGTCCACCTCCAGGAGCCGCGGCCTCTCAGCCTCCCCCAGGGTGAGCCTCCCCTCAGCGATGTACTCCTCCACCTGAGCCTTGAGATCCCTCTTCTCCACGTATATGCGGGCTGTGGGCTTGCCGTCCAGGTAGGCGGCTGCCCCTCCAACGGCCCTGAAGGCCAGGGACACCTTGGGTCTCCACTCGCCTTCGCTGGCCCCGCTCATGCCTTCTCCCACTTGTACTCCATGACTCTTCGGTGGGCCTCCACGTACTCCTCGCGGCCGAACCCGTTGAGGACCCTCATCCTGAGGAGCCTGTCCACGGCCAGCTGCTTCAGCTGGGCCTCGTCCTGGTACAGGCCCCTGTAGGCGTTGTACTCCTTGGCGAACTTGAGGAGGTTCCTGACGCTGACGGGGGCCAGGTACCTCATCTTGCACGCCTCCTGCCTCACCCACGTGGCCAGGTTGAAGACGTGCTCGGGGAGGGCGTACCTGGCCAGGAGGGCCTGGATGTTCTCCACGGGGGTCTTACACCAGACCACGTGTTTGCCGAACCGGTCAAGGAAGGCCGGGTTGGGTGCCTCCATAGTGTGGCTGTCCAGGGTGGCCGCCGCCACCACGCTGAACTCCTCGGGCAGAGTGACGCTGGCTCCGTCCACCGGGTTGGTGAAGGTCTTGTTGTTCATGGCCTCCAGGAGTAGTGCCTGAGCCGCGGGCCTCAGCTCAGAGACGTTGTCCAGGTACAGCATGGGGGACTCGCCCTGCTTCACCTGCACGAGTGCGCCGCTGTGCACCGGGGCCTGCCCGGCCTGGGCGCCTGGGTTGAACCCGGCCACCAGCTCCCTCTCAGTGGTCTCCTCGCTGCACTGGAGGTAGACCCCGCCCAGCGCACGCTTAAACTGGAGGAGGGTCTCCGTCTTGCCCTCCCCGTCGGGCCCCAGGATGAGGACGTTGTCGTGGAGCCTGACGGCTCTGAGGATGCGCTTGAGTTCGTCGTCGTGGCCCTTGACGTACCTGGTCACCTCCTTGAGGGCCTCGTCCTTCTCCACCTTGGCCTCGGGCTCCCCGGGCTCGGGTGCCTCAGCTAGCTCCGCCTCTATGGGCTCCGGCTCAAGCTGCCAGTCCACGCTGTTCTCGAAGATGCCCAGCAGGTCCTCCAGGTCGCCCCCTATGATGTCCCTCATCTCCGCGGGCATCACGCCGGCGGCCACCAGCCCGGGCAGCCGGACGCTGTAGCTGTGGAGCCTGCTCCTTATGTGGCTGAGCTTGGCGTCGTCCTCCTCGGTGCCGCCGCCTAGGCCCAGCTCGTTCCTCTTGGCTCTCAGCCTGTTTATCGTTCTCTGTACCTTGTCTATGACGCCTCGGAGCCTGTCGAACTCGGCCATGAACTCCTGGGTGCTCAGCTCTCCCCTTGCCCTCTGCTCCTGTCTCTCCTCCAGCTGCCGCCTGGTCTCTAGGAGCGTCTCGTGGGCCTCGGCTACCTCGTCCCCGATGTCGGCGTACTGCTGGGTGAGTTCCACGGTCTTGTCCATGTACTGGCTGTAGAGCTCTGTGAAGACCTCCCCCATTATCTCGCCTCGCTCCGCCTTCTCTAGGAGCTTCACCCTCCACAGCATGTAGGCGGCCAGCCTGCCCTCCGGTTTCTCCTCTGGGCTGAGCTCGGTGACGGTGGTTACCAGTTCCTCCTTGGCTTTCTCTTCGTTCTCCTGGCGTCTGATGGTTTCGCCGACGGCTTGGAAGGGGTTTTGGGGGGCTTGGGGTGGTAGTCTGCTGCCGCAGTTGATGCAGGCGGGGCTCCAGGGTACGACGGCCTCGCAGCTGGGGCATTTGACGTGGCTGTCGGGGAAGGTCAACCTTGTTCGGTGTGGGCGTCGCGGTTCGTAGCTATATATTTTCGAGATCGGTGATCCATATGTGTGGGTGTGTGTGCGCGTGGGGGGGAGGGGGAGGGTCCCGTCGCCGCCACCACTTTTCCCTGTTTTCGGGTTTATTTTCGGGTTCAGAGGCTTTTTTGGGGTTGTTTTGGCGGTGGTGGATGGTGGCGGTGGTCGTCGTCGAGCCACCGTGGGGTGGGGGGTGTCTGTGTGGTTTGGATGGTTTCGTCGGGTGACGTTTTCGGGGGGTGAGCCGGCTCTCCCTGTTTTCGTGGGCTCTGCGTGGGGGTTGGGTTGGCGGTGGTTGGGGGAGTAAGAATTATATCAGGCGTATCGTGTAGTGGTTGTGCGTGCGACCGTAGTCTAGAGGTATGATTTCTGCCTGCCACGCAGAGGGCCCGGGTTCGAGTCCCGGCGGTCGCACCAGTTATGATTTGTTCCTGTGCGTCTCGCTTCAACTTATTTGGTGTTTTCAGAGTCATTATGTGGTACCCCCCGGTATTTTCATCTGCGGACGCCGAGGAGGCGTGCTATTAATACGCCCCAAGCCTACTCACCTGTATGTTTGACCCATACGAGAAGTACGGGCTGAGACGCGTGGTGAACGCCGCCACCTGCCTCACCCGTCTCGGCGGCTCGGCCCCCCACCCCAGGGTCATGGAGGCCATGGCCGAGGTGTCCCGGGCCTTCATCCAGATACCCGTGCTCCAGAAGTGGGCCGGCGACGAGATAGCCAAGGCGACGGGGGCCGAGGCGGGGCTCCCCACCGCGGGGGCGGTGAACGGCATCATGCTGGCCTGCGCGGCCTGCACCATGAAGGGCACGGAGCTGGAGGGCTACGACCCCCTGGGGCCTGAGACTTGGAGCCACCTGGGCGGCAGGCTGCCCCTGGACACGGGGGGCCTCAGGACCGAGTTCGTAGCCCAGAGGGTGAACCGGTATAGCTACGATTTCGCTGTCGCCTCCGCTGGTGGCAGGATCGTGGAGACGGAGGCAACCGCCGAGGCTCTGGACTCGGCCTACGACCCGGATAGGACCGCGGCCTACTACTACACGGTGCGTGGAGGCAGAGGCGTCCCCGTGGACACGGTCATCGAGGTGGCCCACCGTCACGGCGTCCCCGTCATCGTGGACGCGGCCCCCGACCTCCGGCCTAAGAGCATCCTCACCTACTACACGGGGAAGGGGGCGGACCTGGTGGTGTTCAGCGGCGGAAAGCACCTGGGCGGCCCCAACAACTCAGGCATCCTCGCAGGCCGAGCCGACCTCATCAAGCTGGCTCACCTCCAGGCGTACCCCTTCGACGGCATTGGCAGGGCGGCCAAGATGAGCAAGGAGGCCATCGTGGGCCTGGTGGAGGCCCTGTGGCTGTACCTGGAGAGGGACGACGAGGCCTGCTTCAAGCGCTACGAGGATGGGTGCAGGGAGATCGCTGACAGGCTCAACAAGATACCCGGCGTGGAGGCCGGGGTCACCTACGAGTACACCATCGACGAGGGCCTGCCCATGACGCCCCTGGCGTACCTGAGCTTGAACGAGGCGGAAACAGGGGTAACTCTGCGCAGGCTCCACGGGGAGCTGAGACGCGGCGACCCCGTGGTGGAGACCCTGCTGGAGCCCGCGTTCCTCATCCCCGACTACAGGGGCAGGATCACCATAAACCCTGAGTACATGCTGGAGGGAGACGACGAGGTGCTTCTCAGGCGGGCGAAGGAGATACTCGGAGCCTAGCCTCCGAGCAGCTGAAGGAGCTCCCTGAACTCATCGATGATATAGTCGGGTTTCACCGTCTCCAGGCGCTCCCTACTGTGGGTGCCCGTGGTGATCCCTATGGTTTTGACGCCGGCACCGATGCCCGCCGTGAGGCCCACGGTGGTGTCGTCCACGAAGATGGCCCTCTCTCTGGGTACGCCAAGCCTCTCCAGAGTGAGGTTGATCATGTCGGGGGCCGGCTTGGGGTTGGGCACATCCATGAAGCCCACCAGCAGGTTGAAACTGTCCCGCACGCCCAGCAGCGTGAGGATGCGGTCCGCCTCGGTGTTGGTCTTGTTGGTGGCCAGGCTCTGCATGTAGCCCCGGGCCTTCAGGGTCTCCAGGGTCTCAGCCACATCTGGCAGCAGCCTCGTGTGCTCTATGTCCTGCTCCTGGAAGTGGGCGATGTACCTGTCCCGCAGCCTCCACACGTCTGGGCGATGCTCCTCCGGCAGCAGCTCCCTCAAAATTTCTATGAGGCTGTACCCGATGCGGCTCACCACTTCCTCCGGGTTCAGGGGCTCACCTATCTCCCTGAAGGTGAGCCTGAAGCTGTTCACTATGGCCTGGGTCGCGTCTATGAGCACCCCGTCCAGGTCGTAGATGACCAGGTCCACGCCCTCAAGCATGCCTCTAGGGGCGCGTCGGCCCCTTAAACCAGTTGTGAAGAAAAGGGGCCAGGGGCTGAGCTACTTGCCCTTGGGGAGATTGTAGAGGACCCTGGCCCTGGCCCTATCCAGCTCCCTGATGGTGGCCCCCAAGTCCATCTTGGCGGGCTCTCCCAGCCTGCTCCTGATGTAGCTGAGGCTCACTATCTGCTGGTTGAAGTTGATGGTCATCTCGGGGCTCAGGTAAGTGATCTCCGCGCTGCCGAAGCTGTCCGGGAACAGTGTCCTGTAGTTCTCCTCCCACCTGATGTGGTCGTCCAGGCCGCTGTGGTTCCCGAATATCAGCATGTTGTACTTCTCGTGGATGGTCTGGATGGCTATGGGTATGCTGGGGTCTATGATGATCTCGTTGAGTATCCTCTCGTCCAGCCTCCTAAACTGGACAAGCATGTAGGTGAGCAGGTAGTTGGGGGGTACGAAGAAGTTGGGGAACCTGCACACGGGCATCGCCAGCAGCCTCTCCTGCACCAGGAGGTCGATGCGCTTCTCCACGGTCTTCCTGTGGAGGCCCGTCCTCTCGCACAGGAGAGTGTGGTTGGTCTTGACGCCCTTGCCGTTCACCAGGCACCTGATGATGTCCAGGTCCAGCTCGTCAAGGTCGTAGCCCCGCAGCTTCACAGACCCATTCCTGTTGTAGTCCTGCTCTATGAGGTTGATGCCCGTGCTGGGGTTGTACTTGATCATGAGCTGGTTGCTGAAGTAGGCCGTGCTGGACTTGAAGTGAGAGTACTCCTCGTCCACCCCGTAGCTGATCTCCAGGATGCTGGGGATGCTGCTCATCCACAGCTGGTAGTTGGTGATGTTCTCATGGTAAGTGAAGAGCAGAGTGTCGTACTCCCCCTGCCGGGACCTGAAGGCCGCGAATATCTGGGGGTCCTCGGTGATCCACTTGATGATGCCCTTGGTGCAGTCCTTGCAGTCAGGGATGTCCACCTTGATGATGGCCAGGACGGGGTAGACCCTGTAGAGGCCGTGGAAGGGGTAGATGGGGGGGTCCAGGATGTTGTGCCTGAAGATGGTCTCCACCTTGTTCTTGATGGTGTTCCTGTGCTTGCCCAGAATCCTGGAGAGCTCGCTGATGTTGACACTCACGGCGTTCCCGGACACCAGCTCCTCCAGGAGCTTCAGGTTATCCACGTCGTCTAGCAGCGGTGACATCTTATCCCCTCCCCTGTGGCACTAACTTATACTTTCCCGCCTAATAATTACCATAGTTGGATGATTTCCGAGGGGGGAAAGGTTAACATTTACCCCGTGCGAGCATCTAAACATTTACCATCCCAACACATACGCTATAGCATTTTTTAACATTTTCGATGCCCACCGTGTAAACCCGGTTTATATCAGACACCCATATAGTATCACCCAGGTGAAGGAGGAAGGCATGAAAATGGTAGTAAAGGAAAAAGAGGAGCTCGTCTTCTTCGGGCCCGGCCTGAGCACACAGGAGATGGACGTGGAGTTCAAGAAACTCTACGACAGCCTCATCACGTACAAGGTCAACATCTTCCACCTAGTGGACACCGTCTGCAAGGACTGCGAAGCTGGAGATCGCCTAGCCATGAACATCGCCGAGCGGGACAGCGCCCTGCTGCAGAGGCTGGTGGCAAAGGAGTGTGAGCAGAGACGGATGCTGAGGAAGGCCCAGAAGGAGAGCGTCCTGGATCAGCTGCGCGGAAAGGCCCAGGCGGCCGCTTCCGTGGGCCAGGTCCTTGACGCGAGAGACGAGTCTCTTAAGAATCCGAGTGTGTATAGGAAGTAGATGAAGGGATGCAGGAAATCACCGTTAAACAGGTTCAGGACATAGTCCTTGAGACCCAGGCGGACAAGACCCTCCGGAACATGTTCATCCACAAGAGCCCGTGCGCCGGGAGCAGCGTGGGTGCGGTGTTCTTCGCCATAAGCGGGACGCCGCCAAGGGGATACGCCATGTTCCTGCCGGAGGGAGGGAAGGACACGGGCACCCTACACGTCTTCGACCATCTGGGCCTGAAGAGGAAGATCCTGCACTGCAAGATCACCGACCTGGTGAACTACAGGGACAACGACGTCTGGGACGTACAGGCGGCCCAGGTAGCCGTCGAGGCAAGGTAAGACCAGTGGTAGTCGACGCCACTATAAAACCCCCGGGGAATAACGGTTGAATCCTCAGACCCTCATCGCGGTGAACGTAGGGCTGCCCGCT
Organism: Candidatus Bathyarchaeota archaeon; assembly: GCA_043826455.1. Lineage (GTDB taxonomy): Archaea > Thermoproteota > Bathyarchaeia > TCS64 > TCS64 > RBG-16-57-9. The sequence goes on from JBDRQD010000048.1 coordinate 160,804, forward strand.
GTGGCGGCCCTAGCGTCGCTGATGCTGAACGATAAACGGATACGTACCGGCATCGTTTCCCTAACCTCAATAGTTTTGATTGTTTCATCCATCCTCCTCTACATGGGGGGTGGAGTGATGTTCTCGCCGGCCCCCGTCATCGAGACGGCGGTCCTGGCGCTGGACTTCGCCTTGTTAGGCTACTTCCTCTTCGTGGGTTACAGGTCGCGGAGCCCCCTGGTGCTGGGCTTGGCCCTGCTCCAGCTTGTGCCCGTGGCCTACTTCGAGTTCATCTTGAAGGGCGCCCACGTGGAGCACGTAATCGCCGTGGACGGCCTGTCCACGCTGCTTACGCTCATAATCAACATAGTTGGCAGCGTCGTCTGCATATACGCCCTGGGCTACATGGAGGAGCACGAGCGCCACCTGCACCTGGACCGGAGCAGGCAGGGCAGGTTCTTCTTCTACCTGGTGCTGCTGCTTGGCGCCATGAATGGCCTCGTCTACAGTAACAGCCTCTACTGGCTCTACTTCTTCTGGGAGGTGACCACCCTGTGCTGCTACGAGCTCATCAGGCACGACGGCACGGAGGAGGCGGAGAGGAACGCCGTCACGGCCCTATGGATGGGCCTCGTCGGAGGCGTCGGATTCGTGGCAGCCATGTTCGTGGGCTACGGCGCGGTGCACAGCATCTCCCTCACGGAGATGATGGCCGCCCCGAGCAGCCAGCTCCTGCTCATAGGCTTCGCCTTGATGGCGCTGGCCGCGTTCACAAAGTCGGCCCAGTTCCCGTTCCACGGCTGGCTCCTGGGGGCCATGGTGGCCCCGACGCCGGTCTCGGCGCTGCTCCACAGTAGCACCATGGTGAACGCGGGCGTCTACATGCTGCTTCGGATAGCCCCCGCCATAAAGGGGACCTCGCTGTCCTACGTGATTGCTCTGGGCGGCGCGGTCACCTTCGTGGTGACCAGCTTCCTTGCCATAAGGCAGAGCGTCTCCAAGAGGGTGCTGGCCTACAGCACCATAGGTAACCTAGGCCTCATCATCTTGTGCATCGGCCTCAACACCGGGCTCAGCTACACCGCCGCGTTGACGCTGCTGTTCTTCCACAGCGTCGCCAAGGGCCTCCTCTTCATGGGGGCCGGCGTCGTGGAGAACAAGATAGGCAGCAGGAACATCGAGGACTGGGAGGGGCTGCTCGGCAGGATGCCGGTCACAAGCATGGTGATGATCATTGGCATGGTCAGCATGTTCCTGCCACCCTTCGGCATGCTCATAGGCAAGTGGGTGGCCGTGGACGCGGTGGCCTCGACGCCCCTCATCGTCGGGCTGCCACTGGTGGTGCTGGTGGTCCTGGGGAGCGCGGCCACCACCTTCTACTACGCCAAGTGGCTGGGCTTCCTAACGGTACTCCCCAACAGCCTCGAGAAGAGGAAGGCGGAGAACCTTGAGACACCCTACAAGCTCTCGCTTTACACGCTGCTGGGCCTCAACATACTGGTGAGCATCGGCGCAGCCTTGGTGGTGGACGACATAGTCAACCCCATACTGGTGGCGGCCTACCCGCAGGCGGTGACCACGCCCGGCTACATGATAGACCTGGGCTTCACAGCCTTCCCGGTGTGGCCCCTCTGGGCCGCCGTCCTGGCCGTCGTGCTGATAGGCTCAACGGTGGCCAGGAGCAAGGGAGGCGTCCTCTCGCCGCCCTACCTGGGAGGGGAGAACGTGGCCGGCAAGCCCGTGACCTTCAGGACCACGGCCGACTCGGAGGTTGCCGTCGAGGTCTCGGGGGTCTACCTGGCCTCCCAGATTGACGAGGGCAGGGTCGACAGGCTGGCGGTGGGGGCGGGTATCCTTATAATGGCCCTTCTGTTTCTGGTGGTGATTGTCTGATGGATGCAGCCTCAACCCTCATCAGCCTCGCACTAGCCCTGGCCGCCCCCCTCATGGGGGGAGTCCTCTCAGGGATCGACAGGAAGCTGACGGCCCGCATGCAGGAGCGTGTGGGGCCGCCGCTCCTCCAGCCCTTCTACGACGTCATCAAGCTGTGGGCCAAGCAGCCCATGATCGCGAGCAGCCTGCAGCCGGTGCTGGCCTTCGGTTACCTGGGCTTCGCCCTGGTGGCGGCCGGCATGGTGACCTTCAGGCAGGACCTGCTGCTGGTGCTATTCGTCACCGCCCTGGCCGACATCTGCCTCACCGTTGCGGCCCTCAACGCCAAGAGCCCCTACAGCTACCTGGGCGCCCGCCGCGAGTTCCTCAGCATGCTGAGCTACGAGCCGGTGATGCTCCTGGCATACGTGGCCATATTCCTGGTGACGGGCAGCTTCACGGTCCAGGGGGTCCTGGACTACGGCCGGCCCCTGCTGCTGGTACTGCCTGCGGCCCTGGTGGCGCTGCAGCTGGTGCTGGTGGTGGAGATGAAGAAGAGCCCCTTCGATGTGAGCGGAAGCGGCCACGCCCACCAGGAACTGGTTCGGGGCGTATACACGGAGCTGAGCGGCTACACCATGGCCCTGGTTGAGGTGGGCCACTGGGCCAAGGTGGCCACAACCCTCATGATCCTCAGCCTCTTCTGGGCACCCAACCCGGTGATAGGAGCGGCCATCAGCCTGGCCATGTTCTTCGTAACCCTAGTGGTGGACAACGTCTACCCCCGGCTCACCTGGCAGCGGATGCTCAAGACCACCTGGGCCCTGGGCTTCACGCTGATAGTGCTCAACATAGCGGCCCTGGCCGCCGGAGGCGTCATCTAGTGTCGCTGATACAGAAGGCCCGGCTCAAGAGCCTCTGGCTGCTCCACTACGACTGCGGCAGCTGCAACGGCTGCGACATAGAGGTCCTGGCCGCACTGACACCCAAGTTCGACGCCGAGCGCTTCGGCATCATCAACATAGGCGACCCCAAGCAGGCCGACGTCCTCGTCGTCACGGGCCCAGCCAACAGGCGCAACCAGAGGGTCCTCAGAAACCTGTACGAGCAGATGCCTGAGCCCAAGCTGGTGATAGCCGTAGGCACCTGCGCAGCCACGGGCGGAGTCTTCCACAACTGCCCCAACGTGCTGGGCGGCGTGGACAAGGTGATCCCGGTGGACGTCTACGTACCCGGGTGCGCCGTGCGCCCCGAGCAGATAATAGACGCCGTGGTGCTGGCCCTGGACAAGCTGGCCGGCAAGGCGCCCAAGGAGGAAGAGTGATGCAGACAGTGAAGGGCGCGGCCCGGGAGCACACGGTGCAGATGGGCGGCCTCCTAGAGAAGGTAGGGGAGCTGAAGCAGAGGAACGCAAGGTTCATCACCACCACCCTCAGGGACCTGGGCGGCTCCCTGGAGGTCATCCACCACTTCGAGGTGGGCGGCGTCGTGGAGAACATCCACATGACCGTCCCCAAGGGTGAGCCCATCCAGAGCGTAACCCCCGAGTACCCGGTGGCCTTCATAGCCGAGAACGAGGCCCGGGACCTGTTCAACGTTGAGTTCAAGGACCTGGCCCTGGACCTGGGCGGAAAGATGCTCAAGATCGCCACAAGCCCCTCCACGCTGCTGAAGCCGGCGGAGGGCCCCCAGCCCCCCATCATGAGGAAGCTGGGCCCCTGCAGGGAGGAGTGCCCCGCCATGGTGAACATCCCCCGGTACATACGGGAGGTGGAGGCAGGCGAGTACGAGGCCGCATACGACACCATCATCGACAGGGCCCCCATACCGGCCATCCTGGGCCGCGTATGCTTCGCCCCCTGCCAGGATGGGTGCAGGCAGGTATTCGAGGCCAAGCCCATCCAGATCAGGCTCCTGAAGAGGGTCGCAGCTGACGGGTTCAAGGAGCAGAACGGTGGCCTGGTACGCAACGTCCAGCGGAAGACCGCGACGGGCAAACGTGTGGCCGTCATCGGCGGAGGCCCCGCCGGCGTCTCGGCCGCCTACTACCTGGGCATGCTGGGCCACAGCGTCATCCTATACGAGAAGAGCGGCATCCTGGGCGGAGCCATGGCGTGGGGCATACCCAAGTACAGGCTCCCCAAGGACATCATGGTGGAGGAGCTGGAAGCAAGGCTGGAGGAGGCCGGCGCAGAGGTCAGGCTCAACGCCGAGGTCACGGACCTGGACCGGCTCATGGAGGAGGGCTACGACGCCGCCTTCATAGGCATAGGCGCCGAGAAGTGCAATGACCTCAGGTGCAAGGGCGAGGACAGTGAGGGCGTCATAACCTTCACCGATCTTCTCACAGCCGTCAACATCAGGAACGAGACCCCGGACCTGGGCAGACGCGTCGCCATCATAGGCGGCGGCAACAGCGCCATGGACTCAGCCAGGACCGCCAGGCGGCTGGGGGCCGAGGAGGTGACCGTCTACTACAGGCGCATGGAGGAGGAGATGCCCGCCAGCCTCCACGAGCTGAGCGGAGCCATAGAGGAGGACATCAACTTTGACTTCCTCAGCAGCCAGATCATCATCCACCCAGGAAAGCCTCTCATCATCGAGTTCCAGCCCATGGTTCCCGGTGAGCCCGACGAGTCAGGCAGACGCCGGCCGGTGCCCATGGAGGGCCTAAGCCACAAGGTGGAGGTGGACACAATAGTCTCGGCCATCGGCTCCTACTGCGTGGTGCCCCCCGGATTCAAGGTGGAGGTGAGCCGCCACGGCAACATCGTCATCGACGAGAACATGAAGACCAGCAGGGACGGCGTCTACGCCGGAGGCGACATCGCCTACGGCACAAGCAACGTCATATCCTCCCTCAGGGACGGCAGGCGCGCCGCCTCATCCATCGACAAGTACCTAGGAGGCGAAGGCCTCGACGAGCCGGTCCCCGACATGAGCGAGTTCGTCTCCAGGCAGGCCGACCTGGACGAGATCAGGGCCCGCGACCAGGCCCCCATCCCCGAACTGGAGGCCGAGGAGCGCATCAAGAGCTTCGCGGAGATAGAGCTACTCCTGGAGAAGTGCACAGCGAATTGCGAGGCGGGGAGATGCTGGAGGTGCGACTGGAATGAGTGACAAACAGAACCTGACCATCATACCCTTCGGGCCGCAGCACCCGGTGCTCCCCGAGCCCATACAGCTGCAGTTCTACGTGGACGAGGAGAGGATCGTGGACGTCATACCCAACATAGGGTACGTCCACAGGGGCATAGAGCGCGCCATAGAGCTCAACGACTACAGGCGCAACCTGTACCTCTGCGAGCGCATCTGCGGCATCTGCAACATAATCCACGGCCAGACCTACGCGGGCCTCATAGAGAAGATGACCGACACACAGGTCCCCCTCAGGGCCAAGTACCTGCGCACCATATGGTCCGAGGTGGCCAGGCTCCAGAGCCACCTACTCTGGCTGGGCCTATTCGCCGAGGCCATAGGCTTCGAGAGCCTATTCATGAAGACGTGGCGCGACAGGGAGATCGTGCTGGAGCTGACGGAGGCAACCAACGGCCACAGGATACACATGGGCACCACGGCCATCGGCGGCGTCATCAAGGACATGGACGAGAGGCTCAGGGACAGGTACCTCACGGACATGGGCCGTCTGGAGAAGGAGGTGAACGACTGGAGCCACGTCTTCTATAAGGACGCGGCCTTCAAGGAGAAGACCATGGGCAAGGGCATCCTGCCCAAGGCGGACGCCGTCCACCTAGGGGCAGTAGGCCCGGTGATACGCGGCAGCGGCATCCCCAACGACATCAGGACCACGGGATACGAGGCCTACGGCGAGCTAGAATTCAAGCCCATCACGCATGAAGGCTGCGACAGCTACGCCAGGACCCTGGTGCGGATGGACGAGGTCTACCAGAGCATCGGCCTCATCAGGCAGGCCATCAAGCAGCTCCCCGAGGGACCCATAATCGAGAAGAACGACAGGTTCCCCGACGGCGAAGCCATGATCCGCACCGAGCAGCCCAGGGGAGAGGTCTTCTACTACGGCAAAGGGAACGGCACCATCTATCTGGAGCGGTGCAGGATCAGGACCCCAACGATACCCAACATACCTCCGCTGCTGAGGATGCTGGTGGGCTATGAGGTGGCTGACATACCGACGATAGTCCACAGCATCGACCCGTGCATGAGCTGCACCGAGCGCATCACCCAGGTGAAGGAGGCCTCCTAGATGCCCAGGTTCCTACGAAACGTACTCGAGAACCTCTTCGGTAAGCCGGCGACGGTCAGGTACCCCTTCGAGAAGCCGCCGCTGCCCGAGGGCACAAGGGGCGAGCTCAACTTCAACATGGTGCGGTGCGACCAGTGCCAGGACTGCGAGAGGATATGCCCCTCGGCCGCCATCACGGTGCACGTGGAGGAGAAGACCATCGACTGGGAGCCCTTCAAGTGCATCTACTGCCACGCCTGCGTCAGGGCCTGCATGCACAAGGCCATAGAGGCCAAGGACAACGTCTCCAGCCCCGGCTACAAGGTAGCCAAGAAGACGTTCAAGGCCTAGCCCCCGTCTTCACCCAACCTTTTCAGTACCCTGCAGATGTCTAGGCCCAGCCAAAGCTCCCTCTCACGGGTCACAGGCGTGTCCTTCTCCACGTCACCAGCCTTGTAGCTTGTGCTCCACAGTCCGTCGGGCCTCTGATGCTCCACTAGCCAGTCCACGGCCCTCCTGATATCCGGGTCGTCCCGGCTGAACCCCATCCGTGAGAGACTGTCCAGGCTGGTCACCAGGTTGGGCCACCAGAAAAGGAACCTGACCCAGTAGCCAGGGTCCCTGTACGATGTGTACGCGTCGGGCTTGAAAAAACGGCTCTTGAGAAGCCTAGCGGCTTGGAGCGCCTCCTCCCTGCGCCGGTACTCGGGGTGGACAGCGAAGGCACGAAGTACCATATCTGTCCAGTTGTGGCTGAAGGGCTTGGAGCGGTCCGGCTCAAGGGTCTCCCAAGGCCCCGCGGTGGCCCTGAGCCCCGTCGTGCGATCCAGCCTGCGGGTGATGAGGGGCACCGTCCAGCCGCCGTCTCCCTGCCTCATGGAGAGAAGCCACTGGAAGCCCCTGCGGATGCGGTGGTCGTCGCCGTAGCCGCAGAGTATTAGCACCGCCATGGTCTCACCTGTGTAGTAGGTGGCGTACTGGTCTCCGATGAAACCCCGGAAATCGCCTTCTAGGGTCTGCCAACCGAACATGTACTCGGAGGCCCTGGCGACGGCCTCGTGGTCCCGGGTGAGCTGGTGCCTCCTGACCAATACCCTGAGAGCCTTGAACGTCTCCACCAGCGCTCTACGCCCCGGCGGGTACCCCTCCTCCTTGCCCGAGGGCCTCCAAGAACCGTCGTCCCTCTGCTTCATGAGAATCTTCCTAACCTCCGGTAGACCCCATACCGCCTCTACGGGGCCCGGATTTTCGCCTAGGATGTCACGCCTAGCGAAGTACGTCACCGCAGCACTCCCTGACGTAGTTAAAGCCTTTAATGGGTCATGTCTCAGCTCATCAAACAAATCAGTCAAGGCCTGTTAATCACCCACTGAACCCGAGTAGCGGCTCCGAGTTCAGCTAGGTTTAACTCCGATAAGAATCCGGCGCCCGGCTACTTGTACTGCTCCTTGTAGGAGGTCTCCTCCAGCATGTCCAGCCGAGCCTCCAGACGGGCCAGGCTCATCTCTATCTTCATCAAACCGTCCCTGAGGCCGTCAGCGATCTCCATGAGGGCCACGCTCATCTCCAGGGGCAGGTCCCCCTTCACCTGGTAGAACTCGTCTTGGCTCTTCTTGATGAGGATGACGTTGCTGATCCTGTGGATGCCCTCGATCTGGGCGTTGAAGCTCTGGAGCTGCTTCTTAGCCTCGTCCAGCAGGGCCCTGTAGTCGCTGAGCTTGAGGTCCTCCCAGGGTGTGTCAGTCAAGTCGCTCCACCTGAAGCTCCGTTTCACGTAATTTTAAAGGATTCCCCGGGCAAAGGAGGCCGTTTCAGCGTTTTCTCATATTTTTCCCGGGAAAAACGTTAACACTGTACAGAGGACCCAAGTTAGTTTTTCGGTAAAATGAAAGTGCCCGAACGGTCTCGTCCCGGAGACGAAGGTTTCCACCGAGCCAAAGCCCAGCGCTTCCCTCTGAAGCCCGTCTCCGCTTCTCCGCGACCCACTGGTCTTCCGCTTCTTGGGCCCTTGGGTCGCTCCCATTCGGGCAAAACATTATTGTCCACTTGTCTGTTATAGGCTTGGTGTTGAGTGCCAGCCACAAGCCGGGGCCCGCTGGACACCTAAAACACACAGGTTTTGCGTCAAACATGTTAATAATATCCCATCCATCTAGGACAACCAATTTTATAGCTGCCCCCGATCAAGTGCAGCACTCCCACCCCCTAGAATTGTATCGCTCATACATTATTCCCCGGTGACTACCCGACACGGGCTAATCTTTTCAACCTGGGGGGAGACACTTAAACTGATGGAGCGCCTCACCAAGGCCCGGCTCAGCAACCTGGACAAGGTCCTGTACCCGGAGCTGGGCCTCACCAAGGCCCAGGTCATCGAGTACTACGTCAGGGTCGCGCCCAGGATGCTCCCCTTCCTCAGGGACCGGGCCCTGGTCAGGGCCAGGTACCCCGACGGGGTAGACGCCGAGGGCTTCTACGAGAAGGACGCCTCCTCCGGAACCCCTGAGTGGGTGAAGACTTATACCAAGTTCAGTGAGAGCTCGGCCAAGGACACGGAGTACGTGGTCTGCGGCGACCTGGACACCCTCATCTGGCTTGCCAACCTGGCAGCCCTGGAGCTCCACGTCCCCCTGTCAAGGGTGCCCCTCACGGACATCCCCGACCTGTGCCTCTTCGACCTGGACCCAGAGCCCCCTGCTGGGCTGAGGGAGGCCGTCCAGGCAGTGTTCCTCCTTAGGGAGGCCTTGGAGGACCTGGGCCTCAAGCCCTACGTGAAGACCTCGGGCAGGAAGGGGGTCCACGTCGTCGTGCCCTTGGAGCCCCTGTACACCTTTGAGGAGACCCGGAGTTTTGTTCACAGAATCGGTGTGGGGCTGGCTGAGAACCACGAACTCGTAGTGTCGGAGAGGAGCCAGACCGGGGAGCCTGGGACGGTGCTTGTGGACTACCCCCAGAACAGTGAGCACGCCACCATGGTTGCCCCCTACAGCCTCAGGGCCATCAGGGAGGCCACCGTAAGCACGCCCCTGGAGTGGGGTGAGCTGGCTACGCTCAGGCCCTTCGACCACAACATCTTCAACGTGCCTGACAGGCGGAAGGACCCTTGGGGCGGGATGCTGGAGGAGCCCCAGCGGCTGCCTACACTATGAAAGGCCCCACTAGGGCCACCACGGCCAAGGCAAGCAGCCCTAGGATGACGCTCATGAACGTTATGGTCCTGTAGCCCTGGCCCACATCCATGTCCCCGAACCCGGTGACCACCCAGAAGAAGCTGTCGTTGACGTTGACGCACACCATGGCCCCGGCGCTCACCGCCAGCGTAGCCGTCACCGGGTCCACCCCCAGGCTGGGCAGCAGGGGCAGCACTATGGCTGGGGCCGTAACCATGGTCACCATGCTGGAGCCCTGACCCGTCTTGATGAGGGCCGCGATGATGAACACCACCAGGAGCCCGGGCAGCCCCAGGCCGCTGGACATGCCCCCCAGGACGCCGCCGATGCCCACCTCCTGGAGTATGAGGCCCAGGACGCCTCCCGCCCCCACGATGACCAGGATGCCGGCCGACCTGGCCACCCCCTGGCTGATCCAGCCGTTCACAGTCGCGGGTTCGCGGCCAGTGGTGAGCAGCAATGACATGAGGACACCTATGGGTAACGCTATTACCGGGTTCCCCACCAGCTCTAAGATACTCGGATTCGGGAGCATAGACCTGGCTACAATGAGGGCTATGGGCACCAGTATGACCCCGAAGGACACCCAGGGGCTGGGGAGGCTCCCGTACTTCTCCGCCAGCCTGTCGTACTCCTCCGTGCTTCGCGCGGACCCCTCGTTGAGGGAGCCGCCCAGCCTGTAGGCCAGCCATAAGCCGACCACGAACACGGGGAGGCTCGCGGCCACGCCCAGAAGAATGACCTTGGAGACTTCAGCCCCGAACATGGTGGCCGGGAACAGGGGTGCAGCCGGGAAAACTAGCTTGAAGCTGCTGAAGGTGCCAGCGGCCAGGGCCAGGGTGAACAGCTGCAGCCCGTAGCCGCTCCCCGTGGACAGGGCCTTGGCCAGGGGGGACAGCATTATGAAGGCGGTATCGCAGCACATCACCGGCAACGCCAGGATATAGCCGGCGAGGCCCGTGGCCACGGGGCTCCTGCCCCTGCCCACCCAGCCCAGGACCGTCCTGGAGACCACGTAGGTGGCCCCCGTCTCCTCCATCACCTTACCCATTACCGTGGCCGAGACTATGATGATGGCAATGAAGCCCAGGACCTTGCTGAAACCCTGGACAACCAGCTCGCTCAGCCTAGCGGCCGGGATACCGTAGGCCACCCCCATAGCCACCGCCACGAAGAACATGGACAGGAAAGGGTGAGCCCTCACCTTGGTGGTCAGCACCACTATGCTTAGGATGCCGGCCAGGAACACTAGAAGAATCGCTGCTCCATCCAAATGTTTTCACCTTAAAAAAATGGGTGGCCTCAGCAGCACCTGCCGGGGACCACGATCTTCTTGGTCTCCCCACAGCAGGTCGCCTCGGCCTCTGTCACTGCCTCGCAGCAGGTTTCCTCCGCTTCCCCTGCACAGCAGGGGGCTTCCGTCTTTTTCTCTGACACGGCTTCCACCATGATCACATTGGAATATTAAGATAGATAAACAATATTGTTAATAAAACAAGGCGAAAACAGTAAAATATATAAGATTCTTAGGTGAATGGTTCTCTTGATGGGTTTGGACGACACCGACAGAACGATCCTCAGGATGCTGAAGGTGGACGCCAGGGTATCCCTGGCCCAGATCAGCCGGGAGGTGGGACTCAGCAGCCCCAGCATCAAGGACCGGATAGACAAGCTGGAGGCCGAGGGAGTAATCCTGGGCTACAGGCCGGTGCTGGAGTACGGGAAACTGGGCCTGGGCCTCACGGGCTTCGTGGGGGTCATGCTGGACCCCCAGCGGTGCTGCGACGAGGACATAGTCAGGGACCTGGAGACGGTGGAGGGCGTCGTGGAGGGCTGGTTCACGGACGGTGATGAGGACATGCTCCTCATGGTGAGGGCTGCCGACCCTCCGTCCCTCATGGAGACCGTGAACAGGATCAGGAGCATCCAGGGCGTCTACAGGACCCGGACCGTCATCACCCTGGCCAACCCCATAAAGAGGGTTTAAGACAAACCTTCAAAGCGTCTGACCCGGATCATCTTCCATGAGGCTCAGGCTGCCGCTCTGGCTGGCGCTGCTGGCCGATCTCTGGGTCCGTGTCCGGGCTAGCGACACCCATTTATCGGATGACCCTGTAGAGGTTTGATCTGCCTCTCTTTCCCGCTGCCTCCAGGAGCTCCATCTTCCTCATACTATAAACCATCTTCTGGCTGAGGCCGCTGCTCAACCTGGACTCCTGTGCCAGATCCCGGGCCGTGAAGCCGCTGTACAGATGCCAGGGCAGCAGCCTCAGGTAGTCGGCTGGGCAGGTGAACAGGTGCCGCTCCTGGACAGAGAGCAGCCTCCTGTCAGCGATGCTCCACCTGCGCCTCCGCCAGCTCCCCTTCCCATCGTCGATCCACAGCTCCTCGGCGTCCACCATAGCCACCTCCAACTCGAAGCCGGGCACACTGGCCAGCTCCGGCGTGTACACCATCTCGTCGAAGACCTCCTCGACGCGGCCCCGCTTCGGGGACCTCCTCCTGCTGACCTGCTCGCCGCCCGAGCCGAGCCTTATGATCCACTTGTTCAGGGGCACCGGGTGGACCAGGCGGACCCTGTGGCCCCTCAGCAGGTCCAGGAGCTTCTGCCTGATGGAGCCAAAGTTCCCCGTCTGCACCTCCACCAGAACGCCGTCCTTGACCACATCCACTATGTAGCCCTCCACCGTGGCCTCCACCTGGTCGCCCTCCCCGGCGTAATGGTCCTTGAGCTGGTTGTGGAGGCTCTGCTCGGTCACACCCATGGCTACGCCCATACAGCTATAAATTGTGGGGCCGAGGCTCACCCATGGCCGCCAACCCTGTTCTGGCCTTCGGGGTAGCCGCGGGGCTACTCTGGGGGCTGGTATCGTATTACCGGGGCAGGGACGTTAAGCGATCATTGTTATCCGCCGTAGTCGTGGGCCTGGCCCTGGGCACGCCCCTCCACTTCCTCCTGCTCCCCGGCTACGCGGGCTGGGCAGCCAACCAGCAGATACACAGGCGCCTCAACCGCAACTGGACAGCCTTCCTCTTGTCCTTGGTGGGCGTCCCCGTGTTCTTCGGGCTGCTCCAGGCCACGGGGAAGCTGATGGCGGAGTCCTACTCCTCCGGCACCGTGGGCGGCGGCGAGACCATAGTCATCGCCCTGGGCTGGGGGCTTATACTGGCCCTTCTCATATTGGCCGGGTGCGCCGTCTACGCCGTCACCAGCTTCGCCGCCTCCTTCAGGCGGCGAGGGGTAGGGGCAAACCATTAAGGCGCGGGTTTCCAAGATGATCCTTGGAGATGGGTTTGAGCGACCTTCAGGCTGAGCCCTCCAGCAGAAGCATCTGGAGCGGCAGGATCAGCATCGGCCTCGTCAACGTCCCCGTGAAGCTGTACACCATGATCAAGGACCAGAGCTTCAGCTTCAGGTTCGTCCGCAGAGGCGACGCGTGCCCCCTCAAGTACGAGCGGGTCTGCACCCTGGACAACGAGGTGGTGCCCTGGGGCGACGTGGGCCGCGCCGTGGAGGTGCGCAAGGGCGAGTACGTTGTCTTCACCGACGAGGAGTTGAAGGCTCTCCGCCCCGAGTCCAACCGGAAGATAGCCATAGACAGGTTCGTGCCCCTCGGCCAGGTGGACCGCGTCTTCTACGACACCAGCTACATACTGGCCCCCGACAAGGCCGAGGACAGCTACGGGCTGCTCCTGAAGGCGTTCAAGGAGAGAGGGGCCGCGGGGGTCGGCAGGTTCACCCTCCGCACCAAGGAGTACCCGGTCATCGTCTACCCCTACAGGGGCGCCCTGGTCCTCACCACCCTCAGGTATAGCGACGAGGTTGTGGACCCACAGGCCGTGGAGGCGGTCAGGGCAGCCAAGGAGCCTACCAAGGAGGAGCTGGCCCTGGCCCTAAGGATCATCGATAACCTGAGCGGAGAGTTCGACATCAAGGAGTACAGGGACACCTTCCGCGAGGAGGTGGAGAAGCTGGTGGAGAAGAAGATGCGGGGCGAGACCATCACCGTTGAGGAGCCCAAGGCCGAGGAGGTCCGCGGCCTCATGCAGGCCCTCCAGGAGACCCTGGCCCAGATGCAGCAGAGATGAACACCTACAGCCCCATGTTGGCCCGCCCAGCGGAGCGCCCCTTCGACGACCCCTCCTGGGTCTTCGAGGTCAAGTGGGACGGGATAAGGGCCATCGCCTACGTGGGGGAAGCCCTCAGCGTCCGCAGCCGCAACGACCAAGAGCTCCGGGGCAGCTTCCCCGAGCTCGAGGAGCTTAAAAGCCTCACCGATGACGCGGTGCTTGACGGCGAGATAGTGGTCATGAGGGCCGGCAGCCCCGACTTCAGAGCCGCGGCCAGGAGAAACAAGCTCACCAACCCATCAGACGTTGAGGAGGCACGGGTCACTAGCCCCGCCACCTACATAGTGTTCGACATCTTGGAGAAAAGCAGTGTCAGCCTCATAGATAGGCCCCTGCAGAAGCGGCTGGAAATCCTCAAGGCCTCTGTGAGGCAGGGCCGCTACGTGGCCCTCAGCGTACCCGTCCGGGAGCACGGCGTGAACTACTACGAGGCCGCCGTGAGGCGCGGCCTGGAGGGGGTGGTGGCCAAGCGGCTCAGCAGCACCTACCAGCCGGGGGCCAGGAGCAGCGACTGGCTCAAGGTCAAACGGGTCAAGAGCTGCGACTGCGTGATCTTCGGGTACACCCCGGGGGAGGGGGCCAGGGCCGACACTCTCGGCGCCCTCCTGCTGGGCCTCTACGACGAGGGCAGGCCCGTGTACGTGGGCCGCGTGGGCACAGGTTTCACGGACCAGGACCTCAGGGGCATCAGGAACACGTTGGATGGGCTCCGCACAGACACACGCTGGTTCACGGACCCCGACATACCGGAAGGCTCAACGTGGGTCAGGCCCAAACTTGTAGCCCAGGTGGGTTACCTGGAGGCCACCAGGGACCTGCGGCTGCGTGCCCCCAGGTTCATGGGGTTCAGAGACGACAAGCCCCCCGAGCTGTGCAGCCTCTCCCAGATAAAGCCCATGAGGCTGGATGAGTACTACGCCAAGAGGGACTTCGCCGCGACCCCCGAGCCCGCGGGCGGTCACACCCCGGGGGCGGGAAACAGCTTCGTGGTCCAGGAGCACCACTCCCGGCGCACCCACTGGGACCTCCGGCTGGAGAGGGACGGTGTGCTGGTGAGCTGGGCTGTCCCCAAGGGGGTGCCCATGGAGCCCGGGGACCGGAGGCTAGCCGTCCAGACTGAGGACCATCCCCTGGAGTACGGTGGCTTCGAGGGTGTCATCCCCACGGGCCAGTACGGGGCAGGCTCTGTTGAGATATGGGACAGGGGCTTCTACGTCCCTGTCAGGTGGCTGGAGGACAAGGTGGAGGTGGTCCTCGCCGGCCAGCGCCTCAGGGGCCGATACGAGTTGGTCCAGACCAGCCGGGAGAAGCGCGAGTGGCTCCTATTCAAGAAGGCCTAGCCGTCCGAGGCGGCGGCCGCGGCCAGCGCAAGCACCGGCCCCACGATGACACCCGCCCAGACGAACAAGCCGATGAGGCCGTAGGCCGCCATCACGGCCCTCTGGGCCACGGTCCTGCTTCTCCGCTCCTTCAGGGTCTTCTGGAGAACCATGACGCCGAGCCCCGCCTGCGAAGCCACGAATATGGCCGTCAGGAAGGAGCCGCTGCTGAACCCCGAGGCTGCCAGCGCCAGAAGCATCTGGGCCACCATGTTCACCCCCGTGGCGACGTAGGCCGAGGCGGCTGCCAGCCCCAGCCACATATGGACGCCGATGATGGTTTCCCGTTTGCTCACCAGCCAGACGCAGGCCGCGGCCGCTGCAACCAGGGGCCCGAACACTACAATGGGGCTCTGCCCCTCCCAGAGACGAATCCTGAACAGCTCCAAGGGCGTGGTCACCCACTCCTCTAGGGTGAACTCCTCCCTGTACCCAATGGCCAGCCCGTACCTGCCACCGCCGTCAGGCTCGTAGACCGCGAAGTAGTAGTCCCCGCCTGCCACGGATTCGACTCTGATCTCGGCCAGGAAGTGGTAACTGGTCGGCGTGAAGGGCTCGTACTCCGGCGTCGTGCGCTTGCTAATCAGCGCGGTCACAGCGTACGCTTTGGGCACCTCTATGTACACCGGGAAAGAGCCCCTTATCTGGATGTCTGGGCCCATAACTACCAGCTGAGGAGTGAAGCCTGGGCCTTCGGATAGGGGAGTGAAGAGCCTCACCACCAGTTGCTCCCGGGGCTCCAGGTGCGCCCTGTAGTAGTGGGGCTCGGCGGCCTCGTGGAGCTCCTGATAGAGGGTCCAGCTCTTGGTTGGGTCGTGTATCTCTAGGGCTGTCTCCAGGCTGCCGTGCTCCCCCTCGGCGTCTAGGGGCGTGTGGCCGGCCACCGCCTGAAACATGAACATTGAAGCGATAATGACGATCGTAACGAGCCTGATGGTTTTCATTGGATGGGTAGATGATCGGCACACCTTAAACCCTGCGCGCCCATGAACCCATTGGATGACTGGGACGCTCTACGCGGGCTCCATGGGGTGGAGCTACAGTTTCTGGGGCATCTACGGCGGCCTCAAGCCGGGCGAGTACCTGGCCGAGTACTCCCGCCGCTTCAACAGCGTAGAGATCAACAACAGCTTCTACAGGATACCTGCGCCCGCTACCGTCGCTGAATGAGCCGCCCAGGCGCCCCCCGGGTTCAGGTTCGCGGCCAAGTTCCCTCAGAGTATAAGCCACGCCCCCGGCCTCAGCTTCGAGGAGGGCAAGCTCTTCGCCTTCCTAAGAAGCATGTCCCAGCTGGGCCCAAAGAAGGGGCCCCTCCTGGTCCAGCTGCCGCCGACTCTCAGGGCGGACCACGTCGACGGCCTCAGACGCCTCCTCAAGGCTCTGCCCGGCGGCAACCGTTACGCCGTGGAGTTCAGGCACAGGGATTGGTTCACGTCTGAGACCTACGATATGATTAGGGAGAGGGGTGTGGCCCTCGTTCAGCAGGCGCATCCGTGGCTCCCGGAGGTCCACGAGGTGACCGCCGGCTTCGTTTATGTCCGGTTCGAGGGGGACAGGAAGAAGGTGGGCGGCGAGGAGGGGGCCGTGGAGGTGGACCGCGAATCGGACACTGAGAGATGGGCTCGAGCCATTTCCGCTTACCTTGATGAGGGGCTGGACGTGTACGCCTACTTCAGCAAGTTCTACTCGGGGTACCCGCCCCATGATATAGCTCAGCTGGTGGAGCTGGTCAGCCGAGGCTCTTGAGGAGCACGGATACATCGTCAGCCTCGAAGAGCCCCACGTGAGCCCGGATGATCCTACCATCCTCGTCGATGACGAAGTCCCCTGGGCTCTGGGTCTCCTTGCCCTCGTAGGCGCCATGAACCTTCCCCACCTTCCTCGCCTCCCTGGCCCTGCCTATAATCTTGGCCAAGGTGACGGGCCCCATGGCGCCCACTCCGTACAGGTCGTACACCCTGTACTTGCCGTCCTCCTTGGGGACAGGCACCACGGGGAAGCCCACGTCCATGTCCTTTATGTACTCCTCAGCTGACTCGGGGCTCGACTGAACCAGGTATATGGTCTTCAAGTCGTGGCCGATTTCCCTCCTCAGCATAAGCAGCCGGTCGAAGTCGTGCTGGCAGACGGGGCACCCAAAGTACCTCCCGAAGACCAGGAAGACCCTGCTGCCTCTGTAATCCTTCAGCGATACCCTGCCCATGTTCACGGACTCCAGGGTGAAGTCGGGGGCGGCGTCGCCAGGCCTCAGCTTAGCCATGGACAATCATGGGCGGCATCCTACTTAGCGGTTCCCCCGGGGAAGTATTATCCCCTGTAAGCCAACATTAACCTGATCGAGTTGAAGAGGCTGGGAGTCGGGTTCATAGGCGCGGGATTCATAGCCCGCTTCATGGCGTCCAGCTGGACGGGGGTCCGGGACGCCGACATATCCGCAGTCTACAACCACAGGGAGAGGGGAGCCCGGGAGCTGGCGGCCCACGTGGAGGGCCTGGGGATGCCCCGGCCTAGAGTCTATACAGACCTGCACGAGATGCTATCAGACAGGGCCGTGGACGCCGTCTGGGTTATGACCCCCAACTATACGAGGGTCGAGACCGTCCGGGCCGTCGCCGAGGAGGCCAGGCAGGGCAGCAACGACCTGGTGGGGGTGGCCTGCGAGAAGCCTCTGGCCCGCACACTGGACGAGGCCGAGGAGCTGGTGAGGCTCCTGGACGGAACAGGGCTCCTCCACGGCTACTTGGAGAACCAGGTCTTCGCCCCCTCCGTCGTCAAGGGCAGGGATATCGTTTGGAGGCGCGGAGCCCGGGCGGCTGGCAGGCCCTACCTGGCCCGAGCGGCGGAGGAGCACGGCGGCCCCCACAACAGCTGGTTCTGGGACCCCAGGCTCAGCGGAGGTGG
Source organism: Candidatus Bathyarchaeota archaeon (assembly GCA_043826455.1). Lineage (GTDB taxonomy): Archaea > Thermoproteota > Bathyarchaeia > TCS64 > TCS64 > RBG-16-57-9. The sequence continues at coordinate 178,440 of JBDRQD010000048.1, forward strand.
CGTCCTCCTGGACATGAGCTGCCACAGCCTTGAGGCGTGCAGGTACCTGCTCACGGACCCCGACCTACCCAAGGATAGCCTCAGGCCCGTCAGGGTCCAGGCCTCGATAGCGTCCCTCAAGTGGACCCGTGAGCCCTACATGTCACAGCTCAGGGAGACCTACGGCGTAGACTACCGGGAGGCGCCGGCCGAGGACTACGCGTCGGTGAACGTCGTCTACGAGGACCAGGAGGGGCTGATTGTCCTCAGCGAGGCCAAGACCAGCTGGAACTACGTGGGCCCCGGCCTCAGGCTCAGCCTGGAGGCCCTGGGGCCGGAGTACAGCCTGGCTATGAACAGCTTGAACCAGGAGCTGAGCGTCTTCTTCAGCCGCAACGTCCAGGTGCCGGCGTCGGAGGAGTTCGTGGAGAAGCAGACCGCGGAGCAGGGCCTCATCCCGGTGGTGCCCGACGAGGCGGTAGCCTACGGTTACCAGCACGAGAACAGGCACATGGTCCGTTGCTTCCTGGAGGGCAGGATGCCTGAGGAGAACTGGGGCGACGGGCTCCTGGTCACGGGCCTCATGATGGCTGCCTACAAGTCGGCCGAGGAGGGGAGAACCATAGAGTACGATCCCGGCTGCCTGAGGGGGTTCACCCCGGCTGTGGCCAAGGGGACCTGGGCCCCGGGCTAAGCCTGGGCGAATTGGGGTGCCTTCTCGTGGTCCTCGGGCTCCTTGATGAACAGCATTATCATTGTGGTAGTCAGCAGCCCCAGGACCCCGTTGATGAAGAAGGGTATCCCGTACCCGGGCACCGCCAGCCCCAGCACGTTGAAGGATACGGCCCTGTAGGTGTCGTATAACCAGGTGCTAATGATGGGCCCGATGACGCTGCCAGCCGTGAACCCGGTGCCGAACAGGCCGAACATCCTGCCCCTAACCTCAGGAGGCACCAGGTCGGCCCGGAGCGCCCTGAAGGCGGGCATGCTGGTGTTGAACCCCAGGCTGCGCAGGCTGACGACTACCCCGGCCTGGGTGATGTCGCCTGTGAAGGGGAGCAATATGCCCGCCAGGTTGGAGGTGTAGTTGCCGAGGCCTATGAGGGGCTTCCTGCCCCGCCTGTCGCTGGTCCTTCCGGCCAGGTAGCTGGCGAGGAGCCCTATGAAGCCGCTGACGCTGATGATGGCCCCGATGCCCACGGGGTCCAAGCCGAAGCGGTCGGTGTAGAAGAGCACCATGATGGGGATGATGAATCCTACGCCGATGCCGCTGACGAAGCTGTTAACCATTATGATCTTCAGGGGGTTTGTCCACACGATCTTGGCCTCAGCCCTGCCACCTCCAGCCCTCACCGGGCCGCTCCTCCTATCAGGCTCCACTATCTTGAGGTAGACCACCGCCAGGGCGACCAGGGCCAGCGCCGAGTCCACGAAGTAGGGTATCCTGTAGCTGGTTAGCACCGTGAAGCCCCTGCTCACCGAAAACCACTGTATGCCTCCGCCGAGGATGGGCCCAAGGTTCTGGCCGATCATGTTCATGGACATTATGAAGCCGGTGGCCTCACCCCTCTGCTTCGGCTCCACCAGGTCTATGAGCAGCGTCTCGGAGGCCAGCATGGCGCCGCTGGATACAGCCCCGTTTAGCACCCTTATCAGGAGCAGCCACTCCCAGCTGGGCACCAGCCCCGTGAGGGTGCCCAGGACCACGTCTGCGGCCAGCCCGTACATCATTATCCGTTTACGCCCGTAGGTGTCCACGATGGCCCCCATCTTGGGGGCCAGCACAGCGAAGGCCACCATGAAGCTGCTGGTGAACAAGCCTACACTGGCCACGGTAGCCCCCAGCCCCAGCGCATAGTTGGGGAAGAAGGAGATGGGTAGAGCGAAGGCCAGGGACTCTATGAGCTGGACAGCCCCCAGGATCAGTATAGCGTCGCTAAGGCTCCTCAACTCAACCCCTCAAGAGACTAGACATCAGATAGGCTAAGCCATATAAACTCTTAGTAGGCCTCCTGGAGGGCATCGGCGTAGACCCTGTAATCGTACTCGCTGAATAGGACGAAAACAACCTCACCACCCCAACCATCCTCTAGGAAGTCCATGACCGCTCTGATGGCCACCCTGGACGCCTGCTCCACGGGGTACCCGTAGGCCCCCGTGCTGATGGAAGGGAAGCCGATAGACCCTAAACCCATCTCCTCCGCAAGCCTCAGGCAACTCAGGTACGCCTTCCTGAGAAGCTCCGCCTCGCCGTGGCCTCCGCCCCTCCACACCGGTCCCATTGTGTGGATCACGTGCCTGGCCCTCATGTTTCCGCCCGTCGTGGCCACAGCCTCACCTGTGGGCAACCCCTCCGGGTACATTGTTCTCCTGATCACCATGCTCTGCTCAAGGATCACGGGGCCCCCGGCCCTATGGATGGCCCCGTCCACCCCGCCTCCACCCATGAGGGTGGGGTTGGCGGCGTTCACCACGGCGTCCACTTCTAGGGCGGTGATGTCTCCTTTTACCATCCTGATCCGGGTCATGACGTCTCCCCTGGTGTGATCTCGGTGAATGTTTATATCATGGTTTCCCGTGTCGGGATGGGTATGATCGGCTTACACATGATGGTGGACGGGCTCGTGGATGAGCCCATGACCAGGGACAAAGTGGAGCAGATACTCAGGGAGCTCCCCGGTCTCATAGGAATGAGCATACTGGACGGGCCCCACGTTGTGGAGGGGGTGCCTGAGAACCCGGGGTGGACCGGCTTCGTCATCATCGACAAGAGCCACATATCGGTCCACACCTTCACCGAGACCAGCACGGTCTCCATAGACGTGTACAGCTGCAAGCTCTTCAACGCCAAGATGGCCGTATCCTACCTCCGGGACCACATACGCTTCAGCGAGGTAACGACCCGGACCCTGACCCGGGAGATAGTACATTAAGGCGTTAAGCTGGGCCGCGAGCCTAAAATCAGCCATTTATCAGAGTTTTAACCCCTTTCCATCACGTAATTGACCGGTAAACCGATTAAAGCATGCAAACAGATGGAAACCGTGTGTAAGCCAAAAGATACGTGGTTTACCGGAGAGCTGACCCTGAATACAAGCCATCCGCCTTTTCGGGGCCGGAATATAGAATAGCGTGGAGCATAGCTTTTATTCCGTGCGCCTCTAAAATGGTCGAGGAGCCATGGCTGCGGGTTTCGGCCAGTTTGATGCGGTGTACAACATCCTCATCCTGGTCGTCATCATATCTCTCATAGCCCGCCAGATCAACTTCCCCTCCACCATAGCCTTCATCTTCGCCGGGCTCCTCGCCGCCTACGCTCCAAGGTTTCCTATACCTGAGATATCCCCTGAGATATTCCTCAGCGTACTGCTACCCCCCATCCTTTTCAGCGAGACCCTGAACACGGACATAGAGGGCCTCCTGGACGACGGTGACACCATTCTGGGGTACGCCGTGGCGGGCACGGCCCTCACGGTGGTGGCGGTGGCCGTGTTCATCCGCCTCCTGGTGGGATTCACCTGGACCGAGGCCTTCCTCTTGGGCATCATCATCGCCCCCACCGACCCCGTCTCGGTGATAGCCACCTTTAAGCAGCTGGGCGTCGTCAAGCGCTTCCAGCTCATAGTGTCCGGGGAGAGCCTCTTCAACGACGGCGTGGCCATCGTCCTGTACAGCATCCTGCTTATCATTATAGAGGGCGGGAGCATAACGGGCCCCGAGGTGGCCCAGATAAGCATAGTGAAGGTCTTCGGCGGCGTCCTCCTGGGCTACATAGCCGGCTACATTGTCCACCTCATCTTCTGCTGGACCGACGACCTCTTCGTCAAGATACTGCTCAGCTTCATAGTGGCCTTCGGCGTCTTCAGGCTGGCCGAGGAGTTCCACGCCAGCGGCGTCATCGGCGTCGTGGTGGCGGGCCTCCTCCTCAACTACCGGTGCAAATCTAGCGGCGGCCTAACTCACCAGGAGGAGGAGAGCCTCAAGGTGATGTGGGAGTTCGTGGGCTTCATAGCCAGCAGCTTCGCCTTCATATTCATCGGCGTCTCCCTAGATCCAATGCTCCTCCAGGGATTCATGATGTCTGTCCTGGCCCTGGGGGTGTTCACCGTCGCCTTCAGGTACGTGATGGTGGACCTGGTGGCCAGGTTCCTGGAGGCCTACCGCAGGAAGAGGATTCCACGCAACTGGAAGGTGGGGATGACGTGGAGCGGACTCAGGGGCGCCGTGTCGGTGGTGCTGGTACTAGGCGTCACGGGCCTCAGCCTACCCAACGAGACGGGGCTGCTGGCCCTGACCTACGGTATCGTGCTGGGCACCAACCTCATACAGGGTCTGTCCATGCCCTGGGTGGTAAACCGGCTAAGGCTGTTCAGCACCAGGCCCGCACCCGAGGCCCAGGAGGCCCCGGAGACCAATGTCTAAGATTTAATCAAAGTTTATAATCGGTGGTTCCCCACGCCCATATTGATTGTCATGTCAGTAGCCGAAAGACTCAGGATGCTATCCGACTTGGAGGAGAAGTACGCCGTCGAGCTGGAGAAGGAGTACCGGGGCTATGGTAACGAGGTGGTCCGGCAGCTCATCGCCAGCGTCATGGTGGACAGCAGGAAGCACGCGGGCCTCTACAAGACCGCAGCATCCATCATGGAGGGTAAAAGCCTGAGCATAATGGACCTAGAGTTCGAGGAGCTGGAGAAGCGGCTCAGGCTCCACATCGAGATGGAGCAGGAGATGATCGACGCCGCCAAGAACCTCATGGACGAGGTCAAGGACGAGCGGGTCAAGAAGATACTCACCTGGATATACGAGGATGAGCTCTTCCACCACCCCATGATGAAGGTGCTCCTGGAGGTGGTCCTCAAACGGGAGATGATCAGCGAGCAGGACGTCTGGGACATGCTCTTCAGGGACCTGCCAACCCACGGCCACGCCCCCGACCCCAACGTGGGTAGGCTCTACGGAGGCTAACCCTCCGCGTAGCTCCGTTATAAACTCCCAGACATTACCCTTCGGGGTTGCACCGTCTCTAAGCTGCCCCCGCGAAACTCCCTTAACATTTACGTTTTCATTAAAGATTTTTACCGAAAAAATCTCTACTGCGGCTTTTTTGCCGACAAAAAACCGACAAAATCTTAGGTAAAAAATATACTTTTAGCGGAAAAAATAAAGGTTTTTAAAGTAAAATGAGATGGATTTTATTAGAATGCCTGAGCGAAAGTACAAGTACCACACAGTCAACCTGCCCGAGAGCCTAGCCCAGAAGATAGAGGAAGTTATAGAGAGCGGGAACCACGGATACACCAGCATCCCGGACTTCGTCAAATCGGCCGTCCGCCGATACCTGAGGGACCTCGGATACCTAGTGTGACGATCCGCTGAAAATGGAACCCGACTGGGCCTCTGGAGATATAGGTTGCACCATCCCTTTTACCGTCAGCTGATCACAAACTTTATTGAAATTCACTGATAAACTATCATCATCCAATATGAGCGGCAAACCCCCCTTCGACGAGGTGTGGAAAAGGATCAGCGTCCGGGCTGGTGACATCTTCTTCACCAAGACGGGGCTCCGCTTCACCTACAAGGTGGAGGATGACAAGGTCCTCATCAGCCGGGCCAAGTACACGGTATCTAAGAATGACCTCAGGAGAGCCTACGAGATGTCTCCCTTGGGCGGCCCCAGTCAGCTGTCCTCCGCCGTGAGGGGCCCCACCTACGTGTGGGCGATCCTCCACGACGCCCGGGTCACCCTTAGGCAGTGGTAGCGTACCAAAACATTGTTATATCGCTAGCGAAAAAAGGTGATTATGGCAACATGCAGAGGATGCGGGGACGAGCTGGCCAAGGACGCCAACTTCTGCCCCAGATGCGGGCTTAGAACCGATAAAGGGGAGAAGGACGGCGTTAAGACCCCTGTGGCCCCCAGGCCGGAGTGGGAGAAAGACGTGGAGACGGCCCTGAACAACGCCACCAGGCTCATGGATGACGCCTTCCAGGCGGCCAAGAAAGGGTTGCAGGCGGCCGCCGACGAGATAGGTGTGGAGCTGGAGAAGGCTCGTGGAAGAACAAGGGTCCTGGACCCGGTTTACTGCCCCAAGTGTGGTAAGAAGAACCCGGGGGACGCCCAGTACTGCACGGTGTGCGGAAAAGAGATACTCAGATGAGGGTCCCGCGCGCCTGGAAGCCCTGCTCGAGATGTTCTGCGTCGCGGCGGGTAGGGACCAGTCAGGGGGCTACGGTCCTCACCTGTTTCGGCTCGGCGTATATGCCTGCGGTGCTTGGCGGAGATGGCCTTTGTTCATGTTCAGCCTTGCCGGGTGGGTGATCCCGAATGACTGAAAAAACCGCCATAAGGGGGTACCCCCTACGTTTTTTACACATCAACCATCGTTGCCCTGTGCTTGATGTGATGAATGTGCCGTGTTTTTGTATGGAATGAACAGCGTTTTTGCATAGATTCATGCGGCGTCGGACCGGTTCTGTGGCTCCTTTTGGCGTGGGGCGCCCGTTTCCGGTCTATCTTGCACTACCCCCCTCCCCCCTCACGGGGTGTCCGGCGGTGGCGTGGTGGGTGTATCGTTAGCTGGGTGGCTTATCCTGTGCCAGCCGGGATAAGGCGGAAAAAAACTTCTTTTATTACGTGTTTCCTTTGATGAGATGCTTCAACGGCTTGTTGATGGTCTGAGGCCTCTGTGTGCTCATTATTGGTGGGGTACGTCATGGGTAGTCTCCGTTTCTTATTGTAATTTTTATCTTTTTGCGATACGCGGGGACGTCAGGGATAAGCTTACTGGTGCACATTTAAAACGGGGCTCTCAAGCTTCCCCATGTTGTTAAATGGGGGCTAGAGTCGACGGATAACCTCGTCCCTGAAGAGGGTAAGCTTCTCCTTGGCCGCCTCCACGTCCCCCGTGGGCCTAACGTAGAGGATCATGAGGCCGATGCCCAGGTCCCCGGCCTGCCTCATCTTGTCCACCAGCGCCTCCGGGGTCCCCATGAACATGTCCCGTTTAACCTCCTCAGGGGACCTCCTCATCCTCTCAGCGGTCCTCTCCACCGCTGCGTCGTACTCCTCCTCCGTGTCGTAGACCCAGACGGTGTGATCGAAGGCCGAGAAGCTGAAGTCTCCCAGGCTCTTACCGTACCGCTCCAGCTCAGGGACCAGGAGCCCCTTGGCGGCCCTCACCGAGCCGAGGCCTCCCCCCACGGTGAGCACGTTCAGGCCGTCGGCGTACTTCGCTGCTATCCTCACCAGCCTGGGCTTGCTTCCGCCCACGACTATGGGCATGGGCTGCTGCACCGGAAGAGGGTAGTTGTAGGCATCCACCAGCTTCCAGTACCTGCTCTCGTAGCTGAACTCCGCGCTGGAGAACATGCCGCGGAGAATCCTCACCGTCTCCTTGAGCAGGTCGGCCCGGACAGGCCCTGGAGGTACACCGCCGCCGTCCCCTGTCAGGTCGTAGCCCTCGTACTCCTGCTTCATATAGCCGGCCCCGATGATGGCGTCGTACCTGCCCCCGGAGAGGTGGTCTAGGGTGGTGATGGTCTTGGCCAGGTAAGCCGGGTTCCTCAGGCCGTTGAAGACTGTGATGTGGCCCAGGCGCATCCGCCTCGTCTGCACCCCGATAGCGGCCAGGGTGGTCATGGCCTCCAGGAAAGGCATCTTGGCCTCCGACATGAGGCCCATCACGTGGTCGTTGAGGTAGATGCCGTGGAGGCCCAGCTCCTCAGCGTGGAGGGCCAGGTCCAGCATCCCCTTGTAGGTGACCCCAGGCCTGATGAAGTAACCGAACCTCATAGACGGTGAAACCGGCTCCCCGTATTAGAGGCTTCCGCGGCGAAGAATCTAAACCGGGTGAAACATCTGATAAAGTATGAGGGTGCTGTGCAGCGGTAGCTATCTGGCGGACATACTGGTTCCTGGGCTTCCCCGGATCGGGCCCCCGGGGAGCCTCACCTACGCCCCCAGGGGCATCCACCTGTCACCGGGGGGCCACTCCGCCAACGTGGCCCTGGACTTGGCCCAGCTGGGCCAGGGGGACGTCCACTCCACGGGGTGCCTAGGGGACGACGCCATGGGGGAGTACCTGACTAGGGAGCTTGTCAGGGGCGGCGTCCACGCCTACCCCCAGGTGGCTGAGGCTGTCCCCACGGCTAAGAACGTGGCTCTTATTGTGGAGGGGGAGGACCGCAGGTTCATAGCGGAGCTCACCGCCAACACCCTCTTGGAGCCCCGCCACGTCATGGGGCTGGTGGAGCGGCTTAGGCCAGCCGTGCTGTACCAAGGAACCGTAGGAGGCCTCCGTTACATAGATGCAAGGCTGAGTACTGTGCTGGGGCACGCCAGGAGCCGCGGAGCGGCCACCCTGGTGGACGCCATACCCCCCACAGGGGGATGGGGCCACATGGAGGAGGCTTATCCATACATGGATTTGCTCCACCTCAACCTTCAGGAGGCCAGGCAGCTCACAGGGCAGGAACACTTGGGCAGGGTCCTCGATCGGCTGGCCGAGAACCATGTACCCCTAGCTGTTGTCTCCGATGGGGAGAGGGGCCTATACGCGGTCACAGACCGCAGCCGGCTCAGGATGCCCGCCTTCAAAGTGAAGACAGTAGACCAGACGGGGGCCGGGGACGCCCTCTGCGCAGGAATAATTGACTCACTGGACCGCCACGGCCTGAACCCGTTGAAGCTGGGTGAGGCCCCCCTGGATGCTTTGACGCGGGTCCTCATGGAGGCCCAGGCGGCCGGGGCAGCCTGCGTGACGGGGATAGGGGCCGCCACCAACGTCAACAGGGAGCTCACGGAAGCCTTAATCAGGGAGCAGGGAGAAGCTGTCCTAGCCGCAGTGGACTCTGTAGAGTGATCATCATGGCCGCGCCGAGGACACCCAGGGTCAGAACGGGCGTGGAGTCGCTGGACACCCTCCTGGGGGGCGGCTTCACCCCGGCAGCCGTCAACGTGGTCTACGGGGAGGCCGCCACCGGCAAGACCACCCTGTGCCTCACCGCGGCCCTAGGCCACCTCGCCGAGCACAGGGCCTCCAACGCCTACCTCATAGACTCTGACAACAAGCTGAACATAGGCCGCCTCACACAGATGGCCCAGCCGCGGGGCCTGGGCCTCCTCAAACGCCTCCACCTCCACATCCCTAAAAGCTTCCGGGAGCAGGAGGAGACCCTGGAGAGCCTGCCGCCCCTGGACTCCCTGGACCTGGTGATCCTGGACAGCGTCACGGGCCTCTACAGGGGCGAGACCGGCGACGAGGAGCAGACCTACAGGATAAACAAAGAGCTTAACCGTCACCTAGGTTACATAACGGAGATGGCCAGGACGAGGGGGGCGACATTCATGCTGACGGGCCAGGTGAGGAGCATCCTGGACACCCAGCAGGTGGAGCCCGTGGCCCCCAGGCTCCTCAGCTACTGGAGCAGCCTGGTGCTGAAGCTGGAGAAGGCCCCCCGGCCAGGGGTGAGGCAGGCCACCCTGGAGAAGCCGGCGGAGCGCCACGGGGTGATCTACCTAACGTTAGACGAGTCCGGGATCACGGAGAGCCGCTCATGAACCTCACCACCTTCCTGCTCGCCGTATACACATATCTGCCGGCCTACGTGGCCAACGCCAGCCCCGTGGTCCTGGGCGGCGGGGCACCCCTGGACGGTGGCCGCCTCTGGAGGGACGGCAAGCCCCTGCTGGGCGACCACAAGACGGTGAGAGGCGCCGCCATGGGCTTCCTGGTGGGCCTCGTAGTCGGGGTGGCTCAGGGCAACCCGGTGGGCGGAGCCCTCCAGGCCCTGGGGGCCATAGTGGGCGACCTGTTTGGCAGCTTCTTCAAGAGGCGGGTGAGCATCAAGCCGGGGGACAGTCTGCTGTTCTCGGATCAGCTGGACTTCATAGTGCTGGCTGTGGCACTCAGCTACCCGGTCCAGCGGACCCCGTGGGACCAGGTGGCCGCGATCCTGTTAATCACCCTGCCCCTCCACTACCTTGTGAACGTGGTGGCCTGGGCCCTTAAGCTGAAGAAGAACCCCTGGTAGCTATGGGACGGGGTTCCTGGGCCGTTCGCCGGCCGTTATGGTTCTCCCGCAGTAGTTCAGTACGAACTGGTCCCTGAAGCGGCTCATGAGGGCGGCAGCGGCCTTGAACCCTGTGCAGTGGCAGGGTGAGAGCAGCTGGAGGTTGAAGCCCTCCAGGGCGTCGGCGGTACGGCTGATGTAGTCGTCCGGCCTGGACACCAGGTGGGTTCCGCCTACGAGGGCGCTGATGTCATTGAAGCCCCCGAGCATCTGAACATGCTTCAAGGTGTTTACGGGGCCGCTGTGGGCGCAGCCTGTGATGACCCAGGGGCCTTGGCCCTCCACCTCGGCCCAGAGGGCCATGTCGCATAGGATCAGGTCGTCGACCTCGGCGCCGTCCACCTCCACCAGCCTCTTGGCGCCTTCTGATGGCGCTGGGATGTCCTCGAAGCCCCCGGACCTGGGCACCTGCCCCGTGGTCCAGAGCCCCGGCACCACCTCGACGGGTCTCTCGGATAGCCTAACCTCGCCCCCGGCGGCCTCGATATTGTCCACTCCTTGGCCATCGGGGACGCCGATCTTGGTTCTCTTCCCCGCCTTGTTCACGTTGACCCTGGGGAGGAAGCAGTGGGGGTGGGCGTAGACGGGGCAGCCCCCCGAGGCCTCCATGACCTCGACGGTGGCCACAGTATGGTCGCTGTGGCCGTGGCTGAGGACCACGGCGTCCAGGTCGCTGAGGTCAACCTTCAGCTCCTTGATGTTGTGGAGGAGGGGGTCCCTGTCATTACCGGTGTCCAATAGAACCTTCCGTGGGTATCCTTTACTGTCCTCCAGCTCCAAGAGGAAGCTGAGGCCCCACTGGCCGTGTAGGCCAGCCCAGTACACCATGTTGTCGGCAAAGGTTGTCAGTTTGAGCGTTTTTATGGTCATGAGTTTAATGGGGGCGGGGAGCCTGATAACATTTCTATCAGCGTCTCGGTAATCTGGATGAGGATAGGGGAAGTGTCAAGGTTTCACTTACGTGTTTCATGGGAGAAGACATGATCGCCTTAAAATCTACTGATCGTTTTATTCATGAGACATGTGTCGGGCTGGGAGATGAAGCTACATAATAAGGTACGGTAACAAGAGGTTTCCAAGGGCCTCGGCTCTACTCTACCAGTTGAACGCCGCTCTGAGTTCCCCCTTGAGAGCCTTGAGGAGCCTCACGCCGGACCCGGCTCTTGCCGGCGGAGAGGTCGCGGGCGTCATGTGCGTCTGGGACGAGCAGCATAATGTGGGGCTCGCGCTGGAGTCCTCCAAGGACTTTGTGGACAGGTATATCGTCGTTGACAAGAACGGTGACACCATCCCCGTGGTGAGGGAGTACGCGGACAAGTTCGACCTCGACGTGGAGTACCACGTGAAGCCCTCGCTGGGGCTAGCCGAGTCCAGGATGTTCGCCATTGACAGGTCAGGGGCTGAATGGGTCCTGGTTCAGGACGGGGATGAGGTATACAGCACCAGCGGTGTGAACGATGTGAGGAACCTGAGGGGGCTCATGGTGTACCCCAACATCATCGTTAGAAGCAGGAAGAACGTGCTGGTGGTTGACTATCTGCACACCCAGGAGGTCAACAACGGCTACCACAACTTCTTCTTCCACAACAACGGGTGCCTGAAGGCATCGAAGGAGAGGGATGTCCCCTACGGCGGGGGGAGGGTCATCAACCTTGAGCCCGTGTACATCTTCAACTTGACGGGGGTTAAGCCGCCGAAGGAGCTATTCTACAGGCAGAAGTACTGGAGAGACTACAACCTGGGTGAAGGGTACAGGCAGTTCACCTCCATCGAGGAGTTCGTCAGGGTCGGGATGGGGCTGAGCATCACAGATGATATGATAGAGGAGTGGTGCGCGGAGTACCGGGCCAAGGCGATCCCTTACGACGATGAGGTTCAGGGGCCGCTCCCCGACGTCATACTGAGGCGTCTAAACCGATAGTAACCGCATAACACTGAAGGAGCAGGGTGATCTTCTTCATCGTTTAGCGTCGTACACTCTTCATGTGCTTTGACGCCTGTTCTAAAACGTAGAATTATACGCTCCCTCAAACTTATATGGCGCATAGCCGATCTGAATGTGAACGCTCCGAGGGTGACTGGTGTGAGGGAGGCCAGGTGTGTTGAGTAGTGCTAGGCGCAAGATGCTGGCAGCCCAGGAGGACATAGCCAACCTCATCGCCGACCTTGCCAAGCGGAAGGACATGACGGTCTACCAGACGGTGAATGACATCCTGGAGCAGGCGCTACGCGTGGAGGGGATGGGCCTTACCCTCAGGCAGGTGGTGGACGAGCGGTGGATGCTGGAGCGGGCCCGGGAGATGGGGTTCACCTTCACCGTGGAGCAGCTCCTCTACAGGGTCGTGGACGAAGCCTACGAGGAGGATAAGGAGAAGTACGCCGGTATCTGGCGGGAGATAGGCCACTGGTACGGCAAGTACTTCCAGGCCAAGCACGAGAACCCCCTGGAGGCCTTCAGGGAGGCCATGGAGCTGTTCTGCTTGGGCAACGCGGATTATAGTCTGGAGCAGAACAGCCGCGACCTCACGATCAGCTTCATAGGAGAGAAGCTCACACCCGGCTACACTGAGCTGTTCAGTTTGATGGTCGAGGAAACTCTATTAGTATTGGGGTACAAGCTGAAGGATAAGGAGCTGCGGAAAGGCATGGTGAAGCTCCACTTGACGAGGTGACCCCATGGTCGAGGAGCTGCTGGACGACACCAAGTTCATCGTGGTACCCAGACAGTTGGCGGACCAGCTGAGGGTGCTGACGGCTCGCCTCGGGTACAGTGTGACTGATTTCGCTGTGGAGGCGCTTACCCAGGCCATGAGGGTTCAGGAGCTGGGCTCAGACCTCAAGGACGCCGTGGACATGTACCGCCTCACCGACGTCCAGAGGGGGGCCGGGAACATTCAGGTGACCCGGACCGTGTTCAAGGAGGTGCTTAAGAGGCTCTACGAGAGTGACGGTGATGAGCTACACAGGCTCTGGCTTGACCACGGTAAATGGTATGGGGCATATCTGAAGGCTAAGCTGGGTAGGGATCAGGTTCTAGGATTCGTCGAGAAGGATCTGCTTGTCGCCTGGAACCTGGACGAGGCCAAGGTGGTGCAGGAGGACCTTATAGTCTCGGTTCGCTGCGTCTCCTTCGGGATGTCGGAGGAGTTCACAGAGCTTATGGTGAGCTACATCCGAGGGGTCATGGAGGAGCTGGGCTTCGCCGAGAACGAGCGCGATGTTCTCCGGGGCCTGGTGTCCCTGAAATTTCTGGGGAAACTGAAATAATTGATTAAAACAATTAAATTCATAACAGAAAAAACCATGGTTTTTTAAATATTTTAGTACTTGGCGTGTTTTTGAACTGTGCTTTTCTCTCTATTTAACTTATGTACGGCATTTTTTAGGTATATATAATTGTGGTTAGTTTTGTTAACATACACTAATTTTCCTTATTTTTGTCTCATCATTGTATACATAATCGTGTTGCCTGTAGACATACATATAAGTACTATACTCTGGTTTGTGTGTCTTGATCGTTGAGCAAGGTAGCCTACAGGTGTATCCCTTCTACCAGCAGGTCGCCGGTGGAAACCCGATGACGCTTCTAGAGGACGCGCCCTTAGGCACCTACACTTGGAAGTGGTACGACGACGAAGATGACGTTGTGAGCTCAGGCACCTTCATGGTCGCAGCCGCGACCGAGTCGGTGCTTGGCGCACAGATCGAGGACCTAAACGCAGCCGTCACTAACCTGCAGACCGACATAACCACGGTCAGCAGCGAGATGGCAGGCGTCAGGACCCAGATCACCAACGCCATCAACGCAGCCAATGCTGCCACAGAGGCCAAGAACGCCGCCAACGGCCTGACGACACTGGTCTACGGCGCCATCGGCGCATCACTAGTAGCAGCACTCGCAGCAATCGTAAGCCTAATGCAGATAAGCAGAAGAATCGCGGGCTAAACCCGCAACCTCCATTTTCTTTAATTTTTTAATATTAATAACAGATAATACATAAATTTCATATATACTTGTAGTAGACATTTCCCAGATGCTGGGGCTCGGCATAGAAAGAAAAGCGTTAACCGCGCTGGACAAGCATGTGTTCCTGAAAAAAGACTTCAAACCCGAAGAGGCAGTCACAATATTCGGGTCGCACCGCTCAGGAACCACGTGGCTAATGGAGACCCTGTCCCGGGTACCCGGCTACATATCAGTCATGGAGCCCTTCCAGCCAAAATGGTTCCCAGGTTCAGCAAGATACCAGCCGCGACCCAACCCCAAACAACCAAAAATAACGGAGTACATTAAAAAAACCCTGGAGGGTAAAGCGAAATGCACCGCATCCAAATATAAACTCAATTTTAAGACTCTTAGAAGAAGATACACCGGAGACAAACTGTTAATCAAATTTGTGCGAGCAAACACGCTAATAGAACTTGTATTGAAGGAATTCAAGGTACGGACCCCCGTATACATTATCAGAAACCCCTACGCCGTGATAAGCTCACAGTTGAGAACGGGAATACACCCAGAATTAACATTACTTTACAAGAAACAGAGTACAGACATTGAGACGACATTAACGAAAGTGTGGTATGTCGACCAAAAAGCCCCATTAAACATGAACGACAGTAGGCTATATAAAATAAAATACGAGGACATGGTGACTGACCCCATCAAAACGATGACACCCTTACTCAAGAGATTGAGGAAAGAAGAACACATACACGACATTCTAGAGACGATACAAAGACCGAGCAGAACAACGGCGAGGCCCAAAGTGAAAGACATAGATGATAAAATACTGAATAGATGGAAGAACGAATTGAATAAAACACAGATAAAAAATATCACCGACACGTTGGAGCATTTCAACTTCGATTATAACGAAATCCAATTCCAATATCAATAAAATAAGTAATTTAGTCTCTCAATTCTCGCCTAAAGTCAATACCTACTCTCAATGCATCCTTTGCCTCAATAAATTTGCAGGTCTGAGAAAACTCCTCTTTTATTCTAAATCGAGGCTGGTGATGTCTAGGTTCAACTCCATGCCCAGAAGAAGATCAATGGCCTCGTAGAGCGTGTGCCTCAGACCCTCAAAGCTTTGGGGCTCAGGCAAACTCACACCCGTCTCCCCTAAAACCACTTCACGCAACTCCCCCACAACCTGGGAGAAAGCGTCGTCGCCCCCCCAGGGCCCCTCACCCAGCACCTCAACTATGCGGCCGTCCCAGGCACGGTAAAGGGCTTCAACCACCAGGTAGCTGACCCGCCTGTTGAACCACCGGGGGCTGTGCCTGGAGGCCGCGCTCACCCCGCGGTAGAGGGTGTCGAGGGCGTCAGCCACCTCAGCCTTCAGCTCCTCCGGGTGCCTCCTGGACAAGAGGTTCCTCAAACCCTCAAAGCCCAGCCTGGCCACCGGCGCACTGTTAAGGGACTCCCTCTCAGCCTCTATCCTCTCCACCTGTTCCAAGGTCTCCCTCACCCTGACCCAGTCCACCCTGCCGTGGAGCCCCTCCAGCAACACGAAGAGGCTCTCAGCCAGCTCCATGTCCAGCTGCAGGTGGTTCAGCTGCGCCTCACGGGTCTCCCTGAACTCCTTCAACACATCGTCGAGGGCTTCACGCCGCCTCCGGATATCAGCATCCACCAGCACCCGGAGCTCCTCCACCTTCTCCGCCCCCCTGGAAAAGACTGACAGCTCCATCTCCTTCCCCTCCTGAAGGTAACCTACAGTAAGCTTCGCGGAGCTGGTGTATGGCTTCACACCCGTCTCCACGCGGACCCCCAGCGTCTGGCTCAGCCTGAAACCCGTCTCCTTCACCAGGCTCTTACCCATGAAACCCTTCTCGTAGCTGAGGGTCACCTCCCCGTCCTCGACCTTGAGGACACACGTCTTGCCGTCCGCCGTCTTCCCAAGGAGCTCAGGCATCCGGGTTCCTCCTCAGGCTGTCCGTGGTCTCCTCCAGGGTCAGAGGCGAGTAGGTGGTCCTCAGGTACATCTTCAGGTACTCCCGGCCATACTTCTCGGCCACCCCCAGCTCGTCCATCTTCACCTCCTCCTTCTCGTCCAGTATCCGGGTGATCTTCCTGGCGAACACGGGGTAGTTCAGCAGCATCTCCCTGCGCTCATTGTAGTACTCAATGGTGTCCACGGCCTCATCGATGTAGCTGAGCACCCGGTACAGGTGGGTGATGATCTCGTCGATCCTGTACCGCTCGTAGTTGTTGATGACCTCCAGGCTCTGGTTCATCCGCTCAGTCAGCGTCATGTTCCTGTTCCACTCATAGTCCTCCCGCGGAAGAAGCAGGTTGATGTTGAACTCCAGGTCCTGGAGGTGGTAGTAGAGGAGCCCTATGATGCGGCCCACCACGTTCACCGTACTCAGGATGGTGTCCCTTATGAGGATGACCTTCAGCACCTTCAGGTTCTGGTCCTCCTCCGCGAAGTTCCTCTTGGCCACCTTCCCGGACAGCGCCTGTATAAGCTCGTACTTCTCCCCCAGCAGCGGCATCAGGCTGCTCTTACGCTTACTCAGCTGGAGGATGGTCTCCACGCTATCGTTTATAGGCCGAGTTGCGCTCATGATCTCCGCCGAGTACTGCTTCTCCCAGTTCTTCAGGCTTACCAGTATGGCGTCGATGATGACCCAGGGCTCGTCCTCCTCGATCTTCTCCCTGCTGATCTGCAGCGTGGCACTGTCCTTGGGCAGGCTAGGCTCGAAGAGGCTGCTGATGATCTCGTATATCTTGTCGCTGGTGTCTATCAGCCTCTCCACCAGCACCCGCCCCGAGGCCACAATGTTGTTGACGTGCTCCACCTTCACCGCCAGAGGGGCGTCGATGTAGAACTCTGGCACCTCGGGGGCCTCCACGTCCAGGCCCAGCTCATCTATCTCCCCCACCGCCTCCAGGTACTCGAACTTGATCTTAATGTAATAGTCCCTGAGGGCCACGTCCAGGTGAGTCTCGTAGCTCTTCACCGCCGGCGCCAGCTCGTTGTACACGCGCCTCATCCTTGTGTCAACGTCAGCCAGCTCTAGGGCCGTCCCGGTGACGTCCCTGTTAATCTCCCTGATCTCGTCCAGGCTGATGAGCATCTTGGTCTTCAGGTCTATGAAGGTCTCAGGCACCGGGTTCCCCAGCCCGTCGACGATGTCCAAGTACTCGTTTATCTTCTCCATGAGGCTGCCCGTCTGCTCCTTGAGCACCCCTATCCTCTGGCCCCTCACCTCCCTCATGTCCAGGACGAACTTGCTGAAGGAGACGGGGGCCGAGAACAGTACGGTGAAGGCCGTGGAGCCTATGAGGATGGTCCTGTCCACGGTGGCCTGGAAGCTGAGGGGAGTCTGTAGAAACTCGATGGCCCCGAAGAAGACCACGTTGGTGATGGCCGCAGCCACGATGGGTAGGAAGTAGACCAGGATGTCCACGTACTTGCCGGGTATGTTAGGCTCCTTCACAGGGTCTGGTAGTCTCATGTTGATGATGGCTATCACCGATATGAGGCCCGACATGATGACAAGGAACAGTACCATCCCGGGGAGGCTGTTCATGTAGGTGGCGAAGGCCAGCCTCTCGCCGTTCAGCACCACGTCCGGGGGTCTTATCCCGGTGATGGTGTTCAGCACCCGGAGGATGGTCTCTAGGCTGATGGTGGTCAGTGAGCCCTGGATGTCAGTGTAAATAGCATCCAGGGGCGCATAGAGGGGTGGCAGCACTCCCTCCGTGAAGGTCTTCAGGTACTGCATGATCTGCAGAGGCAGAGACATAAACACGTAGTAGACGAAGGTGTAGGCTATGCCCCGCTCCTTGTAGATGGTGGCGAACACCAGGATCAATGGTATGGCCAGGTAGAAGGTGGACCTGAAGAAGAGCAGGGAGACGGCGATGATCCCCATGTCCATGGCTATGATCTGGAGGTTGTTGTGCATCATCAGGGGACATATTATGAAGGGGGCTATGAGGATGGCCATCAGCACCGTGTTGGTGAGGGGGTCATCTATGAGCTGGAAGAAGCCTATGCGGGACAGGTGGTAGAAGAGGCCCATGCTGATGAGCAGGCTCCCCAAAATGGGGGCGTAGGGGTTCTCCCTGTACACGGCGTAGGCTATCAGGAAAGCTATGACTATTGGCAGGGGCTGGGGCAGCAGGGGGATGAATGTGAAGCCCACGGCCAGGCTGACCATGGTGACGGCGAAGGTTACCAGCTTACCCGTCCGCTCACTGAAGTCCCTGTCCACGAAGAGTCCGAAACTCATATCCCCAACCTCTGCACGTTGATATTATATAACCATAGGTGCGGTGTCCCGTTGAGCTTAAGCGAAGCAGACTTAAAACTTCTTGTAGGGCTTAGGAAGCACATAGAAGCCGTCACCCCTGTGCTGCCTGACAGGGCCGTGATCACCGTTGGACAGTACACCCTGGACGCCCTCCTCGACACCCCCCGCTTCCAGGAGGATGAGCGCCTTGATCTATTCAGGGTCCACCATAAGAAGGATTTGGAGCACAAGACCCTGTACATTGATCCAGAGTACCAAGTACAGGTCGACACTCTATACGAGCCCCACTACTGGTATGACCTCAGGGAGAACGTGGACGAGGACGAGTTCAAGGGGACGCTGGCTGACAGGATCTTCGACTACCACAAAGAGATACTCACACTGGTCAACCTCTCGGAGGGCTCGTCCTCAGGCATCTACCCCATGCTCCACGGGTTCCTCGCAGACAGGGAGAAGAACACCCTGGGCGCCGTCATCTTCCCCTCCATGAGCCACAGCGGCGACGCCCTATTCAACGCCTTCGCCAGCGTCGGCATGGTGGCCCTGGACGACTCCACGCCCCTCTTGCTCATAGACCAGGGGAGCCTGGAGGCCTACAGGGGGGTCCACAGGATGGGAGAGGTCCTGAAGGGCATCGACGTGGTGGACTACCTGGTGGAGCTGCTGCTGGACAAGGAGGGGTTCATCCGCGACATCTATAAGCTGTCCCGTAACTTCGGCATCAGGTTCTTCGCGCCCCTCCTGGCCACCGGGTGCAGCCTCACCATATACGAGAGCTTCAGGAACATCCTGAACATAGTCTTGGAGCAGCCCCTCATGGCCATCGACATGTCCACAGCCTCCATGATATATGTGCTGGTGAAGGCGCCCACCTACTACAAGGACGAGTTCACCAAGGGCAAGATAGAGTACGAGGTCAGCCAGTGGCTCAAGGAGAGCCTCGGCGTGGACATCCCCCAGGTCTGCGAGCCCGTCTTCGTGGAGGAGTTCGGGGACCGGGTGGACGTGGTCATCCTGGTGGGGGGCTGGGACACATCTAAGATGTTCAGGGACATATACAGGCGCATCGAGAGGTTCAGCAACATGAACCTGGAGCAGGGCCTCTACGACAGGGAGCTATGGGAAAAGATAATGAAGAGGCTGATGGGCTAGCGCCCCTGCTCCTTCTTCAGCTCCGCCAGGATCTCCTCGATGCTCCCCTTATGCTCCACCAGGAAGCTGCGGCTGAGGCTGCTCTCGAACTCTGAGGCCTTCCTGTTGAGGCGCTCCATCTCGTCGTAGGGGGCCAGGTCCTCTATGGTTCCGCGGCCGGCGATGACCACGACCCTTATGACCCAGGGGTCCCTGCACTCCACGACACGCACCGTGATGGTCTTGGATACGTCGCCTGTGACGTATGCGGCGAGGGCCGTGTAGAGCTCCTGGGTGAGGTCCTCGTCCCAGAGGCCCTGAGGCGTCTGGACGGTGACCCACAGGTAGTCGCTGCGGTATGTGCTCTTCATCCCCATGATGTTGGGGGTCCTGTAGATCCTGACGATGCTCCTCATGTAGTCCTTGAAGTGGTCCACGTCCAGGATCTCCTCCAGGATGCCCTCCCTGTTGAGCTGGTCCTCCTGTTCGGCCAGGATCTTGTAGATGATCTTGCCCTGCTCGTCGCCTGTGAGCTCCGTGGTGCGCTCGTAGAACCTGTTGCTCTTTATGATGCCCTGGAGCTTCTCCTGGTAGTCCTCCATGAGGTCCAGGACCGTGTTGAGCTTCTTCCTGTACTCGCTGGTGACCTCCAGCTTCTTGGCCAGGTCCGTATAGAAGTCTATGAGGGTGTCCGTGGACCCTATCTGGGCGTTGAGGTGGATCTCCTCCTCCCTGTTGCCGCTGAGCTCCCTCTCCAGATCCTTGAGCTTGTCCCTGGCGTACTTCTTCTTCCCGAAGAGGCTGAAGCCCTTGCTCTCCTTGTCGTACTTTTCGCGGTCGTACTCCTTCCGCTTCCTCCGCTCCTCGAGGCGGATGAGCTCGTTCTCCAGGTTCTCGCGCCTGCCCCTGAACTTGACGATGAGGGCTTGGAGGTAGGTGAGGTGCTCGTCGATCATCTTCACCTCGTCGCTGCTGGGCTTGATCATGAGCTGCAGCAGGTGGTAAATGGTGGTGAGCTCGGCTTTCATGTCCTTGAAGCTGATGTCCAGCTTCTCCTCCTCGGGCAGTATCTCGTACCGCCGCATGATGGCGTCTACGAAGTGCCTGTTCTCGTTGTAGAGCCTGAGGATGACCAGGGCCTTCTCCGTGATCTCCGTGAGGTTCATGAAGTCGTCCACCAGCTTCTTCTGCCGTATAGTGAGCTGCTGGCTGCTGGGCACTAGCTGCTGCAGGCGCTCGAAGATGGCCGCCTTCCTCACCTGGAACTCGGGGTGGGTCTTGGAGACGAACCTCATGAGGCCCTCCAGGCTGTCGATGGGCTGGGCCTCCTCACGGTGGAGGACGAGCTTGTTGATGCTGTCCTCTATGGTGCCCTCGCTGCTCACCAGCTTGATGGTGCTCATGAACTGGTGGGCCTCATCTATCCACTTGTTGATCTGGTCCTCTATGCCTCGGACGTAGAGACTGTAATCCTCATCGAACCTGGGGCTGCCGTGGATGAGCTGCTCCACCTTCTCGTCGTACTCCTCGGCGTTGTAGGCGTTGGTCTTGATGAGGTAGTCCTTGTAGATCTCGCTGACCTCCTCCCGCTTCAGCTCCAGGACGCTCTGGAGCTTGTCCAGGATGACCAGCTTATCCTTCCTGATCTCGGCCAGCTGCTGCATCTTCTCCAGGTTGCTCTTGAAGGCCGCCACGTAGGCGTCCACCGGGTAGTTGACCTTCACCATGCTGAGGGTGTGTATGATGTTCCCGCTGAGGCCCACCTCTGTGCCTATGCCGCTCATGAGGTCGGCCATGTCGAAGTCCATGAGGACGTAGATCATCTCAACGATCATCTTGTCGATCTCGTCCCTGGCCGTGATGATGTTCCCCGTCTTGCTGTACGCTGGCATGAGAGGCAGGAACATGACGCTGTTGAAGGGGTTCCTGTAGACCTCGCCGAGGCCGTCCACAATGATCTCGTTCTGAACCCTGTCCAGCAGGAGGGACATCTCCTTGATGCCGTTGAAGGCGCTGTAGCCCTTGGCCGGGGGGTCGTCCCCGGGGCACGGCAGTATGCAGAGGCCTATGATGGGTACGCCGCTTCCCACGGCCTGTCGCAGGTGGCGGGCGAAGTCCATGGTCATGCCGCTTCCTGTTCCTCCGCCCAGGCCGAACACTATCATGATGATGGGGCTGTTGATGCTGCTGAGGGCGTTGTCCTTGAACATGTTTGTGAAGCTCTTGATGATGCCCAGCTGGTAGTAGTTCAGGTTGTAGATGGCCTTGGCCAGGCTCCTCCTCCTACCTGCGCCGCCCGCGAGGGGAGGTATAGCCACGGTGCTGGGTAGCCACGGGTAGTACTCCCTGATCTTGACGCCCTCGTTCTGGAGGTGCTCCTTGAACTTGGTCTGGACGAAGTCGAACATGGCCTCGGCGGAGGGAAACTTGACGCTCTTGGCTATTATGCTCAGACGGTCTTGGGGTATGCCCCTTCTCTTCATCTGCTCAAGGACCCTGTTGTAGGAGTCGTCCAGGCTCTTGATGTCAGGGTCCGCGATGTCCATGGCCAGCATGCTGAGCCTGGTGGCGCCGCTGCTGAGAAGATCCATGGTCTTCTCGTTCTTGAGGAAGTTCTCCACCACGTTGGTGCCTGCGCCGCCTAAGCCTACGAGGTGTATTACGCTGCTGTATCCGAGTTCCGACATTACGCTCTCTCCGCCTCTTTAAGTCTGTCATTAATCTCCTGCAGCCTCTGGGCCAGGCTGCGGTCCACCCGGGACGCCCTACTCTGGAGGGCCTCCATCTCCCGGATCTGGTCCTCCACTAACATCGTTACGAAGCCCAGTCTGCTCCGCGACCTCATGAACAGGGCCGCGGAGAGGATGAATAGTGCGGCCAGGGCGCCCACTGCTGGGAGGAAGTACTGCTCCTGCCAGCTTGGCCCTGTCTCCACGGGGGGCGCCTCCACCTGCAGATTGTTCATGAGGTTTATGGCGTTATCCACGAGCCCTAGCTCCGCCTCACTTATGGCTATGTTCAGGAACTTCTCGTAGAGCTGGACGTAGGCCGGGTCCACGCTGGTCTGCCTGTACTGGGCCAGCTCGGCCTCCTTCTGGCTCCTGAGCCGCCTGTAGTCGTCGATCCTGTTGTCGATGACGTTGATGGTTATCTTGTCGTAGAGGGTCTGGGCCGGGCCTATGAGGGTGATGGATGTGAGGTCCACGGGTTTGTGGAACACCACGCCCGCCCCAGTCGAGGTCACGGTCCGATCTATCTCCCCTACTATGGAGAGCCTGTATACTCCCTGGGTGTGGTTGAACTTGATGACTCTCTCCGTGGGGTTGAACTCGCTCGTCAGGGGCAGCTCCACTGACTCTATCTCCCAGAAAACCGTCATGGACTTTTTCAGGATGGACTCCGATAATCTGAGCTCCAGCACGGCGTTGTCGACGGTCTGCCTCACGTTGATCCTGAAGCTCAGCCGGTACTCGTTTCCGGCTAGCACGGGCGCGTTCTGGGTCAGCTGGCCGCTCTCGGAGTTCCACTCGAGAATCCGCTGGTTTGTGGAGTAATGCTCCAGCTGGTACTCTTCTATCCACGGTAGGTCGGCTCCCCACACCGGGGGAAGCTGCGCTAAAAACAATATGCCTACTATGATGAAGGATATTTTCCTCAACGTGCTAGCCCCTGCAGTAACCATGGTAAGTGCTATCCATTTAAATTGTGCTGTATGCGGCTTTACCTACTAACGATCTATATCAGGCGTAGGTCCTGTCCCACTCGCATAAAACGGGGCCCAAGGTATTCCTGGAGGGGCTTTCTGCCATGATCTTTTATGTCGCCGCACCGGGAATCGTTTGATGAGTGCGCCCCTGATCACCAGCGGCGTGATCAACGCCAGCCTCCTCGTGATACTGTGTATAGGGTTCAACTTCACATACATGATGGAGAAGTTTCCCAACTTCGCTCACGCCAGCTACGCCAGCATAGGCACCATGATAGCCTTCTACTTGGTCAGGTTCCAGGGGTTCAACCCCTACGCCACGTGGCCTGCGGCGGCCCTGGGGGGCGGCGTCTTAGGTGTGCTGCTGTACCTGGGCGTGGTGAAGCCTATAAAGGTGCACGGCTCGAGGGAGATCACCCTAACATTCACATTCTACATCATCAGCCAGATCATAGGCTCGGCCCTGGCCATGTTCAGTTACTGGCTCCTCATCGTCACGCGCATCCAGTCGAGGGGGTTCCTGCTCTCCAGCTTCGATTTCAGGGTTGAGGGCGTGCCCGGCATAGGGTTTACCGCCCCCGTGACGGTTGTACTTCTGGTGGGTGCCCTGAACGTATTCCTGTACAGGTCCAAGTACGGTATCGCCATGAGGGCCACCGCTGAGGACGAGTGGCTGGCCTCCAGTCTTGGGGTGAACGTGGACCTCATCCACGTCGCATCCTGGTTCATCTCTGGGGCGCTGTCGGCGCTTGCGGGGGCCATTCTTCCCATGTGGAGGGCCACCAGTGTTAATTTCAGCGACGAGCTTCTCGTCCAGGTCATGGCGGGCAGCGTCTTGGGGGGAATCACCAGCATTTCAGGAGCCATACTGGGTGGCTTCCTGGTGGCCACGAGCCAGAAGCTTCTGGTGACGTATCTCGTGAGGGCCCTCGGGGTATGGGTTATGGCCTATGAGGCTCTGATCCCCATGGTGATGCTCTTTCTGGTGTTGGCTGTCGAGCCCAACGGGTTGACGGCCCTCAAAGTGGAGAAGGCATCGTTTCGCGGTGTTAGTGAGTCTATCAGGAGGCTGAGGAGGACTCTGTGGAACCTTCTCACATCTGAGTGAGCGTCGCCACATTTCCGCTATTTGGTGCCCATCCACCCATACAATCGTTTAACACAATACAGGCAAAATTAGGCAACGTTAGGCAAGTTATTGATTGATCTATATATTAACTAGTATATTATCCGCGTTTGAGACACTATATAAACAATTAACAGATTAAAATCAAAAAAGCCTTAGATGATACCTAAAATTTAACCCATTAACATAAGATAAATCATTACTTCCCACCGAAGCTCAAATAAAACAGGTGAAACAAATGGCAAAGAAGCCGACACCCGCTCCGAAGCCCGCGGAGAAGAAGCCTGAGAAGCCCGCCGAGAAACCGAAGAAAAAGTGAACGATGTAACCTGCCTTCTCAGTCAGGTTAGATCACCCCCTTTTTAATCAACCAAGCCTCACCGGAGGCTTTCACCTTGATCACTTCCCTTAAATGAGCCCGGGGAGATTGCTATCGAGCCATGTCCCCCACCATCCATTGCCCCAACTGCGGCAGGGCCCACACGGTGGAGGAGTACGAGGAGGACCGGTTCTGCAGAGGCTGTGAGACCCTCCTGACCCTGTCAGGTGACGCGTCCCCGGGTTCCTGGACGCGCCTGTTTCCCTACGAGCCCTACCCCCAGCAGGTGGAGTTCATGGAGGATGTGGTGTCCATCGTCGGCCGCGGCAAGGTGCTCGTAGCTGAGGCCTGCAACGGGTTCGGAAAGACCGTTAGCGCCCTAAGCTGCCTCCTGCCTCTCGGCCGGAGGATCATCTACGCTACCCGCACCCATGAGCAGGTGCGTCAGGTCCTGCTGGAGATGGAGAAGATCAACGAGAAGGCCGGGAAGGGATACACGGCTGTCAACCTGGCCAGCAGGGACCACCTGTGCGTCAACCCCGAGTGCAGGGACCTCCCAGCCAATGAGAGCCAGGAGCTCTGCGGCGTACTGAGGAAGAGCGACGACTGCCCCTACATCAGTGAACTGGACAAGCCGCCCACGGGGCTGCCCAAGATACTCACCAGGGAGGTCCTCATAGAGGAGGGCCGGAAAAGGAAGATGTGCCCCTACTACCTGGCCAGGCGCATGATGAAGGAATGCCACCTAGTGGTGGCCCCCTACCCCTACGTGTTCAACCCCATGATCAGGCTCACCACGGGCCTGGACCTGGGGGGCAGGGTGCTGGTGCTGGACGAGGGCCACAACGTTGACCAGGTGGGCCAGGAGATACTCAGCGACACCCTCTCGGAGAGGGGCCTCAGCGCCGCCGCCGAGGAGATGAGGCTCATAGGGAAGTCGCCACGGTTCATCGACAGGCTGGGGGAGTACCTGCTTAAATCAGACTCCGAGAGGCCCCGGCTGGTCTCAGCCGAGGCCCTGGAGAGGGACCTGGAGCTGACTCTGGGCATGAGCATAAGCACCTTCATGGACGGCCACGCCCCCCTGGTGGAAGCAATAAGGGCGAGGAAGGCCAAGGACGGGAACCCGCCCGTCTGCTTCCTCAACGGGCTCCTCGGCTTCTTCGAGCTCCTTCAGGGCAGCGTGAAGGAGAAGTACGTGGGGGTCTACACGCGGAGCTACTACGGGGCCCCCGTAATCGAGTACAGGTGCCTGGACCCCAGCCTGGCCGTGGCCCCCGTGGTGGCCGAGGCCCGCGGCGTGCTGGTGATGAGCGGTACCCTCAGCCCCCTGGACACCTTCGCCGAGATCATAGGGCTGGGGGACGCCGAGAAGCGCTCCTACCCCAGCATCCAGCGCTCCGACAGGATCAGGATGGTGGTGGACGCCTCCGTCACCACCCAGTACAGGGAACGGAGCGACGAGATGATCACCCGGATGGGGGAGACCATAGGCAGGGAGCTGGAGACGGTGAAGCAGGGGGCCCTCATCTTCTTCACCCAGAGGGGCTTCATGAACAGGTGCCTGGATGTCTGGGCCGGGGATCGTATACTGAAGGCTCATGGGGGCCGCCTCCTCCTGGCCGGGAAGCAGCTGTTCCGGGAGGGCCGGGACGCGACCCAGAATAGGGACGTGGTGGTTAGGTACAAGAGGATGGCCGTGGGGGTCGGCGGAGCCGTCCTCTGCTGCGTCTTCAGAGGCAGAAACAGCGAGGGCAGCAACTTCCCCGGGGACCAGGCCCGGGGTATATTCCTGGTGGGGGTGCCCTATGCCAACTACGGCGACCCCCTGGTGAAGGCCCAGATAAGGTACTACAACGGGCTGAGGCCCGGCCTGGGCAACCGGTGGTACACCATGGACGCCTACAGGGCCGCCAACCAGAGCCTGGGCAGAGGCATAAGGGGCAGGGACGACTGGTGCCACTACTGGCTACTGGACCGGAGGTACGCCGAGAACCTGGGCCTCATAACCAGGTGGGCCCAGGGGGACGGAGCGGAGGTCAGGAGAGGCCCCGCACAACAGACGTTTTAAGCCCACGGGGACCAAAAGAGTTTAGTGACCTTCCGTGCCCACTGGCTACTTTCTGGGGGTGGACGGCGGAGGAACCGCCACCAGGGCAGTGATAGTGTCGCCTGGGGGCAGGGTCCTGGCCGCCGGGAGAGCCGGGCCCTCTAACCCCATCACCGTGGGCGCCGACAGGGCCCTGGCCAGCATACTGGAGGCCGTGAACATGGCCTCAGCCAAGTGCGGAGTAGACCGGTTCAAGGCTAGCAGGCTAGGTGTTGCCGGAACAGACCGATCCAGGCTGAGGCAGAAGCTGCTAGCTGGGCTGCCCGACTCCTATGGAGACACAGCCGTGACCAGTGACGCCGCCGCGGCGCTGGCCGGGGCCACGGGCTGCAGGCCCGGCGTGGTGGTGATAGCGGGTACGGGCTCTATCGCCTACGGGGAGAACCACCGGGGCATGGCGGCCCGGGCAGGCGGCTGGGGGTGGAGGCTGGGGGACGAGGGAAGCGGCTACACCATAGGCAGGAACGCCATACTGGCCGCCTTGAGGGCGCACGACGGCCGAACCCCGGATACAGTTCTCCGGGAAATGATCCTTGGCTACCTGGGCCTGAGCGCTGTGGAGGAGATCATAGACTGGATGTACGCCCCGGGGAGGGAGCCCCGGGACGTGGCCTACCTGGTGCCCCTGGTCAGAGACGCCGAGGCGGCGGGAGACGAGGCTGCCAAGCTGGTGATGGCCGAGGCGGGCGCGGAGCTGGGCCACGTGGCCAACGCCGTCATAAGGAGGCTGGGCCT
Source organism: Candidatus Bathyarchaeota archaeon (assembly GCA_043826455.1). Lineage (GTDB taxonomy): Archaea > Thermoproteota > Bathyarchaeia > TCS64 > TCS64 > RBG-16-57-9. Next base: position 205,894 of record JBDRQD010000048.1, read on the forward strand.
CACCGGGGGGTTCCCTGTGGGCCTCAATGGTGGCGTGTTCAAACAGCCCAGCGTCTACATCATGGCCTTCGAGGAGGTGGTGCGGAGGGAGGCGCCGGACTGCGCCCTCATCAAGCCGCGGATGCCCCCCGTCCTGGGTGCAGCCCTCCTCGCCCTGAAATCCACGGGCGTGAGCATAGACGACGGCCTGCTCCGGGCCGTGGAGGAGAGCTACGGTTCGCTAGGTGACGACCATGATTAAGGTGACCGAGAGCCTGAACCCCGCCTCCAGGGGCATAGACTCCAAGGAGGTCGGGGAAATACTGAGGATCATCAGCGCGGAGGACTCCGTGGTGGCGGAGTCCGTGGCCGCTCAGCTGCCCAACATAGGCAGGGCCGTGGAGCGGATCGTTGAAACCGTCCGCGGCGGAGGCACAGTGTTCCTAGTGGGCGCCGGGACCAGCGGTCGCCTCTGCGTGCTGGAGGCCGCGGAGGTGCCGCCCACCTTCGGGGTGCCCCCCACTCTGTTCCAGGGGGTGCTGGCGGGGGGAATCCCGGCCCTGGTGGGGTCGGTGGAGGCAGCTGAGGACAGCCCTGAGGCCGCTCGAGCCGATCTAGTGTCCCGAGGCTTGAAGCCATGTGACCTGGTTGTGGGGGTCACTGCATCAGGGGCCACCCCCTACACGCTGGAGGCTGTGAGGTTCGCAGGTGAGGTGGGGGCAGCAACGGTGAGCGTATCATGCAACCCAGGCTCTCCCCTTTCCGGCTATGTGGACGTGGCCATCGAGGTGGTGGTAGGCCCCGAGGCCGTGGCCGGCTCCACCCGGATGAAGGCGGGGACAGCCCAGAAGATGGTGCTCAACATGCTCACCACGGCGTCCATGGTAAGGCTGGGCCGCGTCCACGACGGCTACATGGTGGGGGTTCAGGCCACCAACGCGAAACTGGTGGACCGGAGCAGGAAAACCCTTTCCGCCGTGACAGGACTTTCCCCGGAGGAAGCGGGGCCGGTGCTGGAGGCAGCCGGCGGAGACCTGCGGGGGGCCGTCGTGATGACCCTTGCGGGGGTCGGGGCAGGCGAGGCTAAAAAGGCCCTGGAGGGCTGGATTTCAGTGAGAGAGGCGTTACGGAGACTAGAAGAATGATTCCTGAGAGGGGCGTATCCTACTATGGCGTGGCCTACCCGGACCGCGCCGCGGGTGACTACGCCGAGATGGTGGACCACGGCTGCAACGCCGTGCTTCTCGCGGTATCCGAGTTCGACTGGTGGTTCTGGCGGAAGAACGTCATCAGGCTCATAGACGTGGCCAAGGACCACGGGCTTAAAACCTATGTGGACCTGTGGGGCTGGGGCAAGACCCTGGCCGGGGAGCCCCCCAGCCTCTTCCTCATGAGGAGCCTGGAGGGCAGGCAGAGGGCCGCGTCCGGCAAGACTTACCACGCCACGTGCCTGAACCACGGCGCCTTCAGGGAGCACTTGAGGCGCAGCGTAGAGGAGCTGGTCACCGAGACGTGCCTGGACGGCCTCTTCTGGGACGAGCCCCACTACGCCAACTGGCATGACAGTGACTGGGCCTGCACATGCAGCATATGCGGCGCATTGTACAGGGACAGGTACGGGGAGGACATGCCCCTGGAGCTGACGCCTAGGGTAATAGAGTTCAGGGAGGACAGGGCCGTGGGGTTCCTCAGGGAGCTGAGCGTCTACGTCAAGGAGGCGGACCCCACCGTGGACGTGGTCTGCTGCCTACTGCCCACCAAGAGCCCCCTAATAGGCATCACTGACTGGGAGAAGGTGGCAGCCATACCGGAGCTGGACACCCTGGCCACGGACCCCTACTACTTCCACACCGGTATGAGCCGGGAGGAGGGCCTAGCCTTCTTCAGGGAGACCAGCATGGACTGCATGAGCCTCGCCCAGAGGCACGGAAAGCTGAGCCAGCTCTGGCTCATGGCCTTCAGAGTGCCCGTGGGGAGGGAGGGTGAGCTATCCGAGGCCGCCGACATAGCTGCCGAGCTGGGCGCCGACTCCCTCTTCGCGTGGCCCTACAGGGGAGGCGAGGGCAGCGTACTGGCCTCAGGGGACCCGTGGAGGGTCTGGGACGCCATAGGGGCCGCCTACAGGAGGCACGCGGCCTGACCGTGAAGGCAGGCGTAGATGTTCTTCTTGGTGATCCCCGAGGCTTCCTCGGGGGCGACGCCGTTGGCCTGGTCACCAACCCCACGGGGGTGACCCGCCGTCTCGAGTCCACTCTGGACGCCCTTCACAGTAATCCTGATGTCAACTTGAAGGCAGTGTTTGGACCTGAGCACGGAGCTAGAGGCGATATTCAGGACGCCTTGCTGGTGGAGGGCCACGTGGACGAGGCCACGGGGCTGCCCGTGCACAGCCTCTACGGTGAGCACATGGCGCCGACCATTGAGATGCTGGACGGCCTTGACGCCCTGGTCTTCGATATCCAGGACTGCGGCGCCAGATTCTACACCTACGTCTCGACGCTGACCTACTGCATGGAGGCGGCCGCCCGGGACGGCCTGGGCGTGGTGGTCCTTGACAGGCCGGACCCCATCAACGGGCTCAGCGTCGGGGGCGGCGTCCTGAGGCCCGGGTTCGAGTCCTTCATCGGCCTGCACCCCGTTCCGTTTAGGCACGGCCTCACGATGGGGGAGCTGGCTTCATTCATCAACACGGGAATCGGCTGCCGGCTTGAGGTCGTGGAGCTGGAAGGGTGGAGCAGGGCCATGTGGTACGACGAGACCGGCCTGCCCTGGGTGCAGCCCAGCCCCAACATGCCCACCTTGGAGACGGCCATCGTTTTCCCAGGCACATGCCTCTTCGAGGGGGTGAACGCCATCGAGGGCAGGGGCACCACGCGTCCCTTCGAGTACTTGGGCGCCCCCTGGGTGGACGGGCGGCGGTGGACGGACGCCATGAACGCCCTCAGGTTACCCGGCGCCGGGTTCAGGGCTTGCCACTTCACTCCCGCCTTCTGGAGGCACAGCGGCGAGAGGTGCGATGGCCTCCAGGTCCACGTCACCGACAGGAACGCGTACATACCCGTGGAGACCGGCGTCCACCTACTCTCCACCCTCATAGGGCTCCAGGGGGACAGGTTCAGGTTCAACGAGCCCACCTACGACAAGAGGAGGCACTTCGACCTCCTGGCCGGCACCGACAGGCTCAGGCTGAGTCTTATGGACGGCGAGCCGGTGCAGGAGATCGTGGGGGCCTGGGAGCCGGAGGTGGAGCGATTCGTGAAGAGTAGGGAGAGGCACCTGCTGTACGGTGAGTGAGCTATGGCTGGTTACACTATCAGGGGGACCATGGTTACGCCCTTCGAGCTGATCTCGGGGGGCCAGGTGGAGGTCACGGACGGCACCATAAGCTACGCGGGACCCAGGCGGGCGGCCGCGGGCCACGTCATCGACCACGCCGACGACCTGGTGTGCCCCGGATTCATAGACCTCCACGTCCACGGGGGAGCCGGCGTCGACACCATGGACCCCGACCCGGAGGCCCTCAGCAGGCTCTCAACGTACCTGGCCACTGGGGGCGTCACAGGGTTCTTGGCCACCACCCACACGGCCCCCAAGGAGGAGCTGATAACGGCCCTCTGCAGAGTCGAGGCGGCCCAGAGGATGGGCACGCCCGGGGCTGTCATCCTTGGGGCCCACGTGGAGGGGCCCTTCATCAGCGAGGAGAAGAAGGGGGCCCAGGACGGCGGCCAGGTGAGACAGGCCACAGAGATGGAGCTGGACGCCCTCTACACGGCGTCAGGGGGCACATTGAAGATCATGACTCTTTCCCCAGAGACAGGGGACGCTCTGAGGGCTGTGGAGTGGCTGGTGGAGAGGGGCGTCGTCGCAGCGGCGGGCCACACGGACGCGTCCTACGAGGAGGCGCTGCGAGCCTTCGACCGCGGTATCACGCATTTAAGCCACTTCTATAATGGCATGAGAGGGCTTCATCATAGAGAACCCGGGGTAGTGGGAGCTGGTTTGACCGATGGCAGGGTCAACCTGGAGCTTGTGGCCGACGGAGTCCACGTCCACCCCGCCGCCCTTAGGCTGGCCGTGTTAGCCAAGGGCCCCGCCAAGATAGCCCTGGTGAGCGACTCAGTGAAGCCCGGGGGACTCCCGGACGGCGAGTACAGCTTCGGTGGCAGAGCGGTTCACGTGAAAGGCAGAAACATCACGCTGCGGGGCGGCGTCATCGCCGGCAGCGGGATAAGGCTCAACGACGCTATCGCCACCATGGTGGAGGAGGCAGGCGTCGCCCTCACGGAGGCCGTGCAGATGGCTTCCAACACCCCCGCTAGGATACTCAAGCTGACGCCCCGCAAAGGCAGGCTGGAAGAAGGCGCAGACGCCGACATCACGGTAATAGACTGGAGGTACAGGGTCCTGAGGACCATCGTCGGCGGAGAGACAGTGTACGAGGCTGAGCAACAATGAAGGATAGGCATGATGTCCAGCTGCAACGAGCCAAAGCCTCAAGAAGAATCCTCGGCCTCATGTCAGGCACCTCAGCTGACGGCGTCACAACTGCCCTAACTGAGATAACGGGCACCGGGGCCACCGCCAAGATCAGGCTCCTCGCCCACGGCACATACCCGTACCCCGAGGAGGTGAGCCGCCGCCTCTTCAACCTCTTCACCCCAGGCGCGTCCACCATCCGGGACGTGTGCGAGATGAACTTCGTCGTCGGCGAGTGCTTCGCGGACGCCGCCCTCAGGCTCCTGGATGACCACGGGCTGAGCCCAGAAGAAGTGGACCTGGTGGGCTCTCACGGCCAGACCGTGTGGCACCAGCCCCAGGCGAAGCCCGTCGCAGGCATCGACGCTGATTCGACCCTCCAGATAGGTGAGCCCGCCGTCATATCCATGCGCACCGGGCTGCCCGTGGTGGCCGACTTCAGGAAGGCGGACATGGCGGCCGGGGGCCAGGGCGCGCCTCTGACGCCGTACCTTGACTACGTCCTCCACAGGCACCCCTCAAAGAGCATCATACTCCAGAACATCGGGGGCATAGCGAACCTCACCTACATCCCGGCCTCCACCTCCCCAGGCGACGTGGTGGCCTTCGACACCGGGCCCGGGAACATGATCATAGACGCCGTGGCCCGCCGCTACACGGGCGCAAGCCACGACGTGGACGGCGGCCTGGCCAGAACCGGCACTGTCCACCGGGAGCTCCTTGCCGATCTGATGAGTCACCCCTACTACGGCAGGACTCCGCCCAAAACCACAGGCCGCGAGATGTTCGGCGAACAGTACGCCGCCGAGGTCATAAGGCGGGGAGAGTCTATGGGGCTGCCCCCAGGAGATATTGCCGCGACCGTCACGGCCTTAACCGTGGAGACCATCGCTGACGCCTACATGAGGCACCTGCCCAGTGCAGTGGACGAGGTCTACGTCTCAGGAGGCGGCTCGAAGAATCCGGCCCTAATGGATGAGCTGAGGAGCAGGCTCAGCACCCCCGTCCGCAACTACTCTGAGCTTGGGTTCCCAGGCGAGGCCAAGGAGTCGGTACTGGTGGCTCTCCTGGCCAACGAGTACATCATGGGCACTCCATGCAACATGCCCTCTGCTACGGGTGCACGGCAGCGGGTCGTGTTGGGCTCCGCCACATGGGTTTAACCCAACAATTTACTTGGGTAAAGACATATATGGGTAAATGTGGTTTTGGTAAACTAGTGACCTGGTTGGCCGAGACCACTTACCACGAGAACAAGATATACGTCCCCGCAGAGGTACGAGAGAAGCTGGGCCTCAGACCCGGTGAGAAGCTCAACATCGTCATGCTGGATAAGCGGAGCTTCAAGGTGGAGCTTCAGAGAAGACTCCCCGAAGAGGAACTGGACGACGAACTCATAAGCCCCTCCAAGGTAGGAGTGCCGGCTAAGCTCACCCGTAGGGAAATATACGATGATATATGTTGACCGCGCGCCCCTCCACGAGAGCCCCCACGCGGCCAAGCGGTTACTCCTGGACACCATGATCCTGTGCTACGCCCACGACAGCCTGAGCCCCCACAACTGCAGAGCCAGCCTCATAGTCAGGGCCGCCATCCACGGCCACATCAGAACCCAGCTGAGCTACCAGAACCTGTCAGAGTTCTACGCCGTCGTCACAGGCAGACGGGTGGTCAATCCCCTGACGCAGGACCACGCCGCCCGGCTCTGCAGGCTCTACATGGGCTGCGCAGAGATCGGGCTCATATCGCCCACCAGGGAAACGTACGCCGAAGCCTTCGCGTCCCTAGGCGAAAGACGGGTCGCCGGAGGCGACGTGTTCGACCACATACTCGCCTACACTGCCAAGGACAGGGCCGACACCATCTGGACCGACAACACCAGGCACTTCCAGGGCTATCCCTTCCTCAACGCTGAGAACCCCCTCGACTGGGATTGGGAGGAGACTCCGAAGTAACAATAGCCCATAGCACCTTAAAACTAGTTAAAAGCAATCCAAAAATAAATCGCGAAAGGTACGGTCACGGTACCGGACCCTCGTCAGCGCTCGTACACGTTAAATTGCCTCAGCAGCCATAAAATACGGAAGCAGAATGAGTAAAACAGCCCTATCGAAGGCTCTCAAGAGGATCGACGAGAACCGGATCATCGAGCTCGCCAAGGAGCTCATAGGAGTCCCCAGCGTCACGGGCCAGGAGAAGGCCGTCATGCACCGCGCCAAGGGCCTCCTGGAGGACGCCGGGGTCCCCGTCACCTTCCACGGCGGCGAGGACAGGCCCATCATCGAGGCCGTCCTCAACCCCGGCGCCGAGAGGCAGCTGATATTCAACGGCCACCTGGACGTGGTGCCCATAGCCAGGCCCGACGCATGGACCAGGAAGCCCTGGGACCCCGTCCTGGAGGACGGCAGGCTCTACGGCAGGGGCGCCAGCGACATGAAGAGCAGCTGCGCAGTGATGATACACCTTATGGAGCTCCTCAGAGACGCTGACCTGCCCCTCAGCGTCGGTGTCCACCTGGTGCCCGACGAGGAGAAGGGCGCACAGTACGGCTCCAAGGTGCTAGTGGACAAGATAGTGGCGGGGGAGATGAGGCGCCCAGACTATGTGGTCATCGGTGAGCAGAGCAACCTGAAGGTGAGGGTCGCTGAGCGCGGCATGTTCGGGTTCCAGGTCAAGTTTCTCGGGCGGGCGGCTCACACGGCGGCCTGCAGGACCAACGGGGTGAACGCCATAGCCAAGGCCTCCAAGGGGGTCCTGGCCCTGGAGCACCACATAGACAAGTTCCACCCCTGGATAGGCCACCCCATGCAGAGCGTCAACATCATCCAGGGTGGGACAGTCACCAACCAGGTGCCCGCCGAGTGCACCATCACCGTGGACCGGCGCCTCGTCATCGGGGAGACCGCCGACGACGTAGTGGAATCGGTCAAGGCCGACCTGGACAAGGCTGGAGAGGGGGACCTCGACTGGAGCTGGGAGATGGTAGCCCCCAAGGACGATAAAGGAGAATGGGTTTACACCCCCGCCAACTTCACTCCACCGGACACGCCCCTGGGAGAAGCCTTCATGAAGGCGGTGCCCGCCGCCCTGGGCACGGAGCCGGAGCTCTACGTGGAGTGGGCCGGCAGCACCGACGGCCGCCTCTACAGGCAGGCCGGCATCCACACCATAGGCTTCGGGCCCGTAGGGTTCGGAGCCCACGGCCCCGACGAGTTCGTCATCGTGGACAGCCTCATGAAGCAGGCCAGGGTCTACGTGGCCCTGGTCCATGGGCTCGGCTAGCCGCCGTTCTTTATCCGGACGATCTCGTCCACTAGGTTCATTGCTAGCTGGTAGTTGTCCCCGACCCTTATCCACGGGTCCATGAGCCAGGTGATGTCCCCGAAGGCCACCACCGTTGTGTTTCCCTTATCCAGCAGCGCCACCGGCCCGTATACGTCCATCAGCTCAGAGACGCTGTTGTAGGTGCCCCAGCTGGCGTAGGCTGTGTCACTGTCCGTGGCGCTTAGGTGGGTCGAGGTGAAAAACACGAGCTGGGTAAGCTCCTCTGTGAGCCAGTTGGCCTCGAACTGGGTGACCTTGATGTTCCTGTAGAAGCCGTGGTAGTCCAGCATGTTGTACAGGTAGCCTTTGCCAAAGTGGAGTCCCCAGTGGTTCGCCAAGCTGTTTATCGGTCCCTGCATCTGGCTGGTGCTGAGGAACTCGGTGCTGGCGTCACTGAACAGCACCAGCATGTTTCCCCTCTGGACGAACCTCTGGATGGCCTCGTACTGCTCGTAGCTGTAAGCCTGGGTGGGGGCAACCACTATGAGGCAGGAGGCGTGATCCAGGGCCTTCTCGACGGTCTCCCACGTGTAGCCGTATCCCAGGAAGACGCCGCGCTTGGCCAGCTCAGCGGCCAGGGCGTCCATGACGTAGGGGCTCACCCTGTTGCCGTGGCTCACGTCCACCACCACCTGGCCTACCTGCACCTCTGTCACGTTGCTCTCCTCTATGGTGATGGACGCCTCGTCTCCGTTCTGCATGTATATCTGGTTAGGCATGTACAGGTAGTAGAGGGCCGGGGGCGGGTTAGCCTCGTTGAGCTGGCTGACGGTGGGGTACCCCGAGGTCAGGGCGCCGCCGCCCTGGTTCACCCTCTCCACTAGGTCCACCACCTTGTAGCTGTCCAGCTCCGCCTGCCCGGCAGCGTAGTCTAGGGCGGCCTGCCGGCCCCCTATCTGGTCCGCGACGCCCAAGTTGACGGCCTCCGTCCCCAGCCACACCGAGCCTCTCTTCATCTCCATGAGGCTCAGGGTGAGCCTGGAGCCTCTGCCCAGCTGCACCGCCGAGGCGAAGCTGTCCAATGCCTTGGTAATGTTGAAGGGGAAGAGGGCGGGGCTGAACCCGGTGACCTTCTGGGGCCCCGTCTCGAAGGTGAACTCGCTGGGCACCATGAATCCTGGGCCCACGCCGATGACCCCCACGTTGCCCACCATGGCCGTGGGCAGGGTGAATATCTGGTCCGCGGCCACGGCTATGTAGTAGCCGCCCGAGAGGGCCGTGGAGGCCGAGGCCACCAGGGGCTTGGACTTCTTCAGCTCCAGGAGGTCAAAGTACACCTGCTCCACAAGGTATGCGGAGCCGCCGGGGGAGTCGATCTCCAGCACAACCGCCTTGATGTCGTCGTCGTTCACCGCCTCCCGTATGGCGTCCAGCAGCAGCCCTGCCTGGCCTGCCTCCTCGATGACGCCCTCGACGGCTATCACCCCCACGGTGCCCCTCCTGACACCGGTCCCAGGTATGCCGTCGTTAGGCTCCCAGAAGTAGATGAATGCCATGCCTACGATCATTATGATGGAGAACGCGGCCAGCGCCATCGTCCCACGGTTACCCTTAATCTTCTCCAAATACCCCAACCTCAGTTACCCCATAGGATTCCCGGACACGTTTAAAGATGTTCACACCCAGGCAAGACTTTAACAGCCCCGGACCCATATGTCCCGTGTTCTGGTGTCGAAATGACTCAAACCGTTTTACCCGGCGTCCCCGAGGCCTTCAGCCTCTTCGGCAGGCCCCTATGTACTGCCCCGCTGCTTCCGGAGGCCCTGGAGCAGCAGAGGCCGCTCTACGAGAAGGCCCTTGAGGACTGGAGGGAATGCCCAGAGGACCCCGACAGGATCATATGGCTGGGCAGACGAACCGCTTACCTGGGAAGGTACAGGGAGGCCCTAGCCATATTCAGCATGGGTCTGGAGAAGCACCCCGGCTACGCCAAGCTGTACAGGCACAGGGGCCACAGGTTCATAACGTTGAGGCTCTTCGGCAACGCCGTCGACGACTTCGAGAAGGCCGCGGAGCTCATGGTCTCGGCGCCGGACGAGGTGGAGCCCGACGGCCTCCCCAACCCCAGGGGCACGCCCACCAGCACCCTGTACTTCAACGTCTGGTACCACCTCGGCCTCTCCTATTACCTGGTAGGCGACCTGCGGAGGGCCCTCAAGGCCTACAGGATGTGCATGAAGGTCTCGGAGATGGACGAGAAGTACGTGGCCACGGCCCACTGGACCTACATGACCCTACGACGGCTGGGCAGAGAGAAGGAGGCGGAGAGGCTCCTGGGCCGCGTGGAGCCCGGCATGGACGTGGTGGAGAACACCCACTACCACGGCTGCCTCCTCATGTACAAGGGGCTGCGGAGCCCCGAGGAGCTCATGAAGGAGGCTAGGGATCAGGGCGCCCTGGGCTTGGTGACCACGGGGTACGGGGTCGCCAACTGGTACAGCTACAACGGCGACAAGGAGAAGGCCGTGGGCATCCTGCGGGAGATACTGGCCCTGGAGGGGTGGGCGGGCTTCGGATACATCGCGGCTGAGGCTGACCTGAAGCGCATGGGCTTGAAGCCCTGATCAATTATTTTCCACCTGGGCCCTCCGAGGCGTCGGCCATCACATCAGTGATGGCCTTGAAACAGGTGGCCAACCATGTCCCTAATCTAGGCCTCGGCTTCAGAGATGTTGATTATATGGATTTAGGTATAGGCACGGGCTCTACCTTCTGTTGAACACTGTGAGGCCTATGAAGGCTGCCGCAGCCAGGGCCCCGCTGTACAGGCTGGAGACCCATAGGCCCTGGGTCTGCCACAGGGCGCCCACAACGGAGTTGGCCACCAGGAAAGCTGTCCCCACCACCAGGTAGTAGAGGCCGTAGGCGGTGCCCCTGAGCCCGGCCTCCACGTAGCCCGGGACCAGGGCCCGCTGAACCGTCTCCACCACACCGACGTAGGCACCGAAGACCGCCGCCGCCACGTAGGCCGAGACTACAAGCCTGGGGCTTAGAGCCAGCAGCGCGACTGAAGCCAGGAACACTAGGTAGCCGTAAGATAGAACCTTCTCCTTGCCCACCCTGTCCGCCAGCCTACCAGCCGGGATGGCCACTAGGGTGTGGGCGACGTTCACCACCGCGTACACCACCGGGATGAGGGCGTCCCCCACCCCCATCTCCTTGGCGTTAAGCAGAATGAAGCTGAAGTTGAAGGCCCCTAGGCTGAACATGGCGACTATGCCTAGCAGCACCAGGAACCTGCCCCTGGCCACCTCCCTCAGCCCCTGAAGGAACCTGAACTCCCTGAGCTCATCGCCCACGATCTCCTTGACGCCGAAGAGGATTATTACCAGGGCTATTGTGCCCGGAACCAGTGAGAGCCAGAAGACCTCCCGGACGGTCCAGCCCAGGAACACCATCACGGCGGTCGCCACCAGCGGCCCCACTATGGCTCCCGTCTGGTCCAGGGTCCTGTGGAGGCCGAAGGCCTCCCCTCTCCTGCCCGCCGGCACCGAGTCGCTTATCAGGGCGTCCCGGGGCGCTGTCCTTATGCCCTTACCCACCCTGTCCGCGACCCTGATGATGAGGGCGTCCGTCACCGTGGAGGCGGCGGCGAAGAAGGGCTTCACCACGTTGGACAGGGCATAGCCCAAGATGATGAAGGGCTTCCTGCGCCTGAACTTGTCGCTGAAGACACCTGAGACGGCCCTGAGCATGTAGCTGAGGGCCTCCGCCACCCCCTCGATGAATCCTAGGGTGGCCACGCTTCCTCCGGGCAGCCCCAGAATGAAGACAGGTAGGATGCTGAACACCATCTCGCTGGACACGTCGGTGAAGAAGCTGACGAAGCCCAGCATGTACACGTTCCTGATGTCCTCGTTTCCTTCTCCCATAGCCTCATGTTGGGTGGCAGCCGAGATAATAGTGTATCTTGTTCAAGTCGTGGCCGTCCCAGATTCGTCAACGTAAAATCTGTGAAGCCCCACCACAGGTATCAGGTGACCACGTTGAGCGGTGATGGGGAGAAAGAGTACATCCGCATGGTGGCGGAGACGGCTAGAACCATGTGGGGCGAGGAGACGGTGAAACAGTTCATGGACCACATCGAGAGGACGGCCAAGGCGGTCTACGAGGTGGGCAGCTACCCTCTGGAGGCCTCAGCCGAGCCGGTGACCAAGATGAGGCCGGAGGCAGCGTGATGGAGGCCTACACGCTGTCCCTTGCCGAAGCCGCCCGGCTCATGAGGAACGGAATGCTGACCCCCACACGCCTCGCCGAGTCCCTCCTAGATAGGATCGATGAGCTTGAGCCCGTGGTGGAGGCCTGGGTCACCGTGGACAGGGAGAAGGTCATGGAGGAGGCCGAGGAGGCCACCAAGGAGATCACCGACGGAGTTTTCAGGAGCCCCCTCCACGGCATCCCCGTGGGTGTGAAGGACATCTACTACACGGAGGGCACCCTCACCACCATGGGGTCACCGCTGTTCGCGGGGTTCGTCCCGGACCGCGACGCCGACATAGTGAAGGCCCTCAAGAGGGCGGGGGCCATCATTCTGGGCAAGACGGAGACCACCGAGTTCGCTTTACACGACCCCGCCCCGACGAGGAACCCCTGGAACACGGGGCACACCCCCGGGGGAAGCAGCAGCGGCTCAGCGGCCGCCGTCTCCTGCGGCATGGCGCCCCTGGCCTTCGGGAGCCAGACGGGGGGCAGCGTTGTACGCCCCGCCAGCTACTGCGGCACCGTGGGGTACAAGTGCACCTATGACCTCCTCAGCAGGGGAGGCGTCTACCCCCTCAGCTGGAGCCTGGACCACATAGGCTTCATGACCCGGACCGTGGAGGACGCCTTGATCACCCTGAGGACCCTACGCCCCGACCTCTCCGACGGGCCCCAGACGGGCAAGCCGCCGAGGCTGGGCCTCCTGAGCGGCTACTTCAAGGAGAACGCGTCCGAGGAGGTTTGGCCTGGCTTCGAGAGAGCCGTGGGCAAGCTCTGGGGCGAGGGAGCCCAGGTTGTGGACGTGAAGCTGCCTGAGAGCTTCAGGATGGTGCCCAGCGTCCACAGGGTCATCATGGCGGTGGAGACGGCGGCGGCCCACGAGGACATGTTCAGGGAGAGGGCCGACGAGTACCGGGAGTACCTGAGGGGCTTCATATCCAGCGGCCTCCTGGTCCCAGCCACCGCCTACCTGCGGGCCCAACGGATCAGGGGTCAGATCATCAGCGACGTGGTCAAGCTGCTGGAGGGCTACGACTGCCTCATATGTCCCTCCACCGTGGACACGGCCCCTCGGGGGCTACAGTGGACCGGAAGTCCGGCCTTCAACTCCCCCTGGAGCCTCACGGGGCTGCCCACGGTCACGGTGCCCTCAGGCCTGAGCGGAGAGGGGCTGCCTCTGGGCCTCCAGCTTGTAGGCCGGCCCTACGATGACATCGGCCTCTTCAGGGTGGCGGCCTGGTGCGAGAAGACCCTGGAGTTCCCCACGGGCCCAAAGGACCCTCACACACCTTAATCATATATTTATAGCCACGTTTCTTCATGGTATGAGCGGCAAGCTTCTCTTCGTGTTCCAGACCGGTCCCGAGAACATGTACAATGTGCTCTGGGGCCTCCGCATGGCCAAGAATACTTGGATTCATCCATACGGGGATGAGCGCCTTGAATCCGTCAAGGTCCTGCTGTTTGGGAGAGGCGTCAGCCTCCTTAACCCCAAGCTACCTGAGACCCCGGAGTACGAGGAGAGCATCCTCGAAATCGTGGACGCGGGCGTTGAGGTATCTGCCTGCATATCCATTGCTGAGCCTCAGGGGCTGGTGGGTGAAGCTGAAAACCTTGGAGTAAGGCTGGTGCATGCGTCTCAGTACTTGATCGATAGGGTGAACGAGGGATACACAATCATGAATTTTTAGCGTCCCGCCAGTAAGACTTCTCCCAAGGCTCCGGGGGCCCCTCCACTACGCGGAACATGGGGTGAGGCTCCAATGTCTCAGCCTTCTGGTTCTCCTCTAACTTGGCCGGGTCACGCCTCGCAAGCCTCTCGTTGAGTATCCTGTACTCGTACTCCAACTGACCCCACGTCAAGCGCACATGCTCCACGGCGTCCACAGGCTCAAGAATCTTGGAGAAGTCGTACCTGTAGCCCCTCCTGCGGCTCTCCCTGTGAACCTCAACCAGGTAGAAGCCCACAGCCTTCAGGGGCTCCACGTGGCCCTTGAACCTGTCCAGTTGGGGGTGGTTCCTCCACCCCCTGGTTCCACCCAGGAGCACCCTCTGAGCCAAGAGAGTCTCCCTCCAGAGGGCGCCCAACCCCTTCCAGTCCAGGTACCTGGGATGGATGGACCAGATGCGCATGGCCGGCGCCTACAGAGGGGTCTTGATCTCCTCGCCGTTCATCAGCGCGGAGACCTCTATGAGGTCCCGGAGCCCGCTGGACGCCAGCTTCCTGCCTATGACCTGCTCGATCTGGAATATGCCCGCCGGGTTCTCCATGTGGACCCTGATGCCCACGGGCTTCAAGTCGCCTCTCACCAGCTCCACCCTCTTTATGGCGAGGGCGGAGACGCTGTGGATGTCGTTCTTTCCCCCCTTGAAGGGCTCCCTGGAGCGACCCTCAGCCATGTCCGTGCCGTCCGCCACGGTGACTATGCCCGCCTCGACGCTGAGGCACGGCACCTTGTCGTCGCTGGCGTATATGGTGTGCAGCGTCTCCGATTTCACCCTGTACATGAGCCCCGGATCCTCGCTGTATAGGGAGGGGAGCAGCCTGTCCAGTATAGGCGCAGCCAGGTACACGCTGATAGCCTCATGCCCCACCCTGTGCACAGCGTTGCCCACGTCGTGAAGGTATGCTCCGCAGAGCACGGCCGCCCTAGCGTCCTCGTAACTGAGGCCGCTCTGGGCCACGCTGGATGGCTCCACGGCCCTGGTTATCAGGTCAAATATCTCCAGGGCGCTCCCCGCTGTTATCCTGGCGTGGGTGGGGCCGTGGTCGTTGTAGCTGAGCCTCTGGACGGCCATCACATTGGCCATCCTCAGGAGGCTCTGGACCTCGACGTCGTTCTCCAAGAGGCTGTAAACCCTTGAGATTTTTGGGTCGGAGAGGTGTCTGTGGATGAGCCGGTTGTTGACTGCGACCAATGTTATCCTGTCTATCTTGGGGGCCGCGTCATATAATCAGTTGCGTTTGGGCAGCGTGAAGGTGAAGGTGGTGCCCTCACCCAGCTCAGATACGTAACCTATGGTTCCCCCGTGGGCCTCCACGATCCTCTTTGCAGCCGGGAGGCCCAGCCCTTTACCGTTCTTCAACCTAGACATGAAGGGGACGTAGATCAACTCCCTCATGTCCTCACTGATGCCGCAGCCGGTGTCACTGATAGCCACCTCTACAATGTCACCCGCGTCCCTAATCCGGACGCCGAGCTCTCCGCCGTCTGGCATGGCGTCCAGGGCGTTCTGCATAAGCTTCTTGAAGACGAGGGCCACCTTGGTGGGGTCCATGAGGAAGCTGGGCAGTTCCTCTATCTGGGCCACCGTCTTCACGTTCTCCGGCACCTGCAGCTCAGCGGCAGCCAACTCGTAGGGCTTCACTAGGTTGGCCTCCACAAGCTTGAGCTGGTGACCCTTATAGTAGTCCCTGAAGTTGTCCAGGATGTCGGTGGTCTGCCTCAGGCTCAGCTTTATCATCTCGTAGAACAGCGGGTTCCCGGGGCTCCTCTCCAACAGGAAGAGGGCGTTCTGGATGGTCTGGAGGGGGCTCCTCAGGTCGTGGGCCAGCCCCGACGATATCTGACCCATCTCCTCTATGAGCCTCCGCTCAAACTCACCGCTATCTAAGCTATCCTTCTTGCCCTCGCACGCCAAGCCTAAGGCCTCAGACAGAGTAAAACCACTGAAAGGTATTTCATTTTATGGAGTGTGGATAGCGACCACTACTCCCTTCTGTAGCATGTGGTGTGGGGGAGCCTGATCTCGGGCACTATCACCTCGGGCAGGTTCAGGTCTTTGTGGCTGGCTATGGTGGCCATGAGGTCGGCCACCGTCTCAGGCCTGAGCAGCGCCTCCTTGACGGCGTTGGGGGTGGCCTCCCACCTCATGGGGGTGTCCATGGGGGCTGGGCACACCACGTGGACGCCTACGCCGTCCTTCTGGTGCTCGCTGGCCAGGGCCTTGCTGAAGCCGACGACAGCCATCTTGCTGGCCTTGTATAGGCTTATGATGCCTCCGCCCGGGTACCAGAGGCCGGCCTGGCTGGCCACGTTGAAGATGTGGCCTCCGCCCTGCTTAATCATGTGGGGGAGCACCGCCCTGCATGTCAGGTAGATGCTCTTCATGTTTGTGTCGAAGAGGTGGTTATAGTCCTCCTCGGTGGTCTCAAGGGTGGGCTTGATGAGCCAGTCCCCCTGAGTGTTCACAAGAGTGTCGATCCTGCCGAACCTGTCCACCACAGTTTTCACCAGCCCTTCAACCTGGTCCGCCTCCGTTGCGTCGGTTGGGATAGCTAGGCCTCTCCTTCCGAGCTTCCTCACCTCGGCAGCCACCTCATCTATCTCAGGTTTAGTGCGCGCGGCGACCGCCACATCTGCTCCCTCCTCGGCGAACTTGATGGCGGTGGCTCTCCCCAGACCGCGTCCACCACCCACAATCAAAGCTACGTGGTCCTCTAGCCTACCCATGATCCCCAAGGGGCGGCTATGTGATTTAAGATCGATGCGCGGGTCAACGAGGCTGCCTCCGCCCCCGCTGGTGCATATCTTGATGAAGTCCACGCTCATCCTTAGCTGCTCCCTGACCGCCTTCAGGCACTCGTCCACGCCGTCCGCGATCCTCCCGTCCATGCCCCACCCGAAAGGACGGCCCTCCTTCACCCACTCCAGAGGCAGGCTGTGGGTGTCCCCGTGGCCGCCGGTCACGGACATGTAGCGGCCCGCCGCCAGTATCCTTGGCCCGTCAACTATGCCGGCGCGGACCGCATTCCTGACATGGAGCCCCACGAGGCCGCCGGTGTCCATCACCGAGGTTATCCCGGCGTCCAGGAGTTGCCTGGTCTGGACGACGGCGGCCCTTATGAGCCTGGTCTCGAAGGCCTCTCTCTGGAGGCCGGGTGTCGCCGTGTCGCTGCCTGTGAAGTGGACGTGGCAGTCTACAAGTCCCGGCATGAGGGTGCACCCTGACGCGTCGTGCACAGCCGCGCCGCTTGGAATTTTGACCTTTCCTCTGCTCCCCGCCTCCTTTATGACCCCGTTCTGGATAAGCACAACGGGGTTCTCTATAATCCTCTCAGCGTCAATAAGTCTGCTGCCCAGAATAGCTTCCATGGTATGGACTCGTGGTAAGCCGATTTAAAACGTTGGCACGAGGTATTTGGCCTGGGCACGCCCCCCTAACAATAATCTTTTACGATTAAATGGCTAGTAAATGTCGGGGGTTCTATGAGGCTGAGGCGGGGCGCCACCGCGCTCCTTCTGTTCATTATCCTTTTAAATCCGTTACCCGTGTACGCGGGGCACTTCTTCGAGTCCAACCAGGTTGAGGACGACTCCGGGGACACCTATAACTTCGAGAGGTGCTTCAACGAGGGTATCCTTGAGCCCCAGCCTATGGAGCTGGACATCCAAAGAGTGGAAGCCGTCGCCGTGGAAACGTTGGACGGCTCAGGGGCCGATGAGATATATGTGGAGATCACCCTCAACATGCCGCCTCTGCCCCACATGTCCTACACCATCGAGTTCGGCCTGGACGTGGACAGGGACCCCACCACCGGAGCGTCCCAGCCCGCCGCCTTCTACAGCGGCCTCGGGGTCGACTACGACGTGGGCGTCGAGGTGCTCACGGGCGTCATCGCCTCCACGTGGGTGGACAGGTACGAGGCCGGCTCCTGGGTTAGACTCGGCGAGACAGCTTACAAAATAGTGAATAACAAGGTCCGGATCGGTCTGCCCCTGGGCCTCATCCCCCACCCAATGGACGCCTCCGGTATAGTCTTCCTCATCAGGGACGGGGGCCTCGACATTACGCCCGGCGTGATAGCCCGGTTCCACTACACGCCCGAGGCCCGGATCACGGAGGCGCCCCCGCTGGGCGAGGGGTCAGAGTATCCTCTCGACGCCTCGGAGTCAGCGACGAGGTACGGAGGCTTCAGCCTCTACGAGTGGGACCTGGACGGCGACGGCGTCTACGACGAGTCCAGCGGCGACCCCACGTACACTGCCCTCTTCCCGAGGGACGGCGAGTACACGGTCACCGTGAGAGTGACCGACGCAGAGGGCTTCACAGGCACCCACACCCAGACGGTTACCGTCCTGAATCTGCCCCCCACCAGCCTCGAGGCCGGGTACACAGGCGAGGCCAAGGTCGGCAACACGTTGACCTTCACGGCGTCTGCCACTGACCCAGGCGGCGACCCTCTCACCTACGTGTGGGAGTTCGGGGACGACACCACCGGCGAGGGACCCGAGGTATCCCACGCCTACACGGGGGCAGGTTTCCACATAGTCATGGTGACTGTGAGTGACGACGCCGGAGCTGAGGCCACCACGGTTTTCAACGTCGAGGTGGCGCCCGCGACGACCCAGCCCACAGCTAATGGCGGAGGATCGGGGGCCCCGCCCATCGACCCGCTGCTTGTGGTCCTGATCCTCGTATTCGGCATCGGAGGCGTCTTCATCTACAACATCATCCGGGGCAAGAAGAAGGAGGAGGAGCCCCCCAAGAAGGAGGAGAAAAAGGAGAAGGACTTCTGCGAGGAGCACCCCGAGGTCGTAGAGGAGGAGACACACAAGTGCGACGACGCCCTCATCGACCTGGAGTCCGCCATAGGCGACGTCCAGGACAACTTCGACGAGGCCGAGCCCAGGTGGCGGAGCAACGCCAACGAGGTGGCCCGCCTGCTCGTGCAGTGGGACGGCGTAATCAGCCTGATAGCCCACTGGACCAAGTCCGAGAAGGCCCTCCAGGCGGACGCGGAGAAGGTGCAGAAGGTGGCCAGCCTCGTCAAAAACTCTGGGAGCGCGGCGAAGACGGCGTTCAAGGAGGGTGGGGAGGCCGTCATGAAGGAGCTGGGCAAGGACATTGCCAAGGACATGGCCAAGGGCATAGCCGGCGAGCTGAGCGACACCGTGGGCACCCTCCTGGACATGGAGGACTGGGCCATCAGAGAGATAGGCCTGGGGATAGCCAAGGGCCTCACAGGCATCGACCCCAAGGGCAACGCCGTCAAGCTGAGGCAGAACTCGGAGATACTCCTCACACAGCTCCTCAGCTGGGTGGACCACAGCGAGGCCTGGAACCTAGGTAGGAGGCCCCCCGATACCCTCCCCAGCATGATAAAAGAGGCTGAAGGGATGCTGAACGCCTTGGACGACGCGTTGAAGAGCTTCGAGGACGCCGTCAAGGACTTCAAATGCGTGACATGCAAGATACCCGACTACCTCCAAGAGGAGATGGATGAGCTGAGGAAGAAGCTGGAGAAGTGGAAGAAGACCTTCAGCGACCTGGAGAAAGAGGTCCAGAAGAGGATCGACCAGGCCAGGGCCATGTATGGACGCAAAGACCTCTACGAGTCACCCTACGAGTACCTTCACAAGGCTGACAGAAACATCGAACGGATAGATAGGGCCCGGGAAGGGTCCTAGCCGCTACTCGCGGACCAGGACCTTGCCGGGCAGGGCCCCCGTGTGCTTGCCCTTGCTCACCACGAGCACACCGTTCACCATGACGTGGCTGATGCCCTCAGGGTACTGGCGGGGCTCCAGCTGCGTCCCCCTGTCGGTTATCGTCTCCGGGTCCCAGACAACGAGGTCCGCGTATGCTCCGGGCTTAATGACGCCCCTGCCTGCGAGCTTGAACTTCCTGGCCGGGCTGCCCGTGATCTTTCGGACCGCCTCCTCGAGGCTCAGCACCTTTGCTTCGCGGACGGCTCTCCTCAGGTAGCAGGGGAAGCCGCCGAAGCTGTTCTGGTTGGGGTACGACGGCGGCTTGTGCCAGCTCTCCCGTTTCTCGTCCACGGCGAAGGTGTCGATGCCGATCATCATCTCCGGGTGCTTGTAGAGCTCCAGCTTCTCCCAGTCGTCGCCTCCTCGCCGCTCCACCCTGGTGTAGGGGTCGTCCATGAGGACCCTGAAGAGGGCGTCCAGCTCGTCCAAGCCTTTCTCCTTGGCTATCTGGGCCACCGTCTTCTCCCTGTACTCCTCCACCTTGCAGTCCACTATGACCCTGGCACCGGCCCACCCGGGCTCGATGTTGGGGTTCAGCCCGTAGTGCCTGCCCGCCCATATCTTGTCCTTGATCTCGTCCCTGAACTCGGCCATGCGCAGGGCCTTGGCAAGCTGCTCCGGTGAGCCGGCTACGTGGAGCCACGGGCTGAGGCTGTGCACCAGCCACGGGGTGGTGCCTATGCCGCCGGTGAGGTGGTGGGGAATCTCATCGAAGTTCACGTCCAGGCCCTCGGCCCGGGCGTCGTCTATGATCTTCAGGGTCGCGTCGACGGCCGCCTGCTGCAGAGGCCTGCTGTCGCCGGGGCGGACATCGTAGAGGACCCCCAGGTGGCTCACCTGGACGGGCATCTTGGCCTGGCGGCCCACATCGATGGCCTCCAGGACGCCCTTGGTCTTGACGGGCGGGAACTCCCCCGGCCTCCTGGGCTTCCTGTGGCCCGTGCGGAGGCTGTGGCTGCCGTAGACTCCGCCGTACTTGGCGGCGGCCTTGGCGCAGGCAAGTATCTCAATGAAGTCGGCCCATATGCCTGGGTCGTAGTCCCTGCCCACAGTGATGCCTCGGCACCCGTCCAGCATGGCCGCCTCCGTGAGCCTGACCATCTCCTCTATCTCGTCGTCGGTGGCGTGGCGCATGAAGTCGGGGCCCATGACCAGGCTCCTGATGTCGCCGTGGCCCACCAGGGGCACATAGTTGGGGCTAAGCCCCTTCTTCTCTAGCCTGTCGAAGAACTCGCCCATGGTGTGCCAGTCTATCTCCCACCCGTAGACCTCCCTGTGGCGGAGGTTCAGTGTGTCCCTGGGTATGAGCCACTCCCGGACGTACATGCTGGGGGCCACGTCGGCGTACAGGTCGCTGAGGACCCAGGGCTGACCGATATAGTCACCGTAGGGACCTGGGCTGGTGCCGCACTGGCCCCCCACGAAGCTGGTGATGCCCTGCATTATGAAGCCCTCGGCCCTGGGGTAGTAGAGGATGCTGAGGTCGCCGTGGTTGTGGACGTCTATGAAGCCCGGGGACACCACTTTGCCCTTGGCATCCATGGTCTTCACAGCGTCCCCCGTGACGCTTCCCACGCCCACGATCTTCTCATCCTTCACGGCCACGGAACCTTTCACGGCTTGAGCCCCTGTGCCGTCGACGATCAACGCGTTCCTTACCAGAACATCGTATTCTTCAGTCATGGAGAGGAATAGGGTGAACCACGGTAAACCTTTTTCCACCGCGGTGGTCGCCGGGAGAAGACGCAAACAGGGTGCAGCGGAACAGATCCCCATGAGTCTCCCCTTTCACATGGTGGCCAGGGGCGAGCTCCTCTAAGCCCCTCCGATACCTTCATCACGGCCGCACCCAATACGGTACACATGTCAACGGGTGAGAGGGTGACCCTCCAGAGAGCCGCCGAGGAGGACGCCCACTGGCTGGCTGAGATATGCTCCAGGGCCTACGCTGGCCAAATAGAGCGCGGCGCGTATATCCCCGGCGGCCTGTCCCGCGTGGACAGCCCCCGGAGCCACCTCAAGTTCATGGAGTACTTCGACTACTACAGGGTCACACTGGACGGCTTCACCGTGGGCGGCCTCATGATCGCCACCAGGGGGCCCACAATGGTGGAGGTGGTCAATGTCTACGTGGACCCGGACCACTGGAGGAATGGCATCGCATCGGCCGCCCTCAGGCAGGCTGAGGGGCTCTACCCTGACGCGGGCCTATGGGCGCTGGGCGTCCCCGATGGCAACGAGGCAGCCTCGTCGCTCGTCGAGGGAGTGGGCTACGTGAGGGTGGGCCAGGTAGCGGAGGATGGCGGGACCTTACTTGGCTGGTTCCATAAGACTGGTGCGCCTCTGAGCCTATCGCCCGTGGGGTCTCTCAGGGAGGGCATGAAGAACGTCCTGGTGGAGGGCGTCATCCTCGAGAAGGCGCACGCCAGGGCGGTGCGGGGACGCAGGCCAGGGGAGTCCCTCAGCGTCACCGAGGCGGGCCTGGGGGACGAGTCAGGTAGGGTGGTTCTCACCCTCTGGAACCAACAGATAAAGATGATCCAGGTCGGCGACAGGGTTAGGGTTGAGAACGGTTTCGTGGGCGGTTACCGTGGGATCACACAGCTCAGCGCGGGTAAGACCGGGCGGATCGTCAAGCTTGATACGTATTAACTGGAACAAAGGTTCCAGTCCGTTCATCGAGGTTCTTATTATATAACCTCGGCTGGGTTCCACCAGGTGGCATCGGTGAAGCGCAGCCTGGAGCACACTGTGAGGGTGATCCGTATAGAGAATAGAGGCTACGACGACGATGACGGGCTGCTCTCTCTCCCACTCCTGTCCCTCCAGGACTTCGTCTCGGAGTCCAGGAGAACTCGCGTCATACTACGCAAGTCCGGTACCACGGTAGTTGACGGCGAAGACGTTGTGCTCTAGCTCATGATCCAGCCACCCATTATCCCCCTTTTTGGCTTTCTTCCCTGTTCAACTTGGCTGCATAGTGGCCGATGTCTAGCTAACATCATGTAAACCGTGGAGGAGTTTTTATTACAGAGGCCGCGTCAACCTCATCAAGGCGTTAGTCGGGTGGGTGAAGGGAATGGGCGGGGCTTCTATCGAAGGCGGTGAGCCGTGCAGGGCACGTGGCTGCAACTTGTGCTGCGTGGACACCAGGATGCCCTTATGCGGGGAGGACGTGGCCCGGCTCAGGGCCCTGGGCTTCAAGGTCAGGGACTTCGTCTACGGCTACGGGCGCAAGAGGGTCCTCAGGAACGTGGGGGGCCGTTGCTTTTTCCTGGGTGAGGAGGGATGCACGGTCTACAGCGATAGGCCTGAGGGGTGCCGCCTCTACCCGCTGGTGTACCACGAGGGCAGACGCAGAGGCGTCCTGGACTCCTACTGCCCCCACAGGAACGAGTTCACCGTGGGGGATGGGGACCGGGAGGCCCTGAGGTCGCTGATCAGGAAGCTGTAGAGCTCCCTGCCCGGGACCATTGGTTGAACTCTTATCTATGGTTGCCCCCGGTTCTACTGTGGAACCATGAACGAGTACAACGAGTATGGTAAGGTTATCGAGGAGGAGATCAGGCCCAACACGTACCCCATGGCGGTGCGGATGCTCCGGAGCAGGGACGAGGTGCCCCCGGACGCCCTCAGGCCCCTTGAACGGTTCGGCAAGTGCCTCTCTACCTGCCAGGCCTTCGCCCTGAGCCGGAGGTTCGGGGAGACGGTGGCCCAGCTCTTCGAGGACATGTGGTGCCCCGAGCCCGTCATAGGGTTCGGCCTAGCGGAGCCCCCCGAGTTCTTCTACGAGGGCAGGACCAGGTACCCCGACGGCGTGAAGTCACTGGAGGCGGGGGCCAACTGGGCCAGGGAGTTCCCCAGGCTGCCCGTGGGGGAGTACGCGGGGATAGTCTCGGCGCCCCTGACCAAGGCGGGCTTCGAGCCCGACGTGGCAGTCATCTACTGTGACTCATCCCAGTTGCTCCGGCTCCTGCTGGCAGTGGCCTACGAGGATGGCAGGGACATCATCACGCCTCTGGGAGGCCACAGCGCCTGCGTCTACGCCGTCGTCCCCTCCATGCTGAGCAACCTGTGCACGGCCTCGGTGCCCTGCAGGGGGGACAGAGGCTACGCCGGGGCTCAGGACTACGAGATGATCTTCACCGTCCCCAGGGACAAGATAGGGAGGGTGGCCCAGGGCCTCAAGAAGGGCGGAACCTCCACGGTGCCCACCAGGTTCAGCATGAGCCCCGAGTACAGGCTCAGCGAGGGCTACGCCGAGATAGCGCGAATGATGGGGCAGAGGGCGGGGGACGGCTCAGAGATAGTGGGGTACGCGGCCAAGGAGAGGCGGCTGGCCCTCCAGTACCGGTGACCCCTCACCCACTTTTTATCTCCGTTAGACCTCATCTAGGATTATCATGGATTACTCTGAGCAGGAGACGGAGTTCACCAGGCAGGTCAAGGAGAACGCCGTGAGGTACGGCTTCGACCTGGTGGGCGTGGTCTCAGCGGAGGCCCTGGACGCGGTACCCAGCCACTATATAGGCCACAGGGACTACAGGACGTGGACTAGGAAGACCACAGACTACATGGATGACGCCAGGAGCCTCATCATCCTGGGCGCCCCTGTCTGGGACAACCTCTTCGACCTGGTGATAAAGGTGCGGGGCCGCCACGAGTACCCCGACGAGTGGAGGGGACGCCTATACGCCCGGCGCTTGGTACGGTTCCTGGGCCGCCACGGCTACAGGACGGAGTTGGAGCCGGACTTGCTGTCGAAGAAGAGGATGGCCCAGCTCGCCGGCCTCGGCTGCTTCGGCAAGAACAGCCTCCTGGTGACCCCGGAGTACGGGCCCTGGGTGAGGCTGAGGAGCGTCCTCACGGACGCCGCGCTGGTCCCCGACGAGCCCTTCACTAGGGACCTTTGCGGCGACTGCGACAAGTGCGTCAGGGCGTGCCCCGTGAGCGCCCTCACACCCTACAGGGTGGACCCGGACCGGTGCCTCCTGGGGATGGAGATGGAGAGGAGGCTCTCAGACGAGTACAGGGACCTGTACCTGGAGCACAGCCCTCTGGTCACGGAGAACACATGGATCATGTGCCAGACCTGCCAGAGGGCCTGCCCCATCGGTAGGAACAGGAGAAACCAGTTGTTCGGAAGGTAGCCCGACGCCCGCCTGAGCCCAGCTTTCCGCTGCCTTGAGTCGAGGGTCTATTAAGCCCCGAGCCCAATATTTTGGTGATAACTATGGATTACGCTGGGAGGCTTGCGAGGGCCAGGGAGGAGATGAAGCGGAGGGGCATCGCCCTCATGTACCTCAGGCGGGGCGCCAACCTCTGGTACCTCACGGGCATACAGAGGGGCAGCCCCGAGCTCACGGACCACAACACCTACGGGGACTACGTCCAGGGGGCCTACATCGGGGCCGACGGCGGCTTCACCCTGGTGGCCCCCAGGATGGGCGCAGCCGGCTGGCAGAGGCAGGCCGAGGGCAAGCCCTGGGTTGAGGCTGTTAGGATCGTGGACGAGAGTATGCGGCCCCGAGACGTCTTGAAGGAGGTGCTGGCCCCCTTCAGGCTCAGAGGTAAGGGCGTCTGCCTGGAGGAGAGGGCTTGGGCCCACACTACCCTCATCTTCAGAGAATTACTGCCCTACAGCAAGCTGTCCAACGCAGGCGATATCCTGGACCCCATGCGGATGATCAAGGACGAGGACGAGGTGGCCGTCATGAGGAGGGCCGGGGAGGTCACCGACAAGGTGTACGGGGAGATGGTGAACACCCTGAAGGTGGGGGCCTCGGAGGTGGACGTGGCCAACGAGGTAGACTACAGGTTCAGGCTCCACGGTGCGGAGCATAGCAGCTTCTCCACGGGCGTCCGGTTCAGGAGCCCCAAGCACCCTTGGGGGCTGTGGGGCGGCGGCGGCCCCGAGCCCAGGCTGCTGGAGGAGGGAGACACCATCAGCTTCGACTTCGGCTGCGTCTACAAGGGGTACTGCAGCGACTTCGGCCGTACAGTGTACGTGGGGGAGCCCCCGGAGAAGGTGAGGCGCATCCACGGCGTGGTGATGGAAGCCCAGGCACTCGCCATCGAGAAGATGGTGGACGGCGAGATCACGGCCCAGCAGCTGGACAGCGTAGCCCGGGGCGTAATCGAGCGTGCCGGGTATGGGCCCAACTTTGTGCACCGGCTGGGCCACGGCATCGGGGTCACCGTCCACGAGCCGCCTTTCCTGTACATCCCTGACGACACGGTGCTTCGGAGTGGCATGACCTTCACCGTGGAGCCCAGTATTCTATTGTTCGGGGAGTGGAGCGCCCGGGTAGAGGATGTGGTGATGGTCACGAAGAAGGGCGGGGTGCCCTTCAGCAACTACCACAAGGAGCTCACCACCATCTAGCCGCATGAACCAAATAAAGTGTTAAAATGGGGGCTATCCCCCGGGGGCTCTACTCCTCGCCCTTCAGGTGCCTGTCGAACCACCTGACAATGTGCTGAAGCCGCTCGACCCTGTGCTTGGGCTTACCTGTGCGGCTCAGACCGTGGGGCTCGTTGGGGAACCTCACGAACTCTGTGGGCACCCCCAGCACCTTGAGGGCCGTGAACAGCTGCTCGTCCTGCTCCATGGGGCACCTGTAGTCCTCCTCAGAGTGGATGATGAGGGTCGGCGTCTTGACGTTCCCCATGTAGGTGATGGGGCTCTTAGCCATCACCTCCTCCAGGTTGTCCCAGGGCCGCTTGCCCCAGGTGACCTCGTGGCTCCTGTAGCTGATGTCGCTGGTCCCCCACATGCTGTACCAGTTGCTTATGCTACGCATGGTGACGGCCGCCCTGAACCGGTCCGTGTGGCCTATGATCCAGTTGGTCATGTAGCCGCCGTAGCTGCCCCCGGCGACGCCCAGCCTGGACGCGTCCACGTAGCCGTAGCTGTCCAGCACGTGGTCCATAGCCTCCATGAGGTCCAGGTAGTCGCGCTCGCCCCAGTGGCCGCTGATGGCTGCGGCGAACTCCTCACCGAAGCCCGTGCTGCCCCGCGGGTTGGTGTAGACGACAGCGCAGCCGCTGGCGGCGAGCACCTGGAACTCGTGACTGGCGGCTGTCACCCCGTAACCGTATGCGCCTCTGGGGCCGCCATGGATCTGGAGCACAGTGGGGTACTTCTCCCCCTCCACGTAGCCGTGGGGTTTCACTATCCAGCCCTGGACCTTTACCCCGTCGCTGGCTGTGAACCAGAACTCCTCGGGCGGGACCCACTTGAGCTGCTTCAGGAGCCCCCTGTTCATGTCCGTGACCTTCCTGGCGCTGCCCTCACCCAAAGCGTAGAGCTCGCTGGGCGTCGCGTCATCCGTGGCCGTGTAGACGACAGTCTCGCCGTCTCCGTCCAGACTGAAGCCGCCCACATTCATCTTGCCCTCGGTGACCCAGGAGACCTCGCAGCCCATGGAGGCGCGGCACACGTGGGTGCCTCCCCTGTCGGGGGCAGTGAAGTAGAGGTGCTCTCCGTCGGGGCTCCACGTGAGGCCACTGCCCACGGTCCTGTCGAATCCCCCTGTGAGGCACCTGGGCTCTCCGCCGTCAACACGTAGCACGTAGACCCTGTCGCTCTTATGGAACACAAGGTCGGGGTCGTCTATCACGTGGCCCGTGAATGCCAGGTGCTCGCCGTCTGGGCTCCACGCCACCTCGTCTATGGGGCCCAGGCCCCTCCATAGTAGCTTGGGTTCTCCGCCCTTGGCGGGGACCAGGTATATGTTCTTGAAGTGGACTAGGTCCGCGTCGGGGTCCATGTTGGCCACGAAGGCCACCTGCTTTGAGTCGGGGCTCCACGCGTAGGCCTCCACGTCGTACTCGCCGTAAGTGATCTGTTTAGCCTTGCCGCCCCCGCTGGGCACCGTGAAGAGGTGCATCCACTTGCCCTCGAAGTATCCCTGGCCGTCGAACCTGTACTTGATGCGGCGGATGATCTTCACGTCGCTCTCCTCTGTGGCCTTCTCGCCCTTGAAGACCCTCGCAGAGAACAGGATGGATCTGCCGTCGGGGCTCCACTCGGGCTTGGCCACGGCCTCCTCCATGTAGGTGAGCTTCACTGCCTCGCCTCCGTCCGCCTTCAGGCATCACGAACAGCTGGGGCTTGGGCTTGGCGTCAGGCTTGTCCCGCTCCCCCAGCCTGTTGCTGAGGAAGAGCACCCTGTCTCCCTTGGGGCTCCACCGGGGGTAAGACTCGTTGCTCTTTCCGTGGGTGAACTGGCGGGGCTTCCCCCGTTTGAGGTCTGTGATCCACAGGTGGGCATCATACTTGTTCTCGTCCATGTTCACATCGCTGTACACGAACAGGGCCTCCGCGCCGTCCGGGGAGACCTGTGCGTCCGAGACGGGCGCCGAGGGGAAGATGGGCATGAACTTGTAGTCTTCTAGCTTCTTCATGCTGAATCATTGAAAGTGATGCAGGGATGCATAACTCTTATGATGCCTACTCGCCACACGCATTGGCCTGTCGCAGCCTAATCTATAAACCGCGGGAAAATTTGGAGCAGGTTGCACCTGTCACACTTTTAGCTGGATTTAATGTACTCGACAATGGCTGCTGCGAGGTCCTCCACGTATCTCTTACCGTGGTTGGCGCTGGCGCCCCGGGCGTCCCCCAGCACACCGATGGGTGAGAGGGCGCCGATCCCATGCTCGAAGATGCGCCGGGTAACCTCCTCGTCGAACTTACCCATGTAGCCCCTAGACTCCGGGATCATGCTCTCCTTAACTAGGCTTCCCTTTACGTGCAGCATCATGGAGACCTCTGACTCTCCGGCGTGGGCTCCCGCCGCCTCGGGGCTCACCCCCAGCTTGGCGCTGGTCTTCATCAGAGTTGCCACGAAGGCCTGGAGGTCGTGGTAGACGAGAACCTCGACGCCCGGGTGAGCGGCCTCGAGCTCGTCAGCGATCTCCCCTAGGGGCCCGAAGTTGCCGCCGTGGCTGGGCAGAACAACGATCCTCTTGAACCCGTGCTGGGCTAGGCTGCTCACGTAGTCGCTGATCACGTTCTGCAGGGTCTCCTTGCGGAGGGTGATGGTCCCCGGGAACCTCATGTGGTGCTCCGAGCAGCCCACGTTAACAGTGGGCGCCTTCAACGCCTTACCAAGTTTACTCGCAACGGCTTTTGCCAGTGCGTCGCCCAGCACCGTGTCCGTGGAGACTGGTAGGCAGGGGCCGTGCTGCTCGTTGCTTCCCACCGCGAAGACAACGGTGTCGAAACCCTTCTTTATCGATACCCCGATGTCGGGGGAGGTCATCTGAGCCAGATCAATCATGGGTGAATCTGGTGCCGCGGCCGGGATAAAGACTTGGCTCGCCGGATCCACCATAAGCATTTCAATCTTGAAGCCGATAAATGGGCATGGAGCCTAGAGGTAGGGTCTGCGTCGTGGGGGCGGGTTTCCTGGGGACGCAGATAGGGGTCGTCAGCGCCAGGCACGGGTACCACGTGAGTATGTGCGACATATCCGGCGACGCGCTGGCCTCATCGAGGAAAGCAGTGAAAGGTTACCTTGGGCAGTGGGCCGCGGAGGGTCAGGTTTCCGGCGATGAGAGCCGCGAGATCATGGGGCGGGTGTCCTTCACGGGCGACATGGCTGAGGCGACCGAAGGCGCTGACGTGGTCATAGAGGCCGTCGTCGAGCGCCTGGACGTGAAGCGCGACGTGTTTGGGAGGCTGGACGAGCTGTGCCCTCCCGGGACGCTGATAGCCACCAACAGCAGCTCGATACGCGTATCCAAGATCGAGGACGCCACCAGCCACCCGGAGCGGGTGCTCAACATGCACTTCTACTCGAACCCGTGGCGCAGCAGGGTCCTAGAGATCATGCGTGGGACCCGCACCTCGGATGAGGCCGTGGAGAGGGCGGCGGCCTTCAGCAGGAGCATAGGCGTAACGCCGCTCATCGTGCAGAGGGAGAGCACAGGGTTCATCTTCAACAGGGTATGGCGCGCCGTGAAGCGTGAGTGCCTCAGGGTGGTGGACGAGGGGGTGGCCAGCTTCGAGGACGTGGACAGGGCCTGGATGAGCCTCTACGGGACATCCGCGGGCCCCTTCGGGCTCATGGACAGGGTCGGCCTGGACGTGGTCCGCGACATAGAGATGGTCTACTACGGTGAGTCGGGGGACCCGCGGGACGCGCCGCCCAGGGTCCTGCTGGAGAAGATCGAGAGGGGCGAGCTGGGGGTTAAATCCGGTAGGGGCTTCTACACGTACCCGAACCCCAGCTACATGGAGCCCGGATGGCTCCACGGAGACGCCTGAACCCACGAGCCGGAGACCTGGCGAGACACCGTTACTTTGGGTCGGCTCAAATGGATGTCCGGGTCGAGCAGGGGTACGAGATGGGCCGTCCCTCTCTTCTCTACCTCCAGTCGGAGGACAAAGGAGATCCCGTTGAGGTGAGCGTCGGCGGTAAGTGCGTGATGATAGCAAAGGGAGAACTAGTTTAAACGCGTTACAAATCTGAGCGAATGCATGGGTTGGGGGGTATAATTTTTACCATTCACACAACGGCGGGTTGTTTTGGCTGTCAGGGCATGTGCAGGCTGTCATTGGCAGAGAATTAAATTCAAAGCATGTAACTCTGTTAAGCCTGTTTTCAGGAGAAGATATACTCAGTAATTCATTAAGATATATATGGCGCGCGCGTAGGTTTCCCTTTTTTTATTTCCAATTACTTCTTTTTCAATTATACTATCCTTTCCCTTTTCTTCCACGCCAGCATTGAAAGAAACTCTTGCACGACGCATCCTGCTAGGTAAGCTGTAATTTGAGTTGGATCAAACGCTGGAAGCACTTCAACGACATCAAATCCAACGTAATTAAGGTTCAGGGTACTGCGCATAAGCTTAAGCCCCTCATAGCTTGTAAATCCACCAACTTCGATAGTGCCAGTCCCCGGAGCATATGCAGGATCAAAAAAATCGATATCATAGGTTAAATGAGTTTTTTTGCCTCCAACTGTATCAATAATCTTCTGCGCCGCCCACTCAATACCATGTTCATGCAGATCTTTTGCAGTAATTACCGTAAATCCAAGTTCTTCTGACTCTCTAACTGTATCCATATTAAAAATGCCTCGAATTCCAACCTGGATAGAGTGCTTTGCATCGATGATACCTTCTTCAACGGCTCTGCGAAATATAGTGCCATGCGTTAGCTTACTACCATTTTCGCTATCATATGTATCTAAGTGGGCGTCGAATTGCACTAACGAAACAGGGCCATGTTTATGTGCAATTGAGCGTAAAAACGGAAGTGTAACTGAATGGTCTCCGCCTAGCCCTATTGGGAATACATTTTGGCTAACCACTTCATCGAATTTTTTCTCAATCTCATCGTGGCTGTTCTGAAGATTGCATGGATTAATATTGGCATCGCCATACTCGATTCCTGATAAGTATTCGAAAATATCGATATCCAGATTCGGGTTCCCTGAACGAAGCATAATCGACATTTCACGAATAGCGGCCGGTCCGAATGCAGCACCTGATCGAAACGTTGTTCCTCCATCACATGGCATGCCAACGATTGCGAAATCCGCACCTGAAAGATCACCTTTCACATAAGGTAGCTTCATGAATGTGCGGATTCCAGTAAACCGTGTAACTATACTCGGGTCTTCAGGACGATACTTCATAGACTTTGCCATGATTATCCTCCTCATGCGGTGTATTTTAATTTGGTTTGCGCACGCGCTGAATTTAATTCTCTGCCAATGACAGCCTGCACATGCCCTGACAGCCAAAACAACCCGCCGTTGTGTGAATGGTAAAAATTATACCCCCAGCATCCGAACCATTATCTATTCTGAGGCTGAAGCATTGGCACACACGAGCGTCCCCGAGAGGTACCTGAAGACCATCAAGCAGGAGGTGACGGCGAGCAGAGGCGTAGTCGTGACCAACCACCCGCTGGCCAGCGCGGCGGGCGTCCAGGTGATGGCCGGGGGCGGCAACGCCTTCGACGCAGCCGTCGCGTCCCTCTTCGCCCTCACCGTGGTCGAGCCCATGATGGTGAGCATGTTCGGAGCAGGCTTCTTCGTGTACAGGGACGGAGAGACCGGGGAGGTCTCCACCCTCGACGACTACGCGGTGGCCCCCAAGGCCGCCGAGGAGACAATGTACAAGCCCGTGGAGGACCGGAGGCCGGACCAGTACATCTTCGAGACAGTAGGCCGCAGGAACATGGTGGGACACCTGAGCGTCGCCACACCAGGCGCCCTCAAGGGGTGGGAGCATGTGCTCAGAGAACATGGAAGCCTCAGCCTGCGCGAGGTGATGGCGCCGGCCATCCGCCTGGCCCGCGACAGCTACCGGGCTACACCCTACCTGGCGTACATGGTGGAGTATACCCGCCGGGACCTGGCCCTCTTCGAGGACACGGCCAAGACTTTTCTGCCGGGCGGCAAGCCTATCCGGGCCGGCGACATGGTGGCGATGCCCGAGTACGCCGAGACGCTGGAAGCGGTGTCCAGGAAGGGATCAGACTACCTCTACCGGGGCGACCTGGGCAGGGCCGTGGTGGACGACATGGAGGACCACGGCGGCATCCTAGCCATGGAGGACCTGTCAGCGTACAGGCTCCATGAGAGGCCGCCCGTGACGGGCACCTACCGGGGCAGGTACCGTGTGGCCAGCATGGCCCCGGGCAGCAGCGGCGGCACCCACATAATACAGATGCTCAACATGCTGGAGCGGTTCGACGTGGCCGCCCTGGGGTTCGGCTCAGCGGACCACATCCACCTCTTCGCCGAGGTCCTCAAGCTGGCCTTCGCCGACAGGCAGAGGTACATGGGTGACCCGTGGAGGGTGCCCGTGCCCGTGGAGGGCCTGACCAGCAAGGCGTACGCCACGGAGAGGGTGAAACTGATAGGCGACAAGGCCGGTACCTACATGTTCGGTGACCCGTCAACGTACCATAAAGAGAGCCAGAACACCACCCACGTCTCAGTCATGGACGACAGGGGCAACATGGTGGCGGCCACCCAGACCCTCTTCGCCGTCTTCGGCTCAGCTGTCACCGCCACCGGTACGGGGATGTTCCTCAACAACTGCATGGGGCTCTTCGACCCCCGCCCCGGCAGGGCCAACTCTGTGGCCGGAGGCAAGCGGATGCTCAGTTCCATGACCCCGACGATAGTGCTGAGGGACGAGGCGCCCTTCCTGTGCCTGGGGTCCCCCGGCGGAACCAGGATATTCCCAGCCATCTGCCAGGCCCTGGTCAACGTCATCGACTTCGGCATGAGCATCCAGCAGGCTGTCGAGGCGCCCCGGGTGTGGACCATGGGGGTGCCGGGCACTCCAGAGGGGAAGCTCCACGTGGAGCCGGAGCTCAGCAAAGAGACCCTGGAGGAGCTGAAGAGGAGGGGCCACGACATCCTCTTGGTGCCCAAAGTGGCGGGCGGCATGAACGGCGTGATAGTAGGCGAGGACGGGCTCATGCACGGGGGCGCCTGCTGGAGGGCCGACGGCACCCCCATGGGGGTCTCAGGCGGAGAGGCGGCGGCCAAGGCCCTGATGGACCAGTTCTCAGTCTAGCCAACGAAGATCCCAAACCCGTGATTACTGGCCGCCTCACCCAAACCCTTTTTCCCGGGCGCGCCCCGCTGATCATTGAGATGCCGAGAACCGAGTACGTTAGGTGCCCCAACCCAAGGTGCGGGAAACTCAACCCAGTGGATGAGTTGACCCAGGGTAAGGAGTACACCTGCGTGTTCTGCGGCCACCCGTTCACGTCACCAGCGAAGACGGTTCAGCGGGCCGATGAGGCGTCCTTCAAGAAGAGGAACAAGGGAAAGAAGCCTCTGAGCACATCTGAGGCTAGGCCCGAGAACAGGAACCTCAGGAAACCCATGATATAGGACTGGTAACCGAGAAGCTCTAGGTAGAAAAGAGTAAATTCCCGGTTCATCATTGACTATAACAGAGCGATGTTTAGAAAGGGTCGTAGTAAAAAACTGTCAGACATCCTAATTCGACAGAAGCCGTGGCCCATATCCAGCCTCGAATACCAGAGAAGGCTTAGGGACGAGTGGCGTGAACGCTGCCCCTAGCCAATATAAGCGGCTAGCTAAAAAACAGTTAAAACTTAAAAATTCACGTTATACCAGGCTACTGTCATATGGGTCGGTTGGCACAGGTATCCACCGTCAAACGCCTTCGCCTGCGAGGTACCTGCAGTACTCGTAGTCGATGGGGCCCTCCTTCGTGGTCTCGCAGGGAAACTCGGGGCACTCAAAACACAGCTCAACCCCCTTACCGTGCGCACAGGTAGCCACCTTGCAGAAGGGGGTGTCCCTGGGCCTGCACCCGCCCTCCCCGCTGGGGCAGATACCCCTCCGCATGCGAGGGCACCTCCCACACGCTATTCCGCAGACGCCCACCCTCATCTTTGAGTCACCACCAAACGCCCTGATCTCAACATCACCCACATCTTGTCACCGTCAACTGTCATCAAGACCCAAGTCCACCAGCTCCAACCTCTCAGCGTCTTTGAGGAAGTGCTGGAAGAGCTCATCGCCCCACTCGATGGCTCTCCGGCTGTTGGACACCAGGTCCCTGCTGTAGTCGTACTCCCCGTTTAAGCTGAAGAAGCCCATGGAGAAGCTGTTCTCCGTCACGGTCAAGGCGACCCTCAGCTCGTCAGCCACGAATATCCTCAGCCTATCCTTCTCAATGTAATTGAGTATCTGCCGGGTGTCCGCCAAGGTCAGAGTCTTATCGAGGACGCCACGCGAGAGAATGAGGTCCACCGTCGCCCCTTCGCTGAGCAGCAGCTGGAAAGCCCCGATGAAATCCGAGTGGAAGATGGGGGACACCCCCCGCACCCTCCTCGAGGATAAGAGAAGCTGCTTAAAGGTGATGTGAACCCTATCCAGCTCCGTGGAGTCGTCCTGGATCATGGTCGAGTCCCGGAGGGCCCCAATCCTCCGCAGGAGGTGGCTCGGTATGGCCGTGATGTCGTGCCTGAGCCAGAAGTCCCTAAACTTTTCAAGCACTTCCACGGTTGAGGAGGCCTCCTCAATGAGATGGGCCTCGATGACTCCGAGCGGCGTCAGCCTATAATGTCTCCCAGCCTGCTCAGTCAGTTTCAATGTCTCTAGGTCCGTGAGGGCGTGTATGATGGTGGACCCGCTGCTGCCCAGCTCCTCTCTGAGGGTGCTCAGTTTCTTTTCACCTCGTAGGAGACTCGTAAGTATGTCCAGCTTGAGCTGGGACCTGAAGAGCTGAATGTATGGGGAGATCATGGCTGATGCCTCAGTAGGTTGTTCGATCTAAGCAATATTTAATGGCTTTCTGGGCCTCCAGAGCCTAAGCGCTATGAATACAGACTAAAGGCATGGTGGATTACAGCAGCCTCATGAGAGCTACCAGAGGCATCCACTCCCCGTCCACCGCCAACTCCACAAGGAGCCTCTTATGTCCCTTCCTCGAGAAGACCCAGATGATCAGGTATCCGTAGACCAAGCCGAAGAACAGGGCCGGCATGTACTCCAGGAACAGCCCTTGCGCCAGGCAGTAGACCAGCCACGGCAACATGAGGCTGTTCACCATCAACAGGAGGCTCCGCGTCCTGCTCATCCCCAGGACTATGGGAAGGGTCCTCACACCTGAAGCCATGTCCCCCTCCACGTCACAGACATCGCACAGGACCGTGTTCACCAGGAGCTGGATGGATATGTACGCGAACGTCAACGCTATCTTCAGGGGGTCCACCGGCTGGGCGCTGGCCGGCAGGAGCGCCCCCGTGAACCCCCAGCTGAGGGCCACCAGGACGCTTTTCACGCCCACAATCTCCTTTAGCCTGGGGATCGAGGGCAGCAGCTTGACGCTGTAGGCTACGGATGCGATGAACGAGGTTAGAACCACTAAGAAGGCGTAGGCGCCGATCATGGCGCTCAATAAGAAGCACAGCACCATTGCAGTGATTGACGGTAATAGGTAGAAGCTTGCCCCCCGCGAGGCCGTCTCGGGTCTGTTTATGAAGTCCTCGGCCCTGTCCGTGGCCCTGTTCATGTTGTAGACGGAGTAAGTCGCGAAAAAAGCTATCAGCAGTATCACGGGTTTAACCTCGACCCCATACAGCAGGGAGCTGAACGCCGCGACCATCTGCGCGTTCACGGCGAGAAACACTGAGGTTGATGTAACCATTCTGAGGAGGTCCAGCAACACCTCCCGCGCCTTAGCTGGGTACGGGTTGACAGGCTTTTCACCCACTAAAAGCGCCATGTCCGCTGCAGCCCCGGTTCCAAGTCCTGGGAATCTTTAAAGAGGTTTGAGGAGCCTGAGTCTGAAAGGCTAATCTCTAGGCTACCTACGAAAATCGTTGGTGGCTAGACCAGCGGGAGCAACAAATAGGAGGGTTCGTTGTTCAAATCTCATCGGTTTTTCCTGATCCTGCTCACCTTTTTTACAGATTCATGTAAAGTCATAATTCGCTGACCCAGCATA
This sequence comes from Candidatus Bathyarchaeota archaeon, assembly GCA_043826455.1. Lineage (GTDB taxonomy): Archaea > Thermoproteota > Bathyarchaeia > TCS64 > TCS64 > RBG-16-57-9. Next base: position 241,833 of record JBDRQD010000048.1, read on the forward strand.
ATGACGTATTGTGTGGAGGTTACCCCACTCTTATGTGGTGAGGTTTAAATATGTAGAGTGACTTAACATAATTTACAGCCCCTTTCTATCCTCTTATGAGTAATTTGTTTCTGTCGTATAGAAACATTATCATTTTATAACAATATTGCTTTAGTAGGACAATTAATTTATTATCAATAGTTATATATAATGGAGATATTCTATACTCAATTAATATATCTATAACCATCAATCAATTATGGGCGGATATTTGGGGGAGAGAGCTGAACAGGGGGAGTAGAGGCAGTAGTGAGCAAAGAGAAACCGATCCGGGTTCTCCACGTGGACGACGAGGAGGACCAGCTCAGGTTCACCAAGATGTTTCTGGAGGAGCTGGACCGGAGGGTCACTGTGGACTCCGTGTCCGACCCGGAGGAGGCCATACGGCTCCAGGGCATGAACAGCTACGACGTGGTCGTCAGCGACTACATGATGGTGAATATGACGGGCGTCGACCTGTTCCAGAGAGTGAGGGAGCGGAGCGACGTCCCCTTCATCCTGTACACGGGCAAGGGCAGCGAGGAGGTGGCCGAGTCCGCGTCCAGGGCGGGGATGGACGGCTACATGAAGAAGGAGGCCGAGCCCAGCCACTACCAGGCCCTCTCCAGGCGCATACGGCAGGTTGTCGAGAAGCGCAGGATGAGGTTGCAGGTTTGCTGAAGGACCAAACCACATCATTTAGCTAAATGCAACTCGAAAAAATATCACATTCTTCCATGCAGTTGTCAGAAGATAGTTGGTGTGCTGGCCTGGCCCATCCTCAGTTCCATAAATCGCGCAGCACGTAACCGATAACCTCTTTCAATCAGATACAGATAAGCAACTAGGGTGATTGTTGGTGGACTTGTTCAGCCTAAAAAATAAGGTGGCAATCGTCACCGGAGGAAACGGGGGCATCGGATATGGAATAGCATGTGGCTTAGCCAGCGTAGGAGGAAGCATAGTCATAGCTGCTCGTAACCCATCAAAGACGGCGAAGGTGGCGGAACACATCAGAAACGAGTACGGAGCCAAGGTTCTAGAACTCGGCGTCGACGTGAGCCAAGAGAACCAGATCACATCAATGGTGGAGAAGACTCTAGACTGTTTCGGTCGGATCGATGTACTGGTTAACAACGCGGGCATTAACATCCGGAAGATGCCCCAGGACCTGACCTCCGCTGAGTATGATGAGGTACTGGAGGTGAACCTGCGGAGCGCCTTTCTGTGCTCGAAGGCAGTCTACCCGGCCATGAAAGAAGTCGGGAGTGGAAAGATCATCAACATAGGGTCAATGACGTCCCTGTTCGGCGGAGGCAAGCTGATGGCCTACGGGACCAGCAAGGGAGGGATAGTGGCCATGACCCGGGCACTGGCGGTTGCGTGGGCGACGGACAATATTCAAGTCAATGCCATACTGCCTGGCTGGATTGACACAGATCTAACGAGAAGGGCGCGCGTAGAGTTGGAGGGGCTGAATGAGAGAGTTTTATCCAGGACGCCCGTTGGGAGGTGGGGGCAACCTGAAGACTTGCAGGGTTCAGCCATCTACCTTGCGACGGCCGCGTCCAACTTTGTGACCGGAGTGGCTCTTCCAGTCGACGGCGGCTACTCTGTGAGCATATGATACCAACTCTAGCTTCTACATCATATTATTTGAAAAGGTAGTGGTGTGCTGGCCGTAACCCATCTTCTGTTGACGGCGGCATTCAGCTATGCGGGCTACCCGCGCCCCCTGCAGGAGGGTATCGGCGCCTATTCGCCCTTGCACCCTGCGGGTCGGTCGTCTCACCCAGGCCCGTAGCGTCCTCGTCCTCCTAGGAGTCACGGCGTGCCACGGGAGGTATCGTTTCTGTCCGTTGCCAGGGGTCTCCCCCTACGCCTCGCGGCGTCACAGCCCTGCTCGGTGGATGGAGTTTCCTCAGCCTCTCGGCCGGCGGCCGCCCACCAGCTCACCTTGACAGTAGGAGCAGTTGGACTGAATAAATGTTCTGGAAACTGGCTAAGTTACCGGAGTAATGACTCCCCCCACCGGCGCCTTCATTACAACCATGTTATCCTTGGGCACCCGTCTTCTATTCGCGGTGACATTGGTCTCTGGCTCACCGCCGCCATACAACCCAGGAAACAGAAGTTTATTCACAGACGACACATGGTGAGTAATCTCACTAAAGAAAAAGTTAGGAACAAAAGATGGAAAATTTTCTCCGCCTTATCCCAGCCGGCACGGGATAAGCCACCCAGCTAACGATACACCCACCACGCCACCGCCGGACACCCAGTGAGGGGGGAGGGGGGTAGAGCAAGATAGACCGGAAACGGGCGCCCCACGCCAAAAGGAGCCACAGAACCGGTCCGACGCCGCATGAATCTATGCAAAAACGCTGTCCATACCATACAAAAACACGGCACATTCATCACATCAAGCACAGGGCAACGATGGTTGATATGCAAAAAAGGTAGGGGGGTATCAATTAATGGAGAATATTTTCATTATTAGACGGGATACCCTCCTTCAGCCACGTAACAGCCGGGGCCTCCGATACTTTCACAGCCTCTATATCCTCCCAGTGCACAGTTAAACCATGACGCGTGTTCTTCTTGTGGGCGAGAGCTGGGTCAGCATCTCCACACACATCAAAGGCTTCAACCACTTCGTCAGCGGCACCTACGAGACCGGCCTCAAATGGTTCAAGGAGGCCATGAACCTGGAGGGCGTGGAGTTTACCCACATGCCGTCCCACCTGGCCGCCAACGAGTTCCCCTTCGACCCAGCGGACCTGCAATACGATTGCATCATCCTCAGCGACGTGGGCGCAGACACGTTCCTGCTGCACCCCCGGACCTGGCTCCACGGGGAGAGGACCCCCAACCGATTGAGGGTCATCCAGGAGTACGTCAGACGCGGCGGCGGCCTCATAATGGCGGGCGGCTACATGAGCTACCAGGGCATCAACGGCGCCGCCATGTACCAGAGAAGCCCCCTGGCCGAGGCTCTGCCTGTGGAGATGATGGCCACCGACGACAGGTGCGAGCGCCCCGAGGGAGTGGAGCCTAAGATCATAGCTCAGCACCCGGTGGTTGAAGGGCTGCCCCAGCGCTGGCCCCACCTACTGGGCTACAACCTGGTCAAAGCGAAGAAAGGCTCACAGGTAGTTGCCAAGGTGGACAGGGACCCGCTCCTGGTCGTGGGCGAGTACGGCGGGGGACGCGCGATAGCCTTCACCACCGACATAGGCCCCCACTGGTGCCCCCTGGAGTTCGCCGAGTGGGACGGGTACCGGAGGCTCTGGAGCGGCATGGTGAGGTGGGCAGCAAGCGAGACGTAAGCTTCTCGCCCCTTCTAGACCTTTATATCCATAAAATGTACCCATCAGTGAGGGATGAGATGAACCCCAACGTCCTGAGCCAGCGGTACGCCACCCCCGAGATGAACAGGCTGTTCAGCGAGGAGGGCAAGACGGTCATGGAGCGGGAGCTATGGATCAGCGTCCTCAGGGCCCAGAAGAAGCTAGGCCTGACCCTCCCCGACGGCGTCATAGAGGCCTACGAGAAGGCGAAGGAGGACGTGAACCTTGGCCTCATCGAGGAGATCGAGCGGCGGACCAAGCACGATGTCAAAGCCAAGATCGAGGCCTTCGTCCAGGCGGCGGGGGGCCACGAGTACCTCCACATGGGGATGACCAGCCGCGACCTCACCGACAACGTGGAGCAGCTCCAGATCAAACGGGCCATGAAGCTGATCCATGGCAAGTACGTGTCCGTCCTCCGCCACATGCTGGACAGGGCCGAGATGTACAGGAGCGTGGTACTCACGGGGCGCACTCACCACCAGGCCGCCCAGCCCACCCTCCTGGGCCGTAGGTTCAGCATGTGGGCCGAGGAGCTCCTGCTTCACCTGAACGAGTTCGAGGCCTTCATCGACGCCTACCCGCTCCGCGGCATCAAGGGCGCCCTTGGCACCCAGTTCGACATGGTCACCCTCCTGGGCAGCGGCGAGAAGGCTGGGAGACTGGAGGCGCTGGTAGCCGCCGAGTTGGGCTTCAGGGAGACCCTGGACAGCACAGCCCAGGTCTACCCCAGGAGCCTGGACTTCAAGGCGGTGAGCCACCTGGCGGCCCTGGCCTCGGCCTGCGAGAGCTTCGCCAAGACCATGAGGCTCATGGCCGGCTACGACCTGGTGACGGAGGGCTTCGCGGAGGGCCAGGTGGGGAGCAGCGTCATGCCCCACAAGATGAACACCCGCAGCAGCGAACGCATATGCGCCTTCGCTGAGCTCCTGAAGATGTACGCCGACGGAGCCTCAAGGCTGGCAGGCGACCAGTGGGAGGAGGGAGACGTCTCGTGCAGCGCTCTCCGTAGGGTCGTCATCCCCGACGCCTTCTACGCCTCGGACGGCCTCGTCGAGACCACCCTGACGGTGCTCAACCAGATGGGCGCCTACCCCGCCGTCATAGGCAAAGAGGTGGACAGGTACCTGCCATTCCTTGCCACCACCGAGATACTGAGCCTAGCCTTGAAGCACGGCGTCGGCCGCGAGAAGGCTCACGCGGCCATAAAGAAGCACGCGGTGGGGGAGGCCCTCCGAATGAGGAAGACCGGCTCAGCGGAGAACAGGCTCATCAGGCTCCTCACAGGGGACCCCGCGTTCAAGGAGGCCGGCGTCACCGAGGCCATGCTCGGCGAGGTGCTCAGAGACAAGGCCCACTTCCTGGGCAACGCCGAGAAGCAGATAGACGCCGTCAAGTCGAAGGCCAACCAGGTTCTCGGGAAGTACTCCCGGGAAGCCGCCTACGAGCCCAGGGAGATACTGTAAGCCAAGCCTCATGGCAACCTCTAAATCCGGTGCGGCAGCCATGGATTCATGGCCTCCGAAGTAAAGGTCCTCATCACGTTTCACCTCGCCCCCGACCTCCTCGAGAGAGTGGAACAGCTGCCCGGCGTCCAGGTCCTGTACGATCCCAGTCTGCTGGGGAAGCCCAGGTACATGAACGACCAGCACGGCGGACCCATCCAGCGTACCCCAGAGCAGGAGGCCAGGCTCAGGGAGATGATGAGCCAGGCCGAGGTGCTGTTCGGCTACGTCCCAGAGGAGTACCAGCCGGAGATAAGGCGCTACTTGCCCCTGCTCAGGTGGATGCAGTCAGCCAGCGCGGGCATAGGGTGGAGAGCCAAGACCATGGGCTGGACGGAGACCAACATCATGTTCACGTCCTCCAGCGGCATCCACTCCACGCCCCTGGCCGAGTTCTGCCTCATGGCCATGCTCATGTACGTCAAAGACTACTTCTACATGGCTGATGAGAAGGCGAGGAGACACTGGCAGCGGACCTGCACCACGGAGCTGAGGGGCAAGACCCTCGCGGTGGTAGGCCTCGGCAGAGTAGGGACCGAGGTGGCCCGCCTCGCCCGGTGCTTCGGGGTCCGCGTCATTGGCACCAAGAGGCACGTCGAGGGCGCTGACCCTGAGAGGCTGCACGTGGACGCCCTCTACCCCTGGACCGGCCTCAGAGATATGCTGGGGGAAGCCGACTACGTGGTCCTCATATGCCCGGAGACGGAGGAGACCCGCGGCCTCATGGGGCGAGGGGAGCTGGCGGCCATGAAGAGGGGCGCCGTCCTCATCAACATAGCCAGGGGCAGCGTCGTGGACGAGGAGGCCCTCATCGAGGCCCTCAGGTCAGGGCACCTGGGAGGAGCGGCCCTGGACGTGGCCCAGACGGAGCCCCTGCCCCCGGATAGCCCTCTCTGGGACCTGCCCAGGGTCATCATAAGCCCCCACTCGGCCAGCACCGCCGACACCGAGAACGCCAAGCTCACCCAGATGTTCTGCGACAACTACATTAGATACGTGGCTGGGGAGCCCCTGAGGAACCTTCTGGACAAGAGGCTACTCTACTAGGGCCGCAGACGCGACCCCTGCTACCTGTGAAGGGTGCCTCCCCCGCCCCTCACTGGGACGAGCTCCTCAGGTACAGTATGAGGGCTGTGGCTACCCCTAGGACCACCACCACCCCTATCACCACGTGAGGCACGGGCAGGCTCCCCAGGGGCCCACCCAGGGCGGCCCCTATGTAGGGAACCGCCAGGTATATGGCGGCTGTGAGCACGGCCGTGGCCGTCACCAACATTATCAGGTACCCCATCTGGCCCCCCGAAACCTGGTCTATGTCATCGGGGACCGCGCCCCTGCTGAGGAGCTCCTGCCTCATCTCCCTGAACCGGACGCTGTGGCGGAGGGTGAGGTACGCCACCTGTAGTAGGAGGCCCACCGTGAACACCCAGAGGGCCGTCACCTTAGTGACGGGGGGCAGATCCAGTATGAGGCCCACCCAGTTGAAGGTGCTGAAGTCCAGGACCGAGGGGAAGAACATGAGCATGTTGAGCATGAATATGCGTCCGAACCAGTCCGCGTCGCCCCGCCTCCAGAAGGCGATGATGGCTAGGAGGGCCAGGAGTATGGTGACCAGGTCCATGTAGGCTATGTAGTCGCCTACGAGATACCCGATGAAGCTGTCCTGGACCATGGCCACGATCTTAGCGTAGAGGGCGGTCTGGACCATGGTGACGGCGGCCATGTAGCAGGCCGCTAGGCTGACCCCCAGCTCCATGGACCTTATGACGTTCTCCTTCATCCCGCCACCCTCTGCCGTTGAAGCGCCTGGGCGAAGCTCTCCCCTATGGGGTCCCAGTTCACCACGGTGCACCCCATGCCCCGGAGCACGTCGTACACCGGCTTGTTGTGGTAGGTGAGGAAACCTGCGGCTATCTTCTCCTCCTCAGTCTGGGCCGCGACGCTGTACCCCTGGACGTTGAAGAGGATGATGTCGGGCCGGCCCACGGCCCTCACCATGTACCTGTGGAGCTCCTTGACGCCCTCCACTATGCCCCGCGCCTTGGCGGCCTCGATCATGGTTATCACCACGAAGAGGGGCTGGGACCCCACTATGTAGCGGCGGCAGCTGTGGATGGCCTCCTTGAGGCTCTCGGTGCTGTACCTGACATCCACGTGTAGGAGCTCCCTGGTGATCCTGTACTGCTGCCGCTTGCCCACGTCCGGGAAGATGACCCGGCTGGCGGACCTGGGCTTGGCGGCTCCTACCTCGACTTCCTCCTCCACGGCCTCTATCTGGTCTATGCCCTCCAGGACACCTATCTCGGGGGGCTTCTCAGTCCTCCTGAAGGTGCCCTCCCACTGGAAGGCGTCGTGGTCGTAGACGCAGAAACCCACCCTGCAGTCGCGTTCCAGGTAGAAGTTGGTAAACCCAAGGGTGGCTCTGATGGCGTACTCCATAGTGTTGTTGACGGCGGTGCCCAGGGCCATGTGGACGGCGCTGTCCAGGAATATCCACACCATCTTCTTGCCCTCCTTCTCATACTCGTTGACAAGGAAGCCCCCCGACCTGTAGCTGAGGCGCTTGGCGCTGGCCTTCCAGTTGATGTTCCTGTAGTGGTCCCCCTGCTGGTAGTCCCTGATCTCCCGGAAGTCGGTGGTGGGTATCCCGAACCTGAACCTGGCGTCCATGGGCATGGGGATCTTGGTGACGCTCTTGTGGTTCTTGATCTTCCTGACGAAGAGGGGGTGGGGCTGCACCACCACGGCCCGCTTAGCTATTATGCTGCCCAGCTGGTTGCTGCTCATGACCAGGGGGTGGCGAACCTCGTAGCTTATCTCGCCTATGTCGTAATAGCCCCGCTTGGGGCACAGGGCCATGTACCCGAACTCCACGGTCTTGGGCTTCAGGCCCTTCCAGAAGGCCTTGAAGTTGGTGCCCTCCTCCAGGGCGAAGCTCTTGGGCAGGACGTCGGCCACAGTGACCACGCCGGGGCCCCCATCCACGTTGACCACGATCCTGTCCCCCATCTTGTCGTCCACGTTGATCTTGATGTCCTTGCCCACCCGCTCCACCGAGGTAACACTGGGCTGCCCTATGAGGACGCCCAAGGCCAGGAATATGACGGGGGCCATGCCCAGGGATATGAGGATGAGGTTGCCCAGGAACATGCCCATCACTAGGAAAGTGACGGTAGTAACCACCAGCTCTATGGTGTCCTGGGTAAGTAGCCGGGCTGTCACCTCTTACCTATGAACTCCTTGGGTACTTCTGTCTGCTCCAGGATCTCGTTGAGGATGGCGTCCGCGCTGAAGCTGCCCTCCAGCACGTACTCCATCTTCATTATTATCCTGTGGCCCAGGGCGTCGTGGACGAACATCTTCACGTCGTCGGGTGTCACGAAACTTCGGCCCGTTATGGCTGCGTGGGCCCTAGCCACCTTGAGAAGGGCTAGGCCGCCTCTGGGGCTGGCCCCCACCTCCACCACGGGGTGCCTCCTGGTCTCCCTGATAACCTGGCTTATGTAGTCGATGATCTTGTCGTCCACGTAGATCTGCTCCTCTATGAAGCGTTGGAGGGAGCGGAAGGTGGCCTCGTTGGTGACGGGCTGGATGAAGCCGCTGGGGTCGTCCTGCTTCCAGAAGATGCGGCGCTTCATGATGAGGCTCTCCTGGGCCAGGGTCTCCACATAGCCCATGCTCATCTTCAGGAGGAACCTGTCCATCTGGGCCTCAGGCAGAGGGTAGGTTCCCTCCATCTCTATGGGGTTCTGGGTGGCTATGACGAAGAAGGGCTCGGCCAGCTTGTGGGTCTCACCCTCTATGGTGACCTGCCGCTCCTCCATGGCCTCCAGGAGGCCGCTCTGTGTCTTAGGCGGAGCCCTGTTGATCTCGTCGGCCAGGAGCACGTTGGTGAATATGGGACCCTTCTCCAGGACGAACTGGCTCTGCTGGGCCCTCCACACCCTGGTGCCCAGGATGTCGGCGGGCATGAGGTCCGGGGTGAACTGGACCCTGCTCCAATGGCAGCCCACTATCTTGGCGTACAGCTTGGCTAGAAGCGTCTTCCCCAGCCCGGGGTAGTCCTCGAAGAGTACGTGGCCGTTGGCCAGGCTGGCGGCCAGAAGCTTCCTGAGCACCATCCGTTTTCCCACGTAAACCTTTCCAAGTCCCTCCAGTATGGCGTTGCTGACCGCCCTTACCTGGTCCACATGCATCGATGTCATTTCCTTGTTCTCCTAACTCACTATCTTCATTCCCGCTTCCTCGGCCGGGACGGCCTCCCTCATGAGGCCGCCCAGGCCGAGCTGGTTGATCCTTCCCACTGTGCGCTGCAGTAACTGCATGCGCCTCTCCTGGTTCCCCCGCTGCACCCTCTCGGCGCTGCCCTTTCTGGCTATGTTGGGAGGCCTGTCGTCCTCGTACTTGATGAGCTCCCTGAGGGTGCTGGCTATCTCCGCCTCCGAGGCCCTGTTCTCCTCCAGGAACCTGAAGAGCTTTACGAGGAGCCTCTCCTTGTGGCCCTCCCTCACGAACTCGTTGATGATGTCGGTGAAGTCCTCCAGGGCCTTGCCCTTCGTCGGGCTCAGGTCCTGCACGTGCTTGCCCCAGGCCCCGGCCTCGAAGGGCACCATCATGGACTCCTGCATGCCTCTGCGGACGATGGTGAATATGAGGGCCCCCAGGACGACTATGCCCGTCCACTCCACGTAGGGGCTGAGCTGCCTGATGACGGGGCTCACCTGCACCAGGCGCCCGCTTATGAAGTTGAAGTAGAGGGTGCCTATGAGGCTCATGGCCGCCACGAAGGGGTAGCTGCTGGCTATTCCGCCGGCCTGGGCAAGGTACGCGTTCCTTGAGTCCCTGAATATGCCTATCATGGTGATGACGGCGGCCACGGCGAAGCCCCAGTTGAGCATATCCTTGATGAGGAGCACCTGGTCTGACTCGGGGACCCCCGGCGTCACCATGTACAGGTTAGCCAGCTGGACGCACACCTGGCCCAGGATGAACATGGTGGCTGAGCCTGACACCACCCTGATGTAGTGCTGACCCCTGATCTCAGCCGCGGCGGCCAGTATGTTGTAGATGAAGAACACGGAGAATGCGCCCATCACCAGGTACCCGGCCACCTGTGTAGCCTGGCTTATGGGCTGCAGCATCATGAAGAAGGCTATGATGCCCGCGAAGCCGCCTGCTATCATGCCGCTCACTAGGACCCTGTTGAGGCGGCCCTCGAAGAATATGGTGAGGAGGGTGGCCGCGTAGAAGAAGGCCATGCCCCCTAGTATGGGGAGGAGGACGACGGCTATGCCCTCGTTCACCAGGGCCTCGGGCATGTAGGGGAGGAAGCTGCCGAAGTCCCCCACTGTGAAGGGGGTGATGAAGCTGACGCCCCCTAGGACACCTGCCACGAAGAGGAACAGGGCCGTTGATCTTATGAGTCTGCTACGGTTCTCCGCGTCCACTCTTCATCAACTCTATGATTAGCTCTATTGTGGCGTTGGTACGCTTAAAGTCCTCCGCGGTGACGGTGATGTTGCTGTACATGGCTATCTCGTAGCTGGTCACCAGGTCCTCCAGGGCCAGGTGGGCGTTGCCGGGCAGCCGGTCCATGAGGGTCCGCTCGAACTCCCTGGGGGTCATGGTGTCGTCTATGTCCTGGTATATGCGCTGCATGGAGACGTAGAACCTGTTGAACAGCTTGACGACGCCCTCCTCGTAGCTGCCGTAGTCCAGGGGGGCACCGTCCTCGTAGCCGATCCTCTCCCTGGGCGTTGGGAGGCTGACCCTGGGCTCCAGGAACTCCTCCTCCTTCATTCGCCTGTTGCGCCGCGCCGCGTAGATGGCGACGCCGGCTGCGCCGCTTAGGGCGATTATTATGTTCTGGGGGAAGCCCAGGAGGATGGAGAGGAGGTCCGTTGGGTTGGGGGGCGGGACCAGGACGCTGACGCCGAAGGAGGTGGAACTGCCCAAGTAGAACCTGCTGCCACTCATGGTGAGGGTGATGTTCTCCTCGCCGTTCTCGGGGAACATGACCTGGTACTCGATTTTGCCCTCCGCGTCGCTCCTAAGTTGGAGGTCCTTGCCCAGGTAGGTGACAGTGAGGTTGACGTTGGTGATGGGTCTCCCGCTCTTCAGCTCTGTCAGTAAGCCCTTGTAGGTGACATTCTTGCCCGAGTACACCTGCCTGGGGCCGGTGACCTTGACGGCCGTCTCCGACATTACAGTTATTGGAGGGTCACTGAAGCTCTCATCATACTCCCGGTTCTTCATAGTGTGGGCTACCAGGTTGTAGTCCCCTACGTTAAGATCAGCGGCGTCGCAGGTGACGTTGAATAGCCCGTTCTCCACGGAGCCGACCCCAACTATCTGCCCGGTCTCGTTGGCGTCCTCCTTGTTCACCTTCAATATTATCTCAACTTGGGGTCCCGATACTGCGGTGCCATTCAAGGTGGTCACGATGCCCCAGACATGGAACTTGCTGCCCTTCAACGCGACGGGGTCGTTGCCCGTGATGTTGGTGACAGTCTGCTGCCTGGTTATGTTCACATCTCCCTCGTCGTAGTGCTTGGGAGTGGCGTCGAAGATGACCCAGCCCTGGCCCTGAAACTTGGCCTCGACGTAGAGGTAAGCCTGCTGAGGCATCACGTACTGGATCTCGTTGTAAGGGTCGACCAAATAACCTATGACGGCGCGGGCCGGCAGCCCGGCGCTGCGGGCCAGGAGTATTAGGGCGCTGTTGAAGTGGCTGCCCACTCCCTCCCGGGTGTTGAATAGGAACCACTCCACTGGGTCGATGGTGCTCGGGGCGGGCCTGAAGTCCTTTTTGAACTTGTAGTTCTCCTTCAGGTAGGCCTCTATCGCCCGATACTTGTCGTAGGGAGAGGTGCGGCCTACTGTTATCTGCTGGGCCAAGGCGGCCAGCCTGGCCTTTACATTGTCGGGTACATTCAGCATGAGCTCGCTCCCCACTGGGTTAGCGGCCCTCAGTGAGGCCTCGTTGTAGTTGGGCATCTGCCAGGAAACCCAGTACGGCTTGTCGAAGGGCCCCAGGGACAGGAAGCTCCGAGCCTCAGGTATGTAGGCGAGGCTTGTGTTGAGCATGAGGGTCACGGTATTAGGCGCGACAGGTACATAGCCGCTGAACGTGGTTAGGGGCGTCACGTAGAACTGTTTAAAGGCGTAGGTGACCCGGCCCTCGTACTCGCTGGGGATGAGCTGCCCGTTGTAGGTCTCCGACTGGTACTGCTTAGCCTCCACCCACCTGCCCAGCGTATAGTTCTCGGCGGGGTACCGCCTAAGGTACCTGGTGAAGGTCTGGAGCCTTATCTCCATGATGGGCCCCATCTCCCTAGGCTCCTCATCGTCCACGCTGACGCTCTCAGTGGACTTGCCCAGGGCCCCCGGGTCCATGATGGGGTTCACTGGGCCGGGCCTGTCCTCGTCCAGGTCTAGGCGCGTGATGTCCCCCAGTATGCTGATGGCCGTCGAGAGCATACCTACACTTAGGGCTAGCACGATGAGCAGGAGCACGAGCCTGGCGTAGCTCTTCAATCTGATTCTTAACGTGGTTCCTACTGTTTTATCCTTTTAGCCCCCGGGGAGACTGTTTTTCGGCTTCTTCCTGTTTTTGTCTCACCTATGCGTGATGTTCACTTGTATGTGACGCGAAACTTGGGGTGGTGTTAGCCCCCTAAATATAGTGTTTCGTGTCAAGTTATTTCAAGGGGCTGAGAGTAACCCTCTATACGATAATTCTATACTCCTAAACCACCTTAGGGTACCCATGTGGACTGTCAAGTCTGAGTCGGGCAGGCTCCGCGCCGTCCTAGTCCAGGACTCCGCGGAGCAGCTCTGGACCAGGAGGCTGCCCTTCGCAGGCGTAGAGAGCAGCACCCACTACTTGGCCAGGGACCCCCACGCCCAGATGGAGCCGGGCCACGAAGAGTGGCTCCAGCTCCCCAAGATGCTCAAAGATGAGGGCGTCCGGGTCTTCGAGGTCAAGTCCATGCTGGAGAAGATACTGGAGGAGGCCACCGTGGCGGAGAGGGCGCAGATGGTGGAGGACGTCTGGGATGGGATGCCCGGGGCCCCCGACCCGGAGGAGCTTACCGTCGACCACTTCATGTGGGGACACCCGCCCAGGCCCTACTACGACGAGGCCTGTGACAGGGTGGTTCTCCCCGACCACAGGAGGGTAGCCTGGACCTATACTAGGGACACCAGCTTCACCACTCAGGTGGGCGCAGTCATATGTAACATGAGGCGGTACAGCCGCCGATATGAGCCCCGGGTAGTGAAGCTCTGCTACACCTACGACCCGGTGCTGAGGGAGAACACGGAGATCGTTTACGACGCCAACGAGGCCGAGGGCGTCTTCAGTGAGCCGCCCTGCGTGGAGGGGGGCGACACCCAGATCGTGGACGAGGAGACCATAGCCGTCGGCGTGGGCCAGCGGTCCACCGTCACCGGGGTCCTGGAGACGGCGAAGAGGCTCTTCCAGGCGGACACGGATGGCCAGCTCAGGTACATATGCGCGGTGAGCCTTGCTGATTACCCCGCGGTGGACTACATGCACCTGGATGTCACCATCAACTACCCGGAGAGGGGTAGGGCCCTGGTCATGCCCTACGTCTATGACACCGAGCTGGTGCCCGACTACCCGCCTAAGAGGCTGCTGCTGAAGACCCTGGAGGCGGTCCGGGCTCAGGCCGAGGCCCACGGCCGCCCTATGGAGCCTCTGGTTCATCCTGACCACTTCAGGAACCTGGGCAGGACTGCTGTCTATGTCAATCGGGGTGGCAGGCCTGTGCTCCTCCGGAATGAGCTGAGTCTTCTGGACTTCTTGGTGAGGGAGGGCAAGCTGGAGCGGGATGGTCTCATCTATGTGGGTGGCAGGTCGGAGAAGCCTAACGATGTGGAGCACCTCTTGGAGGCCATGATGGAGCAGAGCCGCGGCGCGGCCAACATAGTTACCGTCAAACCTGGGGTGGTCATCGCCTATGACAGGAACAGGCGGACCAACGGGGAGCTGAGGGACCACGGCGTCACCGTCAGGGAGTGGAGCAGTAGCTATCTGGACCTTCTTGGTGGTCCTCATTGTAGTACCAGTCCTCTCTGGCGGGACCCTTAAGATTGGGTGGATTTGGGTTGTCTTCTTGTCTGGCGCTGTGTGAAGCCCTGGAGCCCTTATTTTAGGAGGTTTTTTCTTCCTAAAATCGATACCCCCCTACCTTTTTTGCACATATGCTCCGGGTCATGGTCTCGCGGTACGAGTTAACTCGTTTTATGACTGAAAAAACAGCCATAAAATGATACCCCCCCTACCTTTTTTCACGTCAATTAATCTGGGACACTCAGGCGTCTCATCGGTGTCCGGGTGATCCCGAATGATAGAAAAAAACGCCATTAGGGGGTACCCCCCCTACGTTTTTTATACATCAGCCACCAGTGCGCCGTGCCCGGTGTGCTTGACGGACCGTGATTCTGTGTGGAATGGACGGTGTTTCTGCATAGAATGGGATCGCATCGGACCGGTTCTGTGGCTCCTTTTGGCGTGGGGTGTCCGATTCCGGTTCACCTGCTCTCCCCCTCCCCCGGGGGTTCTTACGTTGGCGTGGTGGGCGTATCGTTAGCTTGGTGGCTATCCTGTGCCAGACGGGATAAGGCGGAAAAAATTTTCCATCTTTTGTTTCTTGCTTTTTCTTCAGTGAGATACCTCATTATCCCTTGCTCAGGAGATCTACAGAGCACGGTTAACCGGAAGCCTCTTAACGTTTTTTAGAGGTTGGCTCGGGGCGAGAGAGGGGTTGGCCTCCTATGAGGGCCAAACGGGCTCCGTTTTCCAGTACGTGATCCTTATGTGGGCCTTCTGGTCCCTTGAGCTGGAGTAGATCTTCCAGGCGGTCGAGGAGCGCATACCCCAAGGGCTGTCGAAAATTGAACCATACTCCTCCTGGGCCAGCCACACCACTCCGTCGCTTATCCTCCACTCGGCGTGTACCTGGTACTCTCGCCCATCCGTGAACCGTATCAGGATGTACTCCCCCGGCGTTGACTCAGCCCAGATGCTTATGTTGTAGACTCCGTCCATGCTGGCCGTCTTCCTCACCATGTAGTCGCCTGTGATGTCATCGACGGGGGCGTCGGTGAACTCTATGTCCCACGAGTAGCTCTGCGGCGTCCTGGTGAAGGAGTAGAGTGAGAGGCTTATGATCACCGCGAAGGCGAACATGGAGCTCCTGAACACCTGTTTATCTGAGTATTCTTTGTCTGGGACCCACGCGGCTACTTGGTTTGCCCCTGGGCACCAGCCAAGGTACCGGAGGGTTAGGGTACGCGGATTCATGCCCTCAGCCCCTGACGCCTAATCTGCCCGGTAACATCGATTGCTCCGCTGAAACCCCCTAGCCTCAGCACCCCGGCCTCAAGCCGCTGACACACGAGACAAACCATTAAATCATCCCCCAAAACTAAACATATGTAAAGTATTAAACCTTTACGGATGGGCTGAGCCGAGAAGGTCACCTAAGCACAGCACCACACCCCTAAGAATAGTGGTGAGACACGAACCCCGTAAAAAATCGTAAATTCTCAGTCACTAGTAACAAAAGGGCCCAAAAAAACGCTTATTACCAATAACAGGAGTATTGAATTTCTCTAATTATTACCTTTCGTAGTTTAATATTAAATTATTGTGAAAACATGAGGGATGGGGTTTGAACCCTACCGCAAGTGGAGACATATTTCTCAATACTCCCCATTTTTTATTCATTAATTTGGAGTATGTCACCAATTAAATCAATTATGTCCTGAAAAATCTGCACGCGCAATCTGTCCAGATGGCTGGTAACATTGCTATAATGTCAACCAATGAAGGCTAATATATATAGATTTAACAGAAAGGAAACGTTACAGCAATTATATTAATGCTAAAAATTCTTTTGTAATTAGCTCAAAATCTCTAACATGTCCATCTCTTTGAGCTTCATAAATACCCCATAGAGGGACATGTTTCTCTGATGCCTTTGAGTAATAAGTTGAATTTCTTGTTCTATTTTGGAAAACGTATTTTCGTCCTGATTGAGTTTTCCTTACACCTGACATTATTTCATTCATTAAATTAGTCTGTCTAAACATTGTAAAAATAATTCCTAGAGGCTCAATTTTAGATCCATACATTTCAGTAGTTTTATCAATCACTTCTTCAAGAAGTGGTATTCCGAGTACCGATAATGGGTCTGGTTTAACTGGTACTAGATAATAATCACAAGCAACAATTCCACTAATGAGAAAAACCGAAAATGTTGGAGGGCAGTCTACGAAAATATAATCATATGCATCTTTGTATTTTAAAATAAAATTTTGAAGTTTATGCGCCACATCTGTTCTAAAGCTGTGATTGATGATATGAATTGTACTGGGGATGAGGTCTAATGTTTTTCCTTCAATGGTGGATATTTTTCTAACGTAATCTTCTAACTCTAATTTTTGATGCGATATTGTTTTTATTCCTTCTAGTATGCTATTATAAGTGATATCGTTAGAAAATAATATATTGTAAACAGTTGGCTTCTCACCTGAAACCATATCTTCATTCGTTTTAATATCAACTAAATATTGTGTTGCATTATATTGAGGATCTAAATCAATCATTAATACTCGTTTATTTTCTCTATAGGCTAGAAAATAGGCTAAATTTATGGCCACAGTTGTTTTACCAACCCCTCCTTTCATATTGAGAAATGCAATCGTTTGACCCATGTCTTATTCTTAACTTCCAAGTTTTTATTAATTTTTCTGTCTTTTTTTGTGTGTGTGTTTGATTTATTTTTCGTCATTTTTTTATAGTTCGTAATTTCCTTAATATTGAACGTGCATGAGTTCCGAGTCAAAAGATATTGTCCGATATTTAAAAAAAATTAGTGAGGATATTGACTATATTAAAAAAATGTATGTAATACAAAATCGATTCGTTATTCATGATAGTCTTGAATCAGTTTTAAATGATGATAGAAAAAAATTAACTTATGATCTATTTGATGGAAACACATCTACAAATGATATAATTGAGTTATTGAGATTAAACCGTTCTACTCTATATGCTTGGATTAATCAATGGATGAAAATGGGGATAATTAATTCTGATTTGAAAAAAGGGAGTAAATTTTATAAAAAAATATTTTCTCTAGAGGATTTGAATATTTCTAAACCCAGCATAGATGAATTCATTGATCGATCTAATTATATGTTTAATTTACCAAATGATTATGAACTACACAAGTTGTTATCCAATATCAATGTAAAATACCCAAAAGAATTGGAGACTTTAACTCATGATGTTTTTAATAGTTTTTTTGTGCATGTTTCAGACATTGTCATTGAATATAATAAATCCACCAATAAGAAAAAATTATTATATATACAAGGTCTTAGACAGATTGGAGAGGTAAAAAAAGATACAGAATTTATTCGCTATTTCAATCAATGGGAAAATAATATTAAACATAAAGATGATAAAATTTGTACCGATTAGGAGAGAAATATAAAAGAATAATACATGATGATTTTTTAAATGTAATATTCTACTATGATAATTTAACAAGTGATCAAAACTTATCATCGTATTATTCATTATTATTAAAATCAGTGCATGATTTTGCGTTTACCATCTGTATTTTGGTTGATAACGCCCATTCTCCAATCCATTCAATGCCGTATTTACTTCAAATGAAATCGAGCACAATTCAAATGGTGGCGTCCATCGCTCAATTCAATCATTCTTCGTATAAACTACATCAAAGGATCGTTCTTGAAAATCTTTTAAGATATATTTACTATTATCATCATGAGATTGAGCATATATCTGTTCAAATAGATCCATCCAAATATAATACGATTAGACATTTATTTGATTATTTGTACAACCATCCATTTTTAAAATTATTCAATAATCCTGATCTAATAAAAAATACTATTGGAAATTTGGATACATATTATAAAATGATAAGTAAGGAGATACATAAAAGCACGATTAAAGAAATGAGCATAATCACATCACTTTCTGAAATTACTTTTCCACATGATAAAATAACTGAAGAAATTGATGTTCTTATAAAAATGTTAGACGATATAGTTTTTATAATGTATTGTTTTAACAATAGTGATTATATTGCTCTTCCTTTTGAGGAAAAAATATATTTATTAAAGAAAATTAGTCGAGAAAAAAGGCGTTTAGTAAATAAATTAGTTTAGATTGAGACGCGCTCGCAGTTATTAAATTAATTTAAAAATACTTCATGAAAGGGTATCCCGCCTATAAAGAAAAACATCGATTAAAATTATAGTGAAAAAGGCTAATAAAAATTTGGTAATCAATAAGATGAAAATTATTTCATATTGCGTACGCGTCATTGATCTCCTTGTTCTTGTCACTGTCAAGGATGGTCTCATTGTAGCTGTCGTTGAAATAGTTTCTATTTATTAAGATTATATTAAAGGAATTTAAAATACTGTCTATAATAAAATACTAACTATAAGATAAGAAAATCAAAATAACGATTACAAGTAGCTTGTAACAAACTAGAAGTGGCGGAAGCACCGCTCATCGGTGAACGCCATGGCGATCCCCGCCTCGTCACAAGCCTCGATGACTTCCTTGTCCTGGACGCTACCCCCCGGCTGAACACACGCAGTCACACCGTGCACAGCCAGCAGGTCCACGCTGTCCCTGAAGGGGAAGAACCCGTCAGAGGCCAGAACAGAGCCAGCTACGGCGTTCGCGTGGCCTCTCATCTCCGCCTTCTCCAGAGCCAGCTTCACCGCCGTCACCCTGTCCTGCTGGCCTGTGCCGACGCCGATGGTGGCCCCGTCCTTGCTCAGGACGACGCCGTTGCTGCGGACGTTCATGCACACGTACCAGCTGAACAGCAGGTCCTTAACCTCCTGCTCCGTCCCGTGCCTCACGGTGACCCACCTCAGGTCCTCTGGGCTCCTCACCTTTGTCAGCATAGGTGCCTGGAGCACCAGGCTGCCGTCCATCTGGACGCTGATGTCCAGGGGCTCAGGGGGGTCCCCCACCCACTTGCTGATCCCGTCGAGGCCCGTGACCTCCATGACCCTGATGTCCTTCTTCTGCTCAAAGTGCTCCATGCAGCCCGGCTCGTAGCCCGGCGCCACGACGGCCTCCACGTAGCTGCTCATTATCTCCTCAGCCGTGTCCGGGTCCACCACAGTGTTGAATCCCACGACGCTGCCGTACGCGGCCAAAGCGTCACAGTCCCTTGCCTTCCTGTAGACCTCCCTGAGGGGCTCACCCGGCCTGTTCCTGACAGCCGCCCCGCTGGGGTTCACATGCTTCATGACGGCGCACGCCGGCTCCCTGAAGTAACTGACGATCCTCATGGCGTTGTTAACGTCCTCCACGTTGGTCATGCTGAGGCCGCTCTTACCCGTCTTAAGCAGCTTCAGGTCGCCTACAGTCAGGGGCCCCTCCGCGGGGCTGTAGAAGGCGGCGGGCTGGTGGGGGTTCTCCCCGTACCTGAGGCTCATCTTCTTCCTGTACAGCCTCTCCGAGCCGCCTATGATGATCCTTATCTCCTCGGGGAACTGTTCCTCGAGGGATGTCCGGTACTTTTTCCTCATGCTCATAGTGCTTCCTCCAGGTAGCCCACTATGGCCTTATCGTAGGCCGCCGTCCGTTTGAAGGCTTCCAGGGCGTAGCGTCTCCTCAGCTCTGTGGTCAGCGCCCCCTTATGCTTCTTAAGCATCTTAATTACCTCCGAGTACTGGGCCGGATCGGTCACTATGCAGGTCCTATCATATAGGATGCTAGCCTTGGCCGCGGACCTCACCATGGCTGGGCCCCCGATGTCTATGTTGTGGCCCGCCGTCTCCAGGTCAGCGCCCCCAGCCACCACCTCCTCGAAGGGGTACAGGTTCACCACCACTAGGTCGATGGGCTTGACTCCGTTCTCCTCCATCCACCGCCTGTGCTCGGGGTCGTCCCAGTCCATGAGGAGACCGCCGTGGACCTTGGGGTGGAGGGTCTTCACCAGTCCTCCTGGGCTCTCAGGGTGCCCGGTGTAGTCGCTCACCTCGACGAGCCGTTTATAGCCGAGCTCCTTGATGCGTCTGGCTGTGCCTCCGCTGCTGATGATCTCCACATCGTATGCCCTCAGCGTCTCCACGAGCTCCTCTAAGCCGGACTTGTCGTAGACGCTGACCAGTGCCCTCTTGATCAAACTCCACCACTCTGGTTAAGGCAATATGGCAGAGGCTAAAGCGTTTGCCTTACACCCGGCTGCAAAATTGTAAAGAAGAAATAACTAGGGCGTGTGCTCCACGTAGACGGGGCTGCTCCAGGCTAAGGCGCCGTCGCATTGGGTTACTTTGATCCAGTATGGGTTGACGCCGCTCAGGATGTCCTTGTCTTTGATGGTGAACTCCAGGCTGCTGGGCAGAGGCCCCGCCGAGATGGCCTGAACTTTCACCCTCCTGTTCACGGGTCCCACCTCGACCACCAATGGCTCGTAGGTCATCTCGCTGGGCCGGAAAGTGAAGTTCACAGGCTCGCTGAAGAAGGTCACCTTGGCGTCCTCGGGTGCATCCAGACCAAGCAGCACTCCGTCCGAGTCTCCGCCGGTGGTGCTCCTCCACTCCAGCCTCTGATTGGTAACCCTTCTGACACCCTGGTCCAGGTAGTCGAAGCTGTACTCCTGATAGCTGCTGATCCTGCCCTTGTCGATGTAGAGGCCGCCGCCCCAGTTCACCCTCTTGGGCCTGCTCCTGACCCTGGCCCCCATCCACTCCACCTTAATCAGCCTATCACCGCCCCTGGGCTCCGCGAAGGGGTGTCTGAAGATGAGGTCTCTGCCTCTCATGACCTCCACCGCGTGCAGAGGCCTGGTCCCGTGGACCCTGACAGTTATCTCGGGCGACCCGCCTGTCCTGCACTCTTCGCCCATCATGTGGCCGTCCACCCTGACGTCCAGGATGATCCTCTCCCCGGTGGTGGCGTAGGTTCTTCTGGCCCAGAAGGCCTCCCAGAGAGCCTCACGGGTGAGCTCCCTGGCGTAGACCCCCGTGTACCCCCCCTTAGTCTCGAAGGGGCCTGAGGGCAAGGTGAGCCCCGGCCTACAGGTGTGGTCGTCGCTGGCGGCCACGAACCCGACCCTGATGCCCCTGTCCAGGGCCTCCTCCAGGAGCCACTCGAAGGTACCGTGGTGGCTATGAACCTCTATGAGGGGCACCCTCTCCGCGTCCCAGTAGTCAAGGTTGGCGTGGCGGCCCCCCACGTGGCTTATGGCCATGACGTCCCGTCTCCCCCTGAACTCCTTCCAGAGCTCACTGATGGGGTATCTGTCCGTAGGCGCCCCCGTCTTGTCGGGTATCTGCCAGTGGTCGCTGCGGTGGATTTCCTCGTCGTCGCCCAGGAAGTAGATGTTGTGGTCTCCTCCGGCGGGGGTGAGGCCGCTCCACTCGTAGCCCAGGAAGGTGACGAACCTGCCGGGCTCATGGTACTTCCCAGTCTTCTCCTTGACCTCCCCCCAAAGCTCGTCGGTGACCTGGAAGTCGTTGCCCTGCCAGCCCCCGAAGTCCATGGCGGCCACGTCCCTGAGGAAGCTGAAGTACTCATCCAGAGTGCCTGTGCCCACCGTCTCCTTGGTCTGGCCGTGCATGTCACCCCACAGGAGCCTATGCTCGGAGCGCTGCTTCTCCACCATGATGGGGTTGGACTCGGCGCAGAAGCCGCCGCCGTCGGAGACAGTCAACCTTTGGAGGCCCGGCCTCCTCAGCGCCAAGGTGAACCTGTGAGCTCCCAGGTCCTCATCGGTGAAATTGTAGGGCTTCAGAGGCTTATCCTCGGCTGTGATGGTCACTTCCCCGCGGTAGCCGTCGCATCTGTTGCCGAAGCTGTCCAGCGCCCTAGCCACCACGGTGAAGGGCTCACCTACAACCGCCTCTGAGGGGGCCGCCACCTCGATGGACGCCGCCGGGCCCCCGACGATCCTTATGCTGGGCGAACCCGTGATCTCCTCGAAGAGGCCCGAGCCGAACGGGTCCACCAGAACCTGAAACATGTGCTCCTCCTCCCTGAAGCTCTGGTTCCTGATGCCGGGTGAGCCACGGCCCCTATCCCCGTAGACTATGGTGAGGGCATCCCCCTCATAGAGGCTGCCGTCGCGCACGTCCACCTGGAGGGCGGCCCTGAAGGGGCGGATGTGGCCGCGGTTACTGAAGAACTTCTCCAGCCTCACGTCCCTGCTCGCCGTCACCGTGGTGTAGCCCGGCTTCGCCGGGTCCTTGAACTGGGGGTCCTCCTCGTCGCTGACGCTCCGTCTCGCCACCCTGATGCTTCCGCCGTCGTCGATCCCGTACCTGCCCACGTGGATTGTGAGCTTCCACGTGGAGTAGCTGCCAGCCACAGCGTCTTCAGCGGGCTCTAGCTCAGCCCAACCAAGCCACGACCTATCCAAACCTTGTCTCCACAGGAACATGGGACCGTGTAAATTAAAAACTAACCAAAGAAAGGTGGGTTAGAGGGTGCGGCCCGGGCCGGGGCGGAGGATGTCGTGGGGCGCCGCCTCCTGGGCCCCCCGCTCGGTGATGAGGGCCAGCCTGGCCTTCTCCCACATCTCCGGGATAGTAGAGGCCCCCACGTAGCCCATGGCCGCCTTAAGGCCGCCTGTGAACTCGCTTATTATGTCCTTCACGGGGCCGCGGTACGGGACCCAGCCCTCCACGCCCTCGCTGATGGTCTTGCTAGGGGCACTGTACCTGTCCTGAGCGTAACGCTTCTTCTTAGCCCTCTCGCTGCCCATACCGTAGTACTCCTTGTAGTAGCGGCCCTCCATGGCGACGAGTCTTCCGGGGCTCTCGCGGCACCCCGCGAAGACGTTACCCATCATGGCGCAGCTGGCGCCCACGGCCATGGCCACCGCCACGTCGCCGGGGTTCCTCATGCCGCCGTCGGATATTATGGGTATGTCCGCGCCGTACTGCTTGACGGCGTCGGCCACCTGGCTGGTGGCGAATAGGGTCGGTGCGCCGGCCCTGGTCACCACGCTGGTGCTGCAGATGCTGCCGCTGCCTATGCCCACCCTGAGGCCGGCCACCCCGTCCAGCTGGGTGATGATGTCCTCTGCCGCCTTGAAGGTGCCTATGTTGCCCACGACCACCTCGGCGTTCACCTCCTTCAGTATCTGCTTGGTTGCCTCGAAGCAGTTGCTGTTGTGGAAGTGGCTCACGTCCAGGACCAGGATGTCCACGTACCTCTCCAAGGCCTGAGCCCTGGGCAGGTCGAAGGGGCTTATGGCGGCTGCGCATATGAGGCGGCCCTCCTCGTCCCTTATGGCCTCCTGGTAGGTGCCCTTGAGGGTAATGTCCTTCATGGTTATGAGGCCCTTGACGCGGCGCTGATCATCTATTATCGGCAGCTTCTCTATCCTGTGCTCGTGGAGGATCTTCATGGCCTCCTCCAGGCCCGTCTCCTCTGTGCCCGTGATTACCTCCTCGGTCATCACGTCCCTCACCTTGAGTCTGCTCTCAGCCAGGCGGACGTCCCTCCACGTGACGATGCCCACCAGCCTGTCGTCCTGCTCGACGACGGGGAACCCCTTGATCTTGTGCTCCTCCATGAGCTTCAGCAGCTCCTCCACCGTGGTGTCGGGGCCAACGGTGACAACGTCCCTGATGATGACGGCCTCGGCCCGCTTCACCGAGCGGGCCATGTCCACCTCCTCCTTGGCGCTGCAGTTCCTGTGGAGCACGCCGAGGGCGCCCTCCCTGGCGAGGGCTATGGCCATCTCGGCCTCCGTGACCGTGTCCATGGGGGACGCGATGAAGGGTACGTTTACCTGAATATTTTTCGTGACCCTGGACTCGACATTGGCCTCGTTGGGCTCTAGGGTGGTCCAGCCGGGTAGAAGCAGAACATCGTTAAAGGTGAGGGCTTTTTCCGCATTCTCGAACTTGGAACGGAAACCCATTACTTACACCATTTTAAAGCCCTAACTCTCTTACGCGCTTAATATATCTTTGGGTTAAAGGGGATTAAAAATTAACCTAAACGTGCAATAATTGGGTGGTTTAGGTCCGGGCCTCACCAGAAAATAATAACAGGCAGCCGCCGAAGTTATTGGGGAACCCGCATGAGGATCGTTAAGACCATGTGCGCCCGGGACTGCCCCGACGCCTGCTTCCTGGACGTGGAGGTCCAGGAGGGCACCATAACCAAGGTCAAGGCCAGCGGCGAGAACCCCGTCACGGCTGGCATCACGTGCCCCAGGGCCCACGGCGACCCCCAGCGTGTGTACAGCATGAAGCGGGTCCTCAACCCCTACATCAGGCTGAGCAAAACGTCCACGGGGTTCAGGCTCGCCACATGGGACGAGGCCCTGGACCTTATAGCGTCCAAGCTGAAGGAGACCATCAAGACGCATGGCCCGGAGTCCGTCCTCCTCCTGGACTACGCCGGCAACACGGGCCTCATCACCTCAGGATTCAGCAAGCGCCTCTGGAACGCCCTGGGGGCCACCAGGACCGACTACACGGTGTGCAGCGCCTCGGGCCACGCCGCCCTGCAGCTCCACTACGGCCTAAGCTACGGTGTGGAGCCTGAGGAACTCCTGGACCGGCGCGTCATAGTGTTCTGGGGCTTCAACGCCAGGCACAGCTCGCCCCACATGTGGGCCATGGCCATGAGGGCCCGGAGGGAGAGGGACGCCGTCATCGTAGTGGTGGACCCCCGGAGGAGCGAGAGCGCCGACATGGCCGACCTGTGGCTCTACCCTAAGCCAGGCTCCGATGTGGCCCTCTGCTACGGCGTCGCCCGCCGCCTCATCACCGAGGGGCAGGTGGACCAAGGCTTCGTCGGAGCACACACCAGCGGCTACGAGACCTACAGGGATGAGGCCCTCAAGTGGGCACCAGAGAGGGTTGAACATGCAACGGGTGTCAAATGGGACGGGGTTGTGGAGCTGGCCTACGCCCTGGCCGAGCATAAGCCCCCGGTCTTCATGGTGGGGCTGGGCCTCCAGAAGAGCCTCGCGGGAGCCGAGGCCGTACGGGCCGTGTCCCTCCTCCCCGCCCTCGTGGGGCAGCACAGGGGCTTCTACTACACCAATAGCAGGGGCAGGTACCTGGGCGGAGACATGAGCGGCGACTCGTTGGCCGCCCACAAGCCGAAGGTGGTGAGCCAGATCAGCCTCGGAGAGAGGCTGGCCCGGGGCGAGTTCAAGTTCGTCTACGTCTTCGGCATGAACCCGGTCCTCACCCTCCCCGACAGCGGCAGCGTCGCTGAGGGGCTGAGGCGGGATGATGTTTTCCTGGCGGTCCATGAGACCCACATAACGGAGACCAGTGACCATGCGGACGTGGTTCTGCCCGCTCCCACCTACCTGGAGAAGGACGATGTGGTCCTCTGTGACAGCCACACCTATGTGAGAAAGGCTTTCAAGGCGGTGGAGCCTGAGGGGCTGAGCCGGGACGAGGTGTGGGTCATGAGGGAGCTGGCCCGCCGCGTAGGCGTGAAGGAGCCCTGGGTCTACGCGGACCCGTGGGCGGAGGCCGAGAGGGTGCTCAAGGACGCCTTCGCTGACGGTGGCTTCCGGGACTACCTGGAGGGGGCTCAGCTCAGGCTCAGGACAAGGCCCCGTGACCAGTACCAGACGCCCACGGGTAGGATAGAGTTCGCCTCCTCCGCGGCCCCGGAAGGGGTCACGGCTCTGCCCAGGCAGATTGAACTGAATGAGGCTCCGGGCGAACTCACATTGCTGACCAGCTCCGTCCCCAAGTACACCCACACCCAGTTCAGAGACGTCTACGGGGAGAATCTGACTGAGGCGTGGATAAACCCACTGGACGCCGAGAGGAACGGCGTACGGGACGGTGACGCGGGCACCCTGGTGAACGAGTTGGGCCGCCTCGGCGTCACCTTCAAGGTCACTGATAGGGTCCGCCCTGGGGTCCTCTGGATGTCCAGGGAGCTGTTGGACGGGGAGGGAAGGCCACAGAACGGCCTCACCTCGGGCACCTCGCAGAAGATAGGCGGCGGCCCGGTGTTCAACTCTACCAGGGTCCGCGTCCTCTAGAGATAAATTTACAGGTGGCATGGCCCCAATCCATGCTATGAGGTTCAGGGCAAAGGTTTTGGAGGGTTACCCCGGCGTTCACATAGGCGTCTTGGTTGGTAGAGGCTTGAAGAACGCGTCTATCCACCCCGCTGTGGAGGCGGCGAAGCGAGAAGCCCTGGAGGCTCTTCCGGGTAAGCTGGGGGACGGCCCAGCGAGCCGCCACCCCTTCATCGCCTCCTGGAGGGAAATGTACAGGAGCTTCGGCACCAAGGCGGGGGACTACCGGCCCTCGGCTGAGGCCCTGGCCAGGAGAGCCCTGAAGGAGGGGGCTCTGCCCAGGATCAACTCGGCAGTGGACGCCTACAACGCCGTCTCGGTGAGGCACCTGGTGCCCATGGGGGGCTTCGACCTGGACCGGGTCAGAGGAGACATCGTTCTCAGGTGTTCGGAGGGCGGCGAGGAGTTCACACCCCTAGGGCCAGCGGCTGCCGAGGAGACATACCCGGGCGAGGTGGTGTACGCCGACGATGCCAGGGTTCTCACCAGGCGCTGGAACTACCGCGACTGCGAGGAGACCAAGATAACCGTGGGTACGGCGAACGTGGCCATGTTCGTGGACGGCTCACCGGCGATACCAAGGAGCGTCGTGGAGAACGCGTTAAATGACCTAGAGGAGCTGCTCAGGGTCTCCTGCGGCGGCGAGTACGGTTCCGCGGTGGCGTGCGATAAAATGAGGGAGGTAGCCCTCCTATAGGCGGCTCCTCTACGCTTGCACGTTGTATTTGTCGTACAGTTTCTTTAGGAGGGTGTTCAGCTCACGGGCCCGCTCCTCGCTGTCCTTGGGCTTCAGCTCTGTGCACTCGTAGCCCACGACCTCCCGCATGTGTCTGACGTTCTTCTCGCAGAACACCACGGTGCCGTCGCTCTTCACCTTCTCGATGCCGTCTATCCTGCCCCCCGCCTCGTTGATGCTGATGGCTTCCTCAAGGCTGATGCCGGGTAGCACGATCTCGGCCCCTTTCTCGGAGAGCCTGCACGGGTACGCGCCGGGCAGCCCCTTCGCTCCGGCTACGGCTGTGTGCACCTCCCCCGTGTCGTAGTAGATTGCCAGGACGTGCTTCAGGAAACTGGAGGCGGTTCTCATCTGGTCCACCACGGCGCTCTTGTACTGGGTTACAGCACCGTAGCCCTGCCCCTGGTAAAGCTCCGTGATGCGCTCGTTGGGGAACCTATCTGAGACATCCACCCCGTCCACCATGATCATGACCCAGAAGGGTCCGCCCATTCTCACAGTATAGTAGGAGCCGTGATGGCCGACGCCGTAGATCTTCACGCTTCTGTAGGGCACCTTGAGCTCCCGTGCCACTATCCTCTGGACCCTGGAGAGCCCTAGGTCCATGTTTCCTCCGCCGCACACCGGTTCCAGCCCCAGCCTGCTGAGCACCACGTTGGTGGTGTCCGGGAAAGCCCCGTTCACGACGCTGGTGTGGATGCCGCTCTTCTTCACCGCCAGCATCAGCTTGTGGGCCAGTGTTAGGTGGTTGGGTAGCCACGGCCCCACTGGGCCGATCTTCTCATAGTCCTCGGGGGGTAGGAGCCGAGTTATCCACCAGCTGCCCAGGCTCGCCAGGTTGCATATGACCTTGGGTTGCAGCTCCTTCAAGAGTTCAGCAGTCTCGTTAATCTCGAAGAGGTTGATCTTGGTGAAGCTGAGGTCAGGGTAGAACCCGAAGTTGTGAGCCGTGTGGAGGCTCTCCTCCACCTCGAAGCGGCCCTTCGCCTCATCTACGTCTGCGCCCACCACCTTTATGGGCTGCCCCATAGAGGCTACCTGGTACATCATGTCGTGGCCCACGCTTCCCGCGGAGCCTATAATCAGGATGCTGTCCGTCAAATCCTTCGCCGAAGGAGAAGAGGGGGTCTGAGTAGAAAAAATGTGAGGCGTCTACTTGCTCACGTGGTACTTGTCGTACAGCTTCTTGAGTAGCTTCTCCAGCTCCCTGGCCCGCTCCTCAGACTCCTTAGGCTTCAGCTCCTTACACTCGTAACCTACGACCTCCCGCATGTACCGGACGTTCTCGTCCCGGTACACCACGGTGCCGTCGTCCTTGATGCGCTCGATGCCGTCGAACTGGCCCCCCGCCTCGTTGATGCTGATGGCCTCCTCCAGGCTGATGTCGGGGACCACGGCCTCGGCTCCGTTCTCGCCCAGCCTGCACGGGTAGGCGCCGGGCAGCCCGTTGGGTCCCGGGACGCACTCCTGGGCCTCCTGGGTGTCGTAGTAGATGGCCAGGACGTTCTTGAGGAAGCTGGCCGCTGTCCTCATCTGGTCCACCAGGGCCCCAGAGTACTGGACGCTGGCAGCGTAGCCGGCGGCCGCGTACATGTCCCGGAGCTTGGTGTTGGGGTACCTACCGGTGACGTCCTCGCCGTCCACCATGATCTTCACCCAGAAGGGGGCATCCATGCGCTTGGTGTAGAAGGCCCCGTGGTGGCCGACGCCATATATCCTGACGCTGCGGAAGGGGACGCCCATATCCCTGGCGATGATGCGCTTGAACCGGAAGACCCCCAAGTCCATGTTGCCGCCTCCGCAGACGGGGGCCATCCCCAGCTTGCCCAGGACCACGTTTGTGGCGTCCGGGAACGCGCCGTTCACCACCTTGATGTCCACGCCGCTGAGTTTGATTGCCTCCATGAGCTTCATGGCCAGGGTCAGGTGGTTGGGCAGCCACGGGCCGATGGGCCCTATCTTCTTGTACTCCTCGTCCGGCAGGAGCCTGGTGACCCACCAACTGCCCAGGCTCGCCAGATTGCATACGACCTTTGGCCGCAGCTCCTTCAGGAGCTCTGCGGTGCCCTTCACGTCGAACAGGTCTATCTTGGTGAAGCTCAGGTCCGGGTAGAAGCCGAAGCTGTGGGCTACGTGGAGGCTCTCCTCTATCTCTAACCTGCCCTTCGCCTCGTTCACGTCGGCGCCCACGACCTTTATGGGCAGCCCCATGCTGGCGATCTGGTACATCATGTCGTGGCCCACGCTTCCAGCGGAGCCAATTATCATTATCGAGTCCATTTCTATCCTCTAGAACCTTGATCCGTTTTGTATTAAAGAAGTTATGACGCTCCCCCTATGAGGGTCTATGTAATTTTTATATCAAAATGATAGACATGATGTGTGAGTGGGGGAACGATTGAGGAAAATTTTGCTTTTCGTCGGGCTGCTGACCGTCATCCTACTTCAAGCCATGGCTGTCAGCGCCCAGGACGAGGTCACCCCCCTGAGCCTCGACATCACTGTATACTCGGACGGCAACGTGAAGATAGTCTACTATGTAGAGTCTGACCCGACGAAGGTCCGTGTCGACGTGGACCTGTTTGGTTCAAGCTACAGCACACTGGTGGTGAGAGACGAGGAGGGCCGCCCCCTGGCCTCGACCCCCAGTCCATCGGGAGTCACAGTGGACAGCCTGGGAGCCA
The DNA here is from genome assembly GCA_043826455.1 of Candidatus Bathyarchaeota archaeon. Taxonomy (GTDB): domain Archaea; phylum Thermoproteota; class Bathyarchaeia; order TCS64; family TCS64; genus RBG-16-57-9. Next base: position 271,239 of record JBDRQD010000048.1, read on the forward strand.
CCGAGCTCACATTCACTTATTACACGGCCAGCCTCACCACGAAGGAGGGGCTGCTGTGGACCCTCAACGTGACGACGCCCGTATCCTCAACCATCACTCTTCCGGTGGGCACCGCCATCTTCGACCTGAGCCACGTCCCCGTAGACCTGGGCACCGTGGGCGGGCTCCAGTACGTGAAGATGCCCGCAGGCGACCTATCCCTCTACTACATCATCGGGCTGCCCAACGTGCAGCAGGAGGCCCAGGCCGCCATACAGGACGCCCAGACCTATATCGAGGATAAGGAGGCCACGGGCTATGTTCTAGAAGGTGCTCGCGGCCAACTGGAGGCCACCAAGTCCCTCTACCAGCAACAGATCTATGTAGACGCTAAGGCGGCCGCTGTGGACGCTAAACAGCTAGCCATATCAACCGTCGCAGCCGCCGACTCCGCGTCCACTAAGATTTCGCTGTCCGCCGATGCCGTGCAGAGGGCTCGGAGCGAGGGTAGGACAAGCGGCTTATCCGAGGCAGAGGCAGAGCTCCAGTCCGCTAGACAGCTATACCAGGCGGGAAGCTACCCTGAGGCGGAGATGACCGCCATCGGGGCGGCTCAGCTGGCCACCACAGCCAAGGCGCCTGACAACACCATGCTATACGCGGGGGTGGTCATACTGGCAGCCGCAGCCGCTGGCGGCTACGTCTACCTGAAGAGGGTGAGGCCCACGCTGGGCCAGGCCATTCCACCAGCGCCCACTGCGCCTGCGACCCCAGCGGAGGTGGACCTTGCCAGGATATTCGATAAGCACGGGGACCTGAGGCTGGAGGACAAGGAGGTCCTCCGGTACCTGGCGGAGAACAACGGGGAGGCCTTCGCCTCAGAGATACGCGACAGGTTCGACCTGCCCAGGTCCACAGCCTGGAGACTGATGCGGCGCCTCATCCGTGAAGGCATCGTGGAGGAGACCAAGATAGGTAACCAGAGCCTCATACGGGTGATGAAGAAGTACCATAAGGCTTGACCGGGAAAATCGTTCCAAAACGTTCCACGGTGTTCTTATAATAAAGCCCCCCGCCCTCTATTTTTCAGTGAAGTCGGATGAAGAATAAGGCACTGGCGCTCACTCTCTTGATGATGCTTCTATTAGCCCCGTTGACGCACATGGTCTACGCTGAGGAGACCGGTGAGGACCCTGGATCCGGCAACATCGACCCCCTGATCCTTGCGCAGATAAAACAGGACACGGAGGCGAGGTACCAGGAGCTCTATAACCTGATCTTCGGCCAGTCAAGTCCCCCCGAAGGCGAGGGCACAGAAGGTGAAGGCACTGAGGGGGAAGAAGACCCAGACTTGGTCGGGTACGACGGCCCAGAGATCCCTGAGGGTACCGATCCGGCCCTTAGAAACCAGTTCATGCACGCCTGGATGGCCATGCAGCAGGCCCAGAGCATGGAGGGCGAGAGCCCCCAGGCCGCGGCCCAGCAGTACCTGCGGGCCATGAAGCAGCTGAGGAACGCCTGGAGGAAGTACCAGAAGGACAACCCCGAGGTGGTAGAGGAGCTCACTGAGGAATCAGAGGGCGAGCCTGTTGAGGAAGGCGCCGAGGTGCCCACTGAGGAAGAGATAACCGAAATACAGCAGCAACTCATCAACAGGTTCCAGGAGAGGTTCCAGGAGCAGCTGACCAACATGTTCAGCAACTACAACGAGGTCCAGGGAGACCTGTCTCCCGGTGACGCGGTGAAGGCCCAGAGCGCCCTGTACCACGCCGAGCAGAAGCTCCTGCGGATACAGGAGAGAATACAGGCGGGTCAGTACGATGAGGCTCTTGACGAGCTGGACGAGACCACAGAAGGCCTCGACGACGAGTTCAACGAATTGGAGGACCCGGCCTCGGCCCAGATGTTCAGAACCATGAACCAGTATGAGGCCAGGATCGCGAAGATGGTGGAGAAGATGGAGAGGAAGACCGCCCGGGGCGAGGACACCTCCGAGGAAGAGGACCTGGTGAACCAGTTCAGGGGAAACGTCAACAGCGCCAAGAACGAGCACAAGGAGAACAAGGGAAACGGGAACGGTCAAGGCTCTAACAATGGCAAAGGTAAGCCTGAGGATAAAGGCA